>JAETRV010000004.1 GCA_021770005.1 Anaerotruncus sp. | reverse complement strand
GCCCGCGCTCGACGCGCTTGGCCAAAAGCCAGCGCCCGACCTGCCCGCGAATACGCCGATCCCGCAGTGAGGAGGAAAGATGAACTACCATAATGTGACATTTGAGGCGAGCTATGGCACGTCGGAGCAGCTGCCTGCATCCGGCCTGCCGGAAATCGCGTTTGCAGGACGGTCCAACGTCGGGAAAAGCTCGATGATCAACAAGCTCTTCAACCGGAAACAGCTTGCCCGGGTCTCCTGTGTGCCGGGCAAGACCGCGACCATCAATTTTTTCCATGCGGATGGGATCCGGTTTGTCGACCTGCCCGGTTACGGCTATGCAAAAGTCAGTAAGGGAGAAAAACGACGCTGGGCGGAGCTGATCGAAGGCTACTTTGCGCAGGACCGCAATTTGCAGTTGGTGTTCCAGTTGGTTGATATGCGCCACCCTCCGACTGCGGATGACCTGATGATGGTCAATTTCCTGATTGATCATGAATTCCCATTTGTGGTGATACTAACAAAAAAAGACAAACTCTCCCAGAAACAGCAGCAGGAGCGGCTGGAGGCCTTGCGTTCTGAGTTGCCCTGCGCGGATCAAATCACACTGATCCCGTTTTCCGCGGAAAAGGGGGATGGAGTAGACGAGGTAAAAGCGGTCATCGCTGAAATTGAGGCGGAGTGCGCCGCAGACACGGCAGAATAAACGCAGGCGGGGCCTGCGCGCGAAAAGGATGATTTGACAATGTTTGTTTCCGACTGTTTAGGATTGAACGCGCTTGGGCACCTGACGATTGGCGGGCGGGACACCGTCGAGCTGGCGCAGACCTATGGAACTCCGCTTTATGTGATGGATGAGGATGAAATCCGGCGCTCCTGTGCGAGTTACCGCGAGTCGATCAACAAATATTATGACGGGCGTGGGCTTGTGACCTATGCAAGCAAGGCGTTTTGCTGCAAGGCAGCCTGTCAGATCGCGATGGAGGAAGGGCTGGGGTTGGACGTTGTTTCGATCGGGGAGCTGTATACCGCCCAGAGCGTCGGTTTCCCGGCCGAGCGCATCTTTTTCCATGGTAACAACAAGACGGTTCAGGAGCTGCTTGCCGCACTGGAATATGGGGTCGGGCAGATCGTGGTAGACAACCTGTCCGAGCTGGACCTGCTTAACCAGCTCGCGATTAGCCAGGGCCGGAAAGCGAGTATCCTTTTCCGGATCAAGCCGGGAGTGGATGCCCATACCCACGCATTCATACGCACCGGGCAGATCGACAGCAAGTTCGGCTTTGCGCTCGAGACCGGCGAAGCGCTTGAGGCGGTCCGGATGGCGGCAGGGATGAAGGGGATCGATCTGCGGGGCCTGCACTGCCATATCGGGTCGCAGATTTTTGATATTGAGCCGTTCGAGCATGCTGCTGAAATTATGCTCCGGTTTATCGCCGAGATCAAGGAAAAGACCGGGCTTACCCTTGGCATCCTCGATCTGGGCGGGGGGTTTGGGATCAAATATCTGCCAGAGCACGATCCGGTGCAGTACGACCGCTATATGATGCAGGTTTCCGAGAGGGTCAAAAAGTCCTGTGCGTCGTTGGGGATTGACACCCCCTACATTGTGATCGAGCCGGGACGTTCGATCGTCGGGCCTGCCGGGATCACCCTTTATACCGTCGGATCGGTCAAGGAGATTCCCGGCGTTCGCACCTATGTTGCGGTCGATGGCGGGATGTGTGACAACCCGCGTTATATCCTCTACCAGTCGGAATACGAGGCGATGGTTGCAAATAAGGCATCCCAGCCCAAGCTGCGCACCATCACCCTCGCGGGGAAATGCTGCGAAAGCGGTGACCTGATTGGGGAAAAGATGCAGCTTCAGGAGGTGCAGGCGGGGGACATCCTCGCGGTACTCTCCACCGGCGCATATAACTATTCGATGTCCTCCAATTATAACCGCATCCCCAAGCCCGCAGTTGTGATGCTCCGGGACGGGAAAGACCGAGTGGTGGTCAAGCGGGAGACGCTCGAGGATATCATCCGGAACGACCTTCTATGAGAAGTCCCTTTAAATCGGAATGAAAGGTTTCATCCACCTTTGAAAAGGTGGCGGTTTCCAAAGGCAGAGCCTCTGGCTGCGGAGCGCCCACTTGTGCGGGAAGAGGAGGCTTTTTGCAAGAGAAAAAGCACCTTTTCAAAGATGTAAAAATCTGAAAGCTGTGAAACAGGAGCGCCTTTTTTGTGCCGTCTGTCCTAGATCGGGATGGGCGGTTTTCCATAGACAAGTGCTTCGCATGGGCGGATACGCTAGGTTTGTAAAACCGCTGAAAAATTCACATTTATATGGTAAAAAGCTCTTTACTTTCACACTCTAAAATGATAAAATAAAAAAAGTATGTACTTTTATTTTTTGGGGGGAGCCTCGTGAATACCAAGCTAAAAGATGTAAATGTGGAATACCTGTTCAAGGCGGTTCTGGCCTTAAAGACGATGGAGGAATGTTATAATTTTTTTGAGGATCTCTGTACGGTCCAGGAGCTGAAAGCCCTTTCTCAGCGGCTGGAGGTCGCCAAGATGCTGAACGAAGGACGGGTTTACAGCGATATTGTCGCCAAAACCGGCGCATCTACAGCCACAATCAGCCGGGTGAATCGCTCGCTCAATTATGGTAGCGACGGCTATCAGGTTGTGTTCGAGCGGGTGCAGGGCTAATGGCGTATGGGAGCGCGTTTGCTGCGTGGTACGACCTGCTCACGGGGGAGATCGATTACCCGGCCCGCGCGCGCTATTTTGACCGGATGATCCGGGAGCAGATGCCAGTCACCACGCAGACCATCCTGCTCGATCTCGCTTGTGGGACCGGGAGCCTGTCGGTAGCATTTTCTGAGCTGGGCTACGACGTGATTGGCGTGGATGCAAGCCCCGAGATGCTTTCGGAAGCGGCAGCTAAAAACAGCGGAGAACGTCCGGTGTTGTTCCTCTGTCAGCCGTTCGACCGGCTCGACCTGTACGGAACGATCGACGTAGCGGTCTGTGCGCTCGATTCGATCAACCATATTGACGACCCAGACACCGTCCGGAAGGCGTTCGAGCGTATTTCGCTCTTCACCGTTCCGGGCGGGCTGTTTGTGTTCGACGTGAACACCGAGTATAAACATCGGGAGGTGTTGGCGGACAACACCTTTGTCTATGATTTTGATGAGGTGTATTGTGTCTGGCAGAACACGACCGAGCAGGACCTGCGCACAGAAATCTCGATTGATCTGTTCGAGCGGGAAGGGGATACCTATTTCCGGGAGGAAGAGCACTTTTTTGAGCGTGCCTATTCCCGCGGCCAGCTTTGCGGTTGGCTGGAAGAGGCGGGATATGAGCTGCTTGCCGTCTATGCGGGGGATACGTTTGATCCGGTGCGGGAGGATACCCAGCGGGCGGTTTATCTGGCCCGCAAACGAGAAAGATGAGGATTTGAGAAGCATATGGGAAAACTGATAAGAGCAATTGCCGAGGATGGGAGCTGTGTCTGTACCGCAGTAGATTCGACCGATGTGGCCGCGGAGATGGAGCGGATCCACCAGCCGTCTGCGACAGTTACCGCCGCGCTGGGGAGGCTGATTACCGCAGCTTCGATCATGGGCAGCCAACTGAAAAATGAGACCGATAGTGTGACCGTCCGGCTGGCGGGGGATGGGCCCGCTGGCTCGCTGATCGCGGTTTCGGACAGCCACGGAAATCCGCGCGGCTATGTTGCCAACCCGATTGTCGAAATCCCGCTTAACCAGTATGGGAAGCTGGATGTCGCTGGTGCGGTCGGCAGGCAGGGTACCCTTACGGTCATTAAAGATGTGGGGCTTTCTGAGCCGGCAACCGGCTCGGTGCCGATCGTTTCTGGAGAGATCGCCGAGGATGTCACCAGCTACTACGCAGTCAGCGAGCAGACACCGACGGTCTGCGCACTAGGGGTGCTGGTCAACCCGGATTTGAGCGTCCGGGCAGCGGGCGGCTATCTAATCCAGCTCCTTCCGGGTGCGGGGGAGGATGTGATTCAGAAACTTGAACAGTCTCTGGAGAAGGTCAGGCCGGTCACCGAGATGATCCAGAACGGTATGACGCCGCTTGAAATCATCCATACAGTGCTGGATGGGTTCTATCCCGACCTGCTAGAGGAAACCGAAATCAGCTACCGGTGCAGCTGCTCGCGTCAACGGGTAGAACGTGCTCTGGTCAGCATCGGAAGGGAAGAATTGCAAAGCCTAATCGACGAGCAGGAGACGACCGAAGTGGGCTGTCATTTTTGCAGCAAAAAGTACCTGTTCACCCGCGATGACCTCCGCAAACTGATCCGATGAGATTTCCAGAAAAATGAATGATGAGATTTGGTTTCCTGCAAAAAAAGGCGCCGCACAGATCTTCAAAATCTGCGCGGCGCCTTTTTAGGCAGGTTCTGGATGATAGGTGTCCTGATAGTGTTTGCAGCAGACGTTCAGGACACATCGGTCGCACTGCGGGCGCCGCGCAACACAGACCGCCCGCCCATGCAGCACCAGCCGGTGACAGAAATCGTTGGACTCTTCGGGCAGGAGCAGGGGCCGGAGCTGGTTTTCAACCTTGACCGGGTCTTTGCCTTCCGAAAGCCCCAGCAGGTTGGTCAGCCGGATGCAATGGGTGTCAACGACGATCGCCGGTTTGTGAAAAACGTCGCCCATCATCAGGTTCGCGGTTTTGCGCCCAATCCCGGGGAGCTTGACCAATTCTTCCAAAGAGTCCGGCACCTCTCCGCCGTACTGTTCCATCATCATCTGGCACATCGCAATGATGTCCTTGGCCTTGGTTTTATACAGCCCACAGGACTTGATACACTCCTCCACATCGGTAAGATCGGCTTCGGCAAACGCCTGAATCGAAGTATATTTTGCGTATAGGTCTTTACAAACGATATTAACCCGCACATCGGTGCATTGGGCAGCGAGACGGGTGGCGATCAGCAGCTCATGGGGGCGGGTATAGGTGAGCGAACAGATCGCGTCCGGATATTCCTGTTTGAGCAGTTCGACCGCCCTCTGGGCGGTTTCTTTTTTTGTCATAGAAAACCCCTCCTCGCCTATATGATACCATTCAGAGCGCCTGCCGTCAAATCCGCAAGCATATTTTGGGGAAAATTGCCCTATACTTTGAAGAAACCGTTTTTGGAAGAGGGGGAGAAAAATGACTGCACAGATTCGGGCCAAACCGCTTATCGCTTCTATTGCGCTGGCTATGGGGGGCGGCTTTCTCAGCAACCGGCTTTCGGGGGATGTCAAGGCAGCTTATCAGGAATTATACCTACCATGGTTTGCGCCGCCTGACTGGGTGTTTGCGGTGGTCTGGCCGGTGCTTTATCTGATGATCGCGATTGCGTTTTATCTGGTGGTGGAGTCTCCAAAAGGGGAGGCCCGTACCCAGGCGATCACCTTCTACCTAGTACAGCTTTTTTTGAATTTTTTATGGAGCCCGCTTTTCTTCCGATGGGGCGCATATGGCTGGGCGTTCCGGCTGCTTTGCGCAATCTTCCTGCTCGCATTGGTGACCACTATCTGCTTCGCGTTGATCGATCGCCGCACCCTCTGGCTGATGCTTCCCTACCTGGTATGGCTGGCCTATGCAATGCTTCTGAATAAATCTATTGCAGTATTGAATTAGCAGAAACAGTATGTTATAATATGTGAAAAGTATAACACAGTCGGTCGCACATACCACATGAAGAGACCGTCGTAGGTGATTTCCTGCCGGTTGACCGGGGATCGCTACAGGACAAAATGACAGAGATGGAAGCGTGAAATTTTCATATGAAGTTCGACTTTAACAAGCGTTATAATACCATTGCGCTATATGCGTTTCTGGTGCTGGCGGCAGCAGCTTTGTTCAGCAGCTTTCTGGGCAATCTCAAATATTTTGAGCGGCAGATCGGGGTGGTTGTCGGGCTGCTTACGCCGTTCATTTATGGGTTTGCAATCGCCTATCTGCTCAATCCAGTGCTGAAATTTTTTGAACATGATTGTCTCGACCGCCTATTGGGGGATCGGATCAACGACCGCCCCAAACGTGGGTTGAGCATCCTGTTGACCTACCTGTTTGCCGCAGGGCTGATTGCAGCGTTCAGTGGGATTGTGATGCCGCAGCTCATCCTGAGCCTGACCCGCCTGGTCAACCGGCTGACGGTTTATGTCAATACAGCGGATACCTGGATGCCGGTCCTGCTCTCTTATTTTCCCGAGATTGACCTGCCCGCCGCCCTTTCAACCTATATCGGGCAGTATGCAGATACCATCGCGCAGACCACGCTGGACACCTTAAAAAAGCTGGTACCGTGGGTGGTGACCTTTTCCACCAACTTTGCTTCCGGGCTGTTGCAGGTGGTGGTTGGGGTGATCGTCTCGATCTATATGCTGGGCGACAAGGAACGATTCTGTGCGGGGATCAAGAAGATTCTCTACGCGTTCCTGCCGAATAAAAACGCCGACTGGCTGTTGGAGTTGAGCAGCGATGCAAACCGCATTTTCGGCGGATTTATCAGCGGCAAGCTGCTCGACTCTCTCATCATTGGCATCCTGTGTTTTATCTGCATGAACCTCATGAACATGCCGAATACCATGCTGGTTTCGGTGATCGTCGGCGTCACCAATGTGATCCCGTATTTCGGCCCGTTCATTGGCGCGATCCCCTCGTTTTTTATCATCCTGATCGATCATCCGATCAAATCCCTCTGGTTTATTGTCTTTATCTTTCTGTTGCAGCAGTTTGACGGCAACATCCTCGGCCCAAAGATTCTGGGCGATTCAACGGGGCTTTCCGCATTCTGGGTGGTTTTTTCGATCATGCTGTTTGGCGGGCTTTATGGATTTTTGGGGATGTTCTTCGGCGTTCCGGTCTGGTCGGTGATCCTGATGCTGATCCGCCGGCTGATTGATTCCCGGCTATATCTGCGGAGTATGCCGGTCGAGCTGGAAAGCTACTGCTCCCCTGAGGCGCCGCTGCCGCGCGAGCCGGAGGGGAAGAGCGCTTCGAAGGAGAAAAAATTCCATGTCGGCCGGCGTGCGCATACGGTCCAGCCGATCGGGAAAAAGAAACCTTCAGAAGAAGAGGAAGAAGAATAGAAACAAGAGGGATGCAAAGAGATTTTGCATCCCTTTTTTAAAAATCCTGCAAAATTGTGAGGTTATATGGTTGACGGAACCGAAAAGGCGGATTATAATGGGAACAAATAGCAAGGCCATGCGGAGGCACTTTCGATGAAGGAATTTCGCTATACCATCCGGGACGAACTGGGGCTGCATGCGCGCCCTGCCAGTCTTCTTGTGAAAAAAGCAGGGGAACTTTCTTCCCGCATCATGGTTGTCAAAAAGGGTAGAAAAGTGGAGGCGAAGCGGCTGTTCGGCGTAATGAGTCTCGGAATCCGTTGCGGCGATACCGTCAAGTTTAAGCTGGAAGGTCCGAAAGAGGAAGAAGAAGCGGAACTGCTGAAAAGGTTCTGTGAAAACACATTTTGAGCCGGGAATGATCGGGCATCTGGAGGTGATTCCATGAAAAGGCTTACCGGGATAGGGGCTTCGCGGGGCGTTGCGATTGGAAAAGTGCATTTCATCGATAATGTGGTAAAGCGGGTCGAGTGTGACACGGTGGTCGATACGGTTCTTGAGATGGAACGGTTTGAGGAAGCGCGCCTCAAAGCGATCGAGATGCTTGAGGAGCTGCACCAGAAAGCCAAGAACACGGTAGGGCCGGAAGAATCCATCATTTTCGAAATCCATCAGCTGTTATTGCGCGATAACGACTATGTCAACAGCGTCCATGAGCTGATTGCGAAATCCCACTACAGCGCAGCATATGCCGCCCAGCAGACCGGGGAGCGGTTTGCCCAGATGTTTTCCGCGATGGAGGATGCCTATCTGCGGGAGCGCAGCGCGGATATGATCGACATTTCTAGCCGGGTGGTCCGCCTCTTACAGGGGGAAGCGGCCTATGATGTTTCCCAGATCAAAGGGCAGATCATCATTGTCGCCAAAGATCTGCTGCCCAGTGAGACGATCCAGCTCGACCGGGATCGGGTGCTCGGCTTTGTGACGAGCGGTGGGTCACAGGTGTCCCACTCGTCGATTTTGGCGCGGACGATGGGGATTCCTGCGGTGGTCGGGCTGGGGGATCAGCTCGCAGAGCTGGATGACGGGGATATGATCGTTTTGGATGGATTTAACGGCGTTTTGATCGCCAACCCTCCGGACAAGCTGCTTCAGGATTATCACTGCAAGCAGGCGGAATACCAGATTTACCGGGAACGTCTGCAAACCCTGAAAGGGGTGCCCAGCCTTACACAGGATGGGGTGGAGGTCGAAATCTATGGGAATATCGGGCATCCGTCGGATGTAGACTTGGTGCTGGCAAACGACGGGCAGGGGATTGGACTTTTCCGCACCGAGTTTCTCTATATGGAGTATGGCGGCATCCCGTCCGAGCAGATGCAGTTTGAGGCATACCGTTCGGTCCTCGAGCGGATGGAAGGCCGGCGGGTGGTGGTCCGCACATTGGACCTGGGCGCGGATAAAGCCGCACCGGGAATCTCCCTGCCAGCGGAGGAAAACCCCGCGCTGGGCTATCGTGCACTTCGTATCTGCCTGAAAGAGCAGGCGCTTTTCAAAACCCAGCTCCGCGCGCTCCTTCGTGCGGCGCTATATGGGCATCTTGCGATCATGTTCCCAATGGTGATTTCACTGGATGAAATCAGGCAGGCAAAGGAGCTTGTCGAGGTCTGCCGGGAGGAACTGGAGCAGGAGCAGGTCCCCTATGGAGATGCTGAATTGGGTATTATGATTGAAACCCCTGCGGCTGCAATCCTGAGCGACCAGTTTGCACAGGAAGTAGATTTCTTCTCGATTGGAACCAACGACTTGACCCAATACACCCTTGCGGTAGACCGGATGAATATGAAGGTTGGGGAACTTTATGATCCCCGCAATCCGGCGGTGCTGCGTCTGGTGCAGATCGCTGCCGAGAGCGCCCGGCGGCATGGGATATGGTGTGGGGTCTGCGGGGAGTCGGCGGCTGATCGCCGCCTGACCGAGCATTATCTGCGTATGGGGATCACCGAACTTTCGGTGACGCCAGCTTCGATTTTGGAGATGCGCGAAAAGGTGCGTTCGATTAATCTCTCGGTGGAAAAAGAGCATTTTCTGTCCCGCGTTTAAAAAAATGCTTGCAACTGCTCAAAAATGTGTTATGATAGAGTCAAGCACTTCAGATGAAGTGAATTCTTATGACAGCCGTATCACGGCATGAAAACAGGAAAAAAGCAGAGTAGGAACCGGCGCGTTAAGTGCCGCCTGGACGGGGAGTTGTCAGGTGGACGAAAAGGAACCCTTGCGGTGCCGGTTTCGCATCCCGCTGCTGCATAAAAAGGGAAACGCTCTCTTTTCATGTGGCTTACTGTTGCATGAAAGGAGTTTTTTTGTGTTCAAGATGGTAAAATCCTTTGGCGCAGAGGTCTGCGCGCTGCCCAGCATGATCCGCGATTCCGCGCGTGAGCTGCACTCGATCCGGGCGCTCACCGGCGGAGCGATGCTGACCGCAATCAGCATCGTGATCCACCAGTTCACCACCGCGTTCCTTTCGCAGCTTATGCGCATCAGCTTCACCTTTCTACCGATTGCGGTTTCGGGGATGCTCTATGGGCCGGTCCTGACCGGTTCGTTGGGCGCGATGGTGGACATCCTCCGGTTCTTCGTCCGAAACAATGGGGATGCCTATTTCATCGGATTCACAATCAGTGAATTCGTGGTCGGCTTCCTATACGGCGTTTTTCTCTATCGGAAACAACCCACACTCCCCCGGGTTTTTCTGGCGAAACTGACGGTCACAACGGTCAACAGCCTAATCCTGAACCCGCTTTGGCTCTCGCTTCTCTACGGGCAGTCCTACACCGTTCTGGTCGCGGCGCGTCTGGTGAAAAATGCGATCATGCTCCCGATCGAGACCGCAATGCTCTATTTTGTATTGAGAGCGGTTGTGCGGATGCGTGTACCGGGGAGGGCCTGAAAATAACCGTGTGACAGGAAAAAATACAAAGAATTTACAGGAGAAACACCATGCCTTTAGACGGAATCTTTCTCAGCCAGCTTCAACAGGAGATTGCGGCGGTCGCAGTCGGCGGACGGGTGGATAAGATCCACCAGCCTGCAAAAGAAACCATTGTGGTGGCAATGCGCGCACAGGGCGGCAACCACAAGCTGCTGCTCTCGGCATCCGCTTCCAACCCGCGGCTGCATTTCACCACCCAGCCGCAGGATAACCCCAAATCTCCGCCGATGTTCTGTATGCTGATGCGCAAGCATCTAACCGGCGCCAAGCTGGTTGAGATACGTCAGATCGGGCTTGACCGTATCCTACATTTTCTGTTTGAGACGGTCAACGAGATGGGGGACCGGGTGGTGATGACCCTTGCGGTCGAGATTATGGGCAGGCACAGCAACATCATTCTGGTCGCGCCGGATGGGATGGTGGTTGACGCAATCAAGCGGATCAGCCCAGAAATGTCTCGGGTGCGCCCGATCCTTCCTGGGCAGGGCTACACCTTGGTACCTGCCCAGCAGAGATTGGATATCCGGCAGGCAACGCCGGCGCAGATCGTTAGCCGGCTCCAGTCCGGCCCCGACTGCGAACTCTCTAAGGCACTCCTGCAAGCGCTAGAGGGGTTCAGTCCTCTGGTCTGCCGGGAGATTGCGCACAGCGCCACCCGCGGAAACGAGCGGGCGGTTTCCCAGCTCAATGAGGAGCAGCTCATGCGGTTGAAATTTTACCTTTCCCAGCTGGCAGACCGTCTACATGCAGGGGAGGCCACGCCGACCATGCTGGTCGATAGCGCGGGCAAGCCAAAGGATTTCACCTATCTGGACATCAACCAGTATGGACATACGCTGGTTTGCCGGACCTATGAGCGCTATAGCGAACTGCTCGACCGGTTTTACAGTGAGCGGGACCGGATCGACCGGATGCACCAGCGCAGTTCCGATCTGCTGAAGCTGCTGGTTAATCTTTCGGAGCGGGTGACCCGGAAACTGGCAGCGCAGCGGGAAGAACTGAAAGAATCGACAGGCCGGGAGCGCTGGAAGGTCTACGGCGACCTGCTCAATTCCAACCTTTATGCCCTAGAAAAAGGGATGTCCCTTGCTGCTGTAGAAAACTACTATGAAGAGGGGTGCCCCCGGGTGGAAATCCCGCTCGACCCAATGCTCACCCCCTCCCAGAATGCGCAGCGTTACTATGCCCGGTACCGGAAAGCGGACACCGCTGAAAAAAAGCTGAAAACCCTGATTGAGCAGGGGGAGGCGGAATTGCAGTATTTTGACACGGTGTTCGACGAGCTTGCGCGCGCCTCGCTGGACAGTGAGCTGGCCGCCATCCGCGCGGAACTGGCCTCACAGGGCTATCTGCGCAATCCAGCGCGGCGTGGTGGGATGAAGGAGGAAAAGCTCCCGCCGCTGCGCTATCTTTCGGACGACGGATTCCTCATCCTCTGTGGCCGTAACAATACCCAGAACGATCGTATGACCCTCAAGGACAGCCGCAACCATGACATCTGGTTCCACACCCAGAAGATTCCCGGTTCCCATGTGGTGGTGGTAACCGAAGGCAGGTCGGTCCCCAACCGCACACTCGAACAGGCGGCGGTGATCGCCGCATATAATTCGAATGCGCGGGAATCGGGCAAGGTACCGGTTGACTACACCGAGATCCGCAATGTGCGCAAGCACCCTGCCAATAAGCCGGGGTTGGTGCTCTACGAGCCATATCAGACCGCGATTGTTGATCCAGACAGTGAACTAGTCGGGCGTCTCGCCCAGAACCGGTAGAAGAAAAGGGAGCCTCTTTCCTAGAGGCTCCCTTTTGCTATGGGGATTAAAGTGGTGGGATCGAATTCCCGAAATGGTTGTAGAGGTTGTGCAAAAACTGTTTTTCCACCTCGCTGGTGGCTTCGTTGGTCCGCTTGACCCAGACAAGCTCGTTTGATTGGGAGCGGCTCTCCAATGGGATCGAACGGATCGGTGTTTTCTCAAGAGAATCAATAACCCATTTCTGGGTGAAAGCAAATGCATCGGTCTGGAGCAGAAAATGGATACAGGAAGCAAGCGAGTTGCAGAAAAAGACGTGATGGGTGTTGATAAGGCCTTCTTTTTTTGAATAAACTCCCGATTTTGTATCATCCTCCATATCCAGAACGATTTGGAGCTGATCCACAAGCTCCTCCGACCGGATAATCTCCGCATCATACAGAGGGGACTTAGGGCCGACACTGACATAAACATTGGAATAGTCAATCACATGGACTTCCAGGTTTTTGTCATTGATCAGCCAATGAAATGGACGGGCATCCATATGGCTGCATACAATCAGCCCGATATCTGCTGTCCGGCCAATCACCGCCTCTACGATCTCTCCGCGGTCTGCCTCGAGCAGGTCAATGTGGATCGAATGGGATTCAAACTGCCGGTAGGTTTGTAGGATCAGGTCATAAAGGAATGAGAACTGCTGAGAAGCGATTGAGAGGATGTGACGTCCCGTGCGGAACCCTTCCTCAAAGACCTTGTCCAGGGAACGGATCGCGTTCAGAACATTTTGCGCATAGTAGAGGAACTCTTTTCCCTCCGGTGTGAGTTGGATGCCCTTGGGCCTGCGGTCGAAAATTTTAATGTGATATTCGCTTTCCAGATTGGAAATCGATTTGGTCAGACTGGGCTGGCTCAGAAAAAGCTGCTGTGCAGCGCGGGTAATTGAGCCACATTCCACTACTTTCATCAGGTATTCCAACTGCTGAATCTGCATATTACATCCTCCTTTCTATGGGTGTTTGTATATTATGCAAAAGCTAACCACCAAATTTATGTATAATATGTCCTCATTTTATGGATGTCATAAATTTTAGTTATGGACGTCATATAAATAAAAAAGATTGGAATTTTTCGATTGGATATGATATGATAGTGGCAGGACAGATGAAATCTTTCGAAAGGACAACCTCAATTCGACATAGCTGCTTCCAAATCTACTTACAGAAGGAGGATGAACCCTATGAATCATCCGCTGGATGCTCGAGTGGAACGCAAAACAAATATTTTTGACCTGTTCTCACTGAAGGGCAAAAAAGCGATGGTGACAAAAGCGGCTGATGGAATCGGAAAAAGCTCTGCGGTGGCCTTCGCGGAAGCGGGAGCGGACTTGGCGTTGCTGGGCGACGTGCAGGACAGCGACCGGCTGGAGCGATTGGCAGAGGAGCTTGGGGAACGGTTTGATGTAAAGGTTGCGGTGTTCTGTTGCAACAACCTGAAGGATGAGCAGGTGGACGCCCTGCGAGAGGCGTTGTTGCAGGAGATGGGGACGATTGATGTCGCCCATATCAATACGAGAATCCAGGTAGAGGAAGAGGCGCTCGCTTCGGAAGAAAGCTGGAAGCTGGCGCTGCACGAAAATCTCGACAACATCTTCCAGACTGGAAGGCTCGTTCAACAGCTGATGCAAGAACACCGCGGCGGATCCATCATCTTTACGTTCTCCGCAACAGAATCGAATGCGGAGGAGGGTGCAGATGTCTCTTGCCCTCTGCCGGATGCCGCTTATGATTCAGCCAAGACAGCCATTTCTCAATACGCGCGGATGTTGGCCGCGTTTTCTGCACGGAAGGGGATACGGGTAAATACCCTCTGCCCGAACCCTGCTTGGACGGTGGAAAATCAGGTGCCCCTCGGGGAGACTGGACTAGGTTCCCAGATCGAATCCCTTGAAGAGGATGAAAAACTACAAGGTGTGCTGCTCTTTCTGGCGAGCGATGCCTCCAGTTCCATTACCGGTGCGCATATTCCGGTTGGCGGCGGCTTCTTCTCCTGAGCAGCAGAATGAAAATTGCTTTACTCCTTAAATTGGAATCAGGCTTTTCCCGGTCGGATTCCAACGCCCCCTATATATCTTGTGAAAGGTCGGAAAGGCATTGCTGAAAGGCGGTGCCTTTCCGGCCGTTTTCACAAGAATCCCTTCTCTTTTTAAGTTTAAACGTTTGTCACCCCATTGTCAATCAAACTGGGGCAACATTCCAAAAAAGAATGGCTTGAGGAGCGTCAATGGCGTTCTCAAGCCAGTTTACGGTTTCCTTTTCTCTAGGTTTTGGAACCGGAGAGGGTCGAAATCCCCTGTGTAGCCATCTCTCCAAGCAGTTCGGAGAGTTCTTCGGGGCTTTGGAGCATCCCGGTATCCAGCCAGCGGCGCAGCACACCAACACAGCCCGAAACGAGAAATGCGCTGAAAAATTCGAACCGCTGGGTGTCGCTTCCGTCCCCGCGGTAGAGTTCGAGCCAGTCCCGCAGGCATTTCTGGCGGATGAGGTCGCTCAAATGCTCCACAAATGCCATGTCCCCATTGCGGCTGAGGAACGACCGGCAGAGCTGGGCGTTTTCGGCGAGATAGTTAATCAGCGCAAGGATCAGCGGGAACGGCGATTCTCCCGGCTTGAACCGGTATGCGTCTAAAATGTTTACCACATCGCTGACCATCTCCTCCTCAATCTTGGCATATAGGTCGTAGATGTCCCGGTAATGCAGATAAAAGGTGCCACGGTGCAGGTCCACGAGGTCGGTCAGCTCCCGGACAGAAATGTCTTTAATGTTTTTTTGGGCGAGCAGGGTGGCGAACCCCTGCCGCAGTGCTTTCTTGGTTTTCCGGACCCGCCGGTCGTCCTGTTTTTCGTTCATAAAAATTTCACCTCTTTTTTTCAAGGATAATAGACAAATTATATCAATAAGTCTTTTAAGAGACTTTCAGCCGCTAAATTGACTATGGTATTTTTGCCTCACGTTTATTATAATATCTTTTGTAATAATAGTCAACACCAGTTTATTATTTGACATTGAAACGGATAGACTGACAGACTGAATGTGAGGGATCAACTTGGAAAAAGTGATAAAATGGATGCTGCGGCTGCGTGGGCTGGTGCTGATCCTATTTCTGGCGGCGGCGGTGCTCTGTGGGATCATGACCTTTCAGGTGCGGACCAACTACGACATGATCGACTATCTGCCGGATGAGGCGCCCTCCACCATCGCGCTCGACGTGATGGACGAATCCTATGAAAAGTCGGTACCGAACCTGCGGGTGATGGTGCGGGACGTTTCTCTTCCAGAAGCGCTCGATTATAAAGCACAGCTCGAAGCGCTACCAGGGGTGGAGGACATCAACTGGTTGGACGATCAGGTAGACATCAAGGTACCGCTTGAGGTGCAGGACAAAAAGACCGTCGAGGATTGGTATAAGGATGGGAACGCACTTTTTTCGATCGTGGTGAGCGAGGCGGAACAGCAAAAGACGCTGGCGCAGATCCGGGAATTGATCGGGGAAGAGGGTGCGATGAGCGGCAACCCGGTTGACACAGTAAACGCCCAGACATCCACCAGTGCGGAGATCAAACACATGATGAGCATTATCATCCCGCTGATGTTTGCAATCCTGCTGTTTACGACCTCCTCCTGGTTCGAGCCGGTGCTGTTCATGCTGAACGTCGGTTTGGCGATCGTACTCAATATGGGCACCAACCTGATGTTCGGGGAGATCTCGTTTATCACCAAGACGACCGGCGCGATCCTACAGCTCGCCTGCTCGATGGACTACGCAATCTTCCTGGTGGACCGGTTTGAGGAGATCCGCCGGGAAGGATATGAGCCGATTGACGCGATGTCGATTGCGGTTTCCAAGTCAGCGGCGTCGATCCTCTCAAGCGGCCTGACTACGGTGGTCGGCTTTGCGGCCCTGATCGCTATGCGGTTCAAGATCGGCCCGGATATGGGCTATGTGCTCTCCAAGGGAATCGTAATCTCCCTTTTGGTGACGCTGCTGTTCATGCCCTGCTTGACCATGTGCTGCTATAAGCTGATCGACCGTACCCAGCATCGTTCGTTTATGCCAACCTTCGAGCGGACTGCACGCTGGGCGGACCGTACCAAAGGATTTGTCACCATCTGCCTGTTGATTTGCCTGATCCCATGTTATCTCGCACAGAAGCAGATTTCGTTTATGTACGGGATGTCGGGGATGGCGGCGCCCGGTTCCCAGGTCGTCAACGACCGGGAGGCGATCAACGACCTGTTCGGAGAATCCGCCTCCTATGCCCTGCTTCTGCCAAAAGGCAACTCTGCAAATGAGCAGGAGCTAAACGACGCACTCAAAGCGCTCCCGGAGGTTTCTTCGGTGCTCTCGTTTGTTGAGAATGTGGGACGGCCAATCCCTGAGCAGTATGTGCCCAAGGAGTCGCTCAAGATGCTCAACTCGGACGAATACACCCGGATGGTCGTGATGGCGCGGGTCCCTCCCGAGAGCGAAAAGACCTTCGCTTTCGTCGAAAAACTGCGGGCGCTGGCGGAGGAATATTACCCGGAGGGTTACCATCTGGCGGGGGAGACCGCAAACGTCTATGACATGAAGGACACGATCACGGCTGACACGATCAAGGTCAACCTGATTTCGGTCGGCGCAATCGCGTTGATCCTTCTGTTCACCTTCCATTCGTTTACCCTGCCGTTCTTCCTACTGTTGACGATCGAGTCGTCGATCTTCCTGAATCTGGCAGTTCCCTATTTCACCGGGAAGACCCTCAATTATATCGGGTATCTGATTATCAGCTCGGTGCAGCTTGGCGCAACGGTCGATTATGCGATCCTCTTCACCAACCGGTACCTGGAAAATCGAGCGGAAATGCCCAAAAAACAGTGTGCGGCCCAGACCATCCAGGACACGGCGGGCAGTATTCTGACTTCAGCCGGAATCCTGACCACGGCAGGGCTGGTTCTTGGGTTGATCTCGACCAACGGGGTCATCAGTCAGCTCGGTATCCTGATCGCCCGCGGCGCGGTGCTCTCAGCGATTCTGGTTCTGGTGTTCCTGCCGTCACAGCTCGCCAACATGGAGCCGGTGATCCGCAGAACGACCCGGAAACTCCACTTTTATACACCGGAGGAAAAGCAGGAAGAAACACAGCCGGAGGAAATCCCGCAGGAAGAGATGCAGCAGGAGGAGGTACAGCAGGCATGAACAGACAAGGTTTTCAGCGGTTGTTTGCAATCTCAGCGGCGATGGTGCTTTCGGCGGTACCTGTGACAGCGGCGGCAGACGGGGACGGCCCGGAACTGCATGGGATCACCCTGTATGGAAATACCACCACGCTTCCGGGCGGGGAGATCGAGCTGGGGCTGGACGCGGTGGATGAGGACGGCATGGAAAAAATTGTTGTGCGGTTTCAAAACGAGTCAGGCAGACAGCTTTCGTTCACCCTGCGGGAAACCTCGGAGGAGTCGGACATCAACGAACGGTATGGCGGCACCCTACATATTCCAGCGTCTGCACAGGCAGGCGTCTACCAGGTGAAATCGGTCGAGCTGACCGACCGGGAGGAGAATGTCAGTCGCTATTACTACCAGCGCAAGGATATGCGCCGGTCAAATGACGAGTCTTATCTATTGGAGGGACAGCCAGCCTCGTTTACCGTGGTGCAACAGTCCACCCAGCCTGTCACGACGGGTTGTACCCTCAGTAGGCAGGAGATCGGGCCGGGCGGTACCGCGTTGCTGTCCTTCTGGCTGGACGGCACCCCTGCTTCGCTGAAAAAGGCGACGCTGGTGTTCCAAAACCCCGCCAATGGGCGCAAGATTCTCTGTACCGCCGACCGGGACGACCGGCAACCGGACGGCTCCTATCAGGCGGAACTGGAAGTGCCGCTGCAAGAACCGGCGGGGCGGTTCACCCTTTACCGAATGTCGGTGGAGGATGTAGCGGGCAACAAACAGAGCTACAGCACCAGCACAACGATCGAGGATGACCTGCCGCTGCCGCTCTCCTGCGGCTTCACGGTGATAGCGGGCAACCGGAACAATGCCCTTTCCAAGCCGGGGCTACAATCGGTGGAAGTTACCCCGGACGGCTCGGAAGGGGATCACTGGAACTACCGGCTGCGGGTACAGGTTTCGGACAACGGCGTAGGGATCGACCATATCACGGTACGGTTTGAAAACCCGGCGAATGAACGGACGGTAAGCAAGGTGCTCAAGTCCGAGGACAGGAAAAACGGTGTCTTTACCGGCACGCTGGAGGTCAAAAAGAGCGAACCGTCGGGGACGTTCCTGCTGGACAATGTAGGCGTGACCGACAAGGCAAAAAACTATCAGGCATATTGCCGGCCGGCTGATGTGAAGGAAGCCAATCACAAACTGCCGCTGCCACAGGCAGTTTCATTCACAGTGAACAGCCGGGTTTCAGGCGCGGCGGACGAGACCGCACCGGTTTTGCAGGGGGTCCGGATCAGCCCGACAACGACCGACGTCGGCAAGCTGATCCAGGTGGACGCGGTGGTGACCGACGACCTCTCGGGTGTGGATTCAGTGAAACTGCGGTTTGAGAGCTATAGCGGGAAGGCGGTTTCGGTTGATCTGGTGCACCGGGACGGGAACCGGTTCACCGGTACCCTCAAAGGGACCAAAACCAAGACAGGCGGGACCTACCGGCTGGTCAAGGTGGTATTGAAAGACAAGGCGGGCAATTCCCGCACCTACTACGATAAACTGGATGGACGGAACGGGGAGCTTCTCCTGTCCAAACCGGAATTTACCCTGCAAGAGGATGAATAGGGAGGCTTTTTTGAGATGAAATCAATCACAAGGCGCACATGGGCGATGGTATTGGCGGTGTCGATGCCCTGCGCACTCGGGACACAGGCGTTTGCAGAGGGGAGCCCGACCTCCAAAGATGAGGTGGTCTATGTCAACCTTAACCACGATGGTTCGGTCGATGAAATTTATGTGGTCAATGCGTTTGAACTTGACCAGCCAGGGAAGATCACCGATTACGGGGATTACAGCGCGGTGCGTAACCTGACAACGACAGCACCGCTCTCTATCCAGAATGGACAGGTGACGGTGGACGTACCCGCCGGGAAGTTCTACTATCAGGGGACGCTCAAGACCCGGGATATCCCGTGGAAGATTGGCGTGTCCTATGCCCTCGACGGCAAAGCAGTCAGCGGGGATGATCTTGCCGGGAAAAGCGGCCATCTCGAGATGCGGGTGAGCCTGACCCAGAACCATGGTGCAAACCCGCTTTACCTGGAGAATTTCGCCTTGCAGGCTACTATCCTGCTCGACAGCGAGCGGTGCAAAAATATCATTGCTCCGGACGCGACGGTTGCCAACGTGGGAGAAAACAAACAACTTTCCTATATTGTGCTGGCGAATAAGGAAAAAGAGTTTTCCATATCGGCAGATGTGACCGACTTTGAGATGAGTGGTATTCAGATTAACGGTATCCCGCTCACCCTCAATATCGACGACCCGGATACCACCGAACTGATGGATAAGGTCTATGAGCTACAGGATGGAGCGGTTGAACTGGACGATGGGGCGGTCAAGCTGGACGACGGTGTAACCGAGTTACAGGATGGCGTGACCGAACTGAAAGACGGAGCAGTCGACCTTGAGGACGGCGCATACGATCTGTTTGACGGGACGAAAGATCTCAAAAAGGGAGTGGAGAAGCTCTCGGACGGGTCGGATGCCTTGACTGACGGCGCGGAAGCGTTCCGGGTCGGACTACGTACCCTGACCAGCCAGTCGAACACTCTGACCGCCGGTTCGGAGCAGGTCGCACAGGGGTTGAAACAGATTGAGGCCGGTTCAGAACAGTATCTCGCACAGCTGGACCAGCTGATTGCAATGTTTTCCCAGCAGAGGGATCAGCTCCGCAAATCGCAGGTGCAGCCGATGATGGATTCGGGCAATCCGCCGGAAGCGCTCACCCTCTCGATGGAGGATCAGGGGATGCTGCTGGCGATGATCGACGATCAGATCAAGTTGCTGGAACAGCTCCGGGCGGGGTACGCCGCGATTGATGCGGGCATCGGGCAGCTCGCGGGGAGTTATCCGACACTGAATGCAGGCATTCATCAGTATACCGAAGGCGCCGACACGCTGTCGGGTGCGTATTACGATTTGTATGACGGAATCCGGGAGCTGCGCGGCGGCATGAGCGAGTTGAGCACCGGCGCACAGGACCTGAAACAGGGTGCGAAGGAGCTGTATGACGGGACAGTTGATCTGCGCGACGGTTCCGACCAGCTCTACGATGGCGCACTTGAGCTGAAAGATGGTACCATCGAGCTGACCGACGGCACGACCGAACTGCGTGACAAGACCTGGGATATGGACACCGAGGTGGATGACCGGATCGACGAGATGATGGAGGAGTATCGCAACAAGGAATTTGTGATGCCCTCGTTCGTCAGCCCCAAAAATACCGAGGTGGACGCAGTACAGTTTGTGATGAAGGTGGCGGAGATTGAGATTGAGGAAACGCCTGCTCCACCAGAGGAAGAGGAGGAACAGCCCGGATTCCTGCAAAAACTGAAAAATTTGATCCCATTTGGAAAAAAAGAGAATGGCTGAAAATAGGGAAAGCGGTGCCAAAGGCACCGCTTTTCTTCACTGTCCGGGTTATTTTTTTACATTCAGTACGATTGGCGTGGATTTATACCCAATCCCCATTCGATCGATCCCCATGTCAATCAACTGGAAGAAGTGCTCCTGCGTACGGATACAACCGGAACCTTTCACCTTGATCTTTCCGTTGCCCGCCTCCATCATTGCGGCGACGACTTCCGGGGTAGCCCCGACACATTCTCCGCCGGTGTAAAATCCGGTAGAAGATTTGATAAAATCTGCGCCCGCCTCTATCGCACAGTTTGTGCCGGCTTTGATCTGCTCGATGGTCAGCGCATCCGTCTCAATAATGACCTTGACATTCGTGTCATATCCGTGGCAGACCTCCACAACGGCTTTCAGATCAGCTGTCACAGCGTTCAGATTGCCACTCCGAAGCTGACCGTAATTTGCAACAAGATCCAGATCCTGAATCCTATACTTGCGGCAGTAGGTTTCCGCCTGCTTCACTCTGGAATCGGTTGTGGAGAGTCCGAACGGGAAATCACATACCACGCAGATACCGGTATCTGTCCCATCTACCATCCCGGAAACCAGTTCCAAAGATGACGGGTTGATGCAGATCGTTGCACATCCGTAGTCGATGCCCTCCTGCGCATATTTGATGATTTCCTCCTGGGTGAATTCTGGCTTTAAAACGGATTGGTCTATGTACCGTGCCAATTCTCTTGCTGACATTTCCGCAGCCTTTTTTGCTGGTTTCATCCCGAATCATCCTCCTTGCTTAATTGTTTGAATTGTATCATACATTTAATATATAACTTGGAGGAAGATTTGTCAAGCAGTTTTAAAAATTTAGATTTCACTGTCCTTGAAAGTATTTCACCTGGTTGTTATAATGATTTTGTACAGGAAGAAGGGACGGTTGCTTTCTATGGAACGAGAAGTTTTTAAAGATGTGATCAATTTGCAAGCGGCTTCCAGTGTCCCGATCTATGAACAGCTTGCGAATTTTATCCGTTTGCAGGTAAAAACCGGCGTTTTTCAGCCCGGAGAAAAGATGCTCCCGGAAAACGATCTCAGTGAATTTTTGAAGATCAGCAGGACAACCGTTCGTCAGGCGATGGAGCTGCTCGTGGAAGAAGGGCTTCTGATCCGCTATCGCAGGAAAGGTTCCTTTATAGCAGATGCCAAGATGAAACGGCCGTTGAATACTCTCTATCATTTCAGCGAAAATATGCGCGAGCTTGGCGCAGTTCCTTCTTCGATTGTGTTGAAGCAGGAGGTAACCGCCGCCCCGGAAAAAATTGCGGATATTCTCCAGCTCCCGCCTTCCAGAAAGGAGATCTTCTATCTGGAACGGGTGAGATGCGCGAACGGCAAGCCTGTATTGATTGAGAAAACGTCTATCCCGTATTATCTCTGTCCGGGGATCGAGCAGGTGGAGTTTTCCACCGCATCGCTCTACCAGGTGTTGAGCCAGAACTATTCCTTAAAGCTTTACCACGCGACAGAAACGATTGCAGCTGTTTTAATCAAGGAGGAGGCAGCGAAACTACTTCGCTGCCAGACAAGGGATGCCGGTTACCGAATTACCCGCATTTCCCATCTGGATACCGGTTTCATCTATGAATACACCAGTTCAATCACGAGGGCGGACCTGTGCGAATTTCAGATGGAACTGTACAGTCATGCCCGCGGAAAAAACAACCCGCTCACCAATATCCAGCGGAATATCACCGTTTGACGCGCTATCCCTGATAGGGATAAAAAAACCGGCCCACAGTTGAGGCCGGTTTTTTATCATACAATGGAAAATCAGCGGGTGCTGAGTACGTCGGCGAATGCCTGAATCGCAGTGCTTGCCTGACCAAAGTCGCGCATCTGCTGGTCAACGCCGAGTTTGATGTGCGGGATATCCGCTTCATCGAGCGCCTTTTTGAACGAGGGATACTCCATCTCCTCGGGGTCACAGAACTGCTGCATGAAGAGCACAAGGCCCTGTGCACCGCTATCCTTGACCATCTGGGCGACAAATTCAGCGCGGCGGTTCTGCTCGGAAGCAGGATCGTAGAGCAGAACATCATAATCCTGCATCGCAAACTGCTGTGCGAGCGCACGCATCGGGTCGCCCTCTTCGGGTGCATCGACACGGATCATACGACTCTCATGCGCAACGTCGTCCGCCGCAATCGCAATGTTGTTGTCCTCGAAAATCTGGAGCAGTTTGGGATTGTCGCAGATAATGCCCGAAGTGACCACCTTGACGCCCTTCCAGTTGCAAACCGGCAGTTTCTCAAGCTCGGCGTTGAGCGCCTCGAGCTTCTCGGTATAGACATCCTTCATCATGAAGTAGGAAGCCTTGAGGACTGCGCTGCGCTTGATCGGGGTGATGACGTCACAATGCTCGTTCGCCAGCTTGACGAATTTGCGGCGGGCAGCGCGGCTCTTGTTGTAGACCTTGATTGCATCCAAGATCGCTTCATCCGAAATCGGCGAGCCTTTCAGCTCTTCCAGTTCCTTGCGGATGTTGCCATACTGTTTCATGCAGAAGGTGATGCCGTACTCTTTCGCGCGATTCTGCGGGTGTGCGAGGAAGATCACCTTCATCTTGTCGCCCATCGAAACGCGGAAGTTCTGAGACATCGGGCGCAGGGTATCGCAGATGGTGGGGGTGATGATCCCATCCAGCTGATCCATCGTGCCGTCGAGCAGCATCTCAAGCGCCAACTGCGCGATGGTGCAATAGAAGGTGGCGCAATATTCCTTTGAGCGGTTGATGGTTTTGGTGTTGCTGCCCCAGATGCCGAACGGCATCATACCAGCGGCATAAACCAGCTCTTCGGGCGCGAAATACGGCAGGACGCCGATCGCTTTTTTGCCGGCTGCTTTGCAGTCGTTGAGCTGCTTGGCAGGATTGGCGGCAATTTCCTTAAATTCGTTCAGCAAAACTTCGATACTCATTGCGCTTTGGCCTCCTTAGCGAGCTTGTTTTGCTCCATCGCTTCCACAAGGCCCTGCACGCGGGTCTCATACTGGGCAGCGTTGAAGTTGCGGGGGTCGGCCTGGTCGCCGTCGAACCCTGCACAGGGGACGCCGAGGTCCTTGGTGAACCGGCGCTGCATCTCGGCCATGTAGCCGCTCCACGGTTTGCAGCTGCGGTTATAGTGGACCAGAACACCGTCTACCTTGTTGTCGCGGCAAATGCCTTCACGCCAATCGACGCCCTGCTCGATGCAGACCGAGTTCGGCGCTTTGCAGTAAGCGCGGCAGAGGGAATCCATATCGTCGTAGACAAAGCCGAACGCAGGCGCATAGACGACCGCGGTGACGTTGACGCCGTTGCCCTTGAGCGGTTTGAAGAGCGCTTTCAGGTCGGGCCAGCAGGGGATACCCTCGAACATAACGCGGTACTGCTCGGGGAACGGCAGGGTAGAGGTGCCGTTCTTGACATGCTCTTCCAGCTCCTCAGCGAGCAGCTCGAACGCCTCAGCAGCTTCGACCTTGCAGCGGGCGGTCACGACGTCAGCCATGTGGTTGAACAGGTCAAAACCGGACATCGGGGCGGGCTTATACTGGAGATAGTCGCAGACCTTCAGCCAGGCTTTCGCGGTGCGGTTGGCGTTGGCGCAGACCTGTTTGAATTTCTCCTCATCCCACTTGTTGCCGGAGATCTTCTCGAGCTGGACGATCGCATCGTCGAACTGGCCGCGTATGTACTGCACATAGCTGTCATCGACTTCCACATGGTTGTTGTAGGGGACGTCGATCATAATCAGCGGGCAGTTGTTCATGCGGGCGATATTCTCATACCATTTGGTCATGCAATTGCAGATGTTGTTGCAGCAGAGCACGAAGTCCGGGCGGGGCACGCGGCGGCCCTCATTGGTGGTGATAGCGCCGTTCGCGCAGGCCAAGCTGATCCGCGCATATCCGCAGATGTCCGCGTCAAAGCCCATCTCCTCGGCGATCTGGCACATCCGCTCGCCGTCATGCTGGGCGGCGATACCGGCTGCCTGGTTCTCCGGATAGACCACCGCGAGACCAAGCGTCTCGGCGATCTCGGCCGGGAATTTGGAAGAGGACCAGCCGATCGGACGGCCCTGTTCTTTTGCAGTCCACGCAGCGGCGTAAACGTCGGAAACGACCTTGCGCAGCGCTTTGGTTGCGGGGCTGGCTTCTTTTTTCGGCTTCGCGGCAGGAGCCGCAGCCGTGGTTTTCTCGGTTTCAGCCATGATGATTCATACCTCCGAATCTAAAACTTGGATTCCCGGCATACTTCTCGGTCAGGAGCGGATGCCGGGAGCTTTTTCCGGGAACTGGGAAACTACTTTTTGAGCGCCTTCTGGTAGGCGAAGAGGGACGCGCCCAGCGCGCCGACATACTGGGTGATCGGGGAGGTGAGGATGGTATGGCCCAGCTCCTCCTCGAGCGCCTTGACCACGCCGCTGTTCTGGGCAACGCCGCCGGTCATGACAAGCTGGTCGCGCACGCCGACCCGGTGGGTAAGCCCCGCAACCCGGTTGGCGATCGAGTGGTGGATGCCGTTGATGATGTCGCATTTGTCGCTTCCCTGCGCAAGCTGGCTGATGACCTCGCTCTCCGCAAAAACGGTGCAGGTCGAGCTGATGCCGATTTTCTTGGTCGATTTTGCGCCCAGCTCGGCGAGGTCGGAGACGTTGACCTCGAGCACCCGCGCCATGACGTCGAGAAAACGCCCGGTACCGGCAGCACACTTGTCGTTCATCTGGAAATTGACCATTGCGCCGTTCTCAATCTGAAGCACCTTGACGTCCTGGCCGCCGATGTCGATAACAGTATGGACCTCGGGGAACAGGTGGTAAGCCCCGCGCGCATGGCAGCTCAGCTCGCTCATCTGCTGGTCCACCCAGTCGATCGAATTGCGGCCATAGCCGGTTGCGAGGATATAAGACATATCCTCCTTTTTCAGTCCGCTCTTTTCCAGCAGCTCGGCGACCGCGCGGTCAGGACCCGAGGTGCCGGTGCCGGAAGCGACCAGCGATTTGCAGACGATCTCCTGACCGTCCTTGAGGATCACGCATTTGGAGGATGTCGAACCGACATCAATGCCCATCGTGTAGATACTCATTGCATACCTTCCTAATCTGGGAATTTGGAGCGCCGGACATCCCCGCAAACGGGACGCCCGGCGCGGAATCACAAGGGATTACTGGGGAACTTTGATAAACGCCTGTTTCGGGTCGATCTCCTCACGGATGATCTTGATGATATCCGGGGTGGGCGGGTCGATCTTGATCGCCTTGGAGACATCGATCTCAAAGCCAGTGTTCTCAATGATGTCCTCGGGGGAGGAGGTCTCGTAGTAGCCATACAGGTACATACGCTTGGTCTGCTCGTCGAACTTCATGATACCGCGGTCGGTAACAACCATCTGCGGGCCGCGGTTTGCGGGCAGGCCGACCTTGGCGCGTCCGTCCGGACCATCGATCCAACCAGCGCTGGTGACATAGTCGATCTTATCCATGAAGCGGCGTTTCTCGTGCTGCATCATGATGATCGTGTTGACAAAGGTGGCGATGCCGTTCGCGCCGCCCGAGCCGGTGAACCGGGTGACCGGGTTGTGATAATCGCCGATGCAGGTCGAGTTGACGTTGCCGTATGCGTCGATCTGCGCGCCGCCGATGAACGCGACCATGCGGGAGGTGTCATGCAGCCACTCGTTGGCCTGGAAGCCGACATAGCGGACGTTCGGCCACTGTACTGCACAGTGTGCCATCAGGCGGATGTCGCCCACGCTGCGGGGAACCTCGATCGGTGCGCAGTCCATGAGGCCGCTCTCGACGATCAGGGTGCAGTTGGGGGCGTAGATGCGTTTTGCCAGCGCAGCGCCGATCAGCGGCAGGCCGGTTCCGACGATCGCGATCTGTCCATCGCTGATCGATTTGGCGATCGAAATCGCCTGCATTTCTCTATTGGTATAGTTGGTGTAGTCAGCCATTGATTAACCCTCCTGTGCCATCTTGGTCATATCGGTGTGATATCCGAAACCGGGAACCGCCTTCAGATCTGCCAGGCGCGCCCCGCCGAGCTTGTTGAGATACCCGCTGTGATCCTTGACATCGTAGACCCAGTCTTTCAGGAACTGGTCGAAATCTTCCTGTGTCTTGCTCGCCTTGTCGTACATGACATAGAACGGGTTGTCGTAGTCGTAGCAGCCATAGCACTGGGACGGATGCGCACCATGCGGGAGGTGGACAACCGCGTCAACGCAGAAGCCGGGGATGGTGTTGAGGGAAGGCTCACGGCGGATATACTCATCGGTGACCAGCTCTTCGCAGGTGACGATGCAGTGTTTGGAAGCGATTGCGAGGTCAACATCGTGGAATTCGTCGCCGTCGATGCGGCAGGTGCCGTCGAACGAAGCCATCTGGACATGGAGGATCGCAACATCAATCTTCGGGACCGGCAGCAGAACGATCTGATGGCCGGGGTTGAACGGGTCGTCCTGAATCAGGAACTTATCGTTGGGCAGCTTGTCGATCTTCTGGCGGTCCTCCTTGCTGATGCCCCAGTGGTCGACCAGGCCGGTGCCGAGCATCATGCGGATCGGGACATACGGCAGGCCGAGCGCTGCGCCGTGGAACATCAGGACCGCAGCGTCCTGCGAATAGTCCTCGAAGAGGATCTCGCCCTTTTCGATCGCGTGGCGGAACCGGCGGGAAACGTTGGTGACACCCGAGTTGGCGGTGTAGCAGTTGATGTAGGCTTTTACCCGGCCAGCGCCGATCAGCATATCAGCATCGCTTCCGGTCGGGCCGGAATCGAGAATAAAGTCCTTCTGACCCTGACGGATGATCTCCGAGACCGCAGCAATCGGCTTTCTGTTGGTGGTGAAGCCGCCGAATGCGATATAGTCGCCGTCGTGGACGAACTTGGAAATCGCATCAGACAATTGATACACTTTTTTCACGATAAAACCTCCAAAAATATGTATTTTGCAGGGCGGACGCCGCCCGGATGCGCAAAAGCGCAAAAGGATCGGGATATGCAGAACGCTTCTGAAAGAGAACGCTCATCATGTGTTTCCAGTATAACACATTCCGTACCGGATTACTTATAAAGATTTGTCAAAAACCTTGCATATGTTGTGTTAGATTTAAGAAATTGGAAGAAAGGAGGCAAAAATTATGGCTTTTTCGACTAAAAAATATGCACAGGGAATCCACAAAGCGACAGGTTTGCACAGCGTTTTTTCAAATTTGACTGTTTTTGCGGATAGTTTGCATATCTTGCTGTTTTATGCTATACTGTTTTTGCCGGATGGGCCTGCCGTAAAAGCGGGCTTTGCAAAGGGGGAATGGCGTTGATACAGGCGAAATACCAGCTCCGGCTCAGCCGGGACGATAAATGGCATATGGATCGCCCGCATTTCCACGAGGATGTGGAAATCCTGCTCTCGCTTTCGGATGGAGGGGACTTTTTCATTGAGAACGAACTTTATCCGTTGCACTGCGGCACCCTGCTGCTGGTGGGGGAGGCGACACTCCATAAGAGCATCGCCAATGATGCATACAAACGGTATGTGATGCATCTGCCGCCCTCGGCCTTGCAGTCGTTTTCCACCCAGCAGACCGATTTCCTTGCGAGCATCCATCAGGCGGGCCACTGCACACGCCTCGATCAAGGACAGACCCAGGAATTGGTGGGGCTTTTTGAACAGCTTGCCGCGCCTGAAAACAGCCGGTTTGGCAGCGACATCGAACGGGTGATTCTGCTGATGCGGTTTTTGCTTCAGGTGTTCACCTCGTTCGAGACGATCGGACGGGAAAAGGGGATGTTCAGCCCCGAATTTGCGCGGGTCGCTCCGATCCTCGAGTACATACAGCAGCACATCACCGAGCCGCTCACCCTCGACATGATCTCCTCACGCTTTTTCATCAACAAATACCACCTCTGCCACATCTTCAAATCCGCGACCGGGTTCAGCGTGATCGAATATATCATCCAGTGCCGGGTGCTCAAGGCGCGCGAACTGCTTCGTCAGGGGATGCGGGTGCAGGAGGTCGGCGAGGCGGTCGGGTTCCGGAACAACGAGCATTTTATCCGCACCTTCGGCACCTTGACCGGGACCTCCCCAAAACGGTACGCCAAGGAATATCTGGCAGGGGACAGGTGTTGACGCCATTTGGTTTCATCATATAGAGCGAAGAAGGACAGGCAGCCGCCTGTCCTTTCTCATTTGTTACAGCAGCTTGGAGCGCAAAGAGTTACTTGTTTTGGCGCGGTTCTCGATCGTCTGTTCCAGATCGCGGCTGCAATATTCGTTAAACAGCACGTCGATCAGATAGAGCTGGGCGATCTTGGCGGAAAGAGAACCCTGCTGCAAGGGGCCTTCATTCGCCCCACAAATCAGGATCGGGCTGGCATAGGAGGCGCCGGGGGAATTGGGAAACCGGGTGATCAGGATCATGCGCGCACCGTTCTGACGCAGCAGTTCTCCAATCTCGGAAAGCTCGCGGGTTGCCCCCGAAAAGGAAAAATAGAGGACAACATCCCGCGGACCAAGCAGGGAAGCGGTGTAAGCCTGCATGTGTACGTCAGAGATCCAGTGAAACTTATGGGTCACCGAAGAAAACCGCCCCCAAGCGTCCATAGCGGTGATGGAGGAGTTACCCTGCCCGAAGCAGTAGACGCACTCAGCCTGAAATAGGCAGTCAACCGCTGCTCTGACCTGTTCCGGTTCGACCAAGGTGCAGGTCTGCTGGAGCGCTTCGGTCCCCATATAACAGAGTTTGCGGCATTTTTCCTCAATGCTGTCCTCCGCATGCACCTCTCCGCACAGCCCATAGCGTTCGGAGGCCGAGCCAACCTCCGGGGAGAGCACCGCAAGCGCAACCGCCATTTTGAAATCATGAAATCCTTTGCAGCCAAGCGACCGGCAGAACCGGGTAACAGTCGCTTCGGCAACCCCACAGTTTGCAGCCAGTTCAGAGATGGTCATGTTCTGGATCTCCTGCTTGGCCTTGAGGATATAATCAGCGACTTTGTTTTCCGAGCGCGTGAGAAAATGGTAGTTCTGGATGACTCTATCCAGGATATTATCCATATCGTTTCCGCCTTTCGCAATGGTGCAAACCGTCACTACTGCTTTTCAATTATATAGGTAAGGTGCAAAACTTACAAGATGTTTTTATAAATATAAAAAAAAATAAGCGAAATACACAAAGTTTGAATCGAATTTTCGTAGACAATTATAATTGAAAATGGTTTTCATCGGGTCTATAATGAGGTTAGTATTTTACCCAGTGCCTTAATTTAACAGCACATAAACCAAAAAGTTCCAAAAGAGGAAGGAGAACACCCAATATGAAAAAGATGTGGAAACGCGCGCTTAGTACGCTGCTCGTTCTGGCAATGACGGGGATGACTGCCTGTGGGGGCTCAGGCAGTGCTCCAGCGGCAGACCCAGGGGCGGCATCGTCGGCAGCGCCCAGCGCGGCTCAGCCCGCGGCTCCGGCTCCTGCGGCGGATGGCGCGAAGATCATCTATTCCAACGGCGGTCCGGAAGAGTTTTTTGAGACCCCGTGGCTCAATCCGGGTACCTATACCTACTCCAAAACGATTTATTCCCATCTGATCGTGGCGGATGAAAACCTCAGCCCGATCCCCGACCATCCGGACGCACTGGCGACCTATTCCTACAGCGACGACGGCAAAACCCTGACCTTTGAGCTGCGTGACGACGCCTATTGGCACGACGGCGAGAAGATCACTCCGGAAGACATCAAATGGAGCATTGAGTATGTCTCGAAGACTGCGGTGGTCAACCCGGTGTTCCTGGCAACTTTCAAGGCGATTGCCGGAAGCACCGACGCGAACGGTGACATCAACGAGACATTCGACGGCATCGCAATCGACGGGCAGAAGATCACCATTACCTTTGACAGCATCGCGCCCGACGCTCTGCTGACCTTCACCCAGTTTGCGCCGGTTCCGAAGAAGTGCTTTGCAGATGTTGATCCGCTTCAGGTTCAGCAGGCTCCCTACTTCCAGAAACCGATCGGTTCCGGTCCGTTCATGGTAGAGGACGTCCAGATGAAGAACTACGCAATTCTGGCTCCGTTCGATAAGTATTACAACGGCGTTGCGGATTTCAAAATCCAGCTTCTGCCGAGCGCGGGCGACAGCGACCCGAATATCGTAACCCGTGCCAAATCCGGACAGCTTGACTATGGCTATACCAAGATGGTCTCGGATGTCCAGTCGCTGGAAGGCACCCCGGGCATCACCATCACTCCGGTTGACGTTCGGTACACCCGTCTGCTCTACCTCAATAAGTTTGCCAAAACCGATGGAACCCCTTCGCCGCTGGCAGATGCGCGGGTACGTCAGGCGATCCGCTATGCGATTGACATGAAGACGATCTGTGAGACCCTGTTCCAGGGTTCGGCGGTTCCGGCAAACAGCCTAATCCCGGGCGAGGCAGACAAGGCGTCCGATCTGGACAACTACGACTATAACCCGGAGAAGGCCAAGGAGCTGCTTGCCGAGGCAAATTGGGATCCGAACACCACCCTCAAGACCGTTTACTACTACACCGATCAGGCCACAGTGGACCTGATGACAGCGATCCAGGCGTTCCTGGGACAGGTTGGCATCAAGATGGAGTTCGAGCTGGTCCAGGGCGACCTCGCAACCCTGCTGTGGGCGGCTCCGGCGGATCAGGTCAACGGCCCAACCGCGGTGAACTGGGATATGTGCTATGCGGCAAACGCAGCGCTCTCCCTGCACGAGTATTATGACCGTTACCGCACCGGTTCTCCCTCCAACTCCCACACCCCGGAGGATGCAAAGCTCAACGAGCTGATCGATGCAACCAACGCTTCCCCGAAGATGGAAGAGCAGATTGCAGCGTTCAAAGAACTGTCTAAATATGAGAATGAGTCAATGTTCACGATGGCGCTTTATTATCAGCCGATCTTCCTGATCACCAGCGATCGGATCGGCGATATCAAGAAAGCGACTCCGCAGTTCAATTATGACTGGGATATCCAGCACTGGACTGTTGGATAATCTGGATCACGGCGCCTCAGCGACATAAACCCTGTCCCGCTGCCCGGTGTGTGTTTCCCGGGCGCGACACAGGCTTCGTTAGGAAGAGGCGGCGGATGCCGCCTCTTCCTTTACCCTATTTTGATCCCAAGGAGGGTGGAAAATGCGAAATACGCTGCAATACGTCCTGAAAAAACTGTTGTTGATGATTCCGATGGTGCTTGTCATCACATTCCTGATCTATTGGGGGCTGGATCTCACGCCGGGCGACCCGATCTCGTATATGTTCTCGCCCGACCAGCTCGCCAATATCGACCCGCAGAAGCTCGCCGAGATGCGTGAGCTTTACGGCCTGAACGATCCGTTCTTTATCCGCTATCTGAAATGGCTGTGGCAGCTCTTGCAGGGCAATTTCGGATATTCGATCACCAACGGTGTGGCGATCAAGGACCTGCTCGCCCAGCTTTTCCCGGCAACGCTTGAGCTTTCGCTCGCTGCACTCCTCATCTCGACTGTGCTCGGCAGCGTGCTGGGCATTCTGAGCGCACTCAAAAAGGGTTCAGTCGGCGACAACCTGCTCACCGTTGCGGGTATGATCGGCGTCTCGATCCCGCAGTTCTTCTTCGGCATGGTTTGCATCGTGGTGTTTGCGCTCAACCTCGGCTGGCTGCCGATCGGTGGACGCACCGCCCCTGGCATGACCGGCGCGCTTGCCCATCTGAAATTCCTGATCCTGCCCGCAAGCGTGCTCGGCATCTCGTTGACAGCTGGTGTTATGCGTTATGCCCGTTCGAGTATGCTCGACACGATGAACAAGGACTACATCAAGACCGCCCGCGCCAAAGGACTTCCTGAGTGGCGGGTCAACCTGGTGCATGGGTTCCGCGTCTCGCTCACACCGGTGGTGGTCCTGATTGGTTTCCGTCTGCCGACCTTGATCGGCGGTTCGGTGGTAATCGAGACTATCTTCCAGTGGCCCGGCATCGGCAACGCATTTAAAACTGCGGTTACCGGCCAGAACTATCCGTTGGTTATGATGATTGCGCTGTTCTCGGTGCTCGCGGTGCTGATGGCGAGTTTCCTGGTGGACATCCTGACGGCAATCCTCGACCCGCGTGTCAAATTGGAATAAGGAGGGCGCAAACATGACGGCTGAAGTTACCAGGAAAAGAACCCGGCTCGACCGGAAGTTTGACAAGCTGCGCGACGCGGAGGAAGCGGGCCTGCTCAAAAGGAGCAAGATGAACCGTTCGCTACGTAAGATGCTCGGCAACCGGCTGGCGGTGATTGGCGTAGTGGTCTTTCTGATCATCTTCCTCGCCTGCCTGCTCGCACCGGTCATCTCCTCCTATGATCCCCAGATGACCGACCTCACCCAGATGACCAAGCCCCCCTCTATGCAGCATCTGTTCGGAACCGACAAGCTCGGACGCGATGTCTTTACCCGTACCCTCTACGGCGGGCGGCTCTCGATGCTGATTGGGCTTGGCTCGGCGCTGGGCGCGGCATTCATCGGCGTGCTGCTCGGCTGCTATGCCGGCTACAAGGGCGGCCTGCTCGACCAGGTGATCCTGCGGCTTTCCGAGGTATTTATGTCCTTCCCACAGCTGATCCTCGTGATTATGCTCGGCTCGATCTTCGGGCGCGGGCTGTGGAACCTCGTGATTATCTTCATCATCACCGGCTGGGGCGCTGTCTACCGGCAGGCCCGCGCAAAGATGCTCTCGCTGCGTGAAGAGGAGTATGTGCAGTCGATGAAGGCGTTCGGCCTGAACGATTTTGTGATCGCCTATAAGCATATGCTCCCGAATGCGATTGGCCCGGTCGTGGTCAACCTGACCCTCTCGACCGCGATGTTTATTCTGGATGAGGCGGCCATGAGCTTCCTCGGATTGGGCGTCCCGCCCGAGGTCGCGACATGGGGCAACATCCTGAACGCGGCGCAGGACCTTTATGTCATGCAGAATTACTGGTGGATGTGGTTGCCGGTCGGCGTTGTGGTATCCTTGTTTGTCATCTCGATCAACTGTATCGGCGATGGCCTGCGCGATTCCACCGACCCGACCCAGCAGGGCTAAGGAGGCGACACGATGCAACAACAGGCGATTATTACGGTCAAGGACCTCAGAACCTATTTTTATTCGGATAAACGCTGCAACAAGGTGCTCAACGGGATTTCGTTCGAGCTGTATAAAGGGCGCACCCTCTGCGTGGTCGGGGAATCCGGCTGTGGCAAGAGCGTGACCGCCTCCTCGATCATGCAGCTGCTGCCCAAACTCTCGCGGATTGAGAGCGGCAGCATCACCTACCACGCCCCAGACGGGGACATCCGCATCGACCTGCTCGAGCGCAACGGCAAAGAGATGCGTTCCCTGCGCGGCGCGGACATTGCGATGATCTTCCAGGACCCGATGACGGCGCTCAACCCGGTCTATACGATCGGCTACCAGATCGGGGAGAACCTCAAGTACCATACCACGCTCGATAAGGATGCCCGACGCGCCCGCACCCTCGAGCTGTTGACCCAGATGGGCATTTCGACCCCGGAAAAGCGGATCGACCAGTATCCGCATGAGTTTTCGGGTGGTATGCGCCAGCGCGCAATGATCGCGATGGCGATGAGCTGCAATCCGAAAGTGCTGATCGCCGACGAGCCAACTACCGCGCTCGACGTGACGATCCAGGCGCAGATCTTCGAGCTGATGGAAAAGCTCAAGACCGAGCATGACACTGCGGTTATGCTGATTACCCACGACATGGGCGTGGTGAGCGAGCTTGCGGACGATGTGGCGGTCATGTATATGGGCAACATCGTTGAGAGGGGATCGGTCAAAGAGGTGCTCAAGCATCCGGCGCACCCGTACACCTCGGCGTTGCTGCGGTCGATCCCGGTGCTCCACAAGGGCAAAAACCAGAACCTCCAGCCGATCCGCGGCTCTACCCCCGACCCGTACGATCGTCCGAAGGGGTGCCAGTTCGGCCCGCGGTGCGACTTCTTCTGTGAAAAGTGCAACGAGATGCCGCCCGAGTCGCCCGTCTGCGAAGGGCATTCGGTCCGCTGCTGGAACGCCGACCAGGTCTATGGCAGCGCGGTGAAGGCCGGGTCCGAATCAGAAAGGTGAGGTGAAGAGGATGAGTGTAGCGAATAAAGAAATCCTGCTTGAACTGAGGGGCGTAAAAACCTTCTTCCCGATCCGCAGCGGGTTCTTCAACAAGGTGACCGACCATGTCAAGGCGGTCAACGACATCGACCTTGACATCTACCGGGGCGAGACCCTCGGACTGGTAGGGGAGTCGGGCTGCGGGAAAACCACCCTTGGCAAATCCATCATCCAGCTGGTACACGCCACCGACGGCACTATGATGTATGATTTCGGCGAATCGGGCGGCGGCAAAAAAGACCTGCGCAAGCTCTCCAAAGAGGACGAGCAGATGCTCCATAAGCGCGCGCAGATCGTCTTTCAGGACCCCTATTCCTCGCTAAACCCGTCGTTTACCATCTTCCAGTCGCTCGCCGACCCGCTTCGGCATTTCGGCGTCAAAGACAAAGAGGAGCAGCGCAAGATCATCGGCGATATCCTCGAGGCGGTCAATATGCGCCGCGAGTATATGGATCGTTATCCGCACGAGTTTTCGGGCGGTCAGCGGCAGCGTATCGGCATCGCGCGGGCGCTCTGTGTCAACCCGGAGATGGTCGTCTGTGACGAGGCGGTCTCGGCGCTCGACGTTTCGATCCAGGCACAGGTGCTCAACCTGTTGATGCAGCTCAAAGAGGAGCGCAATCTGACCTATATTTTCATCACCCACAACCTGAGCGTGGTCGAGTATATCAGCGACCGGATCGCGGTCATGTACCTTGGGAAGATTGTCGAGCTGGCGGACACCGAGCAGATTTTCGACAACACGATGCACCCCTATACCGAGGCGCTGCTTTCGGCGATCCCGATCGTGGACCCCGACCACAAACACAGCCGAATCGTCCTCGAAGGCGACGTGCCCAACCCGGTGCGTCCGCCCGATGGATGCCTGTTCCATCCGCGCTGCAAAAAGTGCATGGAAATCTGCAAAAAAGAGCGGCCGAAGCTGATTAAGCATACGGTTGAAGGGAAAGACCATTTTTGCGCCTGCCATCTGTACGACAACGGCTTGGCGCAGAACGGGTGAGCCGCGCGGCAGAGAGGCAAATCGTGCGGATTCCGGCGGATCGTGCCTGTGACGTGCTGGTTGCGGGCGCGGGAATCGCCGGGATTATGGCTGCAATCGAAGCGGCGGAAGCCGGCTGTTCGGTGGTTCTGCTGAGCAAAGGGGAGACCTTTTCCGGTTCGAGCTTTTACCCCGGGACGTGGGGGCTTGGGCTGATCGGCCCGGCAGACCCATCCGACCGGCAGGATCTCGCGGCTACCATTCGTGAGGTCGGCTGCGGTATGGCTGACCCCGCAATGGTGGAGACGTTCGTAGACGGTATTTCCCCGGCAATCGAACGGGTCCGCGGGATGGGGGTTAAGCTCCGCCGCGCACAGAGCAGCGAAAAGGAGTTTATCCCCTGTTTCGACCACAAGCATCGGGACTGGAACGGTATCGAGTTCGCGAGCGCGCGGGAGGTGTTCTCCCAGCGGATGGATGCGCTGGGGATCGTCCGGCTGCCCCATTGCGAACTTCTGGAACTGGTCGTCCAGGACGGATGTGTCTGCGGCGCAATCGCAGCGGAGGGGGATTCCCTCCGCTGTTTCGGCTGTAAGGCGTTTATGCTGGCGACCGGCGGATACGGCTCCCTCTTCGAGGAGCGGCTTTGCACCGACGACGTGGAAGGGATCGGGCAGGCGCTCGCGCTCAATGCGGGCTGCACGCTCATCAATCTGGAATTTATGCAGATGATGCCGGGTTACCTCTCCCCGGCGTACAAAACCATCTTCAACGAAAAGACCTTCCGGTTCACCCAGCTTTCCCATCCGGACGGCAGACCATTGCTCGATGCGGAGACCGAAAAACTGCTGATCCAGCGCTCGACCCACGGGCCGTTTACCGCGCGGCTGGATTCCAAAGCGGTCGATCTCGCAATCTTCCGCGCCTGCCTTGCAGACAAAACGGGCGTGACGGTGCGGTATCGGGAGGAACTTCGGAAGAATCCGCCCGAGTTTGTTAAAACCTATTTCGACTGGCTTGCAGAGGCGAAACACCTTACGGTGGACGACCCCATCCAGATCGGGATTTTTGCGCACGCAGCGAATGGCGGGATTCGGATTGCGCCGGACGGTTCTACCGGCGTTCCGGGGCTGTTCGCGTGCGGGGAGGCCACCGGCGGGATGCATGGCGCGGACCGGATCGGCGGGCTTTCAACCGCGAACGGACTGGTGTTCGGCGGCAAGGCCGGACGCGCGGCGGCGGCATTTTGTAAACAGGCGGAGTGTCCGCCAGCGGAAGCCACCTTTGACCTGTGGCACACTCCGGCCCTCGAGCAACTGCTCGGACGTTTGCGGGCGGCGATGACCCGGGCGGCGATGGTCGAACGGGAGGAAGCCGCGCTTGCAGCTGCGGAACAGGAGATCATTGGGATGCAGGGTGCGCTGGTGAAAAAAACGGGCGGGACGGTGCGGCAGGTCGCGGAATCGCGTAGGCTGGCCTTGCGGTTTGAGACTGCACTCGCAATCCTGAAAGCCGCGCGGATGCGGCGGGAGAGCCGCGGCTCCCACTACCGGAGCGACTTCCCGCAGCAGAACCCGGCACAAGCGTACCCAATCGCGGTAAACAAAACCGGTAACGGAATCACCGCCCGGTTTCAGGAGGGATGGCAAGGATGATTACGCCGCAGGAGTTAGAACAGTTAAAGACCTATCAGGGAACCAACCCTATGCCGGAAGATTTTGACGCTTTCTGGGAAGCGCGCATGGCAGAGGCGGAAGCGGTCCCGCTCGACTGGGAACTTTCCCCGGCGGCAGTCCCGTCCTATCCGACCTGTGATTTTCTGGACCTATGGTTCACCGGGATGGGCGGCGCGCGCCTTTATGCGAAATATCTCAAGCCCCGTTTGGATCAGCCGGTCCCGTTGGTGCTTCAGTTTCATGGGTATCCGGGGGCGGGCAGGAGCTGGCTGGAACAGGCGTCGTTCGCGGGGATGGGCTGTGCACTGATTGCGCTCGACTGCCCGGGTCAAGGCGGTCTGGGGCAGGACATCGGCGGCTACACCGGAACGACGGTCACGGGGCATATCGTGGCGGGGCTGGACGGCGACCCCAAAGAGATGTACTATGTCCGCCTGCATCAGAACATCCGCATTCTGGCGCGGATCGTCCGGAAGCTGGAAGGGATCGACCTGAACCGGGTCTATGTCAATGGCGCCTCACAGGGCGGCGGCATTGGGATTGCATGTGCCGCGCTCAATCCGGACCTGATCCGTAAAGCGGCAATCCTTTACCCGTTCCTGAGCGACTACCAGAAGGTCTGGGAGCTGGGTGCGGACCAGATTGCCTACGAAGGCATCCGCTATTATTTCCGCTGGTTTGACCCCACAGGCGAGCGGAAAACCGAAACTTTTACCAAGCTGGGCTATATTGATTCCCATAATTTTGCACATCTGGTGCAGTGTGAGGTGTTGTTTGGCACCGGGCTTTCGGATACTATCTGCCCGCCCGCAACTCAGTTTGCGGTCTATAACAACCTGAATTGTAAAAAACAGCATCATTTCTACCCAGAGTTTGAGCATGAGGAGATTCAAGCGTTTGATGATCTGATTATCGATTTCTTCGGAGAGGAGGGGGCACTGTGAGCATTCCCGAGACAATAAAGGCACTCGAAAGCTACAAGGGCAGTTCTTTCTATCCGGAGGATTTCGCCGCATTCTGGACAGAACAGGATCAAAAAGCCGCCCAGTCTCGTCCGGTGGTCTGGAAGCGGGTACCGTTCCACAATCCGATGGCGGATTACTGGGAGCTGACCTTCCCTGCAACCGATGGAAAACTGTTGACCGCGCGCTTTCTGCGGCCAAAGCTGAATGCACCGGCCCCAGTGGTGCTGATGTTCCACGATAATGCACGAAAAACGCGTGGCTGGCACCATATGACCCGGTTTATTGCGCTTGGCTATGCGGTGCTTGCGCTGGAAAACCGGGAGGGTTGCTATGATCTGACGAAAGGCTGGGAAGATGGACCCGCTGGATTGCCGCTTACGCAGCTTTATACCGACGCGCTCACCACGGCCCATCTCGCGGAGACGCTTCCGGGGATAGACGGCGCACAGATGCTGGCCTGGGGCGAAGGGCTTGGCGGCGGGCTGGCGATCGTTGCAGCGGCGATGCTGCCTGACCGGGTTGTGAAATGTGCGGCCCTCCATCCGATGCCCGCAGATTTTTACAAGGTGTGGGAATCCGATGTGCGTGAGGGGCTTTGCGCCGGACTGCGGAACCAGTTCCGCAACGGCGACCCGGTCCACGGCAAAGAGGAGTCTCTGTTTCGGACGCTCGGTTATCTCGACCTTTGCGGGTTCGCCCCGCTTTTGCGTGGGGAATTGCTGCTCGGCACCGGCCTGATGGACACAGTCGCGCTGCCTGCTGCCCAGTATGCGGTTTATAACCGGGCGTCCTGTCCAAAGCGGCATCTGGTCTATCCAAACTATCTGCATGAGCGGATTAACTTTTTTGAGAACGAATTGGTAGGTTTTTTCCGTCTTGCGCTTAATTAAGGAGGAATTGTTTTGCTGAGGCTCGGATTCGCCGGGATTGGCATGATTGCAAAAAAGTATATTGGTCTGATCTGCCAGGGGCAGGTTCCTGGGGTGGAGGTGGCGGCACTGTGCAGCCGCAACCCGGAAAATATGCAGGAAGCAATCCGCTCCTGCGGGTTGACCGGCGCTGCGGTTTTTACCGATTACAGCGAACTGCTCCGCTCAGGGACAGTGGATGCAGTGATGATTTGTACCCCGCATGGACAGCATCCGTCAATGACGCAAGCTGCGCTTGAGGCTGGGCTGCATGTGCTGACCGAAAAGCCAGCCGGTGTCTGGATGGAGGAGGTTGACCGGGCGGTTGCGGCGCTTGAGCAACGTCCGGAACTGGTGTGCGGTGTGATGTATAACCGTCGGATGTCCAAAGCCTACCGCAAGGTCAAGTCCCTCATACAAGAGGGATTTCTCGGAGAACTGGTGCGCGCAACCTGGCTGATTACCACCCTTTACCGCCCCAACGCCTATTATGCATCGGGCGCATGGCGCGGAAGCTGGCAGGGGGAGGGCGGCGGACTGCTGATGACACAGGTCTCCCACCAGCTCGATCTATTCCAGTGGCTATGCGGGATGCCGGTTTCGGTTCTGGCGCGCTGGGGGGCGGTCAACCGTCCGATCGAGGTGGAGAACGAGGCGGAACTGTTCTTGACCTTTGCCAATGGGGCGCATGGACAGTTTATCGCGTCCGGGCACGAACAACCCGGCACCGACCGACTGGAAATCTGCGGAACCAAAGGCAGGATTGTGATCACTGACGGCAGGGAAGTCGAGCTTTGCCGGCTCGCGCAGGAGGAGCGGGAGTTTACAGTTTCCTGTACCGAACCATTTGGGACGATCCCCAGCACAGTCGAGCATCTCTCATTCGACGACGGGGCAAACGAGATCCAGCAGGCGGCGGCGCTTGCTAACTTTGCCGAGGCGGTCGCGGGACATGCCCCTGTTATGTGCAGCTTGCAGGAGGGGGCGCGGTCGCTTCAGATTATCCAGGCGGCCTACCTTTCCCAGTGGAACCGGTCGGAGATGGCAATACCAGCCGACCCGAAGGCATTTCCGGCCGCGTTGGCGGAACGCGGCCTCTTCCGGGAACCGGCTCTATAATTGGAAAGTTTCCTGTGCAGGGCGCTTGTAGTTTCGAGTCATACATATTATAATGGATTCTGTGCCAAACCCGCAAAAGTGTGGGGGCATCCAAATGAACAACCAACAGGAGAGATGATTTTGGGACAGAAAAACTTGACGTTTCGTTTTGCGCAGAGAGAGGATGTTGCACTGATTCTGCAATTTATCCGGGCGCTGGCGGAGTATGAGAAGCGGCCGGATCAGGTCTTTGCGACCGAAGAGATGCTTACAGAGTGGATGTTTGAGAAAGAGTGTGTGGAAGCGATCTTTGCCGTAGAGGATGGGAAAGAGGTTGGTTATGCGCTCTTCTTCCACAACTTTTCGACCTTTTTGGGGCGCGGAGGGATCTACCTCGAGGACCTGTATGTTGATCCGGTTTTCCGTGGGCGTGGATATGGAAAAGCTTTGCTTCAGCAGCTTGCGCGGATTGCATCCGAACGCGGCTGCATCCGGATGGAATGGACCTGCTTGGACTGGAACAAACCCAGCTTGGATTTTTACCAGTCACTCGGTGCACATCCGAAAGAGGGGTGCGTGGCCTTCCGCCTGGAGGGGGACGCCCTGCATCAGCTGGCCGAATCGGAGACCGTATAACGAAAACAGCCGGATGTCTTTCGACATCCGGCTGTTTCAATTTCTTCCTGCAAAATGCTTAATCTTTTTTAGGCTGCATCCGCTTGACCCGTTTTTCCGGCAGCTTTGCAGGCTGGGGAGCCTGCTGTTCGGAAGAGGTCTGGCTGCTGGGTGTTTTCTGGAGCTGTGGGTCCGCATTTGCCGCGAGCGAGACCGTCTCCTGCACCGATTTTTCAGCGAGGATGTAGGTACCAGGAGTGCGGGTGCGAATGTCAAAGAAATAGTTCCCATCGTCATCCGCCATCGCTGCAAAATCGCCGCTCACGTCGGTGAGGGTGTCCCCATCGACCTCATAAATCTTCAGACGGTACCAGCGGTTTGCAAGGCCCCCGTCAACCTCCTCGCGGTAGGGGCTGAAAATCCGTACGGTCGGCAGGCTGGTCGATGGAATCCGACCATCCACCACAAATTCATAGTAGTATGCTTCCTGATCCGCAAACAGGTCTTTGAATTTGCAGTCGTCCATGTCGGTGTTGACGTTAAAATAGAACTGCTCCGGATCATTGTCCGCATAGAAATGGATTCCTGCGACCTTGGTATCGCCGCTCCGAATCGTCAGTGCGACCTCTGCGCCTGCACGCGGCTTTACGATCCCGCCGCCATCCAGCGCAAATGCGGAAAGGCCCATCCCCAAAGCCAGCCCAACCGCGGCAACCGCTGAGAGAATTTTTTTCATGCTGTTTCCTCCTGTCTGGTCCTCTATAAAGAGACTGCTGTTTTCAAGTGGTTTGATTATAGCAGGTGTTTGTGTCCATTTCATGAACAAGGTCGCTCTGCACAGGCATAGCAAGGTTCATCTTCCGAATCGTTTGCGCATCCGAATGTCCTCTCCGTAAAATTGCAATGGACGGTAGGTAGCCAACAAACGGGAGAGAATGCGGTCGCCGTACCGCTCGCGCAGGATGGTTTCATCAAAATTAGTGTTGATGACGGTCGGACGCCGCAGATTAATCCGCTCGTTAATCACCCCGTAAAGCGCCGCGACGGTAAAGTTGGTCGAAAACTCCGCGCCAAGGTCGTCGATAATCAAGAGGTCACAGCCGAGCGCCATCGATTGGTAATCGTCAACTTCGACACCGTTCCGCGAAAACTGCTGGTCCTGCAATTTCCCCAGAAGCCGGTGGGAGGTCGTGTAGATCACGCCGAATCCCTTTTGGCTTACCTCCCCGGCAATCGCAAGCGAGAGGTGGGTTTTGCCCAGACCGGTCCCTCCACAAAGCAGCAGGCTTTCACTTTGCAGGGAAAAGCTGCGGGCATAGTCGACACAGATCGAAAAGACCTTTTCCATCGCGCGCTGAGGAATGATATGGTAAGGGCCGACCGGCTGGGTGGGGTAATAATCGAGCAGGAAGTTATCAAACCGGCAGTTCTGGATGCCGGAGCTATCGCAAAGCTGCTCATAGGCGGCTTTGCGCAACAGTTCCGCCATGCAGCTGCACTGTTTTTCCACGATGTATCCGGTATCCTGGCAGCGCGGACAGGTGTAATGCACATCAAGGAAATCCGGCTCCAGACCGGCGGCGGCAAGCAGTTCGGCCCGCCGCTTTTGCAGGGCGAGGTTCTGCTCCTTCAGCTGTGCGATCATCTTTGGGGCGTGGTTCCCACCGGAAACCGCTGCTTTCACCGCCGCAAGCCCGGTCGAAGCAAGGGAGCGTTCCAGCTCGGCAAGCTCGGGCAGGTCGGCATAGAGCGCCACCCGGCGCTCCTCCGCCTGCCGCAGGGCATCCATCCGGCGTGCGTCGAGCGCCTGCTGTGCTTTTTGGTAGGTTTCTCTGGTATAACCCATCGGTTCTCCTCCTAGTCACGGAATTCGCGGTGCAGCATCTCATGCAGCCTGGACATGTCGATCGAGGAATCTCCGCCGGTTTGGGCAGACTTGTTCTGGGGTCCAGACGGACGGGAAGCGCCTCCTTTCATATCGTCCAAAGCGGCCTTGATGGTGGAAACCCCTTTGGATTTCCAGGAGGTGAGGAGTTTGTCGGCATAGGCGAAGGAGGTTTTCCCTGTGTTTTCAATCGATCGTTCACAGGCGAGAAAGAGAAGCTTTTCGTCCAGGCCGAGGGCGAACCACCGGGCGACATATTCCTTCTCTTTGGAGGTCAGCCCACGTCCGTGAATCTGGAACGCTTTGGCAATCTTGGTTTCATTCTCGTTGTCGCGGGTCAGACGCACGATCTCCTGCTCCACCTGCTCATGGGTGGTGATCCCCTGCTCGATCCAGGAGGCAGCGGTTTTTTCCACAAAGTTCATGCTTTTGTGGCCGGTCGAGACGCAATATTGCAGCAGCATCAGGACAACGTCCGGATGCAGGCCATAATAACTGCATAATGCGGTGAGAATTTCGCTTTCGACCGGGGTAAGCGGCGCGCCTAACACCAGCTGAGCCTCCTGAAGGAGCTGCCCGATGGTGGGGTTGGCGTTGGAAAGCGCCGCAATATCCTCCTGGGAGATTTTTGGGCGCGCCGAGATCGTGACCAGCCGCTGCCCGGTTTCGGCGTTTTTCTGTTCCGAGACAACAGGTGCAGCGGCAGCGGGAACCGCCGCTTGTATAGGAGGCGCCGGACGGGCGGGCACAGGGGCGGCGGGGCGGTCGGAATCCGAGATAATCCCCGCTCGGATCCAGTGATCGAGCGCATCGGTAACCTCGGCAGGGAGAATATGGAGCTGGGCGGAGAGCCATTCGGTGTCGACAGGGACGCCTGGATGGCGCAGCATCAGCAGCAGGACCTTGAGGGAATTGGGAGAACACATGCGGATGTGGTCATCAACCACCGAAGTGGGGACGGCAAAAACCGAGGACCAGATACCGGAATCAATCATATAAGACATGGCAAACTCCATATTATGATAGTATAGCGTAACACAAGCCGCTCTCAAAACAGGGCCGTATCACAGAAGGTCAGTCAAAACAGGCCGGAAATGGCGGAATAGGCGGCAGGACACCGTCGTTATAGCCACTGTTTTATAACGATTATAACATATCCGGCTGAAATTTACAAAATATAAGTTGCGAAAAATCCGCAAGCCGTTGTATAATAAGAAGGGACTGTAAGGTCAAGGTTTGCGGGGACAGGGGGTCAAAGATGATCGGAGATTTGCATTGCCACACAAGGATGTCGGACGGCGCGCTCGGGGTGGACGACCTGATTCTCTATGCCAAGCGGAGCGGGCTGGACTTTGTCGCGGTGACCGACCACGATACAATGGCTGGTGTGCGCCGCGCCGAGCAGCTCGGGAGGCGGTTCGGGATCGGTGTGATTGGAGGTGCAGAGTTTTCCGCCTGGGACAGCGCGCGGCAGCGCAAGGCGCACCTGCTCTGCCTGCTGCCTAAACGCCCCGACCGGTTGGAAGGGACCTTCCGGCGCACGCTCGATGGCCGCGACCGCGCGATGCGTGAGAGCATGAAAAAGGTGATGCGTTTTTTCCCGGTCACAGAGGAACATATCCTGCGCCATGCGCAGGGAGCGGCTGCGGTTTACAGTGTGCACATCATGGCGGCCCTGCGTGACCTCGGCTACACCGAAAGCCTCTACGGGGATCTCTACCGGGAACTGCTTGGTGGGCCGGATGGAAGTTGTTTTGTGCGGCAGGAGTACCCGGATGTACACGAGATTGCCGGGTTGATTCGGAGTGCGGGCGGAATCTGCATCCTTGCGCACCCGTCCTCCTACAACTCGATCGACCTGATGCAGGAGCTTGCCGAAAACGGGGAGATCGACGGGGTGGAACGGTACCATCCCCGGGTAAAGAAGAAGGACATCCCCGCAATCGACGGGGTGATCGAACGGTATCAGCTGATCCCGACCGGCGGTACCGATTTTCACGGAGGCAACACCGGGCATCCCAACCCGTTGGGGACCTGCCTGACCACACAGGAGCCGCTCGAGCGGCTGTTCCGGCTTTCAAAAAGCCGGAGCTGATGAGGAAAGGATGGAGCACATGACCGAGACGGAAAAATCACAGATTCTGGAGCGGATCGCCGGAATCATTACCGGGGAGGACCAGCGGGTAATGGAAGAGGTCCGGCTGTGTACCCGGGAACCGGAGGTCTACCAGCGGCGCTACCGCAGCCGGTACCGGGAACGAGGCATCGAACTCCCGGATACCTCGGGGAAGGACCTCCAATGGCTGGGGCTGGCGGATATCCTGATCGAGTACGGTTATGCCGCCGAACTGGACTGGAAAGAGGAAAAAGGGGAATTTGTGTGCGCTGTATCCCAGCTTCGCCCGTTTCCCGCGCTCGGGCTTTCAATCCGGGAGGACGAGCTGGACGAGGATGGCGAGATTAGCGAGTGGTGTGGTATCCTGACACGGCAGTGGAGCGCGGAAAAGGTCTGTGTGGTCGACTTTGGGATCGATAGCGACAGCTATATCCTTTTTCTCGCGGAAGAGGAGCCGTTTTCCGCACTGCAAAAGCTGGCGGAGCAGGTTGGACAGAGCATCGCATATGCGAGCGGCCGATAAAAAACTGGAGGAGACAGAATGGACGTAAAAGAACAGGCATTGCAAAAGCATTATGAATGGAACGGCAAGATCGAGGTGATTTCCCGTGCGCCGATCAATACCCGCGAGGACCTTTCGCTCGCGTATACGCCGGGGGTGGCGCAGCCCTGCCTAGAGATCGAGAAGGACGAAAGCCTCTCATATACGCTGACCCGCCGCGGCAATATGGTGGCGGTCATAACCGACGGCACCGCGGTGCTGGGGCTGGGGGACATCGGTCCCGCGGCTTCGATGCCGGTTATGGAGGGGAAGTGCGCGCTTTTTAAAGCGTTTGCGGATGTGGACGCATTCCCGATCTGCATCGACAGCAAGGACGTTGACACGATTGTAAATACGGTCAAGCTGATTTCCAAGAGCTTCGGGGGGATCAATCTCGAGGATATCTCGGCGCCGCGCTGTTTCGAGATCGAGCGGCGGCTCAAAGAGGAGTGCGAAATCCCGGTCTTTCACGACGACCAGCATGGCACCGCGATTATTGCAAGCGCAGCGCTGCTCAACGCGGTCAAGGTCACCGGGCGGGAGATGGGCAAACTCAAAATCGTGATTAACGGTGCGGGTGCGGCGGGCATTTCGATCGCCAAGCTGTTGCTCCGGATGGGATTTGGAGAGGTTGTGATGTGCGACAAGGACGGCGCGCTCTACGACGGCGCTCCGGGTATGACCGTCCCACAGGCCGAGATGGCGAAGGTCACCAACCACGCCGGACAAAAGGGTTCGCTCGCTGAGGTGCTGGTGGGCGCGGATGTGTTCATCGGGGTTTCGCGCCCAGGGCTGGTCACCAGGGAGATGGTCGGTTCCATGGCGGACAAACCGATTGTCTTTGCGATGGCGAACCCGGTCCCAGAGATCATGCCGGAGGAAGCCAAGGCCGGCGGCGCGGCGGTGGTCGGTACCGGGCGTTCCGATTATCCCAACCAGATCAACAATGTGCTTGCATTCCCAGGCATCTTCAAAGGCGCATTGGCGGTACGCGCGCGCGGCATCACAGAGGAGATGAAGGTTGCCGCGGCAAAGGCGCTTGCCGAACTGGTGCCCGCGTCCGCGCTTTCCGCTGACAAAATCCTGCCCGACCCGCTCGACAAAGCGGTCGCCGACCGGGTTGCTCAGGCGGTGGCAGAGGAGGCGGTCCGGACAGGCATTGCAAGGATTTCAGCAAAGTGAGGAGAGATAGGTTTCGATGAGGTTTGACTATCGCACCAAAGGCGTATGTTCGCGGGTGATCCATATCGAGGTGGAAGACGGCATCATACGCGAGGTCTTGTTTGAGGGCGGATGCCCGGGGAATGCGCAGGGGGTCAGCAGGCTTGTCCAGGGAAGGCCGGTTTCCGAAGTGATCGATCTGTTGCAGGGGATCAAATGTGGATTTAAATCGACCTCCTGCCCGGACCAGCTCGCTCGTGCACTCGCGGAGAACGTAGGCCAGGCTGAGCCCCAATCGTCCGTTTTATGAAGTGTGATTTTCTGGTCGTGAATCCGATAGATGAACCGATTTTTTGAGGAAGGAGGGTTCCAACATGCGTTGTGACGACAGCGATATGAAGATTATGCCCGAACGGGTATCCAAGGTGTTCGATTCTGCGGAGGGTGCGGCGGTCGCATTTGCCCGGGAAAAGGCGAACGGCAACATGGACAAGGCGCGTGCGCTTGGCCTCCGGTTTGCACAGGAGCTGATCTGCAAGGATGGAGGGCTGACCTCATTCGGGGTAGGGGCGTTTGATGACGCGCGGACAGTCATCCAGCGAAAAATCCTGTTTTCCTATGTGGTCAACCAGGTGATCGCAGACCTGTTCCCCAATTCGATCGTGGCGCAGTCGGCCATGTCGTCGTTTTATAACAAGATTGAGCAGGAATCCCCCGAGACCAGCGAGATGCTGTTTGACTCGGTGGCATTCACTATGTACATCCTGACGGCGCGTTCTTCGCCAAGCGATCCCAAGGCGATTGGGGAGGTGTTCGCCCGGCTCTGTGAGCGGGAGGACGACCCGCTTTTTGTGCGCTATGGGATGGAGCTTGCGGAATATTTTACCCTGCGCTGTACCCAGACGGTGCTCGAGGCAGGCCTGATCCGGTGACCTAGTTTAGGCATCTATAGACAAGCTGAAAACAGCGGACGCTTTTGCGTCCGCTGTTTTTTGTAGAATCAGAATCAATCTTTCTGGGTCTCGAGGAACCGCTGGTAAGCCTGCCGCAGTTCTTCGGAGGTGACCTCCGGGCAGGTGGGGTTGCAATGTGCCCACGCGCCTGTTTCGGAAGAGGCGTTGAACTTGATCTTGTCTGCCGACCGCATGGGCGGGAAAAACTCAATGTGGAAATGGTAGGTTTCGCTGTAGTCGCCGCTGTTGACCGGCGCGTTATGCATACACATCATGTAGGGGAACCGGAACCCGAACAGGTTGTCGAGCATTCCGACCGTCTGTTTGATGGTGACCGCCAGCGCTGCACGCTCCTCTTTATCAAAATCGGTGATATAGCATTTGTGCGCTTTGGACATGATGTAAACCCCATACGGGTACTCGGTAAAGAAAGGCAGGAACACGGTGAAATGCTCGTTTTCAAAGATGATCCGGCGGCCGTCCTTGCGCTCCTCGTCGAGCATGTCACAGAACAGGCAGCGGCCTTTTGCGGTATAGTGCTGGTTGGCGGATGCTGTTTCCAGTTGGATTTTTTTGGGGATAAACGAATAGCCGTAAATCTGGCCGTGTGGGTGAGGCATGGTCACGCCTACCGCCTCGCCACGGTTTTCAAACAGGAACACATATTTGATTTTTTCGTCCGCGCGAAGGGCCTCGAACCGCTCACACCACAGATCAACCAGCTTGCCCATATGCGCGTCGCTCAGTTCGGGTACCGTGGTGGTGTGGCCCGGCGAATAGAGGACGACCTCGCATTTTCCATAGGCGGGCGCGGTCTTGAAAAAGTCGTTGGATACATCGTCTGGCTCAGGGGGCTGCTGGCTCAATGCCGGAAAATCGTTGTCATACTCGTAGACCTCATAGTCGTCCGGGACTTTGCCCGATCCCGGGCAGAACGGGCACCAGTCCTTGGGCATCTGCGGACGCGCCTGCCGGTGGGAAGCGATCATGACCCAGTCCTGGGTGAGGGGGTGCCATCTCAATTCAGCCATTATTGATTCCTCCATCGTTTCAAAAAGTGTTCCGCCCGCTGCGGCGAGCGGCCAAAGACGCTGCCTGATCTCGCGCCAAGAGCCCACCTGCGGCGGGTTGCGCTCGAAAGATGCAGCGGCGTCTATCGGTCAATGCAGGTCGGGCGTCACCTTCACCCCGCCAACCGGGCGGATCGAAAGCACATAACAGCTGCCCTTGCCGAACACCGACTCAATACCGGCCTGATAAGTAGGGAGCAGGCTGTCGGGAACGAAGCACTGGATTGTCCCGGCAAAGCCACCACCATGCACCCGCCATGCGCCATGGCCGGCGAGGATCTGCTCGCTGACCGCCAAGCCGAGCGACAGGCCCTGTTCGTTGGGGTTTTTACAGGTGTAAACATTTTGCAGGTACATAAACGAGCTGTGCCCGCTCTCGATGATGAGTTGTCTGAACCGGCCAAAATCACCCGCTTCGAGCGCTGCGACCTCTTGCGGGACCCGCGCGTCATCTGCGAAGAAATGCGCCGCACGCAGCAGCGCGCGATCGGTACAGCTTTTGCGCAGTTCACCGACCTTTGCATAGAACTCCGCCGGGGCAACCTCTCGGAGCACCTGTTTGCCAAACTGCGCGGCGACCGACTTCATCTCAGCGGGCGCGGCGGCATAGTCGCCGGTTAGATCGGCGTGGTTCCCTCCGGTATCGACAATGCAGAGCTGGTAGCCCGACTTGGAAAAGTCAACCTCCACCTTTTTGACCTGTGGATGTGCGACATCCGCAAAGTCGATGGTCACGAACCCGCCCACCGAGGAGGCGGTCTGGTCCATCAGCCCGCTGGGCTTGCCGAAGTAGACGTTCTCGGCATACTGTGCAATCTGCGCGATCTGCACCGCAGACGCCTTTTCCCCCGCGTAGAAGTGGTTGAGGATGGTGCCGACCAGCACCTCGAATGCCGCCGAGGAGGAGAGCCCCGAGCCTTTGAGCACGTCGCTGGTGGTATAGGCGTCGAACCCGCCGATCTCCATCCCCAGTTCCCGGAACCGCGCCGCAACCCCACGGATCAATGCGGCGGCAGAGTTGGTCTCCTCCTTCCGGACCGAGAGGTCGGAAAGGTCGATCGTATCCATCGGGTATCCAGCCGACTGGATCCGGATGATCCCCTCGTCATTTTTACCGGCAACCGCGATCACATCGAGGTTGACCCCTGCCGCAAGCACCCGCCCATGCTGGTGATCGGTGTGGTTGCCGCCCACCTCGGTGCGCCCGGGAGCGGAAAACAGTTCGGCTTCTCGTTCGCCAAACAGCTGTTCAAACTCCGCAACTGCGCTGGCATAGCGCTTTGCCTGCCGCGCCGCATCGTTTTTATAAAGGTACTCGAATGTGCCGGACAGCGCGCCCGACTGGATCTGTTCCTGCAACTCTTTGGTACGCATCGTTGTCTTTTCCTCCATCCTGCGGGAGGTTGGCAGCAGGGGCTTTCCCGCATCCCCAACCCGGCCCGAAACTGAATCGCCTGGCCTGCTGCCAAAGGGGGTTCCACACATTGGCGGAACTGCCGCACCTGTTGAAAACAGCAGGCCATCTTTCTATAATTATATCGTAGCGTATTTTAGATCGAATTTCAACCTAAAATTTTCCCCTTTTGATGGATTTTTGTTGCAGTAAAATGGAACGTACAGCGCACTTTTAAATTAGAAAGCAAGGGGGAGATACCATGCCATCCGAAAGTTTCAAACATTCTTACAAGACCAAGACGCGGGAAAGCCTGCCGGTCGCGGTTTATAATAGCGGGCTCCAGCAGTGTGACCCAGGTTATACCTGGGGTCCGGGCGTGCGCGACCACTGCCTGATCCACCATGTCACCTCCGGGAAAGGGGTTTTCCGCGTTGGGGATGCGGTTTACGAGGTGGGGGCGGGGGACACCTTTCTGGTCTATCCGGGGACGGTGGTCTCCTATACGGCTGATGTGACAGATCCATGGGGATACTGCTGGGTCGGGTTCAACGGCCCGGACGCAAAAATCCTGCTTGCGCAGACCCGTTTTACCCGGGAACAGCCGGTGGTACGGTTCAGCGACCCCGACGCGGTCCGCGACGCGATCCAATCGATCTATGCGGCTTCGGGGACCTCTTCCGCCTCTGGGCTGCGGGCGATTGGGCAGCTCTATCTCTTCCTGGCATTGTTGGTGGAACAGGGCGGGCACGATCCCTCGGGCGACCTGATGCGGGAATATTTTGAGAGTGCGGTGCGGTTCATCACCCACAATTATTCCCATCCGATCGATGTGGGGGACATTGCTTCCAACGTCGGGATCAGCCGCAGCCACCTCTACCGGGTATTCATGCAGGAGGTGGACGTTTCCCCGAACGACTATCTGACCCGGTTCCGGGTCACACAGGCGTGCGAGCTGCTCGAGCGCTCCACCCTTTCGATGGCGGAAGTCGCGGCCTCGGTTGGTTACAGCGACCAGCTCTACTTTTCGCGGGTGTTCAAAAAGGTCACCGGCCTGCCGCCCACCCAGTATAAGCAGCAGAAACTACAATCCAGACAGGAGGGCATTTTATGGAATTGAATCCCACTAAGGGGATGGGCGCGGCAGGAGCCAGCTCCGCCGCCGAGGAGATCCAGGAGGTAGTCAGCGAGATCGCAAGAATGGATACACCCAACCGATGGAGGTTCCTGCTCGACGGGCTAAAAGGATTTGCGCCAAAACTGCTCACCATTGTCTTAATCCTGCTGGCCGGTACCTTGTTCATCCGCATGCTGGTCCGGGTCTCCCGCAGATTGCTCGAAAGATCAAAACTGGAAGTCACCCTGCACAGCTTCATCCTCTCGATCTTCCAGGTCTGCCTTTATACGCTGCTCGGCATTCTAGCGCTGACCATCCTGATCCCCGACGCGATTGGATGGGTGGTCGCCCTGATGAGTGTCCTCGGCCTGGCGGTTTCGCTTGCCATTCAGGATTCCCTTTCCAATCTCGCGGGCGGGATTTCGGTGCTGTTCACCAAGCCGTTTTCAATCGGAGACTATGTGGACATCGGAGGCAGCGAGGGGACGGTGCAGGACATCCGGCTCAACTACACCGTGATCAAGACGGTGGACAACAAGGTGGTTCATGTGCCCAACGGGGATGTAGCGAAAGCGAAGATCACCAATTTTACAAGCGAGCCGGTGCGCAGGCTCGACCTCGATTTTTCGATCAGCTATCAAGACGATTTCGCGCTTGCGCAGAGGTTGGTTTCGGAGATTGTCACGCAGCACCCGCAGGCGCTCGATGATCCCAAACCGATCGTGCGGATGGTTGGGCATGGGGAGTCGGCCGTGGTACTCGGTTGCCGGGTCTGGTGCGCCACACCCGATTACTGGAACCTCAAATTTGACCTGCTCGAACAGGTCAAGGGGCAGTTCGACCGCAATGGCATCTCGATCCCGTTCAACCGGCTTTACATCAGACCGCACGAGTGAGGCGGATTTCAGGGGGCCTATGAAGAATTCGCTACAGCTCTTTCATGATTTCTATGAACTGATCGGTTGTGTATGCGCCAGCAATCCCGAATTCTTTTTTCTTGAAAACCATGAAATAGCGGTAATTAGGCCCAGCCTGCGCCTGCCACTGACGGCCCAATTCCAGTTTCATCCTGCTGTCGCTGTTATCCCTGTCATCGCCCTTGAATTCAATCAGCACCAGCTTCCCAGTTTTTGTCATGACCATGAAATCAGGATAATGGTTGATATTCCCGTTGAGCCGGAAGCCCTTGCGCTCAATGATCCGATGCCACCACCTGATATTGCCCAGCCCCACCACAATGTCGATCAGATTCCGTTCTTCCTGGTTCATATCGTCCTTCTCTGCATCGTACAGAGAATATGGGATGGTATCAATCGTCTCGGCAGGCGTGATGACTGGGGGCAGGGCATAGGACTCCCTGCAAACGATCTTCCCGCTATCCAGCCACTTCTTAAATTGGATAGTCCGATGGACCCGTTCCAGACCGTCGATCTTGTCTTGTATTTTTCGCGCGTAGGTGGGGATCGCAGTCTCCATCGCCGCCAGCTCGTCCTCCGACATATTTTCCACCACACGGTGGACATATGCACGAATCTCCTGAGCGGCATAGCGGTCGTTCCGGTTGAGATGTCCGCAAATCAGCGCAACACATTGCTGCACTTTTTCCTCTGGGGGCAATTTCGCCAGCCGCTCCCGGATATATTCGCTGTCCGCCTTGGATGCTCGGATATATTTGGGGATTGCCTCCCCTTTCTCCTGAAGGTCTACCCGGTACATCTCTCCGGTGGCCAGTTCAAAGCTGATCTGCGCATCCTGGCTGCTGAGAAAAAAGCCCTCCGAGAGGTTTTCCGCTTCCAGCAGCTCATATTCCCCGCCGAATAGATCGGGTGTGCCTTTGAGGAAAAACTGCGGGATACGCAAAGCGGACGCTTCCTCCGCAAATTGTGGCTGCATGGCGTTCTGGTTCAACATTTCTCCCAGTTCTCCTCCCAAAAAGCCAGAATGACCGCTCCCCTTCATCTCTGCATCGTAGCTGCCTGCTTGGCGCTGTGCGTCCTGAAGCATCTCGCCGAGGGGAGAATCCGGTTGGTCTGTTCCGCCCTCCAGCGCCTTTTTTACCGCCGCTGTGTCGACATCGTCAAACGAATCTGTTCCTGTATCGGGGATATTTCCGCCTAATTCTATCTGCTCTGCATCCTCCTGCTTAGGCACAGAAACAGGGGAAGGGACCTCGCCCACCCGGAAATCCTTCCTGCTGAATCCCGCCATGTTCAGGCCGCTCACAATATTGTCCAAGGTATTTCTGAAATCATTAGAACAAGTCAGCACATAGGAGGTGTTCAATAGCGGGGAAGCGTGCCGTTTTGCGTAGGGCTGGCGGAGAATACGGCCCAAAATCTGCTCCACATCCACCCGGGAAGTTTTATTGGCCAACGATGCCAGAATGTACGCAAAGGGGCAGTCCCACCCCTCTTTGAGGGCGTTGACGGTAATAATATACCGGATAGGGCAATCCGGGCCCATGAGGTCGGTTTTTCCCAATTCGTCCACCTTGGAGGTTTTGACCGCGATTTCCTCTTTTGGAATCCCCATATCTATCAGCATGGCCTTGATTTTGTCGAAGGTTTCACTGGCCTCATTGACCTTCGGCTGGGCCTGAAACAGGACAATAGGCCGGATGTAAGCCCCGCCCGCCTCTTTTTCCGCCATCGCCTGCTGCTCAATACTGCCGCGGAGCTGGATGGCGTCCTGAATCACACTTTGGCGGGAGGTGCGATTATACACCACCACCGGGAGCTTCACCATGTTTTCCTTCTTCAGCTCCCGCGCGTCCACATAGGAGAGGATGTTGCTGTTCTTCCTGGGGGTAGCGGTCAAATCCAGCACAAAGGACGGGTTCAGATTGTTCAGCATTTCCACGCTCAAATCAGACCCGGCGTTGTGGCTCTCGTCCACCACTGCCACAGGGGACAAATGCCGCAGCACTTGAATCAAGGCCGTATCCGGCGTGTCGGCCAGCAGTACAGAGTCATCCTTGAAATACTGAGCAAATTTCAAAAGATTCCCGTTCTCCTGGTAGACCTTGCGCACGTCTTTTTTCTTGCTGTCGATGCGCAGAGAAGCGTAGCTCAGCACACAGACCGTCAGCATTTCCCGGACGGTGTCCGGGGAGAACTGCTGGCCGCTCAGAAGCATTTCTTTTGTATACACCCCCACCCGTCCGGCAAAGTCCAAATTGAGCCGCAAGCGGTATTCGTGGTCCGGGTTGGACAGGTTTCGGGTGGTCTGGGTGAGAATGGAGTCCGATGGCACAAGCCACACAACAACCTGGGGCTTGTCCATGGGCATGGTGTCAAAAATGCGTTTAAGGGCGGTACAGGCCATAAAGGTCTTTCCGCCGCCGGTGGGGACTTTGGTACAGATGTGGGGAACGCCGGGAATGGCGGACTTGTAGGCCGGTACGCCGCCCAGTCCAACAGCAATGTCCTTGTCCATCCAGTAGCCCTTCCAGGCGGCAAACATATCGCCGTCCCGGTTCAGATGGCCCAGATAGGAGGACAGATCGTCCATGACCTGCTTCTGATAGGTTTTCAGCTCCATAGCGCTGCCTCCTTACAGCTTTGAGATGTCCCGTGGGATTTTTTTGAATGTGATATGCCACCGCTCCAGCTCCGATTGGCTCAGAGTGCATTGGTCGGCGTAAATAGTATACCGGCCCGCCTTGGTTTTGATGTTCCCTAGGAAATCGCGGCTTAACGTGGTGAGGCTGTCCCGCTCATAAAAGAAATAATAGGCACTGTCCAGATGAACGCCCATATAATAAGGTTCGTCCGTCTTATCCGGCTCGATGGAAGATTTTGTCTCCATGAAATAGACGTACTCCCGGATTTTCTCCGCGCCCACATCCTCGTTCAAATTGCCGTTGGGCAGGAGCAGGACGTGGCCGAGATCGTAGAAGGTGAAGTCGCCGCCTGTACCCGCTACAGCGTTCTTCCCTTCTCCGTAGCCGTCAATGACCCGCTTGACCCGTTCAGCGGTAATGCTTTCGGCGTAATCCATCATCTCCACCAGAATGAATTTGCGGTGTCCGCCGTCGGCTTTGTTCATGTTGAGAACGGCGTGAGCGGTGGTGCCGGAACCAGCGAAGGAGTCAAGAACTATGCTATCTGGATCAGAGGCAATCTTAAAAATTCGTGTCAACAAACGGATCGGTTTCGGATAATCAAAAACAGCTTTCCCTAAAATTGCTGCAACTTCTTGAGTTGCTTCCTGGGTATGTCCTACTTCGCTATTCGGCCACCAAGTCCATACACCTTTGCCTTCTTTTTCATGCAAGTATGTCTTTTTCCTTGGTACGCCACAACCATCAGAACCGAACCACAACCGCCCCTCAGAAAGTAAAGTATTATAAACTTCCTCCAAATGCCGCCAACACCTTCCTTCAGGTGGGGTCATTTTCATACCGCTTGGGGTTGTGATTTCATACATTTGATTTGGGCGCCAACCTTGAGCAGTAAAGTCTGACGAAACCCAGGGACCACGGGGGTCGTTATCAGGATTTTTGAATTTTTCGGCGTCCTTTCCCTCAATATCAAGTAAATTGAACGTGCTATCAATATCCCCATTTTTTGCATAAGCGACGATGTACTCATGACCATTACTTAGTTTTTTCCTTGCATCAGGCGAAGTCCGTTTCTGCCATATAAGAACTCCTGCAAACTTATTTGCACCAAATATTTCATCACATATCAGCCGCAAATTAGCTTGTTCAGCATCATCAATACTTATAAAAATTGCCCCATCTTCCGCTAACAACCGTTGGAGCAGTTTCAGCCGGGGATAAATCATGCACAGCCACTTGTCATGGCGGCTCAGGTCCTCGCCTTCCTTGCCCACTACCTCGCCCAGCCACTTTTTAATCCTGGGGTCGTTCACGTTGTCGTTATAGACCCAGCCCTCGTTGCCCGTGTTGTAGGGCGGATCAATATAGATGCACTTGACCTTCCCCTCATACCGGGGCAGCAGAGCCTTGAGCGCCTCCAGATTGTCCCCCCGGATAATCATATTTTCGCTCTTCTCCGCGTTGTATGTATACTGCCCCTCCAAAATCCGGTAGGGGACTTCCAGGTGGTGGTTGACTACCTTCTCTTTTCCGATCCATTCAAGTGTGGGCATTATCATTCCCCCATAGATGCAGAATGCTATCTACTTTCTTTTGTATTTCGATGCGGATGGTTTCCTATGCTGGGCCCTTAAAAATACGATACCCCATTATCGAACCTATACAATAGGTTGTTATCAGTGCAAGAGACAGACCAAACGTTTTTTTGGATAGCCCGTAATATAGCCCGTAATTTTTATAATAACACAAAAAGCAGAGAAATACAATTTTATTGCGATGATCTGTCGAACCATATTTGCCGTTCGTTCTCATGGGCAGCTTGTGGTAAAAAGATTATCCGTTTCGTTCTGATTTTTACATTTTTTGGATGTCCAAGCAGTTGGAAGGGGCTTCACCTATTTCTGGGCATCCCAAATTGGACAAATTCATGGCGAAATAATGAAATTTTTTTGGTTGGCAGCAAATGGCTTGACAAATTGCACAGATGCATTGTATAATGAGCCATGTTATCCACAAACTGTGGATGATAACTCCGGCCTTAAGGCGTGGGGAGGGAATTGGTAAATGTCAGAAATCAGAATTAAAGACAATGAGTCTTTGGACAGCGCGCTGCGTAGATTTAAACGCTCCTGTGCCCGCTCCGGCGTTCTCGCTGAGGTCCGTAAAAGAGAGCACTACGAGAAGCCTTCTGTCAAGCGGAAAAAGAAATCTGAGGCTGCTCGCAAGCGCAAGTTCAAATAATTGCATATTGTGAACAGGAACCGGCGGGAATCTTCTGCCGGTTTTTCCTTTCTACGGTTGTAAAAGCCGGGCATCTGTGCTACAATATCCGCATAGTGCGCTGTAAAAACCCTTCCGGCGTCCAGTTCGGAGGGGCCCACAATGGTGCATGGGAGGAGGGGCACAGATGTCGCTTTTTTACCCCTGCTACAGATTTCATCGGGTTTGGGAAATCTCTCCGGAATGGTTTGCGGCGCAAGGAATTTTGGTGGCATTGCTCGATGTGGACAACACGCTGACTACCCACGACAATCCCGAGGTCCCGCATGAGGTCCGCCGGTGGATTGCGCAGATGCAAAAGGCGGGGATTAAATTGCTGGTTCTCTCGAACAACCGGCCTGAACGGGTCGAACCGTTCGCCAGGCAGTTGGGACTTGGCTGTATTGCAAATGCGGCGAAACCCTTAACCGGCGGTGTGCGGCGCGCACAGGAGCGGCTGGGGGTCCAGAGACAAGGGATGGCAATAATTGGAGATCAGCTTTTTACCGATGTGCTCTGTGGCAACCTGGCAGGGATTGTCTCGATTCTGGTCGAACCGATCGAGTTGGAGCCATTCCTGTTTTTTAAATTGAAGCGCGCAGTGGAACGAGTGCTCCTGCGCGGAGATCGGAGAAAAGAACCATGAAGTTGAAAACCAGATTTGGACCCGCAGGGAATGCGCAGAGCTTTTCCGAGCTGGGGTACAAAAAGAATACCCAGATTCCGGAATATCTTGGGAGATGGGAGCTGAATGCCTACGAATACCAGTGCGGACGGGGCGTTAAAATTTCGGAGACCGCGGCACAAGCGTTTGGGCAGGCTGCGGCCGAGCAGGATATCCAGCTCAGCCTCCACGCGCCCTACTATATTTCCATGTCGAGCGTCGATCCGGAGAAACGGGATAAGAGCGTTGACTATGTATTGCAATCGGCGCGGGCGGTCCATGCGCTGGGAGGAGACAGGGTGGTGATCCACACCGGTTCCTGCGGCAAGATCAGCCGGGAACAAGCGTTGGAGCTGGCGATAGATACGACCAAAAAATGTATCGCAGCGCTTGATGAGGAGGGCCTTTCCCATATCCATATGTGCCCTGAAACGATGGGCAAGGTCAACCAGCTCGGCACGCTGGAGGAAGTGCTCGCGCTCTGCAAGCTGGATGACAGAATCCTGCCCTGCATTGATTTCGGACACCTGAATGCCCGGACATTTGGCAGCTTGAATAGCGAGGCGGCGTTCACTGAAATTTTTGAAAAGATGGAAAACGAGATCGGGACCGACCGGATGCGGATGTTCCATTCGCATTTCAGCAAGATCGCTTACACCATTCCAGGCGGTGAAAAATGCCATCTCACCTTTGCGGACACCGAGTTTGGGCCGGAGTTCGAACCGGTTGCCGAACTGATTGTCAAAAAGGGGTGCACGCCAACGATTATCTGTGAATCCGCAGGGACACAAGCCGAGGACGCGGCGGCGATGAAAGAACTTTTTTTGGCGGCAGGAGGAAACTTCACATGAAAAAGATACTGCTGATGCAGGGCCCCAATATCAATTTGGTGGGGGAGAGGGAACCGGGAATTTATGGTTCCGAGAGCTTCGACTCGATCAATCAGGAGACGGTCGCACATGCGAACCGTTTAGGGATGGAGTGCGATGTATTTCAGTCAAACAGCGAGGGGGAGCTGATCGACCACCTGCATGCGGCGCGCGGGGTCTATGATGGGATCATCCTCAATGCAGGCGCTTACACCCATTACAGCATTGCGATCCGGGATGCAATCGCGGCGATCCGCATTCCAGTGATCGAGGTGCACCTGTCAAACGTCCACGCAAGAGAGGAGTTCCGGCACGTTTCGGTGATTGCCCCGGTCTGCAAGGGCGGTATCTTTGGATTCGGGAAGGGAAGCTATCTGCTGGCAGTCGACGCGCTGTCGCGGATCGAATAAAGAAAGGGGCATCCAGATGGAAGGAAGGATACAGCGGCTTGCGCAGCAGCTGCCGGATGACGTTGATGCAATGCTGATCTGCGAGGCGGTCAATAGGCAGTATTTTACCGGACTGCGCTCTTCGGCGGGAACGCTGCTGGTTTTCAGGCAGGCGCCGGCGGTATTTTGGATTGATTCGCGCTATTACGAGCGCGCGAAGAGGGACATCCACGGATGCGAAGTCATTTTGCAGGGAAAACTGTTTGAGCAGATCAGCGAGCAGCTCCAGAAACATGGCGTTCGGACGGTTGCGGTCGAAGGGGACTATCTGAACCTTTCCCAATATGCGCGGTTTCAGAAGGGGCTTTCCAAGGTATCCCTGGTCTCGAAGCCGGAGGTGGATTCTGCGATCCGGCGGATGCGGATGATCAAATCGCCGGAGGAGATCGCTTCGATCAGGGCGGCGCAGAAGATCACCGATGAGGCGTTTTCCCATATCTGTGGTTATATCAAGGAAGGCCGGACCGAGCGGGAGATCGCCGGAGAGCTGCTGGACTTCTGCTACCGGCATGGTTCTGAGCGGCCCTCGTTCGACTATATCGTGGTTTCGGGCAAGAATTCCTCAATGCCCCACGGAGTGCCGGGCGAAAAGCCGGTGGAACGCGGTGATTTTATCACGATGGACTTTGGGTGCATGGTCGATGGGTACTGTTCGGACATGACCCGTACGGTCGCGGTAGGGGCGGTTTCGGATGAGCAGCGCCGGGTTTATCAGATGGTGCTGGATGCCCAGCTTGCCGGGATTGCGGCGGTGCGCGCGGGCGTCCCATGCAAAACGGTTGATGCGGCAGCGCGGGATTTGATTACAGCGGCTGGATATGGGGAAGCATTTGGACATGGGACCGGGCACTCCCTCGGCATTGAGATCCATGAGCCGCCCGCTTTTTCGACCGTGGATAAAACCGTTTGCGAGGCTGGTATGGTGCTTTCGGTGGAGCCGGGCATCTACCTGGAAGGAAAGTTTGGCGTACGGATTGAGGACCTTGTCCACATTACAGCGGATGGATGTGAAAATTTGACCGCATCTGAAAAGCAACTGCTCATTCTTCCATAATTGTGCCATAAAATGATACCATTTTGTATGGATATACAGAATAAATTATCAGATTTCCCGCAAAAGGGCTTGCAATATTTGTGGTTTTGCTATAAAATTAGAGTGTTAATCAGTGATACAGCGTTGCCCTGCCTGAAATCGGGGAACATCGAGGATTGTATCATAACTTTTGGAGGTAACAATATGATTTCTGCCGGCGATTTTAGGAATGGCGTGACCTTTGAGATGGACGGGAATGTGGTCCAGATCATCGAGTTCCAGCATGTAAAGCCTGGGAAGGGCGCGGCCTTTGTCAGAACCAAGATCAGGAATGTCATTTCCGGTGCGGTGACTGAGAAAACCTTCAGCCCGACCGAAAAATTCCCGACCGCGTTTGTCGAGAGAAAGGACATGCAGTACCTGTATCAGGACGGCGATCTTTACTATTTTATGGACAATGAGACCTACGAGAATATCCCGATTTCTGCGGATACCCTCGGGGATAACTTCAAGTTTGTCAAGGAGAATATGGACTGCAAGGTGCTCTCCTACAAAGGGAATGTCTTTGGCGTGGAGCCGCCGTTCTTTGTAGAGTTGGAGGTTGTCGAGACCGATCCCGGCTTTAAGGGCGATACCGCGACCAACGCCACCAAGCCCGCGAAGCTCGAAACCGGCGCCGAGATCAAGGTTCCGCTCTTTATCGAGGAAGGGGACCACATCAAGGTTGATACCCGTACAGGCGAATATATGGAGCGCGCATAATTACAGATTTTTCTGATGGATTGTTATTTTATGAAAAAAGGGAGGTAACTGCTATGACAATTACCGAAAGAGCCGCTTATATCAAAGGACTGGCCGAAGGGCTGGGGATTGACGATTCGACCAAAGAGGGGAAGATCATCAATGCACTGATTGGCGCTATTGATGATATGGCCCTCACCATTTCTGATTTGGAGTCTCAGGTGGACGAACTGAGCGAGCAGGTAGAAACGATCGATGAGGACCTGGGAAGCCTGGAAGAGGATTTCTATGACCTTGACGATGAGGAATGCGGCTGTGGCTGTGAAGACGATGAGGACGACGATTATCTGGATGGCGACCTCTATGAAGTCTGTTGCCCGACCTGTGGGGATACTGTCTGCATCGACTCCGACATGCTGGAAGAGGGGCAGACTACCTGCCCGAATTGCGGCGAACTGCTTGAGTTCGATCTCGAAGAGGATTGCGGGGACGATCATTGCGACTGCGATAAATAAGCTGTTCGGCTTGTATCCTGTATCTTAGGGAAACACCCCGCCTGCCCGCGGGGTGTTTTCGTGAGGGCAGGCTGGGAAAAAGTAGTTGAATGAGGGGACGGTATGACAAAAAAGAAATGGGTTGCGCTCGCGCTCCCTGTTTTGGGGATTGCCTTGGTGGTTGGAGCGCTGGAACTGGCGTCTGCAAACCGCCTGGTGACAGGAACCTCATTCGTGATGGATACGGTGGTACAATATAGCTTCTATGGGAAACATGCGCAAAAGGCAAAAGACGCAGTTGCGCGGGAACTCTCCGCAATTGAATCCCGGATGTCGATGCATTTGGAGGATTCGGAGATCAGTGAGTTGAATCGAAACGCGGGAAAAAATTCGGTCCAGCTTTCGGAGGATACTTATGAACTGCTCTCTCGCAGCATCGAATATGCCGGGCAGACCGACGGTATCTTCGATGTGACGATTGCACCACTAGCTGTTGCCTGGGGGGTGACTTCCGACCATCCACAGGTTCCGGGGCAGGATCGGATTGAGGCGCTGCTTGCGTTGGTGGACTATCAGGACGTTCAGTTTGACCCGGATTCCCTATCCGTCCGTCTTGCCCGGGAGGGGCAGGCGGTGGATGTCGGAGGAATCGCCAAAGGGTATGCCTGTGACGTTGCCCGGCGGATTGCGCAGGAATGTGGCGTCAAGTCCGGTTATCTATCGATCGGGGGAAACATCATGGTGATCGGAGAGAAGCCGGATAAAACGCCTTTCAAATTTGGAATCCGCGACCCAAGGGGTACGCCAAACCAGTACTTCGGGATCGTTACTATCCCAGACCTTACGATTGCAACTTCGGGGGATTACGAACGTTTCTTTGAACAGGATGGGGTCCGGTATCACCATATTCTGGATCCGAGAACCGGCTATCCCGCACAGAATGGGCTGATGTCCGTTTCGGTAATCGCCCCGGATGGTGCGTACGCCGACTTTATGTCAACCTGGCTGTTCATCATGGGCCGGGAGTTTGTGCTTGAAAATCTGGACCGCTTCGACTGCGGCCTGGTGGCGGTTGATCTGGAAAACCGGGTTTATGTCTCGGAAAGCCTGAAAGACAGTTTCCTTCCAGCGGATCAGACCGGGGTCTATCAGTTCGAGGAGACGCCATGAGATACAAAGCGGCAAGACCTGCACTTTTGGGGTTGCTGTTCGCGCTTTCGGTGGTGCTCAGCCTGGTGGAAGCCAGTTTTTCCGGGTTGGTCCCAATCCCGGGGATCAAACTGGGGCTTTCCAATATCGTCACTATGTACTGCCTGTTCTGTATGGGAAAGCGGGAAGCCTTTATGCTGGCGGCGCTGAAAGCGTTTTTTGTTCTGCTAACCCGCGGTCTGGTGGGAGCGGGCCTGAGCCTTTCCGGAGGGCTGCTTTCGGTGGCAGCGATGTTGCTGCTGAAAAAGCTGGGGAACGACCGCTTGAGCCACACCTTTTTGAGCATTGCCGGTGGGGTGTTCCACAATATCGGGCAGATCGCTGCGGCTGCCCTGATCCTCGAAAGCAGCGCTGTATTTTACTACCTGCCGGTGCTGATGGTCTCCGGGGTGGGAATGGGGCTGCTGACTGGTATGCTCCTGCGGCAGCTCCTGCCGCATCTGAACAGAATCTTTTTTTGACGCTCCGGCGCCAAAATTTTGATAACTTGCAATGTAAATCTCAAGGAGGAAAAGGGAAATGAGTTTTTTGCAAAAAACCATGAAGGGTGCGAAAATCGGACACTTCAAAAACACGGAAAACAGCCCTAGTGTTGTGATGCCGATCCCGCAGGAAGTCTGCATTTCGATGTCGCAGCACATGGGCCCGCCGTGTAAGCCGGTCGTCGCAAAGGGGGATACCGTAAAGGTCGGAACCCTGGTTGGCGACAGCGATGCATTCCTTTCCGCACCGATCCATTCGAGCGTTTCGGGTACCGTCAAGGAGATCAGTGAGATCGTGGTTGCCAACGGGTCGAAATGCCAGGTTGTCGTCATTGCGGCTGACGGCGAGCAGACAGTGGATGAAAACGTGAAGCCGCCTGTTGTGGAAACCCACGCGGATTTTGTCAAGGCGATTAAGAATTCCGGTCTGGTGGGGCTTGGCGGAGCAGGTTTTCCAACCCATATCAAGATGAACCCCAAAAACCTGGATGCGGTCGATACGCTGGTCATCAACGCGGCGGAGTGCGAGCCCTACATAACTTCCGACTATCGCACCATGCTCGAGCGTACACAGGACATTTTAGACGGGATTGCGGCAATCAAAAAGTTCATCGGGATCAAACAGGTGAAGATTGGCATTGAGAACAACAAGCCGAAGGCGATCGAGCTGCTCACCAAAGAGACCGCGAACGACCCCAGTGTTGAGGTTTGCAGCCTGCCGTCCCTCTACCCGAAAGGGGCGGAGAAGGTCACCATCTTTGAAACAACCGGACGGGTGGTCAAAGAGGGAATGCTGCCTGCGGACGCCGGCGTCATTCTGGATAATGTGACCTCGGTCGCATTTATTGGGCAGTACCTGCGCACTGGGATGCCGCTGGTCACCAAATGCCTGACTGTCGACGGGGACGCGATTGCAGAACCCAAGAATGTGGTGGTCCCGATTGGTACCCGCTATGCGGACGTGATCGCTTTCTGCGGCGGCTACAAGAAGCCTGCCAAAAAGCTGATTATGGGCGGACCGATGATGGGCATCCTCGTCTACAGCGATAGCTATCCGGTGCTCAAAAACAACAATGCGCTGCTGGCATTCAGCTCGGAGCGCGCGATTATCGAGCCGGAAAGCCCCTGCATCCGCTGTGGACGCTGCATGAACACCTGCCCCTACCAGCTCCAGCCGCGTCAGATCGAGATTGCCGCCCAGAACGACAATATCGAAATGCTCAACCGGCTGAAGGTTATGCTTTGCATGGAATGCGGCTGTTGTTCGTATGTCTGCCCCGCCAAACGGAACCTGACCTTCTCGAACAAGCTGGCAAAACAGAAGGTCCGTGCGGCCTCGGCGAAAAAATAAGATAGGAGGGCTTATTTTGGCTACAAACACTGAAAATCAGGTGGTACAGACGGAAGCGGCGGTCAGCTCCAAGCTGATGATGACCCCGTCTCCACATGTCAAAGATTCGATCAATACCCAGAAGGTCATGCTCACAGTGGCAATCGCCCTGCTTCCGTCCCTTCTGGCAGCACTTTATTATTTCAGCTTCCCCGCGCTCGTCCTGGTAGCGACCTGCGTGATCTCCTGTGTGGTTTTTGAGCAGCTTTTCTGCATGGTGACCAAAACTCAGAGCAGCATTCACGATTGCAGCGCAGTGGTCACCGGCATGATCCTTGGATTTAACGTCCCGGTCACCCTGCCGCTTTGGATGGCGATTGTCGGTTCGTTTATCGCAATTGTCGTGGTCAAGTGCCTGTTTGGCGGTATCGGTTGCAACTTCGCCAACCCGGCGGCGACCGCCCGTATCTTCCTGCTGGTTTCGTTCGCCACCGCAATGACCAACTGGGTTGCGCCCCTGCATGGCGTTGCGGATACCGTCGCGAGTGCTACCCCCGGTCGTGCGATGTGCAATGTCATGGGCGTTGACTACCTCGCGGCGGCGACCCCGCTCAGCAGCCATGTTGTAGAGAAGCCTGGATTCATGCAGCTTCTGCTCGGTCAGCATGGAGGTTCCTTGGGTGAGACCTGCGCAATCGCGCTCATCATCGGCGGTGTGTTCCTGATCTGGCGCGGCATCATCACTTGGCATATCCCGGTTTCGGTGATCGGCAGCGTCTTTGTGTTCGCGCTGCTTTTCGGGCAGGACCCGATCTTCTCGGTCCTCACCGGCGGCGTCATGATCGGCGCATTCTTTATGGCGACCGACTATTCGACCAGCCCGGTTACCCCGAAAGGCCAGATTATTTTTGGTATCGGTATTGGCTTCATCACCATGGTAATCCGGACCTTCTGTTCCTATCCGGAAGGAATGTCGTTTGCGATCCTGCTGATGAACATTGTCACCCCGCACATCGACAGCCTCACAATGACCAAACCGTTTGGCGCTGTCTTTGAAGAGAAAAAGAAATAAGAGGAGGCGTGCGATTATGAATATGGCAAAACCTGTAATTGTTCTGACGGTGATCTGTATTGTCTGCTCGGCGCTCTTGGGCGCAACCTACACCGCTACAGCCCCTCTGATTGCGGCTTCTGAAAAAGCAGCGTCGGATGCGGCGATGATCGAAGTGGTACCGGGCGCGACCGCGTTTACCGAAATCCCGCTCGAGATGGAGGGCGTGCTTGCTGCGGCCAAGGACGACGGTGGCCTCGGTTATGCATTCAAGGTGCAGGACAAAGGGTTCGGCGGCGCCTATACCATTATGGTTGGTATCGGCGCTGACGGCAAAATTACCGGTGCGAAGCTGCTTGACAATAGCGAAACCCCGGGATTGGGTTCCAAAACGGGTTCTCCGGATTTTATCCAGCGGTTTGTTGGAGTGGAGTCCAGCGGGGTTGAGGGCGTGCAGGCAATCACCGGCGCGACCATTTCGTCCAATGCATTCAAAAGATGCGTACAGACTGCTTATACCGCGTTTGAAAGCGTAAACGCGTAGGGGAGGGTGTATCATGGCTAATTCTACAAAGGCGAAACCAAATTATCTGGCAACACTGACCAACGGTATCATCAAGGAAAATCCTGTTCTGGTGTTGATCCTTGGTACCTGTCCGACCCTTGCGGTCACCACCATGGCGATCAATGGGCTTGGCATGGGCCTTGCAGCTACCGTTGTTCTGATCTGCTCCAACATCGTAATCTCTCTGCTCAAAAAGGTGATCCCGGACACCGTCCGCATCCCTTGCTATATCGTTGTCATTGCGGCGTTTGTGACCATCGTCCAGTTCCTGGTCAAGGCATATGCCCCGGCGCTTGACAGCGCGCTCGGCGTTTTCCTGCCGCTCATCGTCGTAAACTGCATCATCCTCGGCCGCGCCGAGATGTTCGCAAACAAGAACGACGTAATCTCCTCTGCACTGGACGGCCTTGGCATGGGTATCGGCTTCACCCTTGCGCTCTTCTGCATGGGTTCTGTCCGTGAGATCCTCGGCAATGGGACCTGGATGTCCGGCGCTTCCTGGATCGGCATTCAGAACGGCATCAACCTCCACTGGGAAAACCCGATCATCGTATTCCTGCTCGCTCCCGGCGGCTTCATGGTATTCGGGGCGCTGGTTGCGCTGGTCAACTTCCTGACCAAAGGCAAAGCGATCAAGAAGAAAGAGTTTGGCTGCGAAGGCTGCCCGTCGGCTGCTGCCTGCAAAGCTGCCCAAAAAGGAGGCTGTAACGCATGAAACAATTTGCAATTATTCTCATCAGCGCGGTACTGCTCAATAACTACGTCCTCTCCCGGTTCCTGGGTATCTGCCCGTTTTTGGGCGTCAGCAAAAAGCTGGATTCCGCGTTCGGCATGAGCGTTGCGGTAACCTTCGTTATGGCGCTGGCGACTGCTGCAACCTGGCCAATCTATACTTATATTCTGGTTCCGAATGGGCTGTCCTACCTCCAGACAATCGCGTTTATCCTCATCATTGCGGCTCTGGTACAGTTCATCGAGATTGCGCTGAAAAAGTACATCCCCTCCCTGCATGCGGCGCTGGGAATCTATCTGCCGCTGATTACCACCAACTGTGCGGTGCTCGGCGTCACCATCCTCAACCTGGATGAAGGCTATAACTTTGCCGAGTCGATGGTCAATGCGGTCGGTTCCGGTCTGGGCTTCATGCTGGCGATGGTGCTTTTCTCGGGCGTTCGGTCGCGCGTGGATGCGTCCAAGACGATCCCGAAGGCGTATCAGGGAATCCCGATCACCCTGACTGCGGCAGCGATCTGCTCGGTCAGCTTTATGGGCTTCAGCGGTATCGTTGACGGCCTGTTCCATTGATAGGGGGTAGTGAAAGATGTTGTTACCAGTCGTAATTGTTGGCGGGATCGGCCTTGTCTGCTCCGTGATCCTCGTGATTGCCGCAAAGGTGATGGCAATGCCCGCTGATGAGCTGTTTGATGCGATCCGCGCGGAGCTGCCAGGCGCAAACTGCGGCGCGTGCGGATACGCCGGATGCGATGATTATGCGAAAGCGGTCGCACACAGCGGCGCAAAGACCAACCTTTGTATCCCCGGCGGTGCAGGGACTGCGGCAGCGGTCAGCGCTGCGATGGGTGTCGTAGCCGAAGAGGTCAAGCCGCAGTATGCGGTTGTCCACTGCTCGGGCAACTGCAATGCTACCGAGGACAGCATGGATTATCAGGGCAAACAGACCTGTGCGGCGAGCAAGATGTTCTATAACGGCAAAGGAAGCTGCCAGTTTGGCTGCCTTGGATTCGGTGATTGCCTGAATGTCTGCCAGTATGGCGCGATTGCGATTGTAAACGGAATCGCGGTTGTGGATAAGTCGGTTTGTGTCGGATGCGGTATGTGCTCGAAGGTCTGCCCGAACCACCTGATCTCGATCATTCCTGCCACCAACACGATCTATGTCGGATGCAGCTCCAAGGATAAAGGTGCTGTGACCCGCAAGGTTTGCAAAAATGGCTGTATCGGTTGTAAGAAGTGTGAGAAAGCCTGCGAGCAGGGCGCGATCACTGTGACAGACAATGTCGCTTCAATTGATCCGGAGAAATGCATTAACTGCGGCAAATGTGTTGCAGGATGCCCCACCGGTGCAATCGTCACCTGCGAGTCCCGTTGCGAATCCATTCCTGTCAGTGCATAAACAAGCGACTCCTCCTCGGCTCATCCGATCCGAGGAGGAGTTTTTTCCATCCTGTTAAATTCATCCTGAAACCAGACCTTGGGGACGGTGAACGTTTTACCGTCCAGATAGTTGAGCGGTCCGGCGTCGGTGCGGAACTGAAAGGACAATTTATAGGAGTAGAGCGCTTGGAACTTATGCCCGCTCCCTTTGTTGTCGCGCTGGCGCCCGTACTTTGCATCTCCAAGCAGCGGGTGACCGATGGAAGCAAGATGCGCCCGAATCTGATGGGTGCGTCCGGTAAGCAGGTCGACTTCAAGCAGGGATTGGTTCTTGCGCTCGGCAAGGACACGGTAATGGGTGAGGATCGTCCGGCCATTTTTCAGCGGGTGTTCCGAGACGGTGACCGTATTGGTTTCGCTGTTTTTGGCAAGGTAAGCCTTGAGTGTATCGGAAGATTTGGGCATTTTCCCGTGGACGATGCAGAGATAGAGTTTTTGCAGCTCCCGGTCTTTGATCTTCTGGTTCAGCACACGCAGAGCAGCCGCATTTTTTGCCGCAATCACGATTCCGCCGGTATTCCGGTCGATCCGGTTGCAGAGGGCGGGGACAAAACTGTTTTCCTGCTCGGGTTGGTACTCTCCCTTTTGATAGAGATAGTGCAGGATCCGGTTAATCAAGGTATCGGGGAGTTGGCTGTCATCCTCGTGTACAACAAGCCCCGGACGCTTGTCCACCAGCAGGAGGTTGTCATCTTCGTATAAGATATCGAGGATCGCGGGTGCGGACAGAAATTCCAGATATTTTTGCGGAGGAGCGAAGAATTCATCGTTGATGTAAAGGGAAAGGACATCTCCTTCTGCCAGACGGGTGGAGATTTCGCATCGCTTGCCGTTGAGCTTCACCCGTTTCAGCCGGATGTATTTATAGAGCAAGCCTTGCGGCAGCAGCGGGACGGCTTTGGTCAAAAATTTGTCCACCCGCTGACCAGAATCGTTGGCGTTGATCGTGAATTCTTTCATGTAGTTCCTCCGAATACGCGCGGCGGCGGGGGCTCTGCCCCTCGACCCCGCAATTTTTCGAGAAAAATTGAGTAAAGCTTTAGATAAAACAACCCCTAAGCTATCATAGCATATTTTTTTAAAATCCGGTAGATTCTATTGGCAAAAAACAAAGGATTTGTTATAATATGCGCAGAAGCGACAAGTTTCGCTGTCATAACAATGTGGAAAGAGGTTATATATATGATTACACGTGAGAGAGTAGAAGAGATTTTAAAAGAGTCTGGGGTGCTGCTGGAAGGGCATTTCCTGCTGACATCCGGCCGTCATTCCAACAAATACATGCAGTGCGCGAAGATTTTCCGGCACACCAAATACAGTGAAGAGCTTTGCGGTGCGCTTGCAGAGCTTTACCAGGATGAGAAGATTGACGTTGTAATCGGTCCCGCGATGGGAGCGGTGCAGATGGCTTATGAGGTCAGCCGGCAGATCGGGTGCGAGAACTTCTTTACTGAACGGGTAGACGGTAAGATGGAACTGCGCCGCGGATTTGAGGTCACGCCCGGGATGCGCTGCCTGCTTGTGGAGGATGTTGTGACCACCGGTGGTTCGGTCAAGGAGGTTGCTGAGCTAGTCAAATCGCTGGGCGGCGTGGTAGTCGGGATCGGCTCGATCGTTGACCGCAGTAACGGAGCGGTGGATTTTGGCGTTCCGTTCAGGGCAGTCTATCCTGTGGAGGTCGTCTCATGGGAAGCACAGGATTGCCCGCTCTGCCAGGAGGGAAAGCTTCCGGCGGTCAAACCCGGAAGCAGGAAGATTCCTGAACAAAGATAAATGGGTCGGGTGGTGTACAGATGTCCGGCTATCATGACGGTCATAGGCAGCGGCTCAAGAAGCGCTTTTTGAAAGAGGATCTGGATGGATTTGAGCCGCATGAGGTGCTGGAGCTGATCCTGTTTTATGCGATTCCGCGAAAGGATACCAATGATCTGGCCCACCGTTTGATCCAATATTTTGGGGACATCACCGCTGTATTCGATGCGGAAGTTCAGGAGCTTTGTGAGGTAGAGGGGATCGGGGAAAATGCCGCTGTCCTGCTCAAGCTGTTTGCATCCGGCTGCCGCTATTACCTGGATGCCTATAATAAAAAGGGCGCCATCATTCAAACGACCGAGCAGGCGGTGGAATATATGCGCCCTAAGTTTATCGGGCGGTCAAACCGGGAGAATATCTGTATCCTTTGCTTGGACAACAAGGGGCGGGTTTGCTACTGCGGCATTGTAGGCGAGGGTACGATTAACACAGCGTCGGTTTATATCCGGAATATTGTGGAACTGGCGATTCGCTTCCGGGCGGTATCGGTGATCTTTTCCCACAACCACCCACGCGGACTGGTGAACCCTTCCAATGCGGACATTGCGGTCACACATGAGCTTTATCGGGCGTTGAAGGTGGTGCAGATTAAACTGACAGACCATATCATCTTCACCGAGACGGATTTCCTTTCGATGCGCAGTTTCGGCTATTTTTCATTTGAAGATGAGAGTGCGTATAATCAAGTCGCTTCGAACTAATATGAGGCGCTGAATCTGCTCAACAGCAGATAAGGGGACTTTTATAATTCCAGTCCCGATTTTATACAGGAGGATTTGCGTGTTTATGATAGATAAGAAACGTTTATTTTTGGTGACGCTGGCATTCTGTATCATGCTGCTGTCGTCCGCATGTGCGCAGTCGGAGAAGGGGCAGGGTCAGAGCAGCGCGCCTGCTGCATCTTCTTCTGCTTCGGAGCAGGCGGAAGAGCCTGACAGTTCGGAAAGCACGCCCGTGGAGTCCGACCCGGACGCGCCAACCCTGAAAAATTTTAAAACGACCGATCTGGATGGTAATGAGGTCACGCAGGAGATCTTCTCGCATGCAGACCTGACGATGATCAATATCTGGGCGACCTACTGTAATCCATGCCTCGGGGAGATGCCTGACCTTGGCGCACTTGCGGAGGAATACGCAGATCAGGGGGTGCAGATTGTCGGCATTCTGATGGACGTTTATGACCAGAACTGGAATGTGGTGCAGTCCCAAGTGGATTTGGCGAAAGAGATTGTCAAAGAGACTGGTGCGGACTATCTTCATCTGATGCCCTCTACCGACCTGATCTATGCCAAACTGCGGTATGTACAAGCGGTGCCTGAAACTATTTTTGTAGATAAAGAGGGGAACCTGGTGGGGGAACCACATCTCGGAGCCCGCCCCAAAAATAAATGGGCGGAGGAGATTCAAAAGCGACTGGAGATGGTACATGGTGAAGCTGATGCAGGCTAATTGGAAAGCAGCCGTATTGGTGGTTGCCGGTGTTGCGATGATCGCTGTTGGTATCCTGCGTGGAGAGGTGTATACCGTATTTACAAAAGCGGCGAATATCTGTTTGGAGTGTATTGGAATTGGGTAAGCGTCTGAAACAGGCAGGGGACCGGCTGCGCCTTGGGGTACAGCTGGGGTTTGCTGCATTGACAAACGGCTATCTCGCAGGATTTTTGGGCGGGAAAATCTACACGGGAAAGACAAAATCCCTTTGTGTCCCCGGGCTAAACTGCTATTCCTGCCCGGGGGCGCTTGGCTCCTGCCCAATCGGGTCCCTCCAGGCAGTGCTCGCGGACCGCAACTACAAGTTCGCGTTTTATGTTTCGGGGTTTCTTCTGTTGTTTGGGGCGGTCCTGGGGCGGTTTGTCTGCGGGTGGCTTTGTCCGTTCGGGCTGGTGCAGGACCTTCTCCACAAAATTCCGTTTCCCAAAAAACGCCGGAAACTTCCGGGGGACCGCTGGTTAAAATTTCTCAAATATCTGATCCTGGTGGGGTTTGTAATCCTGCTGCCGCTTTATGCAGTGAATTTTATCGGGCAGGGCCAGCCTTGGTTCTGCAAATATATTTGCCCGTCCGGTACCCTGCTCGGTGGGTGGCCGCTTGTGTCCACAAATCCTGCATTGCAGCAGACGATTGGGTGGCTGTTTGCATGGAAAAATCTGATTTTGGTTGCGCTGTTGGTGCTGTCTGTCTTGGTCTACCGCCCGTTTTGCAGATATCTTTGTCCGCTCGGAGCGATTTACGGCCTTTTTAACCCGATTGCGTTCTACCGCTATCAGGTCGATGCCGAAAAGTGCACCGCGTGTGGCCTATGTCAGAGGACGTGCGGTCTGGACATACCGGCTTACCAGACCCCGAACAGCCCAGAATGCATCCGCTGCGGGAGTTGTGTAAAAGCCTGCCCGCATCAGGCGATTAAAAGCACGTTTTCCAAGGGATGTCGAACAAATTGAAATGCAGATTGGAACAAATTCCGCGCGGTTTTTGCCAGCGCGGAATTTTTTTGGAAATTTGCGCAAACTATCCCGGATAAATTCACCGCACCCTCTTGCAATTCCTTTCTGGTTATGGTATTATATTACGGCTGATATGGAACGATTGTCAGCAAAACACACATCATGCCATCGTTTTGTCGGTGTCCCTGCGGGGATGATAGGGCGAGCCGAAAGCGTGGTGGAGGAAATCAACCGAAAGAGAGGAATTTATCATGGGCGTAGTATCTATGAAACAACTGTTGGAGGCGGGCGTTCACTTCGGCCATCAGACCAGAAGATGGAACCCCAAAATGGCGCGTTATATCTTTACCGAGAGAAACGGCATCTATATCATCGACCTCCAGAAGACGGTCAAGAAGCTGGATGAGGCTTATATGTTTGTCCGCGACCTCGCTGCAAACGGTGGAAATGTCCTGTTTGTCGGAACCAAAAAACAGGCTGGGGATTCGGTTCGTGAGGAAGCAACCCGCGCGGGCGCCTATTATGTAAACGCCAGATGGCTGGGCGGCATGATGACTAACTTCAAAACCATCCGCCGCAGAATCGACCGCCTTGCACAGCTGCGCAAGATGGAAGAGGATGGCACCTTTGACCGCCTGCCGAAGAAAGAGGTCAGCAAGCTCAATCTTGAGATCGAGAAGCTGGAAAAGTTCCTTGGCGGTATCAAGGATATGAAGAAGCTGCCGGCTGCAATGTTTATTGTTGACCCCAGAAAAGAGAAGATTGCGGTTGCAGAGGCCAAGAAACTGGGAATCCCGATCGTCGCGATTGTGGATACCAACTGTGATCCGGACGAGATCGACTATGTAATCCCGGGCAACGACGATGCAATCCGCGCGGTTAAGCTGCTCTCCGCTACGATGGCTGACGCGATCATTGAGGGGCGCCAGGGTGCGGAATCCGCAGAAGCTGCCGCAGAGAAAGAAGAGGAAGCGGCAGCAGAATAAGCCCGATCCGGCTGAAAACTAAGAATGGAGGTTGATTACAATGGCTTTTACAGCGAAAGATGTACAGGCGCTGAGAGAGAAGACCGGCGTTGGTATGATGGAGTGTAAAAAGGCGCTCACCGCGACCGACGGCGATATGGATAAGGCAATCGAGGTGCTCCGCGAGAAAGGGCTTGCAGCTGTCACCAAAAAGGCTGGCAGAATTGCGGCCGAGGGCGTTGTGCTTGCGATGGTCGATGAGGCAACCAAAGTGGGCGTCGTGATCGAAGTCAACTCGGAGACCGACTTTGTTGCGAAGAATGAGAAATTCATGGAGTTTGTCACTGCCTGTGCAAAAACGGTTGCGGCAAATAAGCCCGCCTCGGTAGAGGAACTGCTGCCGATGAAAGCGGTTGGCTCCGAGCTGACTGTCGAGGAGGAGCTGCGTGACAAGGTTCTTACAATCGGTGAGAACATGAAGATCCGCCGCTTCACCTATGCGGAGGGTGTTCTGACCACCTATGTCCATGGCGGCGGCAAGATCGGCGTTATGGTGACCTTTGAGTCGGATGTTGCCGGTAAAGAAGGGTTCAGCACCTATGCAAAGGATGTTGCGATGCAGGTTGCGGCAATCAATCCTGGGTATCTGGATTCCGCTGCGGTTCCTGCTGACGTGATCGAGCATGAGAAGGAGATTCTCAAGGCGCAGATTTCGAATGATCCAAAGCTCAGCAATAAGCCTGCAAATATCATTGAGAAGATGGTTGACGGCAGAATCGGCAAATATTATAAGGAGAACTGCCTCCTCGAGCAGGCGTTCGTGAAAAATGGCGATATTAACATCGCACAGTACACCGAGCAGACTGCAAAAGAGCTTGGCGGCTCGATCAAAATCACTGGGTTTGTCCGTTATGAGAAGGGCGAGGGCCTTGAGAAAAAAGAGGATAACTTCGCGGATGAAGTTGCCAGCATGATGAAATAATCGATTGTCTCTTGAGGGCGGGTGAAAAGCGGTTGCTTTTTGCCCGCCTTTTTTGTTTTGGGAAGCGACCGCAAAAAAAGACCAGGTAGAAAAGCGGTTTGCTTCTCCACCCGGTTTTATGATCGAATCAACCGAATACGGTTTACTTAATCGAGTTCTCGTAAGCCTCAATCATCTTTTTGACCATCTGGCCGCCGATCGAACCAGCCTGTCTGGAGGTCAGATCCCCATTATAGCCCTGCTTCAGGTTGACGCCGACTTCGTTCGCCGCCTCCATCTTGAAACGGTTCATTGCATCTTTCGCTTCGGGGACAACATGTTTGTTACTAGACATAATGATATACACTCCTTAAAAATCGTTTGGTAGAATTGATTGCGTTTGCAGTACTAGTATCGGCTGCAAGGGATGGATTATCACTGACAAATCTTGTGTGTGTATCCAGATTTCGACGTGCCATCGACATTTAATGAAAAAATTGAGCCGATTTTTTGCAGGGTGCTTTTTCATTTGCAAAAAGCACCCTCTTGTGCGAACTCCCCCAGCAGGCTAAATGGAATGGGTTCTATGGGATTAGCGGCCAGCAGCTCAGCCCAGCGAGTGGGTTTTTCCTGCCAAGCAGGCAGAAGCTGGCGGCACAGGCAAGCAGACAGAACGGATCGGGGGAAAAGGAAAAGGCTACAGGCAGTTCAAACGGCTCAACGGTGGAGCCGTCAAATGCGTGTACTGAGCGTTGAAGCGAGATAACGGCGCTGTCTGGCGTCAAAGAGGAAAGGGTAAAGGTGTCGGAAGTCAGGCGCCCACAGGTCAGCGCGGGCAGGTGCCGGTTGGCAGCTTGTTTGAGCGTCCGCGGGTCGGCGCTGTTCAGAATCGCGACCGCATGGCGGCTGGCTGGCCCGGCGGGCAGCTCCCTGCCGCTGCGCAGGATTAAGATGGCATTTTCGCATAAGAGACGCGGAAAGCGCGGCCCGGTTGCAAACACCAGGTCGGGTGTTTCCCCTTCCAGTTTTGCGGATAGGGTGCGCACATTCAAAAGGGAAATCCGCCCTCCATGGCATTGAAGCAGCCGGAAGAGCTGTTTGTCCGGGTCTTTTGCGGCAACCACCACCAAGAAAATCACCTGCCAACTATTTTTACGCTGGGGCCTCTAGGGGCTGTTTGAAAAATCGAAATCACCGTCTTTTTCTACAAGAAACGGCATCTGCCGCGTCGAAAATACGCGGAATACACAAAGTATTCCTGTGTTTTTCTTCTTGCAGCTGCTCGTCTCTTGCGAAAAATCCGTCCATTTCTCTATTTTCAAACAAGCCCTAAAAAAGAAAAGGATTTTTTTGAGGCCGTTCGGTGATAGCTTTCCCTGGACGACAGTTAAAATCCACCATGTACAAATTGTATTTTTACAAGACCGCATTTTTTGAGACAGTTTGATACAGGAAAGGGAGAATCTTTCTTTTTTCTACCCATTATCTGAAACATTTTTGAGACAAGGCTTTACAAACGATTTTTTGGACAATATAATAGATGGAGTGATACCGATTGAAAAAGCAAAGGAGCGGAACTATGAAACAATATCCGTGGGAGGAAGCGCAGTTCATCAGTGATTTGAGGGGCCTGCTCAAAATCCGGAGCGTCAATGGGGACTGCGGCCCTGTGAGCGAGCGCGCTCCTCTGGGTAAGGGCATTTATGATGCGATCGAATATATGCTGGACCTCGGCAGGAAGTTTGGTTTCCGTACCAAAAATCTCGATGGATATGCTGGTTGGATCGAGATGGGTGAAGGGGATAAGCTCGCGGCGGTTGTCGCACATCTTGATACGGTTTCGGTCGATCCGGAGGGATGGATCGCCGATCCGTTTGATGGTACGGTGATCGACGGAAAGCTGTACGGGCGCGGTACATCAGACGACAAAGGCCCTGCGATGGTTGCGCTCTACGCGATGAAAGCGATTGCGGACAGCGGCGTCGATCTCGGCAAGCGGGTGCGTCTGATTCTGGGCGGCAGCGAAGAAGCGGGCGGCTGGCGGTGTATCGAGCGGTATAAAGAGACCGAAGAGCTGCCCGACTGCGCATTCACCCCCGATTCGGAGTACCCGGTCACCTTTGCGGAAAAGGGCCTGCTGCATCTGGACTTCCATCGCGACCTTGATCGTTCGATCCCGCATCTTTCGCTTCATTGCGGGAAGATGTATAATGTTGTCCCTGCGTTTGCCGAAGCGGAGTTTGCGGGGAAACGCTATGAGGCGGAGGGACGTGCCGCCCATGCGATGGAGCCGCATAAGGGGGAAAATGCCCTTTTGAAGCTCTGCGCACAGCTTCGCGCGCAGGGGATCGAGCACCCGTTTCTCTCGCTCGCTGAAATCGCGACGGTCGAAGGGCTTGGGATCGACTTTTCGGACGAGCCATCCGGTTGCTTGACGATCAACCCCGCGATTGCGCATGTGGATGAAACCCACGCCAGCCTCTGCTGTGATCTGCGTATCCCAGTCACCATCCCGCTTGAGCAGGTGGTCGAAGCCGCTGGAAAGGCGGCGGCGCAGTTCGGCTTTGAGACGCGCAACACCTCCTACATGGCGCCGCTCTATGTGAAAAAGGATTCCCCATTGGTGCAGGCCCTGCAAACAGTTTACCGGGAGTGCACCGGAACCGACCTTCCGCCCGTTTCGTGCGGCGGCGGCACCTATGCGCGCGCGTTTGACAATGCGGTTGCATTCGGTGCGCTCTTCCCGGAGGACCCGGTAACCTATCATCAGACCAATGAATTCTGGAAGCTGGATTCGATCGGAAGGACCTTCCAGATTATTGCGAATGCGATTGAACTGATTTGACCGGAGACTTGTGGGTTACACCGCAATGCGTCGCATTGCGGTGTCCTTCTTCTTTTGATGAATTGCACGGTAAAAATGTGGAAAAATATGCCCGGACATGTGCTCACATACGGCTGGCAGCCACAGCGTCCGCAGAGCCGCCCAACGAATGTATGGGTTTGCCAGTCCTTCAATCCAAAAGAAAGTGGTAAAACAGATGGAGAAAAATAACTCGTTCAAGCCATTCATCCCCGCCGACCGGATTGTCCCGGAGTTCACCGTCACTTCGGTGGTTCTGGGGATCCTGCTTGCCGTACTTTTTGGGGCTGCAAATGCCTATCTGGGTCTGCGGGTTGGTATGACCGTTTCGGCGTCCATCCCGGCCGCAGTTATCTCGATGGGGATTATCCGCGTGATGCTGCGCAAGGATTCAATCCTCGAGAACAACATGGTGCAGACGATCGGTTCCGCCGGTGAATCGGTCGCAGCGGGCGCAATCTTTACCCTCCCAGCATTATTTATGTGGGCGGCCGAATGGGGCGTCGCCAGCCCTTCCTTGATTGAGATTTCCCTGATTGCGCTCTGTGGAGGTCTGCTTGGCGTCCTTTTTATGATCCCTCTGCGCAAAGCCCTGATCGTGCAGGAACACGGGGTTCTGCCTTACCCCGAGGGAACCGCCTGTTCGGAAGTCCTGCTCGCCGGGGAACACGGAGGCTCCCGGTCTACAATCGTTTTTGCTGGCTTGGGTATCTCAGCCGCCTATAAGTTCATCGCGGATGGGCTGAAGCTGTTTCCGAGCAAGGTCAACTATGACATCAAAAGCTATAAGGGTGCTGCGGTCGGGATTGATGTGCTGCCCGCGCTGCTTGGCGTCGGCTATATCTGCGGGCCCCGCATCTCCTCCTATATGATGGCGGGCGGCATCCTGAGCTGGCTGGTCCTGATGCCGCTCATCTCGCTGTTTGGCGGGGTGTCGGTCATCTTTCCCGGTACCGACCCAGTTTCTACTATGGACCCCTCCACGCTCTGGAACAACTATATCAAATATGTCGGGGCAGGAGCTGTGGCCACCGGTGGTATTCTGAGCCTTGCCAAGTCTGTACCTTTGATCGGCCGCACCTTTTTGCAGTCGGTCCAAAGCTATAACCGCAAGCATTCCTCCCAAAGTACACTGCGCACCGACGATGATCTGTCGATGCGGTTGATTGTGGTCATGATATCGGTCATAATTGTTGTGATCTGGCTTGCGCCTGCAATCCCGGTGACCCTGCTTGGTGCGGCCGCAATCGCCCTATTCGGATTTTTCTTTGCAACCGTCTCCGCGCGGCTGGTTGGCCTGGTCGGTTCCTCCAACAACCCGGTATCGGGCATGGCGATTGCAACCCTGCTGCTCTCCACCATCCTGCTGAAATATACCGGGGACGTGGGACGACACGGCATGAGCGGTGCAATCGCGATTGGGTCGGTCATCTGCATCATCTCGGCAATCGCGGGAGACACCTCTCAGGACCTCAAAACCGGCTACATCCTCGGCGCAACCCCCAAAAAACAACAGATGGGGGAATTGATCGGAGTGGTTGCCGCTTCGCTGACGCTCGGCGGCGTTCTCTACCTGCTGAATGCGGCCTGGGGATTTGGTTTGACAGAGCTGCCCGCCCCGCAAGCAATGCTGATGAAGATGGTGGTGGAAGGGGTCATGAATGGGAACCTCCCGTGGACGTTGGTGTTTGCCGGTGCGGGTATCGCGGTGGGGCTGGAAATTCTGCGCATTCCAGTGCTTCCGTTTGCGGTCGGGCTTTACCTACCGATCCACCTCAGTGCGCCGATCATGGCCGGCGGCCTGCTCCGACTCTGGTTTGAGCGACGCAAAGTACGCTCGGATGAGGCGCGCAAGGACACGATTGACAGCGGCATCCTCTACACCTCCGGCATGATTGCTGGGGAAGGGCTGGTTGGTGTCCTGTTGGCAGTCTTTGCGGTGATCAAGGTCGGCGTCGACTCGCTAGGCGATCCGGTTTATCTCGATGAGCTGATCGACCTTTCCGGCAGATTTTCCCTCGGCAGCATTGGCGCGCTCGTCTTTTTTGCGCTGTTGATTCTGTCGGTGCTGAAATTCTCGGTCTGGCGCAAAGCGAGCCGGATTGGTTGAGCCGATGACCAGACAAAAGCAGAATTATCTGGATTTTGTCCCCTGTGTGAACCCGTCCTTTTCCTGGGAAAAGGACGGGGAGGGACTGGTGACTGTTACAGTATCACACACCGGTTTTTTCGACCGGATTGCGCAGCTTCTCGGGCGTCCCAAGCAGAGCCGGATTGCGCTCGACCGGTATGGCAGCTTTATCTGGGAATTGATCGACGGGGGACGGTCGGTCTACGCCATCTCAGAAGCGGTGCGGGAACGGTTCGGGGCAGAAGCGGAGCCGCTGTTGCCGCGGCTGATCCGGTATTTTGAAATTCTGAGGGAACACCGTTTCATCGATTGGAATAACAAAAGAGAAGGGATTCGCCGGTAAAACGGCGAATCCCTTTTTCACTTGCTTAAGAGCCTGTTTAAAATCTAAAGTTTTACTCGATTTTTTTCAAAAAATCGCGGGGTCGAGGGGCGGAGCCCCCGCCGCCGCGCGCACGCGGCGGAAAGCTTTATCCAGAGAAGCGTATTTTTCGGGTGAATTGCCGCCCTTCAGGCGGCAAGAGGGGGCTTTTTACAAGAGAAAAAGCCCCCTGCAAAAGATTCTGAACAGGCTCTAAGAAACCAGAATCCCGTTGAGCATCTCAAAGAGTCCGATATCGGTCGAGGACTGCCCGTTTTCACCGAACAGGACCGTAACCTCCTCTCCAATCGACTCGGGCGTTCCGGGGAAGATGATCCATTGTTCGGAGTCCCCCTCCCGGTTGACCGTCATGCTGATTGAGGGGTTCCCTTCGCGTTTCTCGATTAGGTCGTCGGTGTCGTCGAGCGGGGAGAGGGTTTCCAGCATCGAGAGGATCGGCCCGACCGCCTGCCCGGTGATCTCTTTTGCACCGAAGCTCGTATTGCTGACCAGCCGGATCGAAACACTGGATTCCGCCGGAGCAGAGGAAGTCTCCAGCCCTTTGCCAGCGTTGGCTTTCTGCCGCTTAAAGAGGTCGTATGGGTTGGTGACGCCGATCGCCTGTTCCTCCGAGTTATTCCCCATATAGATCAGGTTGTTGCCTGCCGCGACTTCAAAGTAGATCTCCTGGATTTGATCCGCTGCGAACCCTTCAAAATCGACCGCATCCACCGTCAGGGTCAGCTGTATATCGTCTACTTTGCAGCCGCCTTCAAAATGGCCCAGATAGCTGAGCAGGTTTACTGTGAACCGAAATTTCCCGTCCGGATAGATTTCCAGTGTGGGGAAGTTCTGCGGTTCCACCCCGCGCACCTCGAAGGTATAGTTTCCGACGACTGCGGGCAGCTCGGAAAATGCATCCTCGGGCGGTTCATCCGGCTGCGGTTCGGATTGGCTGCTGCTTTCCGGGTCCGGAGGGACCGAAGCTGCCTGAGCTGGTTTTTCACTGCGGGAGCTGCACGCCGAAAGGGCAAGCACAACCAACAGTATAGCAGCCACAATTTTTAATTTTTTCATCATGAATTCCCCCTTGACCGGGATTTTGAAAGGAACCGGAAGATCCGGGTGGTTTTGATATCGATCGCTTTGACAGGGCACATCTCATGGCAGCAGAAGCAGTGGATACAGTTGGAAAGGTCGATCTTTGCCTTGCGGTTGCGGAGCGAGATCGTTTTTGCGGGGCAGCTTTCGGCACATCGTCCACAGCCGATGCAGTCTTTTTCGCGCACCTGTGGGCGCGGGGCGAGCCGCGGCTCCAACCGGCGGATCAATCCTGCGAGCGGACGCGGCACATTCCCTGTAAAGTCGAGCGTTTTGCTTGCGGGCATGGCGAAATCAGCCACCGCGCAGGAGAGCGCGTCCGAGTCCCCGACAAGCGCAACCTCTTCCCACCGGGAAGGACACAACCCCCGTCCAGCCGCGTCCGCCAGCATCGGCACCTGCTCAGGGCCCAGGCCGATCAGATGCGCCATCACCAGATCGAGGGAATAAAGCCCGTCCTCCACAGCGGCTGCGGTCAGCCCGATGTGGCGCCTGCTGCCGCCGGTCGGGCCGTCCCCCTCCATCGCGTCCACCGCGTCTACCAGCGTCAGTGACGGCTTGACCAACAGCGATAGGTCCACCAGCATCCGCGCGAACTGCTGCCCGTCCGGGAACCGGTAGTGGAGCTGGGGCTTGAGCAGCCCCGGGATACAGCCAAACAGGTTTTTGATCCCACAGGAGAGGGTGGTCATACAGTGGGTTTTGAGCTTGCAGAGGTTGATCACCACATCCGCGTCCGCGACCGGGTCGATCAGATCGAACGCGCGGCAGAGCTGGCCCTCTTCATACCGCACCACCCTTGAGCCGCAGGAGAGGTTCAGCTTGACCCCGCATCGCTCCGCGACCGCCTTCATCCCGGTCTGCTCATAGTTTGCGGCGAGCACCTGAGGGGTATAAAGCCCGCCGGGGCTGTCGGCAATCGTAATGTCCGACACCCCCAGGCCCTGGATCGTCCGGATTACCGCCTCCGCCACAACCGGGTTGGTGGTCGCGGTCCGTTCGGGGCGGCACCGCATAATCAGGTTGGGCTTTACCACGACTTTGGCGGCAGGGTCGATCCGGAAATGGAGCAGGTCCAAATGGCGGCGGACCGCCTCCTGCACCTGTGGCAGGTCGTAACGTTCGGTTTTGATGAGCGAAACTGGTCCCATAGTGTTCTCCAATCTGCCGGTTTAAATGACGGTCGCGGGGTCGGCGTCACTGCGTGCAATCGCAACTGCGGTTCCGCCCAGCGCGTCCCGCACCAGCCCGGACAGGTACCCCAGCACATGATGCTCGGTGCCGTAATGCCCCGCGTCGATCAGGGTGATCCCCCGATGTACCGCTTCGAGCATGACGCTGTGCTTGACGTCTCCGGTCACAAACGCCTGTGCACCGCTTGCGATGACCTCTTCGAGGCAGCTCCCGCCGCTTCCGCCACAGACCGCGACCCGCTGGATGGCCTGTCCGCCGTCACAGTACCGAACCGCTGGAACTTCCAGCATCCGTTTTACATAATAGGCAAATTCGGGCGGGGTCATCCCGCGCTCGACCATCCCGACCCGCACCATATGGTCGGGGGGGAGTGTTTCGACCCCGGACAGCGCGAGCTTTTCCGCGAGGACGTCGTTCACGCCGCCTTGTGCGATGTCGAGATTGGTGTGTGCGCTGATGACCGAGAGGTTCTCACGCACCAGCTTCCAGACCAGCAGGTCAGAAGTCACCCGTTTGAGGGGGGAATAGATCACCGGATGATGGGTGACAATCAGGTTCGCGCCCCTGGATACCGCTTCGGAGATCACCTCGTCGGTCACGTCGAGTGCGACCAGCGCGCCCTTTACCTCTGCGGAGGGGTCCCCCACCAGAAGGCCGGGATTGTCGAATTCCATGGCCAGAGAAAAATGCGCGGCCTGATCGATCTTGTTGTACACGTCTTGTACGGTCATTGTTTACACCTGCTTTCCAATTCTGTCAGTAGCGTCTGGTATAACGCATATTCTTCCCGGTTTTGGGCGCTGATAGACAGGCCCTCCACCTTTTCACGCATCTGCCGCATAACCTTTTCGAGATAGTTTACAGCTGCGGGGCGGCCGTCCTGCCAGAGCAGGCCGGTGTACGCTTCGAGCAGGGAGGGATGGCGAACCTTCCCGGTATAGGCCACCTGTAGGATGGTATAGGGGAATCCTCCGGCTTCCACCGGCTCCTCCCGTAGGATTTCAAACCCGTTTTCCCACAGGCTGCGCCGGAGCCGCTCGGTTTTGGTCATCGGCTGGAGCAGGAACCGTAAGGCCGGGTCGCGGGTCCAGCTTGGGGCGGACAGAATTTCCCAGATGAGGTCGCCGCCCATCCCAGCGATTACAATGTCGTCCACATCGCCCGGATGCAGGCCCGAAAGCCCGTCGCAGAGGAGCAGCTTCACGCGGTCCGCAGCTCCATACTCGGACAACGAGAAAGCCGCTTTGTCAAGCGGCTTGCGGTTGATATCGCACGCAAATCCCGATTGGATCCGCCCGCTTGCAGCGAGCCATGTAATCAGGTAGCCATGGTCGGTTCCAATATCGGCGCACCGCACCCCAGGCCGCACCAATGAAGCGATTGCCGAAAGACGGTTGTCAAGCCGGAGCAGGCGGGGCGCGTTTAAATCAGCCCGCATGGGCATTCAGCTTTTGCAGGAGCGCTTCACAGTCCACCCCATGCACCATGCAGGCTTCCTCGATGGATTCGCCGCGCGAGGCTGGGCATCCCAGACAGTGCATCCCCATCTCCATAAAATATTTCGAGAGGGAAAGGTCATGATCGAGTGCTTCGCTGATCAGTGTTTCTTTGGTATATTTCATTCGAACAACCTCCTGTTTTTGATTTCCCTGCGGGCCATGGACCTGTTCATCGCGCCGGGAGCGTGCCCCCTGTCCCAACCATTGTACCATGAAAAAACTGGTTTTACAACCGGCTGCGGGCATCATCCCCGGAATCGGGATTTGACAGCTTTATGGACCGCACTCCGCATAATCACTTTCAATAGCAAAAAGTCCCTGCCCAATAAAAACAGGAAAGTATTTTGGGCCTATTACACAACGATATTCTTTCCCGTTTTTGCCTTTCAATGTAATTAGATAATCCCCATGGACCTTTGACCACTCTATACCAGTACACCCTAACTGCATTTCTGTGAAATGCTTCTTTATATAGTTTGCCCCATAGATTTTTGCAATTTGCTTCGGAACAACTCCGCTGAACCACAATGCCGTCATTACGCTGATTATCGCGACGAAAAAGAACCATTTTTTATTTTCCATACAGCCAACCATCTTCATAAAATCTAATTTATCAGCTCAATTTTACCATGACCGAGAGCAAGGCGCAAGACACGATAGATGAAATTGCTGTATAGGCTAGCCTCATATCATGTCCATATTTTAGGCTCGAGAGCACACGCATCCTCTTGCAACTCGGTTGGAAAATCTGCTATAATAGCTACAATGTAGCTATTATAGTGGGGATCATGGCCAGAAACGGAAGCGGGCAGCCGCCTGCTTCCGTTTCAATGGCCCATGATAGCATTTTGCTACGCTTCGTGTTATAATAGACCAGACAAGGTCAGACAAAGAAAATTGCCCGCCCTCGCCGTTTCTGCGGGAGCGCCGGCCAATCATTTCAGAAGGGATGGATTGGATGAGAAGGGCCGAACGGATGACCTCAGACGAAGAGGCGCGTGAGCTGCTGGACAGCAGCAGTTATGGGATTCTTTCGCTGGTGTCACAGGATGGGCAGCCGTACGGGGTGCCGGTCAACCACGTTTACGCGCCGCAAGACAATGCGATTTATATCCATTGCGCGCAGGAGGGGCAGAAGCTTGATTTTCTGCGCGCAAACCCGAAGGCGTCCTTTACGGTGGTGGGGATGGGGCAGGTCGTCGAAGAGAAATTTACGACCCGCTACGAAAGCGCGATTGTGCAAGGGGTGGCATCCCTGATTGAAGAAGAACAGGAGAAGGTACGAGCGCTCCTGCTGCTCTGCGCCCGACTGACCCCCTCGATGGCGGAAACACAGGACGCCTACATCCAAACGTTCCTGCCCAAAGTAGCAGTGATCCGGCTGGACATTCGGGAGATCACCGGCAAGCGCAACTGTGCGGGAGGCTAAAATGACGGGAGGGGCGGACAGATGGCATCGAAACAGGAATGGGAAAAGCCGTTTGTATCGGCGGTGATCCCGGCGGCGGGCAGCGCTTCCCGGATGAACGGCCTGGATAAACAGTTCGAAGAGGTTGGCGGCGTGCCGGTACTGGTGCGCACTATGCAGGCTCTGAGCAGAAGCGACTGGATTGACGAACTGGTGGTCGTGGCTCGCCCGGGTGACATTCCCGATGTGCTTGCGCTGGTCAACGGCTATGGGATCAGCAAGGTGCGCTCGGTGGTCGCCGGGGGGGGAACCCGCCAGCAGTCGGTATTGCGGGGGCTGGAAGCGGTCAGCCAGCAAGCGGCCTATCTCGCAGTGCATGACGGCGCCCGTCCGCTGGTTTCCCAACAGGTGATCGCCGACGCAGTGCTCAGTGCGGTCCGTTACGGCGCGGCTGCGGCTGCGGTGCCGGTGGTGGATACCATCAAGGTCGCGGATGCGGATCGGATGATCTGTGCAACTCCTGACCGTCAGACCCTTTATGCGGTGCAGACTCCACAGGTGTTCCAGCTCGACCGGTACCGGGAAGCGGCGCAGTCCGCCCGGGAGGCGGGCCGGGATTTTACGGATGACTGTCAGATGCTTGAAGCGATTGGACAGAAGGTTTATCTCGCCCGGGGAGAATATACAAATCTGAAGATTACCACGCCGGTTGACCTGCTGATTGCGCAGGCGCTGGTAGAACAACAGATGGAGGAACAGTGATGGATTTCAGGATTGGACATGGATATGATGCACATCAGCTCGTGGAAGGACGCAGGTTGGTGCTCGGCGGGGTCAAAATCCCGCATACACTCGGGCTGTTGGGACATTCGGACGCGGACGTCCTGCTGCATGCAGTGATGGATGCGATTCTCGGCGCGCTTGCGTTGGGGGATATCGGCTGCCTATTCCCGGACAGCGACCAGACCTACAAGGACGCCGACTCTCTGCGGCTGCTTGGGAAGGTGCGTCTGGTGATGGAAGAGATGGGGTGGCAGATCGGAAATATTGACGCGACGGTGGTAGCGCAGGAACCTAGGCTGAAGCCGTATGTCAGCAAGATGCGGGAGAATATCGCCGCAGCTTGCGCGACCAACCCGGGCAACGTCAATGTGAAAGCGACGACCGAGGAAGAGATGGGCTTTACCGGTGCAGAGGAGGGAATCTGCGCGCATGCGGTCTGCCTGCTCAGGCGGACCGGGGAGGGGGCGGACAGCTAACGTTCGCTCTCCTTTCTTGCGGGCAGTCTATGCCTGTTCTAATGGTATCTTCCCCCTATGATTTCTCCGTGTTTCCTGGCTATAATATCCACATAGCCAGAACCGGCGGATCCGGTTTCAATACCGCGATGCGGTAAGTGGATAGCAAAGATAGGCTATTTATCATTCTATAATTAACAGACAGGAGCGCATTCAATGAGCAATTCATTTCATCGAGAACAGCTCTGTGACGGGGTGCATTTCAGCAGCGTCACAGACCCGAAGTTCAAGCACAACCGTATCACTGCCAACCTTGTAGTCCCTCTTAGCCGCGAAACGGTAACCGACAACGCGGTGGTTCCGTTTCTTCTGCGAAAAGGGTGCAGGAGTTGCCCGGATTTCACCCGGCTTAACCAGAAACTTTATGAGTTATATGGCGCGTCGCTCGCCTGTGATGTGACAAAATATGGCGGCTACCAGTCGCTCGATCTGTCGATCTACGGGATTGATGACCGGTTCACCCTCGGCGGGGAGGAGATGGTCCGTCCCTGCGCACAGCTTTTGACCGATATCCTGCTCGATCCGGCCTTTGTGGACGGCGTCTTTCCTGAGAAGGATGTGGAACTCGAACGCCAGCAGATTATTGACGTGCTCGAAAGCCAGATCAACGATAAACGGTTCTATGCGATGAGCCGGTGCCAGTCGATCATGTGTGAAGGGGAAAAAATCGCGATTGAGAAGTACGGTTATATCGAGGATGCCAACAAAATCACCCCGGCTTCGGCGGCAGAAGCATATCGCCGGATCCTCCGCAGCGCCCAGATCGAGCTGATTTTTGTCGGATGCGGGAACCCTGACACAGCGAAGGAGATCTTCCGGCAGGCGTTTTCATCGGCTGAACGTGCTCCGGTTCCGATGGAACCGGTCCAGACCCGTACCAAAGCGGAAAAGGTCAACGAGGTGACCGAACAACTGGATGTCGCACAGTCCAAGCTGGTGATGGGATTCCGCACCGGCGAGATTGGAAGCGATTTGAAAAAACTCGCTGCTATGCGGGTGATGGTCGCGCTCTATGGCGGGACCCCCAATTCCCGCCTATTCGTCTATGTGCGGGAGAAGCAGAGTCTCTGCTACTATTGCTCTGCCCGTTTGAACCGGCTCACCGGGCTGATGTTCGTGGACAGCGGGGTGGAGAAGGCCAATAAACAGAAAGCATATGACGAGATCATGAACCAGTTCCGGGTGATGCAGAGAGGTGAATTCACCGATGATGAGATCATCGCGACCAAGCTGCTGCTGCAAACCTCCCTCAATGCGGTGGGGGATTCGCTCGGCGCGATCGACGACTGGTATATGACCCAGATCATGACAGGGAAGGTCTGTTCACCCGAGGAAGAGAGTGCGATGATCGAAGCGGTCACCCGTGAGGAGATCATTGCGGCGGCCAACCAGATCACACTGGATACGGTTTATTTTCTCACTGGAAAGGAGGCGGAGTAAATGGAAAAGACCACCATCCATTCGGAACGCCTGGGAATTGAGGTGTTCCGGATTAAACATGACTCGGGGCTGACCATGCTGCTCTGCCCGATGAAAGGCTTCTCGACTGCCTATGCAGCGTTTACCACCAAACTCGGCTCGGTGGACACCCGGTTCAAAACACAGGATGACGCAGATTTTGTGGATGTCCCGGAGGGGGTCGCCCATTTTCTTGAGCACAAGATGTTCGAGAATGAGGAAGGGGACGCGTTTGCCCGGTATGCCAAGACCGGCGCTTCCGCGAATGCTTTCACCTCGTTTGACCGGACAAGTTACCTGTTCGCCTGCACCGACCGGTTTTCAGAATCCCTCGAAATTCTGCTGGATTTCGTCCGCCGCCCTTATTTCACCAAAGAGTCGGTGCAGAAGGAACAGGGGATCATCGGGCAGGAGATCCGGATGTATGACGACAGCGGCGACTGGCGGGTAATGTTCAACCTGCTCGGCGCGCTCTATCACAACCATCCGGTGCGCATCGACATTGCAGGTACCGTTGAGTCGATTGCGCAGATCGACCATGAGCTGCTCTACCGCTGCCACCGCACCTTCTATAACCTCAACAATATGGTGCTCTGTGTAGCGGGCAACTTTACGGTCGAGCAGGTGTTGGAGGTCGCCGGGCGGGTGCTCAAACCCGACGCCAAACCGGTGGAGATCGAACGCGGCAAGGTCAGCGAGCCGGATTCCATATGCCAGCCGTTGGTTGAACAGAAGCTTTCGGTTGCAACGCCGCTCTTCCACTTTGGCTTCAAAGGGGTTTCGACCGGTGAGGCGGGCAACCTGAAAAATCAGATTCTGGATGAGATGCTTTGCGACTTGATCGCGGGAGAGGCGTCCCCGCTCTACCGTCGACTGTATGATGCTGGGATCATCAATGCGACGTTTGGCACCGAGGTGATGACGGGGCGGGATTATATGTGCGCAATCTTCTCGGGCGAATCACGCGAGCCGGAAAAGGTGGCGGAACAGATTAAGGAAGAGGTTGCCGCGCTCAAGCGGGACGGGATTGACCGGGAACGGTTCGAGTTGATCCGGCGTGCGACCTACGGGCGGTATATCGGGTTGTACAGCCGTACCGAGCCGGTTGCGGGGTTGATGTGCGCCGCACATTTCGCGGGGATCGACGATATTTTCTCGTTGCTCGACGTCATCGCCAACGCAACCCTCGAACAGATGGAGGAGCGTCTGCGGATCGCGTTTGACCCGGAGAAATCTGCGCTCTCGATCGTGCGCCCACAGGACGGCGAAACAGGGGGAACGGAAGGATGAGTATGGAAAGGCATACGGTCGCCTTCCCGGGACTGGGGATCGACCCGTTCCCGCTCAATCGGGTGGCGTTCACCATCCCCGGGATCAACTGGCCGGTCTACTGGTACGGCATCATCTTTGCGTCGGCGTTTTTGCTGGCGATCCTGTATGTTTCCAAACGCGCGCACACCTTTGGTCTGGACCCGGACCGCGCGCTCGACGTGGTGCTAGGCGGTGCGCTGGGCGGGATTATCGGTGCGCGGGCTTATTTCGTGCTCTTTTCTTGGGAGCAGTATAAGGACAATCTGGTTGATATCTTTAAAATCTGGGAAGGCGGCATCGCGATCTATGGGAGCGTGATCGGCGGTTTTCTTGCCGGATACCTGACCTGCCGTCTTCGAAAGGTGAAATTCCTGCCAATGGCGGACCTCGCGGTTGGCGGGCTGATCCTTGGACAAGCGATTGGGCGTTGGGGCAATTTTGTCAATATCGAGGCGTTCGGGAGCGTTACCGATGGTGTATGGCGGATGAGCTCCCCAGCGGCAGCGGATTTCCTGCTTCGTACAGGCCAGATCGACCAGACGGTCGCCGATCAGATCGCTGCCGGGACGCTGGGCGTGCATCCCACTTTTTTCTACGAGTCGGTCTGGTGCCTGATCGGGTTCCTGTTGATCGTCTGGATGACCGGACGCCGGCGGTTTGATGGTCAGCTCACCCTCTTTTACGCGGGCTGGTACGGGCTTGGAAGGTCGGTGATCGAAGGGCTGCGCACCGATAGCTTAATGTGGGGAAGTGTGCGGGTCTCGCAGGCGCTGGCGGTGATACTGGTGGTCGCGTCGGTCGCGGCAAAGCTGGTGATCTGCCGGAAGATCAAAGGAGCGGAAGATGCAGAGCGCTGGAAGCTTTACGTGGATACCGAAGAAGGGCAGGCGATTCTGCGCGGGGAGTTCTACTCCAAGCCGCAGGAGCCGGAAGCAATAGAAGGATCGGAAGGGACCGAAGAGCCGGGCAGCGGGATGCAGGCTGGGCAGGACGCCGATCCGCAGGAGGAGGAAAAGCAGGATGAACGCAAAGTTGATTGATGGAAAAGCGGTAAGCGCCGCGCTGCGTGAGCAGATGAAAGCGGAGGTTGCCGCGCTTGCGGAAGAGGGGATCACCCCGGGACTGGCGGTTGTGCTGGTTGGGGAGGACCCGGCTTCTCAGGTCTATGTGCGTAACAAGGAAAAAGCATGTGAAGAATTGGGCATCTACTCGGAAAAATACCTGCTTCCTACCGAAACGACACAGGAAGAGCTGCTCACATTGGTGGACAAGCTCAACCGAAAGCCGGATATCGACGGGATTCTGGTCCAGCTCCCGCTTCCCGGTCACCTTGACGAAAAGGCAGTGATTGCGGCCATTTCCCCGGAAAAGGATGTGGACGCATTCCATGCGCAGAATGTCGGAAAAATCATGATTGGCGACTATAAATTCCTACCCTGCACACCGGCCGGAGTGATGGAACTGCTGCATGCGGCGCAGATCGAGGTGAAGGGGAAAGAGTGCGTTGTGATCGGGCGCAGCAATATTGTCGGTAAGCCGATGGCGATGCTCCTGCTCCATCAGCATGGGACGGTCACCATCTGCCATTCGCGGACCAGAAACCTTGCGGAGGTCACCCGGAGGGCGGATATCCTAATTGCGGCGGTCGGGAAGGCAAAGTTTGTCACGGCAGATATGGTCAAGCCGGGAGCCACCGTAATCGATGTGGGGATGAACCGCGACGAAAACGGCAAGCTCTGCGGGGATGTGGATTTTGGTGCAGTCTGCGAGGTCGCGGGCGCGATTACCCCGGTGCCGGGCGGTGTTGGGCCGATGACAATCACCATGCTGATGAAGAATACCATCGCCGCTGCGAAACGATAAATGGTTTTGGTATGATAAGAGCAGAAGCTTTCCGCAATTTTTCTCGAAAAATTGTGGGGGTAGAGGGGCAGTGAGATAGCGGGAAGTTTGGCCCCAGACCAAACTTTTGGGCGCAAAGCGCCCTCCCCGGAGCCGCCGCGCGCACGCGGCAAAAAAACAAAAGAGCCAGCAATGTTTTGCGCCTGTGGCGGATGCTTCCCGCCACAGGCGCATTTTATCAGGATTCGCTTTTTCCGTAGCTGCAAAGCTCTATCAGGTTTCCGTCCGGGTCGCGCAGATAGAACGACATGGCCGGTCCTTTGGCTCCGGTACGCGCCATGATGCGGGGCTCTGCAATCTCCATCCCCTGTCCCTCGAGATAGGATTTGAGCTTATGCAGATCTCCGTCCAGCTCAAAACAAAGCTCTAGACTGCCTGGCTGGATGTGTTTTACCTCTGGCTCGAGTATGGCGCCGTTGACGTGGAGGTTGATTTTGAATTCCCCAAGTTTCATCTCCCAGTGCCCCATTGCATTGACCGCTTCAAATCCGAGCATCTTGTAAAACTTGACGCATTCCTCCAAATGTTCGGTGGTGATGACGACATGGTCCACCTTTTTGATCCGCATAGCTGTCTGCTCCTTTCTCAGTATTGGTTCATGGCTGAAAATCTTCCTGTATCGCGGAAAGGAAACGGTAGGAACCGTCCCCATTGGGCGCGAGCAGATAGCGGGTCTGCGAATATGGGAGCAATGCAAGCGGGTCCCCGCCAAACCACCCGATTGTCAGCACTAGCTGATTATCCCCTGGCCGGAGCGGGGTCTTTCCCGGTTCCTCGACATGGAGAAGCACCTCAAGCAGCGCATAACTGTCGTCGGCCTGTGCTTCGTCGTAGTGATAATCAAACGGATTCCCAAGCGTAACCGTTTCCCAATAGGCAAGCGAGCCCTCCTCGCCGTTCCATACCATCTTCTCCATTTGTGTGATGTCGCCACGCTGGAGCGCTTCCAAGAATTGTATCCCGAAGTCGACCGCCACAGGCATCGGATCGGATGGCTGGCTCTCAGGGAGTGGTTCCGCTGAACTGCTTTCCTGAGAAACAGGCTCTGGCCCTTGAGGCGGATTGCCGGGTGGTTCCTGTGTACATGCACAGAGCACTGCCGACATCCCCAAAGCCAGAGCCACAGATTTCCAAAACAGTGTCATCTGTTTCCTCCTGCTTCAGATTCCCGCAGCAGTTTTTCCCGGTAGGCGCGCGCTGCGGACTCGTTTTTATTTTCACCGAATTGGTAATAGACGGTCCCGGCGAGCGCGTCCGGCAGATATTGCTGCCGGACAAAATGATTGGGAAAATCATGTGGATAAAGGTAGAATTGCCCTTTCCGCTCGACCTCCGCGCCGTCGTAATGTTTATTTTGCAGACAGCGGGGAAAGCCGCTGCCGCGCCCTGCCTGCACATCCGCCATGGCCCGGTTGATCGCTTCGTAGGAGGAGTTGGACTTCGGGGCGGTTGCCATCAGGACGGTTGCCATTGCCAGCGGGACACGCGCCTCGGGCATTCCGAGCTGGAAAGCGCTGTCCACACACGCCTTGACGATCGCAGCAGCCTGTGGGTAGGCAAGCCCGACATCCTCGCTTGCAATGACCAGCAGCCGCCGGCAGGGGGAGATCAGGTCCCCGGCATCCAGTAGGCGCGCAAGGTAGTGCAGCGCAGCGTTTTCGTCCGAGCCGCGGATTGACTTTTGCAGGGCAGAGAGCAGGTCATAATGTTCGTCCCCTTCCTTGTCATAGCGGCCCGCGCTCCGCTGGATGATCTGCTCAAGGTCCTCCAGTGTCACCTTCCCGCTGTCTCCCGAAGCGAGCGCAAGCATCTCAACCGCGTTGATGGCCTTGCGCACATCGCCGCCGCAGGAGAAGGAAAGCTCCCGCGTTACGCCTTCCTCGAGCACGAGCGGATGCCCAAACGTCTCCTCCGCAATCCGGAAGGCGCGGCGGATCGCACGTTCGACCTCCTCAGGCTGGATCGGCTTGAATTCAAAAACAGTACTTCGGGAAAGGATTGCGTTGTAGATGTAGAAATATGGGTTTTCGGTGGTCGAGGCAATCAGTGTGATCGACCCGTTTTCGATGAATTCAAGCAGGGTCTGCTGCTGCTTTTTGTTCAGATATTGAATCTCGTCCAGATAGAGGATCACCCCACCGATCCCGTCGATGGTGTCGCACCCAGCGACCACCTCACGGATATCCGAAGTTGAGGCGGTCGTGCCGTTCAGCCGGTAGAGTTTCTTCCCAGCCAGCTTGGCAATGATGGACGCAACAGTGGTTTTCCCCACCCCGGATGGTCCGTAAAAGATCAGGTTGGGGATGTTGCCGGTTTCCACCATCCGGCGGAGCACCCGGTTTTTCCCGAGCAGATGCCCCTGTCCGACCACATCATCCAGCGTCTGTGGGCGGATGCGGTCTGCGAGCGGTGCGGACATAATCGTCACCTCGTTCATTTGTTGTTCAAATAGTAGGCACTCAATCTATGGGGACTATACGGCCTGTTCATCTTGCGGACAGCAGGCGCAGAATGCGGGGAAGCAGTGCTTGCGGTTCGAGAAAATCGGGCTGTTTCCCATGCAAAAACCGGAAAATCCGGATTCCCCACCAGACCGCAAACAGGATGGTTAATCCCCAGAGCAGACGCCTTTGGCGAAGGGGATTCCCTTTGCCGGTGATCCACATCCACGCGGCCAGCAGGAAGAACCCTGCCACCACAAAGACGAGTGGGTGCATCCGCCATGCGCCAGCGAAATCCAAACGGAGCAGGCAGGCCGCAGCGCGGGTCATCCCACAGCCAGGGCATCCGATCCCTACCCCCCAACGCAGAGGGCAGCGATAAAGCCCGGTCCGGCTGAAAAACAACACTGCCAGTGCGGCTGCCGCGCAGAAGAGGCAGAACTGCCCGAGACGCCCTCGGACAGTGGATGCGGGTTTGAAGAAAGGTTGCCTGTTCATAATAACCTTCTTTGGCGGAAGCGAAACAGCAGTCCGCATAGATTCTGTGCATTATGATACCATGAATTTATTTCATTTTCAACATCCTTCGCCGCTCGGATCGCTGTTCTTCCATTGCTCCGCTCGATTTATAATGTGCATTGACTGAATCATCGGAAGAGCGAAAAATCGACCTGCCCGCCCGCGTCATAGGCTTCTCCACGGATTCCGAACACCTGCCTGACCAGCCTTGCAGAAAGGACTTCCAGCGGCTTTCCCTTGGCGGCGACCATCCCATCCGAAAGCAGGATCAGCTGGTCACAGTAATGCGCGGCCAAACGCAGGTCATGGAGCACGATGAGGACGGTTTTCCCGCTGCCCTTCAGGTAGTCCAGCAGGAAAAGCTGATGACGGATATCCAGATGGTTGGTGGGCTCGTCGAGGATCAAGGCATCCGCTCCCTGCGCAACCGCCCGGGCGATAAAGACCAGCTTCCGCTCACCGCCGGACAGCGAAAGGATGCTCCGATCCCGCAGATGGGCGATTTGCAGTTCTGCCAGCGCCTGCCCGACCACCTCTCTGGCAGACAGAGAGCGGTCCCGGCGGGCGTGCAGCGCCATTCCTACCACGTCAGACACTGAAAAATCAAACGCACAGCCGGTATCCTGCCCGACATAGCCGATCAGGGCTGCCCGTTCGCGCGGGCTATATTGGGAGAGGTCGCAGCTGTCCGCCAACACGTTCCCTGCACTGGGGGTGCAGATACCAAACGTGGTTTTGACCAGTGTCGATTTTCCGCATCCGTTCGGGCCGATAATACCGGTCATCTGTCCGCTTTCTGCGGTTAGGGAAACTCCTCTTAGAACCTCCCTGCCAGACAGCCTGACTCGGATTCCGTTGTATTCGAGTTTCATCCGTTGTGTCCTCCTCTGCGGATCATCAGGTAGAGAAAAAACGGTGCGCCAATAGAAGCGGTGATGATGCCAAGTGGCAGCTCCGCCGCTCCAAACACGCTCCGAGCAAGGGCGTCCGCCCAGACCAGATAGACCCCTCCGAGCAGCGCGCTCAACGGGATGACGGTGCGGCAGTCACTGGTATTGGAAAGCAGCCGGACCACGTGCGGTGCAACCAAGCCGACAAATCCAATCACACCGGTAACCGAGACAAGCGATGCAACCAGCACCGAACAGACGAGAAACATCAATGCCCGAAAGCCCCTGACCCGCAGCCCCATCGCGGCCGCATCGTCATCCCCCATCATCAATAGATTGAACCGGGTTCCACAGAGGGTGAACACCGCAATCCCGACGGTTGTCCCGACAGAGGGGAGCAACAGGGTGTTCCATTGGGCTGCTGCAAGGCTGCCCATCTGCCAGTTGTAGACTGCCGCGATGCTTTCCGGGCTTTTGGCAAGAAAGATCAGAAAGCTGGTGACCGCGCTCATCACCGCATTGACTGCGGTCCCGGAGAGCAGGAGGGTTACCGGCTGCAATCTTCCGCCGCCAGCCATCTTCGCCATAAAATAAACGGTGCAGGCTGATAGCATCGCCCCTGCAAACGCGGCCATGGCAGTCTGGTACTGCCCGGGAAAGAATGGGAACGGCATCAAAAGTGCCCATGCAGCCCCAGCGGATGCACCGGACGAGATGCCTAGGATGTAAGGATCAGCAATCGGATTTCGCACCAGAGCCTGCATTGCCGCTCCACAGGCCGCGAGCCCGGCCCCGCAGAAGATGCCGAACAACACCCGCGGAAGCCGGATATTCCAGATGATCTGGAAATGAGGCATCTCCCAGCGTCCGGACGCAAGCTTTCTGCCGCCCAGGAATAATTGATCTTTCAGGATACCGAAGACCTCCGAAACCGGTATTGGTACCGATCCGATCCGGACGGCTCCGATTATCGAGCCGCCAAGCGCGAGAAATAGGAGCAGGAACAGGAGCGGCCCCCGCAGACCCCGTTCCCGCTGCAATCCGGTTACGCGAAGCATTCCGGATAGAAGTATTCCGCGAAGGTGCGGCAGGCGCTCGCTGCGCGCACATCCTGCATCACAGCTACGAGCGGGATGGTCAGATACGCCTGGTTTTTGACCGCTTCCACCTCCTGCAAAGCGGGGTTGCTGTTGAGAAAATCAAGCTTTTCTGTAATCGTCTGCGCGCCGTAGTCGTTCAGGATGATGACGTCCGGGTTGGTCTCCACCAGCGTTTCCACACTGGTATGGAACCATCTGGAATCCGCCATCCCGCGGGTGGTGTTGACCCCGCCCGCCAGCTCGATCAGGTTGCTTTGCAGCCCGCTGGAAGTGGTGTAGATTTCATTGCCATTGAAGGTGTCCAGCACAAAAACCTTGATGCGTTCTGCCTCGGGCACCTCTTTCACCGCCGCCTGTACCTCGGCGATCTGTCCTTGAATGCTGGCAATCAGCTGCGCGGCACGATCCTCTACCTTGAAGATTTTTCCCAGATTTTCGATGTCCTCATAGACGTTTTCGATCGTCTCATCCTGTACCAGCGTACCCGAAATGGTCAAGCAGGGGATTCCCTTAGACGCAAACTGCTCGTAGCTGCCCCAGCCAGCCTCCTTGAATGCGCTGACCTGGCCGATTACCAGATCGGTCCCAAGCGCAACCGCGTTTTCATGTGAACGTTCGACCTCCGGAATCCCTTCAAATCTGGGCTTTAACTCGTCGAGCGGAAGTTCGGCAGGGTTGGCCGGGACATTTTTTCCCGCGATGTACTGCTCCAACCCCAGCATCACCATATTTTCGGCCGCGTACAGGTGGCAGCAGAGCACCTTCTGGGGCATTTGAGTGAAGGTGATGGTTCGCTCCCCGTTCTGGATCACGACCGGTTCATAGGGTTCCTGATCCGCCGGGACGGAAGAAGTCGGAGCGGGTTCTGACGCCGATACCGGCTCGGGTGTCTGCGGCTCCTTTGCCTGTGTGCCGCAACCTGTCAGCAGGGAGATGCTGAGTGCCACGGCGGCCAGTTTGAAAAGCGGAGTGGTCTTCATTGGATGTCCTCCTTTGATTGTTTTGATGCAGCAGACAATAAAAAAAGACAAATCTTTCGATCTGTCCGTGTATGCCAAAAAAACGCTGTTTGGACACAGCATTTTGACCACGCGGCTTTCCCACCGAAAGCGTTGTTTCTCACATGGCAGCAGGTCTCCTGGCTCGGATTCATCCTCAGTTCTGGTCTTCCCGGTTTCCCAGTGACATCTTTAGAACCTCGTCCTCCATACAGTAGCGGGGGCTGCTTTGATTCCAGCGTCAAAACGTGCTTCACGCGACGACGGTACAAATTCCCTGTCAGGCCTTGCGGCACTGCCATGCGTATGCAATTGTCGGCTGCCGCTGTGTGGGAGTTCCCACACTGGGGCATCTGCGCAGAGGGTTTTCCGGCGCAGTTTTATTATACAAGGGCGGAAAGCAGGTTGTCAAGGGTGCGATATCGATCCTGCCTGATAAGGAGAAGGAGAGCGCCAAAAAGAAGGTCAAGCCTGCCCAAACTGACAGATCAGTTCTTCCAGAATTCTGCTGACCTGATCCATCGCTTCAACAGTGATATGTTCCTGTGGACTGTGATACGCCCAGCCGCCGACGCCGAGGTTGGGGCAGGGGACCCCGGCAAAGCTCAACCGTGCGCCATCCGTCCCGCCTCGTGCGGCCGTCAGGATCGGCTCGACGCCCGCCAGACGGCAGGCAATACAGGCTTTTTCGATCAACTGGGGGTGTTGTTTCAGCACTTCCCCCATATTGGCATATTCCTCCACAAAGGAGATCGAAACGGTGTCCGGGCCATAGCGGTCATTCAGCACCTGGGCTGCTTGTTGCAGCAGGCCGATCCGGCGTTCCATCCCGCCGCGCTCAAAATCCCGCAGGTTATACACCAGTTCAGCCTCTTCTACCGTCCCTCGGGAGCGCAACAGATGGAAAAACCCTTCCCGCCCTTCTGTGCGGGCCGGGATTTCCTCCGCCGGGAGCATATGGGAGAATTCCATTGCAAGCAGCAGGGCGTTTACCATGATCCCCTTGGCATGCCCGGTGTGGATATTCACCCCGCGGATGGTGATTTTGGCCTGTATCGCATAGAAGGTTTCGATCTCAATCTCGCCGGTTTCCCACCCATCAACGGTGTAGGCATACCGGGCGCCAAACCGTTCCAGATCAAAATGGGCGGTCCCGCTGCCGATCTCCTCATCCGGGATGAATACAACACTGATAGGCCCGTGTGCTCTGCTGTTGGAGATCACTTGCTCCAATGCAGTCAAAATTTCAGCGATCCCTGCTTTATCGTCCGCGCCGAGCAGGGTGTCTCCACTAGAGGTCAGCAGGGTCTGACCGGTCAGTAATGGCAGATGTGGGAATTCCGCAGGACGCAGAACCAATCCGGAATCCCCCAGAGCGACCTCTTTCCCATCGTATCGTTCGATGATCTGGGGGCGGACATTCTGCCCAGGACAATCCGGATGGGTATCCAGATGGGCCAGCAGCCCCAGACAGGGCGCGGTTTCGCATCCAGCGGAAGCGGGCAGATACCCGTATACAAAACAGTGGTTATCCACCCCCACCTGTTCCAGCCCCAGTTCCCGCAGTTCAAAAGCCAGCTGATGCGCTAGATCAAACTGCCGCAGAGAGGAGGGCGCTTCCCCGCTGCATCGCTCACTGCTGGTCCAGATCTTTACATATTCCAGAAAACGCTCATACGCACGCATCGTGGAACCTCCTTTTGCGGGCTTCGTCTCGGGCTGGTTTTTCGGCGCAATACGCCGAAAAACCGCACATGTGCGGTCGGCAAATCATTCTTTGAAACTGCATTGCCTCTATTATGACATAATCCGACGAAAAACACAATTATTTGAAGAAATAAAATTGACGGAAATATTCTCTTTATGTTATAATGCACTATATCTCAGGGTCAAGAAGAGAACCTCGCCGGGGAGGGATGCGTTGTGTTTCGCGGGATGGAATATGTCTACGCGGTCTGGAAAGAGAGGAGTTTTTCCAGTGCGGCCAAAAAACTGTATATCTCCCAGCCAGCTTTGAGCAACAGTATCAAGCGGGTGGAGGATAAGGTTGGCACCCCCATCTTTGATCGCAGCACCGCCCCAATCCAGCTCACCGATGTGGGCAGGGAGTATCTGCACGCTGTGGAACAGATCCTTGCCATCCAGGAGAACTTCTCCCACTATCTCGCGGACAGCCAGAACCTCAAGACCGGGCGTCTGACCATCGGCAGCGGGGCAATGATTTCCTCTTATCTGCTTCCCTCTCTGATTGCCCGGTACAAGGAGCGGTTTCCCTATGTGGAGGTTGACGTGATGGAGAGCGGGGAAGGGCGCCTGGAAGAGATGCTCCTGAATGGGGTGATTGACCTGGTGATTGAAAACAGCAGTTTTCCGGAAGCGATGTTCGAGCGGCTGCTCTTCCAGCAGGAACATATCATCCTGGCTGTCCCAAAAAGTTGGCCGGTGAACAGAGACCTCCTGGCTTTCCAGCAGAGCATTGATAATATCGCTTCCGGGGCCTACCTCAACCGCCGCTACCCGGCAGTTCCGCTGGAGGCTTTTCAGGACTGCCCGTTTATCCTGTTGGGGCCGGGGGACGAAAATCATGAGCGTGCGCTGTCCCTCTGCCGGGAGCATGGGTTTACCCCACGCGCAATCCTGACGCTTGACCAGCAGCTCACCTCCTATAATATGGCATGCGCCGGGCTGGGGGCTGCATTTGTCAGCGATACGCTGGTAAGGAGCACGTTGCCCCATCCGGATATGGTGTACTATAAGCTGGAAGGTGAGGCCGCCCAACGGGATATCTGCTTCTACTATAAGCGAAACCGCTATATGCCGCACTGCGTCAAGCAGTTTCTAGAGGACGCTACACAGGCCGCAGAGATAGGGTAGATTTTGGCGGTAATAGGGAGACTTATTTACAAAAAAACTCTCTGCAAAAGAATTTGAACAGGCTCTACATATCGCGAATCAAGGCAGGCAGACACTCTGTGTCTGCCTGCCTTGCACTTCACCTAAAATTGCACATACTATGGCAACAAGCATCATAATAAAATCGTACCTGTTGAAAAGCAACTGCTTCTCAACAGGCATCAGATTCTTTCTGGGGCGTTCCTCACATGGGAGCGCCCTTTTCACCCGGTTCTGTTTCAGGTGGATAAGGAGGTTCTATCTCCGGGATAGTATCAAAGTCGGGCAGCTCGGCCTGCATCGGGATATGGATTTCCATGGTCTCCATCGGTGCTTCCGCTGGCGGCTGGTCCGGGCGCACCTGTGCTTCGGGACTGCTCTCTAGATCGTAGGGATTCCCAAAAAATGGAATTCTACGATCGCCCCACTTTTTACCAATCCAGGTGGTGAGCAGCAACAGGGCATAGATGATTGCCAGCATACCGAGAAAACCAACCAGAAATTGCAGATAAGACATGACAGCGCTGCGCTTCTGCTCCGGCTCAGAAGGGACATATCCCGGATAGCGGGAGGGTGCAAGGTGGGGGGAGAGCCCCGTTTGCTCGGCATAGAGCGCCAAAGCGGCGTATTCGGTCGCCTCGACCGAGGAAGATTCCCCCATCAACATCGCAAAGCCGCCATCAGTGTTCTGAAAGAGAAAGAGCGCATCAAGAAGATCCCCCTCCTCTTTGACAAATCGTTCATCCTCAAGGGGGATACCCAAGGTAGACAGAGCGATCAGCACCGCAGCGGTTGCCCGGCAGTTAGGGCCACCCTGCGCATTGAATGTCCCATCCGGATTCTGCTGTTCAGAGAGCCATGAAAGTGCGCGGTCCAGCGAAGAGCTGACATAGGAGACCTCCTTTTGCGGAGCGAGCGCGGTGATCGCATCTGCGGTGACAACGATATCCGGGTCACGTCCGGCGGTGGGAGCGAATCCACCTGAACGCTGCTGGGAAGAAACCAGATAATCCGTTACTGCGGGGATGGAATTGCGCGCGGATTCAAAGATCGGGCTATCTGCCGCGGTATAGGCCATTAGCGCGAGGCTCGCATTTTCCAGCCCGTCCTCATAGAGGGCCTCATGGGAGGAAAGCGTGGAAAGCAGGTTGTTTTTCTGGTAAGAGGATGGGTCCAGCCCAAGCTTCACCAGTGCAAGGATCGAAAGTTCGAGGTCGTGCGCTTTCCGGAATCCGTTGGAGTGACCGGTTTCCAACATCGTGTAAAGCCGGGCTTTGGCATCCTCTCGGATTTCCCGCTGTCCGAGAGAAAAGACGGAGATACTCCATAGGCCGGCCGGTTGATTGCTGAGATATTCCCAGGTCTGCCCCGCGACAGGGGAAACTCTATGATCTTGATCGTCCTGTGCTTGTACAGGAAGTGCGGCGCCAAACAGGACAGAGAGACTTAAAACCAGTGCGCAAAGGCGTTTTAACAAGGTTAAAGCCCTCCTTTCACTCCGATTCATTTCGTGATTCAGGCGAGAAAATCCGCGCGCAAGAGAATCATAGGATTGCGGCGGAAATGTATTTCTGATGATTATAGCACAGCCGGATGAAGATTTCAACCGGTGGGAGAGATGGTGTGGAACGAATTCCCATATTTAGTATGCACATCCTGAAAGGTTTTCTGACACGGATAGTCAAGCAAAACAGAAATTTTTAATTACTACATGCCGTTACGCTGTTACCTTTCCCGCCTTTGGGAGTGGGGAAGTGCTCACACAGCATGGCAATATTACAGTCAATCATCTGCACAAAGCATCCAACCTTTCATCCAATGTATCGGTATCAACCAGCAACAAAAGGGATAAACGCGAAAGAAAGCCCCCGGAGCGGATGTATCTTTGAGAGAAGGTCCCGCTTCAGGGGCTTTTTTCTTTATAAGCTTTTATCAGGCATGGGCTTGGCGCGTGGTTTGGGGTAGACAGGTTTGGCGTTTCGGTAATCTGACCAGTCCAGCCTTTGACCGCAGCGGTCGCAGAAATGCATGAATTCCCGCTCCAGGGTGGTTTTACATTTCGGGCATACGTAATATCCGGTTTCCCCGTAATTGGGCGACGGGTATATCATGATCTCTGTGACACGCATGGGTTTGCGATAAGTGAAAAATCCCAGGAGGCAATCGATGGGTATCCTGAACGTGAGGAAGATGTTTTGTTTCATTCGGCTTCCTCCTCTTGGAAGGAAAGAAAGTATTCCATAGGCTTTTGGAATTCTTGGCTGATTTTATAGAGAAGAGGGGCGGACACGGAAGTGTCTCCGCTTTTCAGGTTTCGTATATGTCGAGTGGAGATATTCAGGTGCTCTGCAAGTTGTTCCTGCTTTAGGTTCGATTCTTTGATTGCATGGTCGAATTTTTTATGGTCGAAGAATACGGTCTTTGCCATGAAGAAAACCTCCTATTATATAGATTTTTAGCAGATAGAATAGTATATATCTGCTTTATATATTAAAAATATAGGAGATTAAATGTAATATAAAGGAAATCGACTTCCAATTGTAGAATTTTGTCGTTTTTTATGCAAAATTTATATATATAGATCATAATATAGCTGATATAAGCTATAAAAATAAAGAGTATCCCACAGCATGGGATACTCTTTATTTTAGAGAGTGGACCATAAAGATATTAGAATATATTTCTGAGGAAGAGAAAGGCTAATGCTATAATATGTCACCATCTTAAGGGATGAGATGTGTGTAGAGACGATTGGCACAGCTTCTCAATGGAACCTTGAAATTAAGGCTTCGAGGGGTGTTGAAGATTGAATAAATTCATGGTATAATAGCCCTATTATACCGGGTTATGGCCAGAACGATCCACGAGCAGTTGCCCGCTCCCGTTCCGATGGTCAATTACACCGAATCGCTCCGCGGTTTCGGAGAGGACACCGGCATTTTTGAATTTTGGGGGACAATGGAAAAGACTGCACAGGATGCTGGATTGCAGAGGCGGGTCCGAAGTAATCGCAGCTTCTATTCTGAATGAGAAACCAGAGAAGGAGAATGGATATGCACAACCATCATGAAAGTAATCAGACCGCGGGGAACCTGAAAATCTCCCGCGAGGTGATCGCCACCATTGCACGCTATGCAGCGCTTGAGATTGAGGGGATCGACTCATTGGCTTCGTTTACCTCAAACATCAAAGGATGGCTGCTGAAAAAACAGTCGGCCCGCCCCATTTTGATCGAACTGAATGATGACCTCGCAATTATAGACATTCATGTGAATGTAAAAGCGGGGGTCAATATTCCGGAAGTCTCAGAAAAAGTGCAGGCGGCAGTGAAGGAAGCGGTGCAGAATATGACCGGGATTGCGGTTTCTCGGGTCAATATCAATATCGCAGGGATTGTTTTTGATGAGCCCCCACTGCTTTTTTCGGCTGGACAGCAGGAATAAAACTTTTGGAACAGCATTTGGATGCCCTCCACAGGGAGGGCGTTCTATTGTGTTATCACAAGACAAAGAACATCCCCTTGTTTTGTGCAGGGCTGGGCCGATATTTTGCACAAGGCCGTATTTGAAACTGTTTACTGGAAGCAGGAGTTAGGAGAAACGATATGAAACGCAGCGAATCCCGTGAGGTTGCCTTCACCCTGATCTTTGAGCGCTCATTTAAAGATGAGACGATCGACGAGATCATCGAACAGGCGGTGGTTGGGCGCAACATTGAGGTAGATGATTACGCATATCATCTCGCGAAGGATGTCTCCGACCACATGCCGTGGCTGGATGCATCGATCGCAAAATATTCGAAAAAATGGAAGCTCAACCGGATGTCGCGGGTTGCGCTTTCGATCCTCCGGATGAGCCTCTGGGAGATTGACCATGAGGATACGGTGCCGGTCGGTGCTTCGATCAATGAGGCGGTGGAGCTGGCTAAAAGATACGGAAATGATGACGATTTCTCGTTTGTCAATGGAGTGCTCGGCGCTTATGTGCGCGGGAAAGGGAAGGAGCCGCCCGAGCTCTCCCCGGAGGAGCAAAATGCCGGACAAGCACCTTCCAATGCAGCGGAGACCGTCGTTTCCGGTACCGCAGAATAACCCGATGGCGTATTATCTTGGGCTGGATACCAGCAATTATACCAGTTCGGTTGCGCTTTATAACAGCCAGAACCACCAGATCATGCAGCGGAAAAAGCTGCTGCCGGTAAAGCAGGGCGCGCTTGGGCTTCGCCAGAGCGACGCAGTTTTTGCGCATGTGAAGCAGCTTGGCGGATTGGTCGGGGAACTGATGTCACAGGAGCAGGTCCGGCTGGAGGGGGTAGGGGTATCTGTGCGTCCGCGGGATCAGGAAGGCTCCTATATGCCCTGTTTTCTGGTGGGGGAACTGGTAGCCGAGTCGGTCGCGTCGGTCTGCGGCATACCGCTTGCCCGGTTTTCCCATCAGGCGGGGCATATTGCCGCTGCCCTTTTTTCTGCGGGACAGCTTGGGCTTGCCGGCAAACGGTTTGCGGCGTTCCATCTTTCGGGCGGGACAACCGAGTGTCTGCTGGTCCGGCCGGACCAGCATCAGATTTTTTCGGTTGAACTGGTTGCACAGTCGCTTGATCTGAAAGCGGGACAGGCGGTTGACCGGGTCGGTGGAATGCTTGGCCTGCCGTTCCCGGCGGGTCGGCAGCTGGAAATGCTGGCCTTGCAGTCCGAACGCAAATTCCGAGTTCGCCCGGTGATGAAAGGCCGGGACTGCTCTCTCTCCGGCATCGAAAACCAGTGCGCAAGGATGCTCAAATCCGGAGAGCCTGCCTGCGACATCGCCCGGTTCTGTATCGAAAGTATTCTGGCGGCGGTGGACCGCATGACAGAGCAGATACGGGAATCAGAGCCGAACCTGCCGGTGGTTTATTCGGGTGGGGTGATGTCCAACCGGATCATCCGGGAGCGGATCACAGAAAAATACGGCGGATTTTTTGCAGAACCGCAGTTCTCCTCCGACAATGCAGCGGGGATTGCGGTTCTGGCGATGTATGCGCAGACGGGCGGTGCACCCGGATGAACCAGCCTATGGTGGTGACCGTCTCCCAACTCAACCAATATGTCAAGTCGATCCTGCAATCCGACCATCTGCTCAATGGCCTGATGGTGCGAGGAGAAATTTCCAATTTTACCCGGCATTACAAGTCGGGGCATCTGTATTTTACCCTGAAGGACGATAATGCGGCCATCAAAGGGGTGATGTTCCGCAGCTATGCGGCGCAGCTCCCATTTTCCCCTGAAAACGGAATGGCAGTTGTGGTCAGCGGATCGGTTTCTCTTTACGAGCGGGATGGAAGCTATCAGTTTTATGTGACCGACATGCAGCCGGATGGGATTGGCGCACTTCACCTCGCATTTGAGCAGCGCAAGGAGAAGCTTGCCCGGGAGGGGCTGTTTGACCCGGAGCGGAAACGCCCCCTTCCGCCCTATCCAGAGCGGATCGGGATCGTGACCAGCGAAGGCGCCGCCGCACTTCAGGATATGCTGAACATCCTTTCCCGCCGGTATCCGGTGGCAAGGGTGGTGCTTGTGCCGGTGCAGGTACAGGGGAAAGGTGCGGCACAAACGGTTGTGGATGGCATTCGGCTGCTCAACCAGAAAAACGCATGTGACGTGATGATCGTCGGTCGGGGCGGCGGCTCGATGGAAGACCTATGGGCATTCAACGATGAGCAGCTTGCGCGCACGATTGCCGCGAGTGCAATCCCAGTCGTTTCGGCGGTCGGGCACGAAACCGACTTCACCATTGCCGACTTTGCGGCGGATCTGCGCGCTCCAACCCCTTCTGCGGCTGCGGAGCTGGTCGCCCCCAATCTGCCCGATCTGCAATATTACCTGCTGGAACTGGGGCGGAAGTGCGAGGAACTGACAACCAGGCGGATTGCATTTTTCCAACGCCGCTTAGATGAGGCAAAAAGCCGGATTTTTACGCCCGCCCACCGGCTGGAACAGTATGCACAAACGCTGTCTTTTTTGCAGGAATCGATCCACCAATCGGTCGGCCGGAAGCTGTGCGATACCAAAATCCGTCTGCGACACCTGGCGGAGCTGCTCGAAGCGCGCAGCCCGGTAAAACTGCTGGAACGGGGATACAGCCTGACAGCGGTCGAGGGAAAGACGGTGATATCGGTTGCACAGGTGCAGGTGGGGGAGCGGATGGTCACCCGCCTGGCGGACGGCGAAATCTATTCGACGGTGAGTGGGATAAAGGAGAAAAAATAATGAGCAAATCCATGACCCTGGAGGGGGCCGTTGGGCGGCTGGAAGAGATTCTGACGCGGATGAACGGTGAGATTTCGATAGATGAGTCGATCAAGCTCTATGCAGAAGCGGTCAAGTTGATTGACTTTGCAAACGGGAAGTTGGAGACCGCCAGGCTAAAGGTGGAAAAGCTGACAGTACCAAAGGAGGCAGGGGATGAACCAGTTTGAACAACGGCTGAAGGACGATGCGCAGAGGACCAATCAAGCGCTGCATACCTGTCTGGACACCAGCGGGAACGACCCACAGGAGGTGGTCTTTCAGGCGATGCGTCACAGCTTGTTGGACGCGGGGAAGCGTCTGCGCGCCGCTTTGGTTCTCGAGTTTGGGCGGATGTCGGGTGCGGACCCGCAAGGCGCTATGGCCCTGGCCTGTGCGGTGGAGATGGTGCATGCCTATTCGCTGATCCATGATGACCTGCCCTGTATGGACAACGATGATTTCCGGCGTGGAAAGCCGTCCTGCCATAAGGCGTTTGGGGAGGCGAATGCTTTACTCGCGGGGGATGGACTGCTGACAATGGCTTTTGAAACGGTAGCCTCCGCCGGGCTGCCGGAACCCGCGCGGATGGAGGCGGTGCTGGCCCTTTCCCGCGCGGCGGGCGCCAGGGGGATGATCGGCGGACAGGTGATCGACCTGGAAAGCGAGGGAAAGCAGATCAGCGCGCAGCGGCTCGATACCCTGTATGCGCTGAAAACAGGTGCGTTGCTGCGCGCAGCGGCGGCGCTCGGATGCATCGCCGGGAATGCACCGCAGGAGGTCCGCAGCGCCGCAGACGCTTACGCCGCTGCCTACGGGCTTGCATTCCAGATCACAGACGACATCCTCGATGTGGTAGGCGATGCGGAAAAGCTGGGGAAGCCGGTCGGGAGCGATGGACAGAACCAGAAAACCACCTATACGACCCTGTTCGGGATAGATGGTGCGCGCCAGCGTGCCGCGGAGCAGATTCAGAAAGCGGTGCAGAGCGCGAAGCAGCTCCCGGACAACGGTTTTCTGCTCTGGCTGGCAGAGCAGGTCCTGACCCGGGACCATTGACAGGGCGGAAAATCTAGGAGGCGTTTGGATGGAGTTTCTGAGAAGTTTAACAGGAAATTATATCATCAATATTGGTTTTCTCTCGTGGTTTGCCGCCCAGTTTATCAAGACCCTGCTGGCCTATCTTCCATCCAAAAAGATCAGTTGGGAAAGGATGGTAGGTTCTGGCGGGATGCCAAGCTCCCATTCCTCCCTTGTCTGTTCGGTGGCGGTCGGGATGGCGCGTAAAACGGGCTTTTCTTCCCCAGAGTTTGCCCTGGCGGTCGTGCTGGCAGGAATTGTGATGTATGACGCAATGGGTGTACGCCGCGCGGCGGGCGAGCAGGCCAAGGTTTTGAATAAGATGGCGGTGGATTTCCGGGAGGTGTTCCAGATGCTCCGGGACGAGCTGGATGCGCTGACACGGGGAGAGTATGAGCGTCCGGACGAACAGCATAAGACCCTGAAAGAATTTATTGGTCACACGCCGCTGGAGGTGCTCTGCGGGGCAGTTTTGGGAATCGTGATTGCGCTGCTTGTGCCGGTCTTTTGAGCCGAAAGAGGTGTTTGGTTTGGCAAATTTTAACCTGTTGCATACCCTGAAATTTCCGGAGGACCTGAAAAAACTGAATGAGGAACAGCAGAAAAATCTCTGTTGGGAGATCCGTCAGCGGCTGATCCGCACGCTTTCGAGCACCGGGGGACACCTCGCGTCTAACTTGGGAGCGGTGGAACTGACGGTCGCGCTGCATACTGTCTTTGACCTGCCGCAGGATCAGATTGTTTGGGATGTCGGGCATCAGAGCTATACCCATAAGCTCCTGACCGGCCGGCTGAAACAGTTTTCAAAGGTCCGTCAGGAGGACGGGATTTCGGGATTCCCGCGCCCGAGTGAAAGCGTCTACGATGCGTTTATCGGCGGACACGCGAGCACATCGGTTTCTGCGGCGTACGGGCTTGCGAAGGCCAAAACTTTGACAGGGGACAGACACCATGTGGTTGCGGTTGTGGGGGATGGCGCATTCACCGGCGGGATGGTTTATGAGGCGCTCAACAATGCGGGCCGGAGCAAGGACCGGTTGATTGTGGTGCTCAACGATAACCACATGTCGATTTCCGAGAGTGTGGGCAGTCTGGCGCGGTACCTCGCGGAGAAACGAACTACACAGGGATACGCCCAGCTCAAGGATACGGTGGAACAGGCTCTGCTCAAAATCCCGCTGGTGGGGAATACGGCCCGCGACATCCTCTACAATTCCAAGGCCCTGCTCCGGCAGACGATCTACCACAGCAATATGTTCGAGGACTTCGGCTTCGATTATCTCGGACCGGTGGATGGGCATGACGTCCCGCTTCTGGTTCAGACCTTCCGCCGCGCCAAAGCGCTGGAAAAGCCGGTCCTGGTTCATATCAATACGGTGAAGGGGAAGGGCTATCCATATGCGGAAAAGAACCCGTCTACCTTCCATGGCGTGGGGAAATTTGACTATGAGAGCGGGGAGCTGAATCCCGCCTCAGAGAACTTTTCGTCGGTCTTTGGACAGGAACTGGTGCGGCTGGCGCAGAAGGATGAACGGATTTGCGCAATCACCGCGGCGATGCAGGGCGGTACCGGTCTGGACGGTTTCGCGGAGCAGTTTGGATCGAAAAATCGGTTTTTTGATGTGGGAATCGCAGAGGAACACGCGGTCACTTTCGCCTGCGGCCTGGCGGCAGGTGGGCTGCTTCCGGTATTTGCGGTGTATTCCACCTTTTTACAGCGGGGATTCGACCAGTTGATCCATGACGCGGCGATCGAGCAGCAGCATGTCCTGCTTGCGGTTGACCGCGCGGGGCTGGTCGGCGATGACGGGGAGACCCATCAGGGGATGTTTGACGCGGCGTTCCTGAGTGCGATCCCAGGGACGACGGTTTATTCCCCGGCTACCTTTTCCGACCTCCGCTATGCTTTGAAAAAGGCGCTGTACGATGTCAGCGGGCTTGTAGCGGTACGATATCCGCGGGGCGGCGAACCGGAATTTTCACCCGCGCTGCCCGAAGCATCTTCGGAATGGCTGCACTTGAAATCCGGCGGAGAAACGTTGGTGGTTTCTTATGGGCGGGAGTTCGGTGAGGTCTACTGTGCGGCGCAGAGCCTTGCAGGTCAAGGAAAAATCGTTGACCTGCTCAAACTCCACCAGATATCCCCAATCCCGGAAGCGTGCATCACATTGGCGAAAAAATACCGGACCATCTATTTTGTGGAGGAAGGAATCCGCAGCGGCGGCGTTGGGGAACACTTCCTTTCCCGTCTCTCGGATGCGGGGTATATTGGACGGATGACCATTCGTGCGGTGGAGAATCCGTTCCTGCCGCAGATGCCGGTTTCCTCGGCGCTGCGCCGGTGCGGCCTGGATGCCGGTTCACTTGAAGAGCAGATCACGGCGCTCTACTTCTGAGGGCCTGTTTGAAATCGAAAGCTTTACGCAATTTTTCTCGGAAAATTGCGGGGTCGAGGGGCAGTGGGAGACAGCCAGAAGTTTGGCCCCAGACCAAACTTCTGGGCGCAGAGCGCCCTCCTCGGGGCTTCTCGAGTCTGCGACTCGAAGCGCGCTTCGCGCGACGCCCCTTGCGGGCTGTCTTACGGGCTAGGGGGCAGTGCCCCCTCCCCGTAGGCCCCACCCCGATGAGCTGGGAAACTCTATATATACGATCCTTTTGAGTCTGCCGGGGAAATTTTTGAAAGTAACGCTGTATCAAAGATTTACTTTAAACGAAAAGTTTCGTCCACCTTTTCAAAGGTGGCGGGGTCGAGGGGCAGAGCCCCTCGTAAAAGGCACGAATCAGAAAATGGAGGCCGGTTTTTATGAAAAAAAGGCTGGATATCCTATTGGTGGAGCGCGGACTGTTTCCGAGCAGGGAAAAGGCAAAAGCGGTCATTATGGCAGGGCAGGTCTATGTGAACCACCAGAAAGCCGATAAGCCCGGCGCCGATCTGCCAGAGGATGCCGAGATCGAAGTGCGCGGAGAAACGCTGGCCTACGTCAGTCGGGGTGGTCTCAAACTGGAAAAGGCGATGCAGGTGTTTCCGATCGACTTGCAGGGGAAATGCTGCATGGATATTGGAGCTTCAACCGGCGGATTCACCGACTGTATGCTGCAAAATGGTGCGGCCAAGGTCTATGCGGTGGATGTGGGGTACGGGCAGCTCGCGTGGAAGCTGCGTACCGACGAGCGGGTGGTCAACCTCGAGCGCACCAATATCCGGTATGTGACCGAAGAACAGGTTCCAGAACCAGTTGATTTCCTAAGCATCGATGTTTCGTTTATCTCACTCAAACTAGTGCTTCCAGTTGCGGGACGGCTCCTCTCCGAAGTGGGACAGGCGGTCTGCCTGGTCAAGCCGCAGTTTGAAGCGGGGCGCGAAAAGGTGGGGAAAAACGGGGTAGTGCGCGAGCGCAAAACCCATATCGAAGTGGTGGAAAACGCGGCTGGATACGCCCGGGAAAACGGGTTTGCGGTCTGCGGGCTGGACTTCTCCCCGGTGAAAGGGCCGGAGGGGAACATTGAATATCTGATGTATCTGAAAAAAGAGGGGGAGGACCGGATCGACGCGGAGGAGATCGAGCGGGTGGTATGCCAGTCTCATGAGCAGCTCGACCATCCGCAGAGCGGGAATAGATGATGCAAAAAAAGGTTTTATTGCTGCCGAATCTCACAAAACACAATACGGCGGAGCTTCTCCCACAGATTATCCGCCAGCTCGCCGCTTGTGGCTGCCAACCAATGGCGCTTTCGGAGTATGGGGAGCGGTTCGGCGGCTTGCAAACCGGGGAGCTGGAACCGCTGCTCGCGGAATGCGACCTTGTGCTGACTGTCGGCGGGGACGGGACGATCCTGCATGGCGCAAAGCACGCGATGCGTTACGACAAGCCCCTGCTTGGGATCAACGCCGGACGGCTGGGATACCTGGCGCAAATCGAGCCGGACGAGTTGGATTTTCTTGGCAGGCTTGCGGAGGGGGACTATGCGATTCAGGAGCGGATGTTGCTTGAAATCCAGGTCGGCGGAAGGGGGCCTCTGTTGTACGCACTGAACGACGCAGTGATTACCCGTGGGGATACCGCGCGCCTGCTTGATCTGGTCATTTCGGGCAAAAACGGCCCAATCGCAACCTGCCGCGCGGACGGCCTCATCTTCGCCACGCCCACAGGTTCTACCGCATACTCGCTTTCTGCCGGCGGTCCGGTGGTTGCCCCCGGGATTTCCACCATCCTAATGACCCCGATCTGCCCACATTCACTGAATGACCGGTCGATCCTCTTCCCGCCGGATGTGGAATTGCGGATCTGCTGCCGGTTCAGCGGCGGCAGCGACCGGGCGGCGCTGAACATCGATGGGGAACGGGCGGCATCTCTGGACGGGAAAACAGAGGTGCGGATCAGGCGGGCGGAAAAGGTGGCGCGGTTTGTCCAGTTTCCAGAAAAAAATTTCACAGAGATATTGAGCCAAAAATTAAAATCGAGGGGATAGGCATGAAAGCAAGACGTCACGCAAAGATATTGGAACTTATCAGCTCCCGTCCGATTGACACGCAGGACGAGCTGCTTAACCTTTTGAGCGAGAGCGGATTCCCTGTCACACAGGCGACGATCTCGCGGGACATCAAGGAACTCCGGTTGATTAAAACGCTCACAGCGGATGGAAAATACCACTATACCGCGCATACCGGAGCGCCCAAAAGCGAGATTTCGGATAAATTTCTGCTGATCTTTTCGGAAGCGGTGCGGGAGATCGATTCGGCGGGAAATATGTTGGTCATCAAATGCTATACCGGTATGGCGAACGCCGCCTGTGCCGCGCTTGATACGCTGCATTGGAGCGGTGTGGTCGGGACGCTTGCGGGGGATGACACCATCTTCATGGTAATGCGGGACGAGCAGAATGCGCGGGAACTGGTGACGCAGCTCCGCAAAATGATGGCCCAGGCGGGGACCTGATTTTCAGGGCAAGAGGTGAAATGAAGGGATGCTTTCTCAGTTATACATCAAAAATATTGCAGTTATCAGCGAAGCTTCGATTGGTTTGCAGCCAGGGCTGAATGTGTTCACCGGCGAGACCGGCGCGGGAAAAACCATTCTGATTGGCGCGATCAATGCGGTGCTGGGAGAGCGGGTTTCCAAGGAGATGATCCGCACCGGCGAGACGCGCGCAAGCATTTCCGCGCTGTTCACCGAGATTTCCCCGGCGGCGGAACAGGTGCTCAATGAGGCGGGCTATCCAGTCGAGGAGGGCGCTGTCCTGATCCATCGGGAAATCTCCGCAGACGGGAAATCCTCCTGCAAGATCGACGGCAGGCCCGCGACAGCTGCAATCCTGCGTTCGGTCTCTGCGCTGCTCATCAATGTGCATGGGCAGCACGACAACCAGCAGCTGCTTTCCCCGCAGAAGCATCTCGGTTTTATCGACAGCTACGGGGAGCTGGATGGGCTGCTGCGGGAGTATCAGGAGGCATACCGGGACTATATGCTGGTGCGCCGGGAGCTGGCGTCGGTCAACACCGACGAGGCGCAGAAAGCCCATCGGATCGACCTGCTCTCCTATCAGGTCAACGAGATCGAAGCGGCGGAGCTTCAGCCGGGGGAAGAGGAAGAACTGCGGGCACAGCGCAAGCTGATCCAGAATTCCCTGCATGTCACACAAGCACTGGGCGGGAGCCTTGCGATTCTGGAAGGCGGGGAGGAAATCCCCAGCCTGACCAGCCTGCTTTCCGAACTGGCGGAGAACATGACCCAGGCGGCAAACTACATGGAAGCAGCCCAGCCGATTGCGGAACGTTTGACCGACATCTCCTATGAAATCGAGGGGTTCCCGGGGGAAATTCATGACTTGATCGACCATTTTGACTGCGACCCTTCCCAGCTTGACGCGATCGAGCGCCGTCTGGATACGATTTATAACCTGAAAAAGAAGTATGGGTCGAGCATTGAGGAGATTCTGGAATTTGGCGCCCGCGCGGCGGCTGAATTGGAGGAGATCGAAACCTCGGACGCGCGGATCGAAAAGCTGTCTGCTCAGCTTTCTGGCCTCGAAGCAGATGCCAGGCATCGGGCGGAAAAGCTCACACAGGCACGCAAAAAAGCGGCACAGCAGTTTGTCAAGGCGGTGCAGGAGGAGCTGGTCTTTCTGGATATGCCGTCGGTGCAGCTTTCGGTGCATCAGGAGCAGAAGGAGATGTCCTTGGACGGCGCGGACGAACTGGAACTGTTCATCGCCACCAATATCGGGGAACAGGCGAAGTCGCTCGCAAAGATCGCGTCGGGCGGCGAGCTTTCCCGGATCATGCTTTCGATCAAAAATGTGCTTGCCGACCGGGATAATATCCAAACGCTGATCTTTGATGAGGTGGACACCGGTGTTTCCGGAAGTGCCGCGCAGAAGATCGGCAAAAAGCTCGCACAGGTAGCGGAAAACCGGCAGGTGATCGTGGTCACCCATCTCGCACAGGTGGCGTCGTTCGCGCGCAACCATCTGTTTATCTCCAAGGCCGCGCGGGAGGAACGCACCTTTACCACCATCCGTCCGCTTTCCAGAGAGGAGCGCGTGCGGGAACTGGCGCGGATCAGCGGCGGGGAAAAGATCAGCGAAATCGCCTTGCAGCATGCGGAGGAGATGCTGCGGGATGCAGGAAACTAGAGGATATGCGGGCGATTTTAAACCCGCCTGGGGGCTTGTATTTGTGAAACGGGCGTGCTATACTGATACAATCAAACGGCTTTCAATGTATGGATACAAATTGAAAAACAAGGGGAAAGATTGATGACAGTATTTGAAGAATTAACCCGACGCGGTCTTATCGCGCAGATGACCCATCCGGAAAAGATCGAAGAGCTGCTGAACAATGAGCGGGTCACCTTCTATATCGGGTTTGACGCGACGGCGGACAGCCTGCATGTCGGCCATTTTCTTCAGTTGGTAGTGATGGGGCACCTTCAGCGGGCAGGGCATCTCCCGATTGCGCTGCTGGGCACCGGGACGACGATGGTAGGGGATCCCACCGGCAAGACCGATATGCGCAAGATGCTCACCGTCGAGGAGATCAACCACAATGCCGAGTGCTTCAAGCGGCAGATGGAGAGGTTCCTCGATTTCTCGGAGGATCGTGCGCTGATGCTCCGCAACGGTGACTGGCTGCTCAAGCTCAACTATATCGAGCTGCTGCGGGATGTGGGCATCCATTTCTCGGTCAACCAGATGCTCACCTATGAGTGTTTCAAGACCCGGTTGGAGCGTGGGCTTTCGTTTATCGAATTTAACTATATGATTATGCAGAGCTACGACTTCCTGCATCTCTACCGGAACTATGGATGCAAGATGCAGCTGGGTGGGAACGACCAGTGGGCGAACATCCTTGGCGGCATTGATCTGACCCGACGGGTGACCGGAGAAGAGGTCTACGGCATGACCTTCACCCTGCTGACCACCAAAGAGGGGAAAAAGATGGGCAAGACCGAGAATGGAGCGGTCTGGCTCGATCCGGAGAAGACCTCGCCCTACAAATTTTTCCAGTATTGGCGCAATGTGGCGGATGATGATGTGGTACGCTGCCTGAAGCTGCTGACCTATCTGCCGATCGAAGAGATCGAAGCGATGGAACAGTGGGAGGGCAGACAGCTCAATAAGGCCAAGGAAATCCTGGCCTATGAGGTCACCAAGATGGTACACGGCCAGCAGGAGGCGGACAAGGCGCTGGGAGCCGCGAAAGCGATTTTCTCGGCGGGCAGCCACAGTGCAGACATGCCGTCTACCATCTTATCTTCCGACGATCTGGCCGATGGGAAGATCGCTTTGCTCGACCTGCTTGTCAAATGCGGGCTGGCCCCCTCCAAAGGGGAGGCGCGCCGGCTGGTACAGCAAGGCGGCGTTTCGGTTGATGACGCCAAGGTGACGGATGTGATGCAGACAGTCCCAGCTGAGGCGTTTGAGAAGGGGCATGTGATCCTGCGCAAGGGCAAAAAGGTTTACCATAAAGTGCTGCTCGGTTGAGCGGTGCGCTGTTGTTCGAGGGAAAGCCTCCGTCTCCATAGCGGGCCGGAGGTTTTTCAAGGTTTTGGAGGAAAGAGGAAATCAATATGAGAAAGGTCCTGATTTTGGATACCACGCTCCGGGACGGGGAGCAGGCGCCCGGGTACAGCATGAATCTGAGTGAGAAGGTACAGATGGCAAAACAGCTCGACCGGCTGGGCGTAGACATCATTGAGGCGGGCTTGCCGGTTTCCTCGAATGAGGACTACCGGGCAACCAAAGCAGTTGCCGCCGCGGTTCAGAACGCGGTGGTCACAGCGATTTCGAGGTGTGTCAAAGCGGATGTTCTGCGCACCTGGGAGGCGATCCGCAAAGCGAAGCATCCCCGGCTGCATCTGTTCATCGCAACCAGTGAGATCCACATGAAGTATAAGCTGAACATGACCGAAGAGCAGGTCTTTGAAACGGCGGCGGAATGTGTCGCTTATGCAAAGAGCCTCTGCGATGATGTGGAATTTTCGGCGGAAGATGCTACCCGCAGCGACCGGGCATTTTTGCTCCGACTGTTTAACCGGGCGATTAAAGAGGGGGCAACCACCGTTAACATTGCGGATACGGTCGGATATATCACCCCAACCGAGATGCATGGGCTGGTCAGCTACCTGAAATCCAACCTGTGCGACCCAAGTGTAAAATTTTCGGTGCATGTACACAATGATCTCGGCATGGGGGTGGCGAATACCCTAGCCAGTATCCATGCGGGTGCGGACCAGGTGGAATGCACTGTCAATGGGATCGGGGAGCGCGCTGGGAACGCGGCCCTTGAGGAGATCGTGATGGCGCTGCATACCCGCCGGGATTACTACCAATGTGAGACCAACATAGACACCCGGCAGATCTACCGCACCTGCAAGCTGCTGACAACGGTAAATGGAGTGGGGTTGGCGCCCAATAAGCCGATTGTTGGCGTGAATGCGTTTACCCACGAGAGCGGTATCCACCAGCATGGGGTGCTGATGTCGCCGCAGACCTACGAGATCATGAAGCCGGAAGACATCGGCATCTATCGTAACCAGCGGGTCGTGCTCGGCAAGCATTCGGGCAAGCACGCGTTTGCCGACCGGATTGCAGAGCTGGGATACAGCATGTCAGAAGAGGCGGTCGCGGCGGCGTTTGAGCGGTTTAAGCGGCTGGCAGAACGCAAAAAAGAGATCACCGACAAGGACATGGAAGCGCTGATTGGTGCAAGCGCTTTGGCAACCCGCGAGACCTATTCTCTCAAGAGCTTTGTCATCAACAGCGGCCCGATGATTTCAGCGACTGCGGTTGTGCGGCTGGTGCGTGACGGGCAGGAATATGAGCATGTGGCGCGCGGCGAAGGTCCGATCGATGCGTCGTTTAAGGCGATTGACCGGATCGTAAAGATGCAGGCCAAATTGGAAAACTGGACCATGCAGGCGGTCACCGAAGGGGAGGACGCGCTTGGAGAGGCGGTCTGTAAGATCACCTGCAATGGGCATCTGGTGGTCGGGCGCGGGATTTCCTCCGATATTGTTGAGGCGAGCATCCGCTCTTATATCAATGCGATCAACAAGGCGGTCGCGCTGGAAGAGCAGGATCAGTTGCTACAGGAGCAGGAGAATTGAAGGACAGGCGGGATGAATGTGCAATACAAGGCGGTTTTGTTGGATTTTGACGGCACGCTGGTGGATACCTCAGAGGGGATTTTTCACTCGATTGCAGTGGCTTTCCAGAAGATGGGGATGCCGCTTCCCTCAGAGCAAACCCTGCGGCATTTTATGGGCCCCCCGATTTCCTATTCATTCCAAACATTTGCGGGGATGAGTGTGCAACAGTCGGAGCAGGCTACGCGATTTTTCCGGGATGATTACGAAAAAGATGGGGTTTACCGCTCCAAACCGTATGACAGGCTGCCGGAGTTGCTCCGACGGCTACGGGCGGAGGGCGTCAAAATTGGCGTCGCAACCCTCAAACCCGAAAAGATGGCAAAGTTGCTGCTTTCCCGTTTTGAGATTTCTGACCTGGTGGACGCCTGCGTGGGAAGCCGAAGTGATGAAATGGATTCGGCGACCAAGGCGCAGATCATCGGTCGGGTGCTTGAACAGCTCGGAGGGATTCCAGGACAGGATGCGGTATTGATTGGGGATACCAAGTACGACCGGGAGGGCGCAGAGCAGGCCGGCCTTGCCTTTATTGCGGCAGCGTATGGATATGGGATTGGGCCGGAAGAGGAGGCTGCCAGCGTTTTTGTCGCGCAGGATACCGATGCGCTCACTACGTTTTTCTTTCCGGACGGAGCGTAACCGTTCCGGTTTCGTTGTAAAATCAAAAGGAGGGAATGGCCATGAATGAACACATGCAGGTGATTCTGGAAAAACGGATCAACCGCACGATTGGAAATCTGCAAAACAACAAGATGGATGCTTATTATGTCAAGACCGCCGCGGAGGTGGTCCCGCTGGTTGAGACGCTCTGTGCAGAGGGGGAGACGGTGACCGTTGGAGGATCGGAGACCCTGAAAGAATGTGGGGTGATCGAACATCTGAAATCCGGCCGGTACCGCTATCTCGACCGTTATGCACCGAAAGCGGATTTATACAAGGTGTTCCGAGAGGCGTTTTTCTGCGACACCTACCTGACGGGAACCAACGCAGTGACCGAAGAAGGGGAACTTTATAATGTGGACGGAAATGGTAACCGGGTTTCGGCCATGATTTTTGGCCCCAAAAGCGTAATTGTCGTGGTGGGGTACAATAAGATCGTCCCAGACCTGGAAGCGGCCCGAAAGCGAGTACGGGAGGTCAGCGCTCCTGCAAATGCGGTGCGTCTGGATACCAAAACGCCTTGTAAGATCATCGGCACCTGCCGCGACTGCCATAGTGACGAGCGGATGTGTTGTAGCTATGTGACCTTGGGCCAGCAGCGGATAAAAGGGCGGATCAAGGTGATTATCGTCGGGGAATCTCTGGGATTTTAAAGGCCTGTTTAAACTCTAAAGTTTTACTCGATAGATTTTGAATGACCGCTAAGCGCTCTATAGCCCTCTTACTAGTAACGTGCTTACTGGATAAGGGGGCTATGGTTCTAAGTAAGAATAGGGCCTAAATGCTATAAAAAATGTGTACCACCGGGATTAGATCGTTCTAGTTTCTAACAGTCCTTGTGAGGATGTGCAAAATAGGTATAATAGTAACTTAAAAGGCCTAAACCCTCTAAAAATGGGGGTTCACGGCCTTTTAAGTTATTATTTTGTTATAAGTTCAATATTGAAACGAAGCTCATCTATGGTTTTATGGTTATAAACCCGGTTCCCAGTATCTTTGGAAACATGGCCCATAATCAGATCAATACACTTCCGGTTTGCACCCGCGCTGTCCATCAGACTTTCGAAGGTGTGGCGGCAGCTGTGAGGGGTTCCGGGCAGTTGTAGACGTTCGGTTAAGTCCTTCCAGATTGACCGGTATTGGCTGTCAGAGCATTGACGCCCTTTCCACTGGATCAGATAGTTCCCCTTCTCTTCCATGCGTTTTTCTATCATGGGGCGGATCAGTGAATGGATGGGGACAATCCGGTTTTTTCCAGCTTTGGTTTTGGTACCGCCTCGCATTGTGCCGGCCTCGAGGTCAACGTCTGATTTTTTTAAGCCCAAAAATTCAGATATTCGCCAGCCACTATAGATCAAAATTAGAACAGTGTCTACCCATGGTTCGTCCTGGTGCTCCCATATCCGGGCAATTACCTCGTCGCTGAACCTGTCCCGGCTGGTAGGCGGAACCGGGTCGGAGGTGAGCAGGTCGGAATAGCAGCGGGAGACAATGTCCAGCTCAAGGGCGAAGTGGTCAAGATGGCACCATAGATTCTTGATCGCGCCCTGTGTGCTATAGCTCCGGCCGCAGTTGTCAATGGTATCCTGCATCTGGTATGCCTTGATCGACTTATATGGGAGTTTGTAAAGCCTTGAGCAGTGTTTGAACGCCGAAAAAATACATTTTCGGTTTGAATCTCCCAACTTCGGGGCTTTCTTCTCTTTCCAGAGGTCAAACAGCTCTTGCAGGGTAATCTTCGCTAGATCGACGTCCCAAGGGTCGTGGTTGTATTGGGCCAGTAGTTTTAGGCCCTCCTCCCGCGTAGCAGCATAACCGATGATCTCACTGATGGGATAGCCCCCTTCATCCCATCCACGGGTTTTTTTGACTATGTAAGGCCGTCTCCGATTGCCGGATAACTTTGCTACTGTCCCGTAGCCGTTGGGGTTTCTCAAAAAAATCACCTGTCCTTTTTGAAAAAAGTGTAGACTTTAATAAGGATAAGCCCTAAAATGATATTGATCTGGTATCATTTTAGGGCTTGCTCCTATGGTATCTCTAACCGCTTTCGGTGCTGGTAACATCGAGGGCGGTTTTTTTTATTTTTCACGGTTTTCTTTTGGGATTTGACAACCTTCGACAAAAGAACGTAAGTTCAAGGTGTATAATCTTACAAAATGCGACAGTAAAGGAGGCGGCGAGGTGATAAATGATGATAACATCCTTGAATGTATCTGGGCAATGTTGAAGGGGGCGACTGCTTACCAACTAAACGAAATCTATCGTTTCATCAGAGTGTTCTTATATGGCAAATAAGGCTGTGGAAAAGACTGGGCTTCAGCTCAGTCTTTTTTCAGTTGTAGCTTTAGCGAAAATAAACCACCGGCTATGCCGGTGAGAATAAAAATCTTTAGAAACAAGAACTCCTCCTTTTGCTAAAATAAATGCAGGTTTGGCGACCGCATTACGAAG
>JAETRV010000031.1 GCA_021770005.1 Anaerotruncus sp. | reverse complement strand
TATTGATATGACAAGTGGAAACGCTTTTTTTCTGCGTGACAGATGAGGCCGGACAAAGGATTCTTTCTCCGGCATATGTTTTACTGTCCCGATTCCCCAGGCTGCACCTTTTGGTGCAGCTTTTTTGTTTTAGAATCTCCAAAAACTCCTGGAAAAGACGGGCGCTCATCCCAATCTATTAATTTTGTGATGAAGGTTTGGGAGGAGGAAGCAGCGTGCCTCAGACAAGGCAGCATATACAGGGAGAGCGTCCAAAGTACCAGCATAGAAAAACGGAATCCGGCGTCCTGTTGACGCAGGAAAGTATTGAACAATTTCTGGATGCCTGTCAGAGCAGGGGGCGGGTAGAGGGAACGCTGCAATGGTACCGGCGCGGGTTGAACCGCCTGTATCAGGCGCTGCCGGGGGACAAGTTCATCCGGCAGGGAGCGTTGGAACGCTGGCGGGAAGAACTGGTGGAGATGGAATATACCCCGGGGACGGTCAACATGTTCCTGTCGATCGCGAACTCGTATCTGGATTTTGTAGGGCACCGGGAATACCAGCTTGCGAGTCAGCTGAAGCTGAAAAGCAATCTCCAACCGGAACTGACGCGGGAAGAATATGTCCAGCTTCTGCGCACTGCAAAAGCCTTGAACAAGGAGCGGCTGTATCTGCTGATCAAACTGTTTGCCTCTACAGGACTGTCCGTGCAGGAGCTTCCCAATGTCACGGTGGAAGCTGTCAGGAAAGGGGAAATCATCCATTTCCCCCACAAGGTAGAACAGCGGGTGCGCATCCCAGAGTGTTTACAGAAGGAATTGCTTGGGTATATCCGGCGAAACGGTTATTCGTCAGGGCCGATCTTTCAGAATAAGGATGGAGGCCTGCTCAACCGGACCTATGTGTCAACGGCGATCCGGCGGCTTTGTGTAGAGGCTCGGATTCCGGAGGAGAAAGGGAATCCCAGGTGTCTGAAGCGGCTGTACCAGAATACCCGGTCCGACATCGAAAACAATGTCGCCTTGTTGGTGGAGCAGGCATTGGACCGGGTACTGGAACAGGAACAAAGAGCGATCGGGTGGGAAACGTAATCTGAGTCTATTTAAGTTCCAAAGTTTTACTCGATTTTTTTCACTGCCGCCGCAGCGGCGTACATAGGCCAACCGACGCGCGCATTTTTGAGGTGAATTGGCTCTGACTTTTTGTCAGAGCCAAGAGGGGGCTTTTTGCAAGAGAAAAAGCCCCCTAGAGGGGATACGAAACAGATCCAATAGAAATCCGGAAAGGAAACGACAAACATGCTGCAAAGACTAAAGCAACACCAATTTCTATTTGGGGAGCTGGTGAAGCGAGACTTCGCGAAAAAATATAAGCGGACAATTTTGGGGATGGCATGGAGTATCCTGTCCCCGCTGATGAACCTGCTGATTATGTGGCTGGTGTTCAGCAACTTGTTTGGGAACAATGTCAACCACTATGTGATCTACCTGTTCGCCGGACAGCTGGTGTTCTCCTATTTTACGGATGCCACCAATCTGGGGATGACTTCCCTGGTGGGCAATGCGGGGATTTTTACCAAGGTGAACGTCCCCAAATACCTGTTTCTGTTCTCCCAGAATGTGTCATCGCTCATCAACTTCGGGCTGACGCTGCTCATCTTTTTTGCGTTTACGGCCTTTGATGGGATTCCGTTCACATGGAAATTTTTCTTGCTGGTCTATCCGGTGGTCTGCATGATCGTGTTCAACCTGGGGCTGGGCCTGATCCTGTCGGCATTGTTCGTGTTCTTCCGGGACATGCAGTATCTATGGGGGATTCTGACCCAGCTGCTGATGTGGCTTTCGGCGATCTTCTACACAATTGATACCTACAGCGAAACGGCCCAGCTCCTGTTCCTGGCGAATCCGATTTACCTCTATATCCGGTACTTCCGAAAGATCGTGATTGATGGGGCGATCCCGTCCGCCGGGTTCCATCTGTTGGCGGCGGCGTACGCGCTGGGGGCTTTTGCGGTTGGGGCCTATATGTATAAAAAGTACAATCATGAGTTCCTGTATTATGTTTGAGTAGAGGGTTTGCGATGAAAACAATGTTGAAAGCAGAGCATGTCTCGATCAGCTATAAGATCGGGGATTTCAAGGATATTGGGGATATGCTGGGAATCATCGGTACGAACGGCGCAGGGAAATCGACTCTGCTCAAGGCGGTCATCGGGGTGATGGAGCCGAGAGCGGGTAAGATCGAGCGCAACGGGAATATCTCTGCACTGCTGGAGCTGGCGTCCGGGTTTGACGGGGATTTGACGGTCAAGGAGAATGCCTATCTGCGGGGAGCGATGCTGGGATATACCAAGGAATTCATGGACGAAACCTATGAGCAGATTCTGGATTTTTCGGAATTGCGGGAGTTTGAGGAGCGGCCGTTCAAGCAGCTTTCGACGGGGATGCAGTCCAGACTTGCATTCTCGATTGCGTCGCTGGTGCAGCCGGAGATTCTGATTCTGGATGAGGTACTGAGCGTGGGGGACGGCGCGTTCCAGGAAAAGAGCGCGGCTAAGATGCGGGAGATCATCAATAGCGGTGCATCCACCATTTTGGTGTCCCATTCTTTGCAGCAGGTGCGGGAGCTTTGCAATAAGGTGTTGTGGCTGCACAGGGGGAAACAGATCGCATTCGGGGAGATGGAACCGATTTGTGATAGGTATGAGAGTTTTCTGGCTGAAAAGTATCAAAATGAGAACACACAGTAGTTTATTACTATTTTTTCCATACAAGCAAATTTGGTGCATAACACGTCTATAAAGGAGGGCCGGGCTGGGGAGCAGATGTGAAAGGGTTAGTGGGAACGGTATACGCAATTTAGATGAGGTCATTCAGGCAATCAAGCGTGTTTCAGGACTGCGCGATGATTGCGGGAAAGGGGAAAACAACATGGATCAGGAAACAAAACAGCTTTGGATCGAACGCCGCGATTATATTGATCTTCTTCTTATTCTAAAGCATGACGCAGTTCCAATTGAACAGGCAAAGAATATCTATGCGCATACGGCGCAGAGTGTGAGCATTGTTCAGCAGAATCTTGGAGTGAGAGGAGCACTGCGGGAATGGTGGAAGAAAAAACTGCGTAGTGAAAAACTACGAAGCAGCTTGCTGGGGAAAGTTCTGCTCAAGGTAAAAAGAAAACTGGGGATCAAACTATATTGAGAAGAGGGGAAATTAGAATGGATCATAGGAAGGAAATTTCAGTTTTGGTTTTAAGCTACTATATGATTTGCCCGCCAATCAGCGGAGGTGCAAAGAGGATGTTATATCCGGCGATGCACCTTTCTCCTGATGACCATATCCATTTTCATTATCTATATTTTACTTATAGTGAAAACGAATCAAAACGGAACTACAATTACCTGGATCAATTCCCATTGGTTACGGAAAACACCCCCTTTATCGTGCCAAAAAGTTTTCAATTCAACGAAACGGGAAAGCCAAAATACTTTAATCAGCAGGTATGGTGGTATCTAAACAGAAATTATCTAGACCGCGTTTTGGAAGAAGTCAAAAAGAATACGTATGATATTATTCAGATCGAGCATTCAAACTTTGCCTGGCTGATACCGCATATACGTCTCGCGTGCTCTGCGAAGATCGTTTTGGATTGTCAAAATCTAGAATGGCTGGTTTACGAACGTTGGCTCCCCTATGCCGAGGAAAAGGACCGGGAATGGGTAGAAAAATCCTATTCCACACTGAAGCAGTGGGAAGAAAAGGTTCTGCCTTGGTTTGACGCACTCTATTGCATCTCGCCAATCGAGAAGCAGGCAATTGAGAAAACGGCGCCAGGAGTGAGGGGGTATTATGTTCCATCGGGCGCGTCTGTTGACGATGAGCGATATGATCCAGGCCCTCAAAAGCGTGAGCGGCCCCGCGATCTGCTCTTTATCGGGAGCATGAACTGGTTCCCTAACGCCCATGCCCTAATTTGGTTTTTGGACAAGGTATTCCCTTTGATACAAAAAGAGCTTCCCGGCACAAGGCTGGATATCATCGGCTCTGGGGAGCCGCAGCCGGAGATGCTTCGCCGGATCCAAAAGAACCGGTATGTGACCTTCTTGGGCGAAATTGAGGATGAGGTTCCCAGCCTGCATCAGAGCAAAGTACTGATTTCCCCAATTTGGATTGGTGCCGGCGTCCGTTTGAAGAATCCCACTGCATGGATCGCGAGGCTCCCGGTCGTAGCGACTAGCCTTAGCGTAGAAGGTCTGGAATACACGGATGGGGAAGACCTCCTGATTGGCGATACGCCCGAGCGCTTTGCGGAACAGACCATTCGCCTCCTGCGCGATGCCGGCCTCCGTGAGCAGATTGCAGAGCGTGCCTATCAGAGCTACCAGGAACGTTATTCCGAAAAACAGGTATGCGACAGATGGAAGAACGCCTATTATGCGACAATTGAAAACAATTCTGAACAAGATAGAGGGCTGGAAAGTCTAGATTTTTGAGGATCAGAGCCATTTGAAAGGATAGATAAGCCATGCGACAGAGTGACGCAGATTACCGGCGCATCCTGAATGCCCTGCTCGGTCAGGTCAGGTGTCACGATGAAGGCCGATACAACGATATCTGTATGCGTTTTCAGCAAGACCCCCATTATTCCCGCAACTATTTGAACTGGCTGTTGAGCGTATTATACCAAAAAAATTGGGATTCTGATTACAGTATTCAGCAGCGGACAGATCATCTCCGAGAGAGCATCTTGGAATTAAATAAACGCGTCATATATTTAGAAGAACATGGAGACCCGCGGGCTGAAAAGCGGGAGCAAAAGGACAAAGCGCTTGATGAAGATAGAATCGATCTATTTCTGGAACACATTCGAAGTGAAGTTGTTCAGATAGAGGGACGGGAGAAGAAGGAGAGCCTTCGTCTGGCGGTTTTTACGCCGCTCAGCCCATTAAAAAATGGTATCGCGGATTATATGACCGTGTTGCTTCTCATTCTGAAGCAATATGCGGAGATCGATCTCTATATTGATGAGGGTTATGAGCCGGATGACCCTGCTATTCTGCGTTCGTTTCCGATTCACCGCCACGGAGAATTTCACAAGCTGCATGACCGCTATGATTTGATCCTATATGAAATCGGGAACAATCCGCACCATGCTTACATGGTGCCTTACGTGCTTGAGTACCCGGGTATACTGGAATTACATGACTTTCGCTTGGATTATTTGCATCGGCTTCTTCCACCCAAATTCCAGAAGATCGCCCAAGCCGAAAGCGTTTGCCCGATGTATCCGGAAGGGTGCGGCAACAATCCTTTGAATTTGTACCTGTTAAAGGCATCCCAGGGCGTTCTGGTGCATAGCGAGTATTCCAGACAGGCAGTTTTTGATGAGAGCATGTCGATTGATGTCAGGAAGATCGAGCATTTTGCCAAGGTCGTTTTGGAAGAGCAGGATGCGTCAAGTCTGGTCAAAGCACATGGACTTGAGGATAGCTTTCTTTTTTCGTGTTTCGGGTTTGTGAATTACGCAAAAAGAATCGAGCAAATTGTGATCGCGTTTTCCAATCTTGTTCGAAAATATCCAAACGCAAACTTAAAATTGTTGATTGCCGGAGAGTTCACCGAGGACTATCTTACCTCCACGAGGGCTCTGATCCGTAAGCACCATCTCAAAAAAAAGGTCGTGCTGACCGGCTATGTTACGCTGAGTGATATGTATAGATATATCAGCCTGACCGACGTGTGCATGAATTTGCGTTATCCCTATGGAGGGGAATCTTCCGGAACGCTGGCCCGCATTATGGGGATGGGGAAAGCGTGTATTGTGAACCGCGTAGGGGCCTTTGATGAGATGCCGGATTTCTGCTGCCACAAGATCGCATATGAGAGCAACCCGGAAAGGGAGATCGAAAATATTACAACTGCCATGCAGCTGCTTTTTGAAAATGGTTCCTATAGAAACTGGATAGCGGGCAACGCGCAGACCTATGTAATGGAGCATTTAAACTTAGACCTTACAGTCCAGCTGTATTGCGAAGCGTTCGACCATTTCTATCGCAAGCCGACGGTTGATACAGATACTTTGATGCGAAAAGCGGCTTCCTTTTTGGCATATAACTATTTTAATGATCCACACCATGCAGCGACCTATTTTGCCTCTAGACTCCATTCTTATTTTTATGGCGAGGACGTAGAGGAGCAGCAAGAAACAGAACAAGCGCCCGCCGAGCCTGCATGTGCCGTGGCCTCTACCGCAGATATTGGAACGAACGATGAAACATGAAATGGGAACTGTATTATGGAAAAAGAGATGCTTCAATTATTGAAAGAAATTGATGACGACCCGAGGACTGCTATCATTTTTGCATACCGATATCTTTTAAATCGGGAACCGGAGTCTATGGCATACGTTGAGCACAATACGCTCGGCTGGAAGGAATTACGGGAGCAGTTTCTTGCGTCTGAAGAGTACCGCTTTATCCAGGCGGATATCAGATTGGAGGAAGTGAAGCAGTTTCAGCTGGCATCTTATGAGAAAGACTTCTTAAAGGGGGTTCTGTCTAAGGCGCCGCTTTCAGAATGTGAAAAGATTCTGGAGATCGGATGCGGAGCAGGGAACTTGACCCGCGCCTTGGCGCACTTCTGCCCGCAGGCCAGCGTGATTGGGATTGATCCCTATCTGAAGGAATGGTGGCATACCGGAGAGGCATCCGATAAGAATTGGCAGGTCAGGACTGGGGATGGGCAGAATATTGAATATCCGGAGAACACCTTCGATCTAATCGTTTCTGTCATGTCCTTTGAGCACATTCCTTGGCCGGAAAAGTGCCTGGAAGAGATCAAGCGGGTGCTGAAGCCAGGTGGTCGGTTCATAACAAGTTTTGCTCCAATCTGGTCGGGGATTATTGGACATCACTGTGAGCACTGGGTGGAGGATACCGTAAAGCAGATTCCGCCCTGGGGGCATTTGTATCTCTCTTACGACGAAATGTTTCAATATTTGAAATCTGATGAGGTGGACTCAGAACGGGCAAAGCAGATGTGCGATATGATCTACCAGAATCCCATCATTAACCGCATTGATGTTAAAAGGTTTGAAAAGATGTTTTCAAACTGTGGAATGAAAGTAATCGAAAAGACCGGTATTAAACTGGGGAACCGGCTTGGCTGGCTCACAGGAGAATCAGAGAATGAGCTTACGTCAGATATTCTGCAAAAGCTGGATGGACGCTACACTGCGGAGGAACTGCTAGTGTGCGGGTATACGCTGACGATGCAGAAATGACGCTTCAGGCGGGGCCCGGGAGTACCGCATCATGAACACTCATGGGCTTTGCATGTGGGTGTTCATGATAAAATCAGGATCACGCGTGGAATGTGAGGGAACTTTTATATGTCAAAGTACAGAAAGCCGGCGACCATTGTACTGTTTTTACTGGTCTACTTTACTGTTCTCACCATGATCAGTTTTATGAGGTCGACGGAACTTGTTGCCGTAGGGGAAAACTTGATAGGGAATCAAACATTTACGGTGTGGGCAGCTGAAAACCGAGCCTGGGCGGACGGAGAAGGATTGCATTTTAAGGATTCGGAGCCTACCGAGAAGGTATTCAGCACTGCGATTTCTCTGCAAGACCTTCAGCAAATCCAAGTGCAGTTTACGGCAAACTGTCCGGAGGAGGTTGCCGGGGCAGCTGTGCTCGTGGTGGACCTGTGGGCGGATGGTTATGATAATCCAGAGCAAGAATTTTCGGTCAATCTGGAAGCCGGACAGAATGAAATTATTTATAGGATTGACAAAGGCAGTGGCGCGCCGAATGAAGCGCAGTTTCGAATTTTCTGCCTTGATCCCGTACAATGCGACATCGGAAATTTGAGTGTACAAAAAGTGGAGGAGGTTCCGCACAGCGGAATGGGAGCCTGCGCGATCACCGCTGCTATTCTTATGTTTCTATTGTTGGCGGTGGTTCTAACCGGGAGAGAAAAAACCGTGAACGCGCCCCGAAAGGCGGTGGCTTCGGACGTTTCCCCGGCGAGCCAGTCGCAAAAACAATTTGAAACGCCCCATATGGAAAGAAAAAGTTTGAGGGAAAGATGTTCAGCACTGATACCCGCTGCATTTTTATCCTTTACTTTCTGCATATTCGGGCCAATAGAGATTTATATCACCAATCTTTCGGAACTCTGGTTTTCAATAGGCGATATTTTCTGGATGAGTATCCTGGCCGGGGCTGCAAGCTGCGGCATTCTTACCTTAATCGGGTTTTTACTGCCCGGCGCATTGAGAAAATGGTATTCCTGCATCCTGATTGGCCTCGGAATAGCGCTGTATATTCAAGGAAATTTTATACAGACAAACTATGGTGTTTTAGATGGACGTGAAATCCAGTGGGATGCTTATGGGAGCGTCGCGGTTTGGAACACCGCTCTCTGGATTGTTTGTTTGCTGCTGCCGTTCGCCGCTCAAAAAATTTTGAAGAACAAATTCAAAAGTGTATCCTCTGCCGTTCTATGCTGTGTATTGATCGTGCAGGTAATGACACTCGGAACATTAGCGCTTACCACGGATTTCTCAAAATCGGGCGGCGGGAAATCTGCCTATCTGTCAGACAAGGATTTATATACCGTTTCCAGTGAAAAGAATGTGGTGGTCTTTGTATTGGATACGTTTGACCAGCGATATCTTGAAGATATTTTGGAAGTGCGGCCAGATATCCTGGATACATGGGATGGCTTCACTTGCTACACAAATGCTACCTGTGCGTACCCCACGACAAAGGGCGCACTGCCTTTTATGCTGACCGGGCAGTATTACAAAAATGAACAGCCATACAATGAATACCTCAAAGAGGCATATCAAAATACGGATTTCTTTACCGAGCTAGATGCGGCCGGATATGATATCAATCTGTATACGGTTGATATGTTTGTTTCAAATGAGACAATACAGACATTGGTGAAGAATGCGGAAATTGGTAAAATGAAAGTCAATTCATCTATAGGCTTGGAACAGGCGATGCTGCGGTTTACGGCGTTTCGCTATTTCCCACACATTATGAAGCAATTTGTATGGTTTTATAGTGGGTTGTTTGATCAATATAAGGGTTCCTCCTATGGCGCTTCCCCGTATTCGATGAGCAATATTTCTTTTTACGAAGGACTCACGACAGATGGCCTGCAAGCAATTTCAGACAAGTGTTTCTATAAGCTGATCCATTTAGAGGGCACACATGAGCCGTTTACTCTCAATGAAGATGTCACAGAGGCAGCGGATGGTGTTGCAAATTCCACAACACAGGGAATTGCCTGTTTGAATATCGTTCGTGCATACATGGACCAGTTAAAAGAGCTTGGCGTATATGATAATACAATGATCATCGTTACAGCGGATCATGGAATGAAAAATTACCCAGGGACATGCCCCATTTTTTTGATGAAAGGTTTCGACTGCAACGGATCGGTAAACAGCTCAAATGTACCAATCTCGCATGAAAACCTGATTCCCACTGTGATGGATGCCTGTGGGCTGAACGATGGCGAGAGATATGGGAGGGCGGTCAACCAGGTCTCTGAGTCAGATACAAATGAAAGAAACTATTACTTTTATTTCTGGGATGATTCGTGGGATAAAGACTATTTGCCAAATATGACAGAGTTTGTCATAGATGCCGAGAAAACACTTTACCAAACAGGAAAGAGATTTACAAGTCAAGGGATCGAGACATATGTGCCGTATGAGAAATCTGAGTTGTACGACTATCAAATTGGTGAGGAGATCGTTTTTACAGGAGTGGTATACGGATACGACGATGGGACCAGATACTTCACAAGCGGCATCTCCTATACTGAAACAAATTTTGCGTGGTCCATGGGGAAGTCCGGGCAGATGCTTCTCAATCTGGGAGAAGACCCGGGCGATTTGGTGGGAGAGTTTCAGTTTGAGCAGAACTGGGGTGTCTATGCTCCGCCGCAGAGGCTCGTAATTCGATGCGGCGATTTCACGCTGTATGATGAAAAAATATCATCAACAGAAGCGCCGATTCGCTTTGAAATTCCAGAACAATGCATCAAGGACGGCTGGCTGACACTGGATTTGGAATATCCGGATGCGGTTTCGCCCAATAGTAGGGGCGAGGGCGAAGATACCCGGGAGTTGGCGGTTGCATTTGAACGCATACGCTTTTATCAGCAAAGCGCTTGAAAAGAATCGTTCTGATTCTTTTTAAGCACGCGGCGAAACAAAGTGCTTTTTTCAGGTAAACTGCCGCCTTTCAGGCGGCGAAAGGAGGCTTTTTGCGAGAGAAAAAGCCTCCTTTTTCTGTCTGTTCTCTGTTCATAAAAAGTTCACTTGACTTGAAGCCAGCTCCAGCCTGTAAAATAATACGAAAGGGAGGTGGCCAGGAAGTGTAACGCCTGAAAACCCGTTTCCTGTGCGGCATGACCGTTCCAGGTTGGGCATTCCCTGCCTGGCAAAGATACCCGAAGCCGAACCCCTCTATGGCTTCCAGGGAAAAGCGGGACCGTGTGGCAGGGGAGGAAGCGTTTCCCAAGACGCGCAGCGGGTTTTCAGGAAAACAGGCCATCCCTCGTGTTATAGGCAGAAGGAGGAGATTTATGAAGGTATTGTTACTCAATGGGAGCACCCGGAAAAATGGCTGTACTTATACCGCATTGTCTGAGATTTCAACGGTACTCCATGCAGAAAGGATCGAGACAGAAATCCTTCAGATGGGCGCGCGCCCGGTACGGGACTGCGCCGGGTGTGGACAGTGCGTTGGTAAAGGGAAATGCGCATTCGAGGATGATATGGCAAATGACTGGATCGAAAAGGCCCGGGAATCGGACGGGTTTGTGTTCGGATCACCGGTGTACTACGCCCACCCCACCGGCCAGATGCTATCCCTGCTCGACCGGATGTTTTATGCGGCTGGGGACGCTTTTTCCCATAAGCCGGGTGCGGCGGTCCTGTCGGCGCGGCGCGGCGGTACCGCTGCCTCGTTTGATGTGCTCAACAAATATTTTACCATCGCGCAGATGCCGGTGGTCTCCTCTACCTACTGGAATATGGTCTATGGGAGAACGCCGGATGAGGTCCGCCAGGACCTGGAAGGGCTTCAGACGATGCGGAATATCGGCAGAAATATGGCGTGGCTGCTGAAATCCATCCAGGCGGGCAGAGAACAAGGTCTGGGCCTTCCGCAGACCGAACGCACGATCCGTACCAATTTTATCCGGTGAAAAGCACGCCTTTTCGTGTGGGAAATAGGAATCACAGAAAGGAAGAGACAGAATGATCTATAAGCAGTTCCAGGACCTCAAGCTGTCCGCCCTCGGGATGGGGGCCATGCGGTTGCCGGTAATTGACGGCGACGATGCCAGGATCGACCAGCAGGCGGTAGACCAGATGGTCGCCGTGGCGATGGAGCAGGGGATCAACTACTACGACACCGCTTGGGGCTACCACAGCGGCAATTCGGAAATTGCGATTGGGCGGGCTTTGAGCAGATACCCACGTGAGCGCTATTATCTGGCAACCAAATTCCCGGGTTACGATCTTTCCAATATGGACCAGGTGAAGTCAATTTTTGAGAAGCAGCTCGAAAAATGCGGGGTCGATTATTTCGATTTCTACCTTTTTCACAATGTCTGCGAGATGAATATTGACGCCTATCTGGACCCGAAATACGGCATCTTCGACTATCTGACCGAACAGAAGCGTAACGGCCGCATCCGCCACCTCGGCTTCTCGGCTCACGGCAGCCGCGAGGTCATCGAACGGTTCCTAAAGGCGTATGGGGACGCGATGGAGTTTTGTCAGCTACAGATGAACTATCTCGACTGGTCGTTCCAGAATGTCAAGGGCAAGGCCGAGCTTCTGGCGGAGCATCATATCCCCCTCTGGGTAATGGAGCCGCTCCGCGGCGGACGGCTTGCATCGCTTGCAGAGGAAGATGCCGCCAAGCTCCGGGCGCTGCGTCCGGAGGAAACGGTTCCCGCATGGGCGTTCCGGTTCCTCCAATCGATCCCCGGTGTGACGGTGACCCTTTCCGGCATGTCCAACATGCAGCAGCTCGAGGAGAACCTGCACACCTTCGAGACCGAGCGCCCCTTGAACCAGCAGGAGATGGAAACCCTGTTGGGAATCGCTGACGGCATGGTGCAAAAGGCTTCGGTACCCTGTACCGCCTGCCGCTACTGCACCAGCCATTGCCCGCAGTCGCTCAATATTCCCATGCTGCTCGAGCTTTATAACGAGCACTGCTTTACCGGCGGCGGGTTTATTGCACCAATGGCGCTGATGGCTGTGCCGGAGGAAAAGCATCCATCCGCTTGTATCGGCTGCCGCAGCTGTGAGGCGGTCTGCCCACAGCAGATCAAGATTTCCGAGGCCCTGGCAGATTTTGCGCAGAAGCTGCGGTAAAAGTGCCTTCAGACAGATGTGAAAGTGGTTGAAAGGCCGGCGTCCCAGAAACTGGGGGCGCCGGCCTTTCGGATGCTTTTCAGGCTTGTTTGAAACGAGAGGGGGTGACGAATGTTTCAAACAGCTCCTATGTGGTTTTACCATGCGGGACGCAGCCGCCGTTCCTCCTGATAAGGAACGCGGGAGGGGTTCCCCTCCGCCCGCCAGAATTTGCGGCCGGTCAGATCGTAGACGGCTGACCAGACGGTGTCCGCCCCCTTCTCCCGGTCATATTGGCAGAGAAACCCCTCTTTGCCCGCCAGTAGCTCACATGCAAATGCTGGGGTGCAGTCAGGACATTTGGAAAATACCCGTTCAAGCGTCCGATAGCGGTCGAGGGTGAATAGGTTCTCCTGGCTGTTGCGAGGGGAGGGGCGTCCTGCCTGCATCCGGGGGGAGGCAAAGCTGTTTGTCGCAAAGACAGCGCCCTCCCCCGGGTCCGGATAGCGGACCTCTAGTTGATCGCAGCTGCATTCCACCACAGCGATTTCCCCGCCCGCGTCGGCAAGGGTGACTGTCTGCGCGGATGCGATCGGCAGCCGCTCGAGCGCGGCAACCGCTTCCGCGGTGGACTTGCAGGTCTCGAGCAGGCAGCGGACCAGCATCCCCGCGTTTAATCCTGGTCTGCGCCGTTCCGAATAGACGTAGGTCAACCCTGCTGCCAGACCACAGGCGTTTACCCCGTCCTCGATTTCGCTCCATGCGGTCGTATTCCCGACAAATGGGTACGCCCCATCCAGTGCATAAAACGCACTGTCACAAACCGGTTCGATCCAGGTGAAAAAGTCGCTGTTGCGCCCCAGAACCGTGTGTCCCTCCTTCGTGTAGGCAAAGCAGGAACAATGTGCATCCGGGGTAAACGCATACATCGACAGCAGGAATGCCGCCATCCGATCAAAGGGGACCTCCTGTCCATAGGCGATCCCCCGGATTTCTTCAAGCACCTGTGGAAAATACCGCTCATAGAGCGGCAGACAGGCGCAGGAAAACGCCAACCGTTCCGCCTGATTGGGCGGCAGCTTTGTCAGCAGGCGGATGCCCGCCTGCCGGGCCTGCGCCCCATACCGAACCCCCGCGTCATAGTGGCTGCCCTGCCAGCTGGAATGTCTCATCTTTACACGCTCCCAAATAGAATTTTGGGAATCGACGTCAACTCCTTGCCTTGGAAGATAGCAGAATAAAAAATAGTTGTCAAGGGGAGGATTCCTGTTTGCGGCATACCGTTTGCGGAAACTGTCCGGACGCCGGGTCCTCCTGGAACTGTGCAACCACCTGTTCCAACCGGGACTCCTCACAATAAAGCCCCCGTATGCAGTAAAACCCCTCTGCGCCCTCGTTTTCCACCGGATAGAGCAACTCCTTGCTGCTGCCGCCCCGTCCGAATAGGGCATCCATGAAAAGCCGGTAGAGCACCCAGTCCTTGGTTGCCCCATCCCGCAGGTTGGCAACCGGTTCCCCCAGTTCTAAAAGGGACCGGTCGGTCCGATAGTCGTCCCCGGTCGCTTTCCGAAGTTCCAGCTCGAGGTCGTAGTAGCGTACCCCGTTGTATTCGATATAGGTCACATGGGTCTGCCCGTCTCCAAAGTTGTAGCGGTAGGCGGATTGGTGCGTTTCGACATAGCCGTCCTGATTGGCGGTGCGGATCATCCCGAATACGAAAGCCGGGATCAGGCAGATCACCGCACCTAGCACAATCACAGTCCACGCCAGGATTACAACCGGCTTTTTCATACGCCGCCTGCTGCCAGCGGATGCCCGCAGCCTGCCGGCTAACAGCAGGAGCGTCCCCGCCCCGATCAGCGCAATCCCTGCAAAAGACAGAAAAAATAAAAAAAGGATCCCCACAACCGGTGCCATTCCGTTTCCTCCCATCACCCCTGAAGGCGGCCGTGACCTTCCCACCAGGGCCGCCTTTCTGGTATTCTGTCTGCTTTGCAGCTTATCATAACATAAATACGGTTTTGCATCAACACAAAAGACCTTTGGCCGGCGAATGTTTCACCAAAAACCGTTGGGCAGAATACGATAAGGTAACAAGCAAAAACGGGAGGATTCTTGACATGGAGAACAACAGAAAACCCTTGCATTTTTTTCTGGGAGCAAATACGCCGCAGGGATTTGTTTCCCGGTTTGACCAGCTTGCCAATCCGTCGGAGGGATGGCGGGAATTTGTGCTGAAAGGCGGGCCGGGCACCGGAAAATCTTCGCTGATGCGCAAAGTCGCCGGGCAGACCGTTGACCGGTGCGGGCAGATCGAACTGATCCACTGCTCTTCAGATGTGGATTCCCTTGACGGCGTGATCCTGCCCGAGATCAAAACCTCGATTGCGGATGGCACCTCTCCCCACGTAATCGAGCCGAAATATCCCGGGGCATTCGAGCAGATCGTAGACCTTTCCTCCTGCTGGGACGAACACAAGCTCTATGAGAACCGGCTGGAACTCATGACCCTCTCGGCGCGGATCAGCCGCTGTCATGAACACTGCTGCCGGTTTCTTGGCGCGGCGGGGAGCCTGCTGGGGGATACATACCGGATCGCGCTTGACGCGACCTCCGCAACCAAGGTGGTCAAGGCGGCCGGCCGGATTGCACAGAACGAGTTCCGGCACGCGCCCGGCGGACACGGAAAAGAGTCGGTACGGTTCCTCTCGGCGGTCACCAACAAGGGGATCACCCTGTTCAGCGAAACGGCGGACGCGCTCTGCGACCGGATTTACCTTGTGGAGGACACCTATGGCGCATCCTCCCGTCTGCTGCTCAATGCCTTACGCACCCAGGCGCTTGAAGCGGGTTTCGACCTTTACACCTGCTACTGCCCGCTCGCCCCGTTTGAAAAGCTCGAGCATCTGTTCATCCCCGGGCTGCGTCTGGGATTCATGACCAAGAGCGACCATCTTGACCCACAGATCGAGCCGTATAAGATCATCCGCGCGCGCCGGTTTACCGATGCAAGCGCGCTCAAAAAATCCCGCAAACGGATCGCGTTCAATAAAAAGGCGGCGGCGCAGATGCTCGATTCGGCGGCGCGTCTGCTCGCGGAGGCGAAATCCCTCCATGACAGGCTCGAGGCGTACTATATCGACGCGATGGACTTTAAAAAGGTGGATGCTGTTTGCGCCGCGACCCTGCAAAAATATGAACATATCCTCACCAGCTATGGACTGTAAACCAAAACAGCCCCGTCCGTTTGGATGGGGCTGTTTTGCGGCAGAAATCAGTGCGATTGGACGGCCTGGGCGGTATGGGTCCTCCGGTAGTTTTGCGCGAACAGACCCCATAGCGGGACCAGATAGAGGTAGCAGGCTGCCAGCAGACTGTGGATGGGGGCGGAGGCCGAAGCGAGCGGCACCGTCCCCGCGATCGACCACGGGATCAGCGGCGCAATGACGACAACCGTATCCTCCAGCACGCTGGCGAAAGAAGGGCCATCATCCTCAGGAAAGTGGCAAATCTGGTGCACCAGCATGATAGCCGCGGTCTGGCTGCAAATGATGATGTTTGCGGCAATCGAGGCCCAGAATACCACCGGATAGAGCGAATACTTCCGGCGGAATGCGCTGATTTTTCCTTTCAGGCCGTCCAGCAGGCCGGTCTCCCGGAAGATTCCCGCATAAGAGGAGGAGATGGTCACAATCGCCGCAACATTGACCATCGAGAGGATGCCTCCGCCATCCATCAATGCAGCAGCCTCTGGGTCGGGCGCGTGGTAACCGACGATCAGCAGCTTGAGAATCGAAAGGGCATCCATCCCCTGATAGAACAGACAGAGAAGCAGAGCGGCGCCGATGCTTGACAGCATGGTGAGCCGGATATGCAGGTGGAACGCCGAAAGGACAAGGATCAACAGCGCCGGCAGGAGGGTGAAAGGCCCGATCCGAAAGACCGAAGAAAGGGCCTGTTGAACCTGTGCTGCACTGCCGCCGCCGGATGGAGCCGTGAACACCCCAGCTATGGCATAGATTGCGCAGGCGATCAGAAAGGGAAACAGCGCGGTGCGCATCATTTTGCGGATATTCTGGAAGATGTTTGTCCCGGTCAGCTCCGAGATAAGCAGGGCGCTGGTCGAAATCGGGGAGCAGCGGTCGCCGAAGTAGGCCCCGGAAAGGACTGCGCCGCCTGCCCAGACCAGGTCCACCCCCATGGTGCGCGCCATGGTCATGCAGATCACCCCCATCGTCGCGGCAGTCCCGAAGGCGGTCCCTGTCAGGAATGAGACCAGGCAGTTCAGCAAAAACGACATCAGGAGAAAGATCGAAGGGCGGATATTGTCGGCCGCATAACAAACGATCGTGGGAATGGTGCCCGCGGCCCGCCACAAAGCAGTCAGCATCCCGATCAGCACAAAGGTCGTCAGCACGTTTTTCGCGGTGCAGACCCCGGCGGCTGACATCCTGAGGATCGCCGGGATCGAATAATGCCGCAGCCATGCATAGGCCGAAAAGAGCAGATACCCCGCAACCATGGCATATAAAATCGAGAGCTTTGCCGCCACGCATCCGATCAAGGTCAACGTGAATAGGCAGAGAAAAACAAGTTCGAGCATCTCCGACGCGCTTCCTTTCACTCAGGGATTAGGGGCTGTTTGCCGTCTTTTGCAGGGCGCTATTCCGAAAGACTGGGCGGGGTTAGCATCATCCCGTTATAGCGGTAGCTGTGCAGATAATCCCCTGTGAGGAAATCGCGGTTCGGTTCGCTCTCGTGGAAGAGGTTCTCCAACTTTTGCAGGTTGATCCGCGATGCGGTCATACCAGATTCGTCGGATTCAAGGATGGAGACCACCCCGTCCCGATTCGGGGTGATGTCAAACGGCGCAAGGACCGCTGCACGCGCTTTCTGCTGCTCCCCGGTCAGGCAGGCATGGAGCAGATAAAGCCCCTCCTGCTGTGCGCGGCAGCGAAGCAGGTCGTGGATCACCGGGCTACCGCCCGCATCCGGTATCGCAACAATCCGCGCTCCTTTTTGCCGCGCAATCCGGAAACACTCGAAATAGTAAGCGTCCGAGCCCAGCACCACCGCGATCTTTCCCATAGGGGTTTCCATGATCTCCATCCGGTCGGAGACGGTGATGCCGAGGGCCTCATCCAGCCCAAGCGAGGAGGTCTTGTCCTGCATTCCGGCGGTGTTGCCCAATGGGTCAAATACCATGGAACGGTTGTAAATGTTCCCATCCTCGTAGTAGGGGCAGCTCCCCGCAACCACATAAAGATGCTGGGAACGGGCGATTGCGCTAAAGGTATAAAAATAGGCTTCCTGGAGATACTCTCCAAACGCTTCCGCGTAGGCGGCGACCCGGTCGGGGTGCAAAATGATCCGACCGTCCTTGGAAAACCGCTCGGCAACCACCTTGTTGAGCAGACGGTCAAAGCCGGGGATCATCGTGCCAGCGAGCAGGCCGACATATTCAGGATAGACGACCAATTGCGCGCCCGCTTCTGCGGCAGCACGCGCATGGCCCAGCATCTCGCTGACATACTCCCGTACACCGGCGTAAGGATGGATATTGAGTTGGACCGCCGCAGCCCGCACTGTTTCGGGCGCGATATATTCCAGATTATTTTTGGGATATTCCCCCGCCTCTTCCACCACCCGAAGAATCTTCTTGGGGGTGACACGGTAGGTCATCAGGAAGGAAAGCAGCTCAAGATAGATGTCTGACACGCCCGCTCACCTCCCCAGTCCGAGTTCTTCCGCGTAGTTCTGAATCAGGCTGGCGTTCATCCGCTCCATAACCGGGAACCCTTCGCGCACCTGATCAAGACGTTCAAGGTTTAGCCCAAACCGGCAGGGGGCGCTTCCGGTATGTCGGACGAGGTAACCATCGCCCGCGCGGGTGACCGGCGCGGGACAACAGACGGTGACCGACCTGCCCGACAGATTGACCACATACAGATTGTTGGTCTGCGCCGCGTTCCAGACCGACCCCATGATCCGTTCGGGGGTTTCGTCCACCGGGTCGATGTGCTGCACCGAGAAAACCACATCCGCGCCCTTGAGTGCCGCTGCGCGCACTGTCTGCGGGTGAAGGATGTCGGCATCCACGCAGAGATAGAAGCTGCCAAGCTCGGTGCGGGCCAGTTCGATCCCGCTCGCCGGCGTCAGTTCGGTGCGCAGCGGAAGGGAAAGATGCAGCGCAGGTTGGCGCAGGACCGGCTCCCCCTTCGGGCCGAACATGCAAAGGCAGAGGTTTGAGTCCAGTTCGAGCAGGCCGCTGATGAGAAAGACGCCATACTTCGCGGCATATTGGGTATATTGGTGAAGCTGACGGGCCACCTCGGTGCGGTCCCGACGGATGGTCTCGTCAGCGAAAAGAACGAGCCGGGCGTCCCGCGACGGCGCTTGGAACGGCGGCAGGATTTCAGTGATAAAGCTGTCCAAGAGGGATTCTCCTTTGCGGTGAAGATCATAGTTTCAGTATACCGCAACCGGACAAAATTGGCAAGCCATCAAGGCCCTGCACCGGATGGGTATTTTTGCCGAAACCCGGCGCATTTTCGGGGGTGAATCGTCCCCGACTTGCAGTCAGGGACGAGAGGGGCTTTTGGCAAGGGAAAAAGCCCCCTTGCCAAATTTATAAAAAATCCATGCATCCGGACGGGACGCATGGATTCCTTGCTGTTTTATCGTTCGAGGTTCTGGTCGCGGGAGGGGCCGACGCCGACCATCTTGATCGGGCAGCCGCAGACCTCCTCTAGCTTCTCGATATACCGTTTGCAGGATTCGGGCAGCTCCTCATACGACCGGCAGCCGCTTAGATCCCCCTCGAAGCCCTCGACCTCCTCATAGACCGGCTGGCATTCGGCCAGTTCTTCGATCGTCGGCGGGAAATCGCGGATCACCGAGCCGTCCGGCTTCTGGTAGGCCACGCAGATTTTGAGTTTCCCGAGGTTGCTCAGCGTGTCGATCTTGTTGATCGCAAGCGCGGTCAAACCGTTGACTCGCACCGAGTGCCGCATGATAACCGAATCGAACCAACCGCACCGGCGCGGCCGGCCGGTCACCGTCCCGAACTCATGGCCCAGATTGCGGATCGTGTCGCCCGTCTCATCGAATAACTCGGTTGGGAATGGGCCTGCGCCCACGCGGGTGGTATAGGATTTTGCCGCGCCAATCACCTCGTCGATCAGCGTCGGGCCGACGCCGCTGCCGATGCAGACGCCCCCCGAAACCGGGTGGGAGCTGGTCACAAACGGATAGGTGCCGTAGTCGATATCTAGCAGGGTGCCCTGCGCTCCCTCAAACAGCACCTCTTTCCCGGCTTTCAACGCGTCATAGGCGAGCACCGAAACATCCGCGATGTACCGTTCCAGCCGCTTGCCATAGGCGGTGTACCGCTCGATGATCTCTTCCAGATCGAGCGCGGGCTCGTGATAAAAATCAGTCAACAGGCGGTTTTTGATCGTGCCGTAGGTGTGCACCTTCTCCCGGAACAGCTCCGGATGCACCAGATCGTACATCCGCAGGCCCGAGCGCTCGGCCTTATCCATGTAGCAGGGGCCGATCCCCTTTTTGGTGGTGCCAATCTCGGATTTGCCGCGCATCTTTTCGCTCAGGCCATCCAACACCAGGTGCCACGGCATGATGACATGGGCGCGCGGGTCGATCCGAAGCATCTCGCAGGAAACCCCGCGGGACTCCAATCCGTCGATCTCGCCGAGAATCCCTTCCGGATTGATGACGACCCCGCTTCCGAGCAGGCAGAGGGTATTGGGATAGAGGATGCCCGAAGGGATGAGCTGGAGCTTATAGACCTGTCCGTTGCTTTCAACCGTATGACCGGCATTGTTTCCGCCCTGGGAGCGGACAACCACCTCGGCGCGGGAGGCAAGGATATCAATGATCTTGCCTTTCCCCTCATCGCCCCATTGAACCCCGACAACTACTTTCGCAGGCATAAGAAAAACCTCCTGTCGATTTGGATCAAAAAATACATTTTGTAAAGAACGCTGGTGGAATGTTTGGGAACAAGCCCCAAAACACCATCAATCAGTATATCAAAATTTTTGTCCATGCGCAACTGTGGTATATTTTTTATTTTAGCGCAAAAACTAGAGCTGAAACTGTGAAGATTCACGAATGTTGAGAAAAGGTGGGATCAAGATGAACCTCACAAAAGAGGAATATAACGAGATGACAAAAAAGGCTTCTCCCCCCTCCCCGGCGGCAAAGAATATCACAATGGCGTTCCTGATCGGCGGGCTGATCTGCGCGGTTGGGCAGGTATTGATTTTTGCTTACCAGAACGCGGGGATGGATTCCGAGCTCGCCGCCGGTGCAGCAAGCATCACATTGGTCTTTCTCTCGGTGCTGCTCACCGGGCTGAACTCCTATGATAATATCGCCAAGGTAGCGGGCGCGGGCACGCTTGTGCCGATTACTGGCTTTGCAAACTCGGTCGCCGCGCCTGCGCTCGAGTTCAAAAGCGAAGGGTTTATCCTGGGGCTGGGCGCGAAAATGTTCATCATCGCGGGGCCGGTGATCGTCTATGGGGTGAGCGCAAGCATCATCTATGGCCTGATCGTCTACCTATTCGGGCTTTACTAAGGGGGATTGCAGATGGCACAGAGAAGAGGAAGATACACGGTGGTATTGGATAACCCGCCCAGCATCCGGGCCGCTGCCACAGTGGGTTCTAAAAAGGAGTCGGAAGGGCCGCTCGGCGGGATGTTCGACATCATCAATAAAGACAGCTATTTCGGGCAGACGAGTTGGGAAAAGGCGGAAAGCCAGATGCAGTCGATCGCGGTTTCCAAAGCGCTCGAAAAGGCAGGGCTGCAAAACACCGACGTCGACTTCATCTTTGCGGGGGACCTGCTCAACCAGTGCATCGGCTCGACCTACGGTCTGCGGGAGCTGGGGATCCCCTATGTCGGGCTGTTTGGCGCTTGCTCCACCATGGCGGAGAGCCTCTGCGTCGCCTCCACCTTTATTGAGGGAGGCGTAGCGCAGACAGCGGTTGCCTGCACCTCATCCCACTTCTGTACGGCGGAACGGCAGTTCCGGTTTCCGCTCGAATACGGCGGGCAGCGCACCCCAACCGCCCAGTGGACCGCAACCGCATCCGGAGCAGCGGTGTTGCAAAATGGGGATGTCCCACCATTTGTGCGGGCAATCACGGTGGGGACGATCGAGGACCTCGGCGTCACCGATGCAAACAACATGGGGGCCGCCATGGCGCCCGCCGCGGCCATGACGATCAAACATTTCTTTGAGGATACCGGCAAAAAGCCGGAGGAATTTGACCTGATTATCACCGGCGACCTCGGGAAGGTGGGCAGTTCCCTGCTTGCCGACCTGCTTCGCCGGGATGGAATCGACCTGGGGGATCGGCAGTCGGACTGCGGGTTGCTGCTCTATGACATGGAAAAACAGGACGTCCACGCGGGCGGGAGCGGCTGCGGGTGCTCCGCGTCGGTGCTCTGTGGGCACCTGCTGCCACAGATGCGGGAGGGAAAACTGCGCAATATCCTTTTTATCGCAACCGGCGCGCTGATGAGCCCGACCGTGGTGCAGCAGGGGGAAAGCATCGCCTCGATCGCCCATCTGGTCTGCCTGTCCACTCAAAAATCAGGAGGTGTGTTCTGACATGGAAACATTCTGGATGATGCTCAAGGCATTTCTGGTCGGTGGGGTTATCTGCGCGATCGGACAAATCTTCATCGATTACACCAAGCTCACCCCGGCGCGCATCCTCACCTGCTATGTGGTGCTCGGCGTGGTGCTCGGCGGGATCGGGCTTTACCCCCGTCTGGTCGAATTTGCGGGCGCGGGCGCGAGTGTACCGCTGCTCGGGTTCGGCAATACGCTTGCGAAGGGGGTCCGCGAGGCGATCCAGACAGACGGCCTGATCGGCGTGCTGACCGGCGGCTTCACCGCCGCGGCCGCGGGAATCGCGGCGGCGCTCTTCTTCTCCCTGCTGGCCGCGCTGATCTTCAAGCCGAAGGAAAAGGGCTGACCCCTGGTTCTGCCCACACAAAGACAAAGCGATTTGGGAAGCTCCCAAATCGCTTTTGTGGCTAACATTTTTTAACCGGCGAAATGTTTGGTTTTTTGATTTTCTAGAATACCGGGATAACGGTGCCGTTATACTTCTCGTCGATAAACTTGGCGTTTTCCTCACTTTGGAGAGCGGCGAGCAGCTTCTGAATCGGGGCCTTGCCCTCGTCGCCGGTACGGACTGCGACCACGTTCGCGAACTCCTTCGCCGCTTCCGATTCCTTATCCTCGGTGGTGAGGACAGTGCCCTCGATGCCCGCGCCAACCGCATAGTTGCCGTTGATGACCGCAAGATCGACGTCCGGCAGGACGCTCGGCAGCAGTGCGGCTTCCATCTCGTTGAACTTGAGGTCCTTCGGGTTATCAACAATGTCGAGCGGAGTAGCTTCCAGGCCAACGCCGTCTTTCAGTGTAATCAGCTCGAGCTTCTGAAGCAGGAGCAGGGCGCGCGCCTCATTGGTGGTGTCGTTCGGGACCGCAATCGTTGCGCCTTCCTCAAGGTCGTCCAGCGAAGCGGTCTTTCCCGGATACAGCCCGAGCGGCTCGAAATGGATTGCACCGGCAGAAGAAAGGTTGGTGCCGTTCTTGGCGTTAAAATCCTCGAGGTAGGGGAGATGCTGGAAATAGTTTGCATCGATGTCACCCGCTTCAAGCGCCTGGTTCGGGATTACATAGTCGGTGAATTCGACGATCTCGAGGGTGATGCCGTCCTTTTCGAGCAGGGGCTTGATGTTTTCGAGAATCTCGGCGTGTGGGGCAGGGGATGCGCCGACCTTCAGGGTGACCGCCTCGGGCGCCGCGGATGCTTCTTCGGACGCTGCCGCAGAGGATGCAGGGGCTTCGGAAGAAGCGGGCGCGGAGGAGGGTGCAGGGGAAGTGCCGCCGCAGGCCGCGAGCGAGAGCGAAAGGGTCAGGGCGAGTGCGGGGGCAAACAGTTTTGAGATATGTTTCATTTAAAGGACCTCTTTTCTAAGTAAGATTTCATCTATGGAAAGCCGCCGAAAACGGCGGAACCCAAACGATCAGCGGTTACGCTTATCCAGACGGGTTGAGAGACGGTCAAACACAATCTGGATGACACAGACGATGATGACCAATAGGATGATTGTGAGCAGCATGACCTTGGGCTCAAACCGGTGCTGCCCGTAGCGGATTGCCACGTCGCCCAGGCCGCCGCCGCCGATCGCGCCCGCCATTGCGGAATAGCCGAGGATGGTGATGGTCGAGATCGAAAGCCCACGGATGAGGGAGGGCACCGACTCGCGCACCATCACCTTGGAAATGATCTGCCAGTTGGTCGCGCCCATGCATTTGGCGGCTTCGATCATACCGGTGTCGATCTCGGCGAGCGAGGTTTCGACCAGCCGCGCCACAAACGGCGCTGCGCCGATTACGAGCGGCACACAGGCCGCAACCGGGCCGATTGCCTTGCCGACCAGCAGCCGGGTAAACGGGGAAATCGAGATCATCAGGATGATGAACGGCAGCGAGCGTAGGATGTTGACCACCCAACCGAACGCGGAGTTGAATGCATGGTTTTCCATGATGCCGCCCCGGTCGGTCACCCGGAGCAGCACCCCCATCGGCAGGCCGAGCAGGTAGGCAAACAGGGTGGACGCACCGACCATCCCAAGGGTGACCAGGGTATTTTCCCAGAGGAGCGGTGCAAATTTCTGAATCGTCTCAATCATCGTTCATCACCTCGTATCCAAGCAGCTGGCGGGTCATGCGGCTTTTGGGGGCCGCGAAGATCTCCTGTGTATCGCCCCACTCGACAAATTCGGAAGCGTCGATCACTGCAACCTTGTTGCAGATTGCCTTGACCACCGCGATTTCATGGGTGATAATCACAATCGTGACATTCAGTTTGCGGTTGATGTCCCGGAGCAGTTCGAGCACGCTTTTGGTGGTGAGCGAGTCGAGCGCAGAGGTTGGCTCGTCGCAGAGCAGCACCTCCGGGCTGGTCGAGAGCGCCCGCGCGATGGCAACCCGCTGTTTCTGCCCGCCCGAGAGCTGGGAGGGATAGCTGTCCGCCTTGGCCGAAAGCCCGACCAGTTCGAGCAGTTCACTGGTCCTGCGGGCGGTCTCGGCGGGGTCGCCGCCTGCCAGCGAGAGCGGGAACGCGACATTCTGCCGCACAGTGCGCTGCATCAGCAGGTTATAGCCCTGGAACACCACCCCCATCCGGCGCCGCATCTGGATCAGATCATTGCCCGAGAGGGTGTGCAGGTTGACGCCATCGAGAGTCACCGTCCCGGAAGTCGGGGTTTCGAGGGTCGAGAGGCAGCGCAGCAACGTCGATTTCCCAGCGCCGCTCATCCCGATGATGCCAAACACATCCCCGCGCCCGATGGAAAGATTGACGTCGTGCAGTGCGGTCACTTCGCCCGACTTGTCATTGAATTTTTTGGTCAGATGGCTGATTTCGATCACGTCATAACCTCCTGTTGTATTTGGGTAGGATGCAAAAAACCCCCGTCCGGATGCAAACCGCATCAAGGACGAGAGCATCAAAGCTTCGTGGTACCACCTTGCTTCACCCCGAAAAACAGGGCCTCAACCGGCATCTGGCGCTCAAATGCCTGTCACTATAACGGGTGAACCCGTCGCGAACTAAAAGATTTCGCCCGCGCGGCTCCGAGACCATCTTCAGCCGGTTCCCTTTCGCCTTTTTCCACCACGCAAAGGCTCTCTGTGGAAAGTTCCGCAGCCTACTCTTCTCTTCATTGCCTTTCTGTTTTTACATTATAACACAGTTTGGGAATCCGTCAAGTGCAATTTTTCCCGCCTCTGCCGATTCCGACAAAATAACAGGAAACCGCCGGGATGCCCAATAAAATTCTGTGCGGATTGTTGTAAAACCTGCCGCAATATGCTATAACTTTGAAAGAATGGTTGTGAACCATCCGATGCAAGCTGAAAGCTTTCATCAATTTTTCGAGAAAAATTGCAGGGTCGAGGGGCAGAGCCCCTGCCGCCGCGTGCACTGCAAGCCGCAGCGCAGCGTTTCGGAGCGCAACCGTCTTGGCGCGGAGATGCGGCGGAACGACTTGTGGAAAGAGGAGATGATCCAGTGAATGTATTTGACATCATCGGCCCGGTGATGATCGGCCCTTCCTCATCGCACACGGCGGGCGCGGCGCGGATCGGGCGGATCGCGTATATGCTGCTCGGCCAGCCTGCCCGGCGGGCGGAAATCCTGCTGCATGGCTCGTTTGCCAAAACCTATAAAGGCCACGGCACTGACAAGGCGCTGATTGCGGGGATCATGGGGATGAAACCGGACGACGCACGTCTGCGCGACAGCTTTGAGCTGGCAAAACAGGCCGGGCTTTCGTTCGAGATTACGACCGGCCATCTGGAGGACGCGCACCCGAACACCGCGCAGATCACCCTCTATGGCGAGGACAGCCGGGTCAGCATCCGGGGGGCGTCGGTAGGCGGCGGGAACATCCTGATTAACCGGATCAACGGGATGGCGGTGGAGATCAGCGGCCAGTTCACGACGCTGATCGTCCTGCATCGGGACGCGCCGGGCACGATCGCGCATGTGACCGAGCTGCTCGGCAGCAACGGCATCAATATCGCAAATTTCCGTCTGGCGCGCGAGCAGAAGGGCGGGACCGCGGTTATGACGATTGAAATTGACGGGGACGCGGGCAGCGAGCTGAACAGGCAGGTCGCCGCATTGGAAAATGTGCTCGGTTCGACCATGCTCAAGCCGATCTGACGAGGGGGGACAAACGATGCTGAACTATAATACGATTGCGGGCCTGGTAGAGCAGGCCGAACAGACGGGGAAACCGGTTTCCGAGCTGGTGCTGGCGCAGCAGGCGGAGCAGACCGAACGACCGGTGGAGGATCTATATGAGGAGATGCGCCGGACCTTTCAGGTGATGGAGGAATCGGTCACATCCGGGATTGACCCGGACTTGCGTTCGACCAGCGGGCTGACCGGCGGCACCGCCTATCGGATGCAGCAGGCGGTCCGGGAAGGACGCACCCTGTGTGGGGAGGTATTCGGCGGGGCGCTGACCCGCGCACTCGCGGTCAGCGAACTGAACGCCTCGATGGGGCGGATCGTCGCATCGCCCACCGCAGGCTCCTGCGGCATCCTTCCGGCTGCGGTGCTGACCCTCAAGGAAGCGCGCGGGCTGGATGAACGTACCTGTGTCATGTCGCTGTTCACCGCCTCGGCGGTCGGTATGGTGATCGCCAACAACGCCTGCCTTGCAGGGGCACAGGGAGGATGTCAGGCCGAGTGCGGCTCCGCGTCCGCAATGGCTGCCGCCGCCCTGGTGGAACTGGCGGGCGGTACCCCCGCGATGATGGCCAACGCGGTTGCCATCGCGATCAAAAACATCCTCGGGCTGGTCTGCGACCCGGTGGCCGGGCTGGTCGAAATCCCCTGCATCAAGCGGAATGCGTCGGGCGTGGCGAACGCGCTCTGCGCGGCTGAACTGGCGCTTGCCGGGATCACGAGCGCCATCCCGGTGGACGAAGTGATCCTGACGATGAAACGGGTGGGCGATACGATGCCTTCCGCCTTGCGCGAAACCGCAGAGGGCGGCCTTGCGATGACCCCAACAGGACGCCGCCTGTTCAAGCAGGTGTTCGGAACCTAAGGGGGTTGCGTGCTTTTGGGAATGCGTTGATAGGAAAGATAGAATCCGTATCCACAGCCGTTTGATACCGTCTGGACAGGCTTTTTGCCGGCCTACTGTGCTGAAAAAACTTGCAATACCTTGTGTATTGCAAGTTTTTTGCTTCGCAGGTCGGAAACATCCCCCGCCTATTCGCTCAAGAAACCTGTTTTGCCTGGGCTTGAAAATAAGCCCGGTTTTGGAGTACGGCCGGGCTATCCGGTTTATAGGCCGCTGCCAGCTCGTTAAACGCCTCCGCCCGTTTCTGGTCGCCTAAATGGCTGTAGCAGACACAAAGCTGGATGCAGGGGAGATATCCATAGCAATCCAGAGAGACAAAACTGCCCCGGCGGTCGTCGCGGGGACAGGTCAGGGCAAGGGCATACCAATATGCGGCCTGGCCGTACCGTTCCCTCTGGAAAAACCAGCGCCCCACTTCACAGCAGACCTCTGCCCGGGGACGGTCATAGGCGAAGGTGCGGAACAGCGCCATCAATGCCGCCTCGGGCTGCCCCAACTGTTCCCGGCAATAGGCGCAGTGGCAGCAGGCATCGATACAGTTTTCCACCCAGCCTTTTCCGTCCTCCAAAAACCGTTCAAACACATCCAGAGCCTCCTCCCACCGCTGGTGGTAATAAAGCTCCCGGCCATAGTAGAACTGATGCCGTGGCTCTAGGGCCTTCCCTGCGTCCAGCTGCGCCTGGTAGATCCGCAGGTTCCGGTCCGGGTCTGAGGGACGGGTTTTACGGTGGGTGACAGCGAACTCCGCGTAGAACACCTTTCCCACCGGGGAAATGGCTTCGTGTACGGCCCCTGCCCAACGCATCCCGGCCCGGTTTTTAATCAGCCGCTCCCGGTAATAGGAAAAGGTGACGCGGCCGCTCTGGTCGAAGCCGGTGTGATAGGGCGCCATCACCACAGAAACGGAGGGGTCCAGCGTTTCCTTCAGGGCCAGAAATGCGGCCCGGTCTGCTTCCAGAAGCAGGTCGTCCGCATCCAGCCACAGACAGTAGTCCATAGACGCATGGGAAAAGGCTTCATTCCGGGCGGCGGCAAAATCGTCCTGCCATGCAAAGTCAAAGACCTGGCTGGTGAAACGGGCGGCGGCCTCCTTGGTGCTGTCGGTAGAGCCGGTGTCCACGATGATGATCTCATCCACCAGATCGGACACACTTTCCAGGCACCGGCCCAGTACATCCTCCTCATTTTTTACGATCATGCACAGGCTGACGCTTACCATGGGGAACCTCCTCATCATTCATTTGGATTTTACGGCGGGAAGAGGCGCCGAAAGGCGCCTCTTCCCGTTTGCTATAGGACTTAGCTCAACCGGATGATGGTCAGAGAAGCCCCTGCTCCGCCGCCCACCAGGACAGCGGTCCCGGCAAGGGTTGCCGGATAGATTTGCAGGGTGACTGTGGAACCGGCAGGCAGATTGACCTTGATCTGATTCTCAAAGTGGGGCGTGGACACGACAGGCGCAATGGTGGAAGCCGTATTGTTCACGCCGTTGATGACCAGCCGGGTCCCCATTAGCAGGGACAGGGTGGTATTCACATGATAGGAGATCTGATAGGTTCCCGCTGTGGCCACGGTAAATACCGTGTTCCCAGCATTGGGGGTGATGTCTGCGGACAGGACCTGTGCATTCGGCAGGGGGATTGCGCTGCCCCCCAGCGCCACCAGGATCGAACTCCCTTGGGTGTTGGCGGCAAAGGCGGCTGTGCTGGTGGGATTGGGGCCGGTTGCCCCGGTCGGCCCCTGCGCGCCGGTCGCACCGGTTGCACCGGCAGCGCCCGCTGCACCGGCTGCCCCGATCACTCCAGCTGTGCCGTCAGGTCCGGTGGGGCCGGTAGCACCAGCCAGGCCGGCAGCGCCATCGGGTCCGGTGGGGCCGGTAGCGCCAGTCAGGCCGGCAGCGCCATCGGGTCCGGTGGGGCCGGTAGCACCAGCCAGACCGGCTGAACCGTCAGGGCCAGTGGGACCGGTGGCTCCAGTGGCTCCGGTAGCGCCAGTCGGCCCGGCAGCTCCGATCGCACCAGCGGGGCCGTCCGGTCCGGTTGCGCCGGTGGGGCCGGTGGGGCCAACCGCGCCTTCGGCGGGACCGGTCGGTCCGGTGGCTCCGGTCGGCCCGGTCGGCCCGGGAAGAACCGGAGCGCCCAAGGCCGCGCCAAGTTTAGAGGACAGCATCATCTGATGTGACACAACGTCGGACAGGGTATCCTGCACACTCTGGTTGATCTGCATGACCTCTTTTAGGTCCGCCGCTCCACTGAGCCCCGGCAGGGTCCCCAGGACATATTGCAGCTTCTCACCCTCGGCGTTGAGGATATGGCTCAGGCTGAGCTCCTCAGCGGCGATGGAGGAGATGATTTCGTTCAGGCTCCCCTCTCTGGTCAGAGGAGGGTCGATCTGAGGGAATTTGGGCTGTGACATGAACTACCCCTCCTCAGCTCAGACGGATGGCCGTCAGGGATGCCCCGGCAGAGCCAGGCAGCAGCGTTGCGACAGAAGCAATGCCGAACATTTGCAGCGAGATGGTGTCCCCAGCAGCGAGGTCGAGCAGGATTTCATTGGAGAAATGGCTCAGGGAAACCAGCGGCGCCACAGTAGAAGCCGTATTGGCCGCCCCGTTGATCAGCAGCCGGGTACCGCTGGCCAGGGCCACGGTGGTGTTGATGTCATAGGAGAGCAGATAGCGCCCGGCGGTTTGCACCGTAAATACGGTGTTGCCCGCGTTGGCGGTAATATCCGCAGACAAAAGCTGGCTGTCCGGCAGGGGTACCAGTATACCCGCCAGGATAATGGTCAGTACGGTACCGCTGGTGTTGGCCGCGAAAGCCGAGGTAGCGGTCACGTTAACGCCGGTCGGTCCGGTCGGGCCGGTTACACCGGTAGCGCCTGTCACGCCGGTCGGGCCAGTCGGGCCGGTAGCGCCCGCCAGACCTGCTGCACCGGCCGGGCCAGTCGGGCCGGTCGCACCTGTTGCACCCGTAGCACCGGTCGGGCCGGTCGGGCCAGTAGCGCCCGCCACGCCTGCTGCACCGGTCGGGCCGGTCGGGCCGATGGCACCCGCCGCGCCTGCTGCACCGGTCGGTCCGGTCGGGCCGGTAGCACCTGTAGCGCCGGTAGCGCCCACAGGGCCGATGGCGCCAGTCGGGCCGGTAGCGCCGGTTGCACCCGTAGCGCCGGTCGGGCCGGTAGGACCAGTGGGGCCGCCGGCAGGCCCGGTTGCACCGGTCGGACCGGTAGGTCCAGTGGCTCCCTGCAAAGGAGAGGCTTCCAGAGCGTTCTGCATCTTTGCTTTCAGGAAAAGCTGGTTCTGCACAGCAGTCTCCATCAGTCCGCGAACGCTCTCGTTGGCGGCGAGCACGTCGCTAACCGTGGCGGCGGGGCCGCTGAGCCCCGGCAGGGTACCAAGAATATATTGCAGCTTCTCGCCCTCGGCATTGAGGATATGGCTCAGGCCGAGTTCCTCCATGGCGATGGAGGAGAGAATCTGGTTAACCGCGTCTTCCCGCTGAATGGGCGGGTCAACGGAGGGGAAGGTTGGAAGGGACATAAAAGAAAATCTCCTTTCAAAATGAAACGCCACCAAACTGCGCCATTCCAGCAGTATGGGGAAATTGATGCGCTTTGGCAGGGCGTCCATGGCTATCCTATGCATCCGGCTGGCAGTGGGTTCCGGTGAGAACCATGCCTCTCATACCGGCATAGGATGAAACGGCGGCAGGGAGGCCCTGCCGCACATTTCCGCCCCGGCTTCTGCCAGGGCGTGCTACGGAGTTATGAATATGTCCATGCCTTCCTTTCCGCCCAACGGGGCGAACATGACACGGGAAGAAGCACTCACGATGATCATTGCGTCCATCGCCATGGAGGAGCTTGCCTTGAGCCATATCCTCAATGCCGAGGGCGAGAAGCTGCAATATATTCTTGGTACCCTGCCCGGGCCGAAGCCTTGCGCCAGCCCCGATGAGGTGCTGTCCATCAACAAAAGCGTCACCGCCCTTCTGGAATCGGTGACCCAGAACCAGATGTTGCTGAAGAACAAGCTAGAGCGGGTGTTGGAGGTCTGTCCGCACCTCTGCCCGCCGCCCTGCAAGCCGGAACCTGGCCCGCATCCCTGCCCGCCTCCGCCACCCTGCAAGCCGGAACCCGGCCCGCATCCCTGTCCGCCTCCGCCGCCTTGCAGACCAGAACCCTGCCCGCGTCCCTGTCCGTCACCGGGGCCCTGTCCCAAAAGCGCCCTCCAATTGGAGGGGCAGCGGGCGGACCTGCTGTGGAAACAGGGCAACTGCCTGCCTTGGCGGCAGCTGGTCCGGCGGGGAACGGACCTGCGCTGGAACGAGCAGAATCCTGGTAAGGTCTGGTTGAATCCGGGAAAGGCCTATGTGGTCCAATATACGCTGAATGTCGGCACAACCCGTCCGGCAGAGGAGATGGGGTGCATCCGTCTTGGGCAGAATCCCAACGGCGCATTTCTAGAACTCCTCCCGTTCTATTTCAAGATGGAATGCAGCGAAAGACAACCCCAGACGCTACAGTATGCAGTGATGCTGTATCCCCGCATGGGCCGCAGAAATGAGGCGGAATTATCCCTGATTCTGGAAAGCCCTGCGGCACTGCCTGTGAAGCATATCGTTATGAATATCGTAGAGCTTTGACGGCCAAAGCCGCGAGACGCACTTTTGGCCTATCCCAACCTGGGAGATTTTGAAAATGAGCGGGGGTATTGTTTTCGGCAGTGCCCCCGCCTGTTTTTGCGGGCCCTGTTAGAGCCGATTCAGAATCTTTTACAGGGGGCTTTTTCTCTTGTAAAAGGCCCCCTCTTGTGAGAACTCCCCCGGCAAGCTGGGTGGGAGAAACGGATCGAACCGCTTCAGTTTTGCCGGGGTGGGGCCTACGGGGAGGGGTCGCCGACCCCTATCCCGTAAGACAGCCCGCAGGGGCGTCGCGGCGTATGCCGCGCTTCGGCGTTAGCCGAGCAGTCCCGAGGAAAGC
>JAETRV010000088.1 GCA_021770005.1 Anaerotruncus sp. | reverse complement strand
GGTGGAGTTCCAGGGCAACACGCCCCAGGATGATGTGATGGAGCGGCTGCTCCGTGCGAGGAAAGGAGTGTAGAAGAAAATGGGAAAGACGACAACAGAGATGCAGCTTGTGCCGCTCTCCAAATTAGTGCCATATGTGAATAACGCGCGGACGCACTCGCCGGAGCAGCTCACGAAGCTCCGCTCGTCCCTGCGGGAGTTCGGATTCATCAACCCGGTCATCATCGACCGGGAGTTCAATGTCATCGCGGGGCATGGCAGGATTGCCGCCGCAAAAGAGGAAGGCATGGAGGAAGTGCCGTGTGTGTTCGCAGATTTCTTGACGGAGGCGCAGAAGAAAGCCTACATCCTTGCGGACAACCGCATGGCTTTGGACGCGGGATGGGATGAGGAGCTGCTCCGCATCGAGATTGAAAGTTTGCAGGGTGCGGATTTTGATGTATCCCTGACGGGCTTCGGCGAAGATGAGATTGCCGACCTTTTTGCCGGGGACGGGGAAAAAGATGTGAAAGATGATGACTTTGACCTTTCCGCCGCTTTGGAGAAGGCGGTGTTCGTGGAGCGGGGCGATGTCTGGACGGTGGGCAGGCACAGGCTGGTGTGCGGGGATGCCACCAGCGCGGAGGATGTGGCGGCGCTCATGGACGGGAAGAAGGCAAACCTCATTGTGACGGACCCGCCGTATAACGTCGCATTTAAGAGCGGCAGCGGGCTTTCCATCCAGAATGACAGCATGGAGAACGGGGAGTTCTACACTTTTCTGTATAATTCCTTCCAGAACATGGCGGAGCATCTGGAAAAAGGCGGCGCGGCTTATGTGTTCCATGCGGACACGGAGGGGCTGAATTTCAGGAAAGCGTTTGTGGATGCAGGGTTCCACCTTGCCGGGGTGTGTATCTGGGTGAAGAATTCCCTCGTGCTTGGGCGCTCGGATTACCAGTGGCAGCATGAGCCTGTCCTTTACGGCTTTCTGAAGAACGGGAAACACCCGTGGTATTCCGACCGGAAGCAGACCACTATCTGGAACTACGACAAGCCGAAGAGGAACAAGAACCACCCAACCTCCAAACCGCTGGATTTGCTCGGATACCCCATCTGCAATTCCTCCCAGGAGAACGCCATTGTTCTGGACACCTTCGGCGGCAGCGGCTCCACGATGATGGCGTGCGAACAGACGAACCGCATCTGCTGCATGATGGAGCTGGATGAAAAGTATGCGTCCGTCATCCTCCGCCGTGCCGTAGAAATTGGAATTGCACAGGCGGATATTTTTGTGGAGCGGGGCGGGGAGAAAATCCCGTACTCCGCGCTGGTGAAGGAGGTGGAGGCGGAATGAATGCGGACGCTATATATATCCATAGTAGGAAGGGCGGCACTGGCGGCGGAGACACACCAAATCCGCAGACTGCGGATTCACGGCTGACCCTCGGAAGCCTGTTTGACGGCTCCGGGGGATTCCCGCTCGGCGGGCTGCTTGCGGGCATCACGCCTTTATGGGCATCAGAAATTGAGCCTTTCCCCATCCGGGTGACCACAAAGCGGCTGCCCTTTGTGAAGCATTTAGGCGACATTTCCGCGGTGGACGGCGCGAAGATCGCCCCCGTGGACATCATCACCTTCGGCTCGCCCTGCACCGATATGTCGGTGGCGGGAAAGCGGGCGGGGCTGGACGGGCGGCAGTCGTGCCTGTTCTACCAGGCAGTCAGAATCGTAAAGGAAATGAGGTGTGCAACAGATGGAAAATACCCAAGGTTTATCGTATGGGAGAACGTCCCCGGCGCCTTCTCCTCCAACAAGGGGGAGGACTTCAAGGCAGTCCTCGAAGCGGTCTGCTCCGTCAAAGACGAAAGTGTTTCTGTACCTGGACCTCCGAAGGGGAGATGGGCAAACGCGGGAACTGTCGTGGGGGACGGATTTTCCCTTGCATGGAGGGTGCTTGACGCCCAATTTTGGGGAATCCCCCAGCGGAGGAAACGCATCTACCTTGTCGCAGATTTTACAGGCGGGAGTGCCGGAAAGATATTATTTGAGTCCGAAGGCGTGTCTGGGTATTCTGCGGAGGGCTTCCGTGCGTGGCAAGGAGCTGCCGGAAGTGCTGCGGAAGGCGCTGGAGCGTCAGGCGGCGTCTGCCTGAACGACCAGGGCGGGCAGCGGATGGATGTGACGGATGAGGTGACCTGCACTTTGCGGGCGGAGGCGCACCATCCCCCGTGCGTCCTGGAATCGGCCGGTTTCTGCACGGAGCATTCCGCAAAGGCGCGTGGTATCGGCTATGAAGAGGAAACCTCGCCCACGCTCCGTGCCGGGACTGTCCCTGCGGCGGTGGCGCTCTATGAGAACCATTCGCAGGATACCAGATACACGGGGCCGCTGGACACTGCGCCTACGGTCAATGCCACTTATGGGATGGGCGGCAACAACCAGCCTTTCGTGGTGGAGCCGGAAACACCCAAGACGCTGAAAATCCGCTCCGGCTGTGAGGGTGGCGGGAAAGGCCCGATTATACAGGATGACAAATCGGCAACGCTCTCCTGCAACAATGACCAGACGGTGTTTGTGCCGTTCTGCAAGGGATACCGCGCCCATTACAAAGGGGACGCCCCCACATGGAAGGACGGGAAAGTGGCAAACACGCTGAACACTTTTGATGTGGGGGAAAGCCGCTGCAACGAGCTGGTGGTGCAGGCTTACGGCATCTGCTCCAAGGACAGCAACGCCATGAAGTCCGGCAATCCCCACAGCGGATTTTATGAGGCGGAAACCTCACGGACGCTGGATGCCAATGGTGGGAATCCCGGATGCAACCAGGGCGGGATTGCCGTGGTGGAGCCGGAAGGGATGTCGGCGTTCCACATCAACCAGAGGGACGAGGTCATTGACCTGCAGGGGAAGTCCGGGGCGCTGATGGCTACCCGGAATATGCAGATGCAGACTTTTGTCCTGCAGGGCTCCATGATCGGGCGGGACGATAAGAACGGGCCGCAGGGCAGCGGCATCAATGAGGATGTTTCCTTCACGCTGGATGCAACGGACCGCCACGCCGTGGCACAGCCGACCTATTGCACGAGCAAGAATTCCCATTTCACACGGGCAGAGAAGGAACTGGCAAACACGCTGGTGGCTACTGATTATAAGGACCCTCCCGTCATCAACGATGTGAAGGAGGAGCCGGAGTATATCGTCCGCAGGCTGACGCCGACTGAGTGCGCGAGGCTGCAGGGCTTCCCGGACTGGTGGTGCGGCGGGCTTGGCACGGAAGAACCTACCGAGGAAGATTTAGTGTTCTGGAGGGAGGTCTTTGAGACCCACCGGAAGATTGCGGGGACTTCCACAAAGCCAAAGACGGATAAGCAGATTATCAAATGGCTGAAAGACCCGCATTCGGACAGTGCCGAGTACAAAATGTGGGGCAACGGCGTCGCACTGCCGAACGTATATTTCGTGCTTTCGGGCATCGTGTACTATGCACAGTTCCCGGACTTTTTATTGTGACATTTTTCCGCACATAACGCTTGCTATTTCTGCCGTTCAGA
>JAETRV010000087.1 GCA_021770005.1 Anaerotruncus sp. | reverse complement strand
CCGCTGGACATCAACACGAACTACTCCGAAGAGGAAAACCCGCTGACGCTGAAATCCGACTTCATCCTCTCCATGTGTGAGCTGATTGTCGGCGGCAAGGACGGCTTGCAGCCGGTTGAGAAGACCATCATTGACCGCAGTGTCCGCATGGTCTATCAGGAGTTTCTTGCAGACCCCAAACCGGAGAAAATGCCGATCCTCGAAGACCTTTACAACATTCTGAGAAATCAGAAGGAGCCGGAGGCGCAGCGCATCGCAACCGCCCTTGAAATCTATGTTCACGGCTCTCTGAACGTCTTCAACCACAGAACGAATGTGGATGTCAACAACCGCTTCGTCTGCTATGACATCCGCGAACTCGGCAAGCAGCTCAAGAAGCTCGGTATGCTGATCGTGCAGGATCAGGTTTGGAACAGAGTTACAATCAACCGCGCCCAGCACAAGGCAACTCGCTACTACATGGACGAGTTCCATCTGCTCTTGAAGGAGGAACAGACCGCCGCGTACAGCGTTGAAATCTGGAAGCGATTCAGAAAGTGGGGCGGCATCCCGACCGGCATCACCCAGAACGTCAAGGATCTGCTTGCGTCCCGTGAGGTGGAGAACATCTTTGAAAACTCGGATTTTGTCTACCTTCTGAATCAGGCGTCCGGCGACCGGCAGATTCTCTCGAAGGCGCTGAACATCTCGCCCAGCCAGCAGAACTACATCACCAACTCCAATGCCGGTGAGGGGCTGATCTTCTACGGCTCGACCATCGTTCCTTTCAAGGACGATTTCCCGAAGGACACCCAGCTCTACCGCATCATGACCACCCGTTTGGAAGAAACCGTACAGAACTAAGGAGGATTTTGAATATGAATAAGAACTTCAATCTTGAGAACGCCAAGAGCATCATCGCAGAAGCCAGCGGTGTTCCCGTAAACACCACGTTTGGCAGCATCACCAAGCCGATTGACCTTCTGCTTGAGGTCATCGACATGAGCGCCGATCTCATTGCCCTCATCCACGAGGAAACCGAACTGAAAAAGCACCATCGCGCCTACCTCCACGTTCATGAGGAACTGGAGGACTGCGCCGACCAGATGGCAGAGCGTATGCAGGAGATTTTCGATGAGACCACTGACTGTGTGATCAAGCTGATGAAGGATGTCCACGAGACGTTCCGAGTCCGCAAGCAGGAAGCGGCTGAGGACGATGCCGATACCGTCACCATCGCCAAGGAAGACTACGAAACCATGATCGACGATCTGCTCACGATGTCCGAAATCATTCAGTGCGTCGCAGATATGCGCACGCAGGATGTAAAGGCAATCCGGGAGTTTGCCAAGTTCGTCCCCGCCTTCGCTGCCTTTGAAAAGAACCGCCTGAGCCTCTATCGTGAGGCGGCGATGGAAGCCGAGGAAATCTTTGACCGTTGGGCGGACGAGATTGACGATCTCGACGAGGACTTCATGGAAGATGAGGACTATGAGCCGGACGAGTATTACTCCGACTGATGCCCATTGAAATGTTGTCTGGTTTTACAGCCAACATTTCAACGGAGACGCAAATCCAACAGAGCAAGGAGGTACACCACCATACAACTTGACATCATTCATACCGGCGATTGCCTTAAAATCCTGAAAACTCTGCCCGATGACAGCGTTCATTGCTGTGTGACGTCCCCTCCGTACTACGCGCTCCGCGATTACGGCATGGAAGCTCAGATCGGCAGAGAGACAACGCCGAAGGAATACATCTCGCGCCTGACGGAAGTGTTTACCGAAGTCAGGCGCGTTTTGCGTCCGGACGGTACGCTCTGGCTGAACATCTCGGACACCTACGCCGGAAAAGGCAATCAGGGCGAATTTATTGACCCAAAGAACCCCAACGGCAGAAACGGTCAGGCTGTGGCTCTCAACAACAAGGTTGAGGGCTGCAAGCCGAAAGACATGATCGGCATTCCGTGGATGCTTGCTTTTGCCCTCCGCGATACCGGCTGGTATCTGCGCAACGACATCATCTGGATGAAGGATAACCCCATGCCGGAGAGCGTCAAAGACCGCTGCGCCCGCTGCTATGAGCATATTTTCCTGTTCTCAAAGTCCAAGAAGTATTTCTTTGACTACAAGGCAATCTCCGAGCCGATTGCCCCCGCAACGGCAGAACGCCTCAAGCGCGGCATGAAGGGCGGCAACAAATACGGCAAGCCCGTTCCCGGTCAGCCTCAGCCGCAGTCCATCAACCGCCCCCGTGAGCATGGCGAGATCAAGGACGCAGACATCAATCCGCTTCGCAATAAGCGCGATGTCTGGAAGATCAACACCGTCCCCTTCAAGGGTGGTCATTATGCCGCCTACCCTCCGAAGCTGGTTGAAACCTGTCTTCTTGCCGGTTGTCCCGAAGGCGGCATTGTGCTTGATCCCTTCATGGGGAGCGGCACAACCGGCATGGTTGCTTCGCAGATGGGGCGTCATTTCGTGGGTGTAGAGCTGAACCCTGAATACACCGAGCTTGCCTACAAGCGGATCGGAGGTGAAATCTGATGTCCAAGGAACCGGAACTCAAAGCCCGCGACAAGGTTATTCTGAGGATGACGCGAGACGGCGCAGTCGAGAAAAACCTGACGGTTGGCACCGAGCAGCGCGTTTCGGGAAGGCTGGAAGATGCAGAGCTTGTGAAGCCGGTTGAAACCGCCGTGCCTTCCGAAGCTCCTTCTGCGGAGGAACAGAAAAAGGTGCAGATGCGCCGTCAGCAGCGTCAGTTTCAGGCGGAACACACCGAGGATAACGACACTAAGCCGCCCTCGGAAACGTCCGTCACAGAAGAGAAAAGGGCAGAAAATCCACCCCAGAATGCACCCGAACCGCTGCCCGTGTCAGAGACTCCGTTCAAGCCTCCTGCTTTGGAGCAGCACGGCGTTTCTTCTCATACCGGCACGGTGATTGCCGAAACGGTTGTCACGCACAAGCTGCGCAAGACCTCTGCGGTTGAAGCCGTGGATGCAGACACCGTTCTCTCTCAAGCGGCGGAGACTGCCTCTGCGAAGCCGGTCTCGGACGATGCCGTTCCGCCCACGAAGCGGATGCAGAAGCTCGAAAGGAAGTCCGAAAAGGCGCATGAGCGTCTGGACGCTGCTCGCGAGAAGCTACCCACGCACAAGGTTCTCAAGAAGGAGCGTGTTTTTGATGAAGAGACCGGCAAGGGCAAAACACGCCTTCATTTTGAGGATGAGTTGAAAAAGCCCAAGGGTAAGGGCAGGCTGCAATTCGAGGCAGACAAAACCGTCCGCAAGGTCGGTGACACTCTCGCCTCCGGCATTCACGGCAAAATCCATGAGGTCGAGCAGGAAAACTCGGCGGTCGAGGGGGCGCACAAAACAGAGATTGTCGCAGAGACCGCCGCAAGGCATTTCAGTCATCACAGAGAAAAAAGCGTCAACAAGCCCTATGAGAAGGTTTCCAAGCTGGAACACAAGGCGGATGTAGCTGACGCCAAGCTCCAATATGAGAGAAATCAGCAGGAGCATCCTGAGATGAAGAAGCAGAACATGAACAAGCACTACCAGAAGCAGAA
>JAETRV010000086.1 GCA_021770005.1 Anaerotruncus sp. | reverse complement strand
CGACTCTACAACACACAGGGCGTCCCCGCCTACCCGCTGGCTGACATCGAAAATTTCTGTGTCGTCCACACCTTTGAGGGGGACGACTCCCTCTCGTTCGACATCTCCCCCAAGCATCCCCTCTACCCCAACATCGCGGAGGAGATCAAGCTCGAATACGGCGACAACATCTTTGTGATCAAGGGGATCAACGAGCGCACCGACCGCTCGACAATCAGCGCCTCCCTCGACCTCGACCGGTTTCGGGACAGCTTCTTCCCCCTGTACGAGCCCTCTTCCCCGGTGACGATCACCGAGGTTCTGCGCAAAGTGCTGCCCAGCAGCTTCACCATCCTGGGGGACATAGACTTTTCCCAGACAAGGCCGCTCAAACTTGAGCGCGCGACAGGCCTCGACCTGCTCAACGCCTGCCAAGAGGCATTCGGGGTGGTCTACCAGTGGAATCTCAAGGAGCAGACCGTCACCCTCATCGACCCGACGGCCCAGTCCTCGCGGGGAACCTACCTCACCGACGAGCTCAACCTCGAATCGGTGAGCTTCAAAGGGGATTCCCAAAACTTCATCACCCGGCTGTACCCCTTCGGAAAGGACGGACTGGGAATTGAGTCGTCGGGCGACGGGCTGCCCTATGTCGAGAACTTCACCTATTCCGACCGGATCCTCTGCGGCTTTTGGTCGGACACCAGCTTTGAGGACAGCGACGCGCTGCGCCAGGCCGCGGTGGAAAAACTCAAAGGGCTGTGCATGCCACAGCGCAGCTATGAGTGCTCGGTCATTGACCTTGCGAAGCTCAACCCAGACTATTATTCCGAGCTCACCTTTGCGCTCTACGACGTGGTGACGCTGCTCGACCGCAACCGCAACACCCGGGTGGACCACCAGATCGTCGAGTACAAGGAGTACCCCGACGAGCCGAGACGCAACGTCATCACCCTCTCGAACAAAACAAAAACCATCAAAAACACCATCAGTTCGACGATCAAAGACATCATAACAGAAGTGGATTCCACAAAAACCGACCTGCAAACCGCAATTGAAAAGGCAACCCAGGCGATCACCGGAAACAGCGGCGGCTATGTGGTGCTCTATCCCCCCGAACACCCGGAGGAAATCCTCATTCTGGATGAGCCCTCCATTGAGCAGGCGCGCAACGTCTGGCGGTGGAACAAGGAGGGCCTCGGGCACAGCAGCACCGGGTACGACGGAGAGTATGCGCTCGCCATCCTCGCCGACGGGAAGATCAACGCCAACTTTATCACCACCGGCCAGCTCAGTGCCAGCCTGATCCATTCTGGCGTTCTTCAGGCTCAGCTGGGCAACACTCAGATCAACCTCAACGACGGAACCTTTCAGTTCGGGGGGGACAAGCTTGTCCTCGAGAATGGAAAGCTGACAATGAGGGGGACCATCAATTCGACCGACGGCAACATCGGAGGATGGTCGGTCTCTGGTTCCGGATTCACCGCGCAGAGCAGCCGCACCGGAATTTGCCCGGACAACACCTATGGCGGGATCGCATTTTGGGCCGGATCCTCCGGCACTTCGATCGGAACAGCTCCGGTCCAGATCTATCACAGCGGAGAGTTCATCTGCCGCTATATCTCACTGGACAGATTCGGAGGAGACCTGGCCATTGAACAGTCGGTGAACAGTGGAATTGTTCTGCGGTGCCCCGGTTATTTCAGCGTGCTGTCCAACAAGGGCTTGATTGTCGCAAACTTTGCCAACAGCCGCCATATGCCGGTGTACGCGTCTGCGTTTTTAAATGCAACGCCGAGCAACCTGTACTCCTCCCGGTCCTCTCTGAGAGACGCCCTCTCCATCGTAATGCACAACGCGGCGGAGGGTCCGTCACCATTGAATGACGAGTCCCAAAGTGTGCCCAACCCGGCGAATTATCCGCCCGAAGTGATGGATGAAACTGGTGAATACCTCTCGTTGGGAAATATGAGCGAAGTTTTGTGGCGGGCAATTCAGCAACAGCAACAGGTCATTGAAAACCTGGAACAGCGGATTTCCGTACTGGAACAGGGATAAGGAGGAAAGTATGGCTATTCAATCAGTTGCCGCAACGATCTGCGGAAAACGGGTAACCCTCAGCTACAACCCTGAGACAGGCCTGTACGAATACAGCGGAGCCGCGCCGCAGGGGTCGAGCTTTCCACTCGCCGGGGGCTACTACCCGGTCAGCATCGAGGCCCGCACCGACCGCGGTGAACGGGCGCAGGCGGATGACCAGACCCCAGGACTGGGGGAAGCCCTCCGCCTTTTTGTCAAAGAGACCGGTGCGCCCACAGTAGAAATCGTCTCCCCTGCGGACAAAGAAATTGTCAAAACCTCCCGCCCGGAAATTTTGGTCCGGCTGCGGGACTACAATTCCGGCATTAATCTTTCTTCATTTCTCTACATCGGCAATCTGCCCTACTCTCTGGAAGACCCGAGGATGACTGTGACACCTGTTCCAGGGGGATATGATCTTATCTTTGTTCCGCAGCTTGAACCCCGCTTGGAGTACTATACTGTCCTGGTCAACTGTCATGACAACGACGGAAATGAGTCGTCGGATATGATCATGTTCCGGGTGGACTTTTCCGGCCTTCCGGTGCATACCGACGCGCTGTGCGCCAAGAGGCTGCCCGGCTGGAAGGCGGAGGTTTCCCCACGCTACCAAATCAACCTACTCGAGCCTGTCTATCAGGCCGAAATTATCAGGAGGTGCCATTGTGTATAAAACAAACTTTATTTTAGGCGAAAACAAAAAGGTGCGGGTGCAGATCACCAGCAGTTTGGGAGAAGATTTTGAGATTACAAATGCGTCCTACAAGCTCGTGAACGGGTCATCTTCCGAGAGTACGGGCAATTGTACCATCGAGCCCGGACACATCATCAGCACCCAGGTACAGCCGAAAAACGCGGGTTCCTACACCCTCGCGCTCACCTACACCATCGGCGGGGAGACCCTCAAAACCAACATCGGCCTGATCGTCGCGCAGTAGAGCGGCGGGGCGAATTCGAGGTGATTTCATGTCTTTGCAGATCCAATCGGCGCAGCTCTCCCCCAACCCAGTGACCGCGGGGGAAAACTTCACCCTCAGCGTCCGCCTGGCGGAGCTGACCGAATCCTACATCCCCTGGCGCGGCTCTGCCGGCAACGACCTCGCGGACAGAGGGGGCGCCAATTTATTTGTCTACAACACAGTTCCCAGCCAAACGGTGTACCAGAGCCGCTGGCGGGAACAGGAGATCGACGCGCTCCTTTCGGCGTGGATCTCGCTCAACAGCTAAAGGAGGCTTGCAGATGAGCAACTACAATCTTTCCCACACCGGGGCGGAAATCGATGCGGCCATCGATTCCATCAACCAGGCGGTCAACAGCTCGACGGCGACGGCGGACGACATCCTCTTGGGCAAAAAGGCGGTGACCTCTGCCGGGCTCACCACCGGAACAGCATCCCCCGCCAAGCCGGAGGTGCCCGGTTCCTTCACCCCAACAGCGGCGGGGGGCACTGTTCGGCCGCCGTCCGGCAAGGTGTTTTCCGAATTCACAATTGCGGGCGACAGCGACCTGACCGCCGCGAATGTCAAAAAGGGGGTTAATATCTTCGGCGTCACCGGTACAATGGAGGGCAAGCTCCCGACACAGACCAAGCCACCGGTTGTCCCCGGCACCGCCGACAAGACGGTGTCCCCCGACCCGGGCTACACCCTCTCCTCGGTCACCGTCAAGGGGGA
>JAETRV010000030.1 GCA_021770005.1 Anaerotruncus sp. | reverse complement strand
GAAATCACCGTCTTTTTCTACAAAAAGCGGCATCTGCCGCGTCAAAAATGCTCGGAATACATCAAGTATTCCTGTGCTTTTTTCCTTGCAGCTGCTCATTTTTTGCGAAAAATCCGTCCATTTCTCTATTTTCAAACAAGCCCTAACCAAAAGTTTCGTCCACCTTTTCAAAGGTGGCGGGGTCGAGGGGCGGAGCCCCCGCCGCACCCTGACGCAAAAACGCAGCCGTAATGGGTACGGCTGCGCAGTTGTTCCGCAGGAATTACTTATCCATTCCAAAACGCTTTTTAAATCTGTCAACACGCCCACCGGTATCAACCAGCTTCTGACGGCCAGTGAAGAACGGATGGCACTTGGAGCAGATTTCGACGCGGATATTCTCCTTGGTCGAACGGGTATGGATCACTTCGCCACAAGCACAGGTGATCGTCGTCTCCTTGTAGTTCGGATGAATGCCCTGTTTCATGATTGTTTCACCTCTCTCTGGCATCTATATTGGATGCCATAAATGTAACATATGAATATTACCACAAGTATATCCCGAAAGCAAGTCTTTTTTTCAGATTTCCGCTTTTTTTGCCAATCCCTGCCGGATCAGACCCCCAAAAGCTGCTTCATCGAGCTGCCAATCGCATCCGAGCGCGCGCCGATCTCCGCTTCCCCACTGCCAACAAGCGACAGGTAAAGTTTGATCTTCGGTTCGGTACCGGAAGGCCGGACGATCGCGGTGCATCCGTTTTCCAGACGGTATTCGAGCACATTGGACTTGGGCAGATCGATCGTGCTGACCCCTGCCGCACTGGTAGCAGTCGAGAGCTTATAGTCGAGCACCTCAGACACCGGCGAACCAGCAATCTCCTTGGGCGGGTTGTTGCGCATGGTAGACATGATCTCATCCATCTTCTTCATACCCTGTGCGCCCTCGAACTGGAAGTTTGCAACGCTTTCGACATACTGCCCGCACTTCTCGTAGATCGCATTGAGCGCGTCAATCAAGGTCATGCCTTTCTGCTTGTACCAGGACGCCATCTCGACGATCAGCATCGAGCCGACAACCGCATCCTTGTCCCGGACGTGGGTGCCCGCGAGGTATCCGTAACTCTCTTCAAAGCCGAACACAAACCGCTCGGGATGCCCCGCTGCTTCTGCAATCGCAATCTGCTCACCGATATACTTGAAGCCGGTCAGCACATTCTTAACCTCGACCCCATACATCTTGCCAATCGCGTTGGTCAGCTTGGTGGAAACGATGGTGGTCACCGCAAACGGATCTTTCGGCATATTGCCGTTCGCAATCCGGTTCTGGCAGATATAATCAAACAGCAGCGCGCCGACATGGTTCCCAGTCAACAGATGGTAGCCATCTGCCGCCTTTACCGCAATACCCACACGGTCACAGTCGGGGTCGGTCGCGAGCAGCAGGTCAGCGCCGATCTTTTCGGAGAGTTCCAGACCCTTCTGCAAAGCTTCTTTGATCTCGGGATTGGGGAAGGGGCAGGTCGGGAAGTTACCGTCCGGCATCTCCTGTTCAGGGACGACGGTCACATCCGCCACGCCGATCTCTTTGAGCACCCGGCGTACCGGCTTATTGCCCGAGCCATTCAGCGGCGAATAGACCAGTTTCAGCCCCGCCTGTGCGCAGACACCCGGGTTGACCTGCTGTGCCAAAGTTGCCTGAATGAACTTGTCAATCAGTTCTTCGGTGATATAGGAGATGCTGCCATCCGCGATCCCCTGCTCGAAATCGACCCGTTTGATCCCGTCGAAATAGTCGAGTGCATTGATCTCAGCAAGCACCGCATCTGCCGCGACCTCGGTGAGCTGGCCGCCGTCGCTTCCATAGACCTTGTAGCCGTTATATTTTGCAGGATTGTGGGAAGCTGTGACCATGATGCCCGCCTCGCAATGCAGCTCACGGGTTGCAAAGGAAAGGGTCGGGACCGGCATCAGTTCCCGGTAAATATGTACCTTGATCCCGTTGGCCGCGAGCACCCCTGCCGCCTCTTTGGAGAACAGGTCGGACTTGATCCGGCTGTCGTACGAAATCGCAACCGTCGCATGTTCAAACTTCTGGTTCAGATAATTGGCAAGTCCCTGTGTTGCGCGCCGGATGGTGTAGATGTTCATCCGGTTGGTGCCTGCGCCGATGATCCCGCGCAGGCCGGCGGTTCCAAAAGCGAGATCCCGGTAGAACCGCTCAAAAATTTCTTCATCCTGCCCCTTGATCGACTCCAACTCTGCGGACAAATCCGCATCTTCGAGGTTGGTTCCCAGCCAGCGTTGGTACAGATCGTTATGGTTCATAAACTACCCCTCCAATAATTCCGGAAATTTAGGCAAATTGCTATTCTTATGATATCCTTTTCCGGCCCCAAAGTCAATCAATCTGACCAAAAAAATCCTGTTTTGCACAAAAAATCCCTCTGCCAGCCAGCCGCAGAAGGAATTCTTGTTTTCACTTATCCTTTTTATCGTCCAACGCAGCCAAGGCAACATCGAACATCTTGTTTACCCGCGTTTTCAATTCGAACAGCTTCCCTTTCAGGAACTCATTCTGCCGTTTGATTTCCACCATCTGGATATACCGGCGCACCTTAATCTTCATAAGCTCCGCATTTACCGGCTTCTGGAGATAATCCACCGCACCCAGCTGAAGGCACTCGAGCTCAAAGTTGCGCCCCTCCATGCTCGTAAGGAAAATCACAGGAATGTCACACAGTTTTGGATCCTGCTGTAGAATTTTTAGAACCTCCTGCCCACTCTTGCTGGGCATCACCATATCCATCAGGATCAGATCCGGCTTATTGTACTCTTTCAGGTATCCCAGCGCCTGCACACCGGATTTCATCGTCAGCACCTCATATTCACCACTTAGAAGCGCTTTGCCGATCGCCAAACTGGTTGGATCGTCATCCACAATCATCACTTTATACATAACGCTCCCCCTACGCTGACTTTTTATCCTTTTCCTAATTTTTAAAAAATATAAAAACCCACACTTTTTTGATAAAGATCCGCCCCATCCAAAAAGTGTAGATTTTTGATACCAGCAACCGAAGCCGAGCCGATGCAATACCGCTGTCCACAGATTTTGCGTGTTGTCACCGGATGCTTTGTCAAAGATCGGTAAAAGTATCTCAAAACCGCATGGCTACAGCTTTTCTTGACCTTAAAATGACAAAGGTGTTTCTTTTGAATTATAGCAGAAAGTGGTATCATTGTCAAGTAGTGTGCGATCATAAGTGCAGGAATCCGCAACCGGGGTGATGAGAAAATTCCCGATCGTTCCGAATCTCATTGCGCAGAAACGCTGGCCGGTGAAAGAGGCCGGGTCTGCCGTCTCCAAGCCCACAGGCATGGCGGCAGCGGCCCCGGGAACCATCAGATGATTTTTTCCAGCTCTTTTTTCAGTTTTTTGATGATCCTCTTTTCCAGACGCGAAATATACGACTGGGAAATCCCGATAATATCTGCAACCTCTTTCTGTGTCTTCTCCTCCTGCCCCATCAGACCAAACCGCAGATACATGATGGTCCGTTCCCGCTCCCCAAGGTGACTGATCGCGTTGAGCAGCAGATTTTTTTCCGCTTCGTCCTCAATTGGGCGGTTGATGCTGTCCGGGTCGGTTCCGAGAATATCCGATAGGAGCAGTTCATTCCCGTCCCAGTCGATATTGAGCGGCTCGTCAATCGAAACCTCGTTTTTGTGGGACTGGTTCTTGCGCAGATGCATCAGAATTTCATTTTCGATACAGCGGGATGCATACGTTGCCAGTTTGATGTTCTTTTGCGGGCGGAAGGTGTTGACCGCCTTAATCAGTCCGATTGTCCCAATCGAGATCAAATCCTCCACATTGATTCCCGTCGATTCAAACTTCTTCGCGATATAGACCACTAGACGCAGATTGTGTACGGTCAACATCTCCCGCGCGGCCTCGTCATTCTGCTCCAGACGCAGAAATACCTCTTTCTCCTCCTCCTTGGAGAGCGGAGCAGGCAGCGTCTCCGGCCCATTGATATAGTAAACCCCCTGCAATAGCCCCAGTCTACCGAGCAGACGCTCCCACCAGAGGGCGACCCTCTTATACCGCATTGCCATTTTCATGATTGCCACACCCTTTCCCTTATCATCGAAAATTACTTTACATCCATGAAATCCTCGCATACCGCCCTTGGGACGGCAATTCACCCGAAAAACTGCCGCCGCACTGCGAGCCACAGCGAGCGCGGCAGCGGGGGCTCTTTCCCTCTATCCCGCAATTTTTCTTGAAAAATTGCGCAAAGCTTTCGATTTTGAGCCAACTCTTACCACCTTTTCAGAGGCTGATAAAACGCTTGGTTTCTATACCATACTGGCCTGCGCCTCCCTGACCAGGCAAGGATTCATCACAGCTTGATAGTCCCCGCTGATCGGCTGCCGGCTCACCGCTATGTATACATCAGTGGTCTTGATCTGTGCACCATCTCCGCTGATTCGCACCTCATCCGGCTGGAATGCTTCCAGCGCGCCATCCCCGGTCACGGTCACACAGGGGATAATCCGGAAACGGGTCTGCTCCTGTGGGCGGATCCGCTGCGCGAACTCCCGGTCACAGACGATCACCGGTGCGCCCGAAAACGGCTCTTTCAGGTTGCTGCCGGTATCTGCAAGCCCCTTGAGAGCGATCTGCTTCCCCTCAGAGGTAATGACTAGATCATAGAGTTGCTTTGGGGCGGTGCGGTTGAAAAACAGCCGGTCTGCCAACCACAGCACCAGATACGCTCCTGTGCAGCAGCCGACCAACAGCAGCATCGGAAGGTCAAAATAGACGACGCCATTATAAAAAAACATCCCGACCGGCTCCACCAAAAACGAAAGCAGAAACAGGAGCCCCCCCATTCCGATTGCGGAGACAGCAACAGCCAGCAGGAGTTTCAGAAACCTTCGCCGGTTCTGCCAGCCGAACGCCGCCAGCACCATCGCGCAAGAGAGAAACAGCTTATAGCCCGCCTGAAACCACCACCCGATATAGGGCAGAAAAATCACCAATGCCCCCAATGCGCCGGTCAATGCGCCAAGCCCAAGCCTTCCGCGCTGGGGAACCGCCCCTGCCAGCTTGGCTGCCGCCATCAACACCAACAGGTTGATCACATAATTCACCACCACCAGAACATCCGCATAGACTTCCATAAAACGCCCCCCAAGCCGGAATATCCTCTCCATGGCGCCTCTTCAGCATCCAATTCGGGGCGGACCGGCTTTTTATTTCATCTCTGATTCTATTATAGGGAGCGGACAAGTTTTGATTCTGTCGAAAGCAGGTGGACAGGAAGATATTTCCCGGACAATCGCAAGAACCGCACAGCCTGCATACTATGGGAAAGAGCGGCACAAGCACCTGTTCTGTATCATCTATCGTCAGCTTCCAATCCCTGCTCTCCCATATCAAAGGATACGGGCCAGGTCCCAAGTGGTCTGCCGCCGAACCGTTGCATTTATTTTATACAAAAGGTGTGATTACGAATGGCTTTCTGCTACAATAACGGATGCTGCTGTAATTGCTGTAGTTGCTGCAACTGCTGTAATTGCTGCTGTTGCTGCTGTGAAAAAAAGCGGCCTGTCATCAAAAATGACTGCAAAATCCAGCCGGTCAGCGGCTGCACCGGGAAGGACTGCGAGTGGTACCCGGTCGAGGAAAACACCTGCGACGACGCCCGGGAAATGCGCATCTGCCGCGATCAGAACGGCTTCTGCGGCATGTACCCCGCCGATTGCAGAAACAGGTTCTGGCCGGATTTTGCCCATCCGCGTTGGCTCTGCTGCCAGGACCTTTACTGCGCCCGGTAGCGCTTGGAACAAAACATATAGAAAGCGGCTTGAACCTGTTGGGTTCAAGCCGCTTTTTCGGGGAAGCCATCCGATTCTATTGACAACCCTGCCCGCATATTGTACTATAAGAACAAGCGCAGAAGCGTAATCCAGCGGCAGAAGCCGCTTGCTGAAACAGCCTGAAGGCTCACCTTTGGTGGGCCTTTTTGTCGTAAAGGAGGATTTTTTCTGAATCTGGAAACCTTTTTTGCATACCATCCCAAAGCCGCCCTCGCCTTTTCAGGCGGTGTGGACTCCGCCTATCTGCTCTATGCCGCGAAACAGGCGGGCTGCGACCTGCGCGCCTATTTTGTCCATTCCCAGTTTCAGCCGGAATTTGAACTGCGGGATGCGCAGCGGCTTGCTGGACAGCTTGGCGTCCCGCTCACCGTCCTGCCATGCGATGTCCTGCAACATCCATCAGTAGCGGAAAATGGCCCTTTGCGGTGCTACCACTGTAAAACCATCCTTTTCACCACCCTTTGGAAGCGTGCGCGAGCGGAGGGCTATCCCCTGCTTCTGGATGGTACCAACGCCTCGGACCAGGCGGATGACCGTCCTGGGATGCGAGCACTCGAAGAGCTGGAGGTCTGCTCTCCACTGCGGGAATGTGGGTTGACCAAGACAGAAATCCGCAGGCTTTCCAGAGAAGCCGGACTGTTCACCTGGGACAAGCCTGCCTATGCCTGCCTTGCCACCCGTATCCCGACCGGCGCCCCGATCGCTTTGGAACAGCTTGAACGGGTCGAGCAGGCGGAGCTGGCGCTATCTTCCCTCGGCTTTTCAGACCTGCGGGTGCGGGTACAAAACGGCAGCGCCTGCCTGGAACTGCCGCATTCCCAGTTTGTCAAGGCGGCAGAGCTGCATCAGGAGATTCGGACCGCGCTATCTCCCTATTTTGAAAGGGTCTTGCTCAATCTGGCTCCAAGAGACTGAAAAATCGAAATCACCGCTTTTTCCCTATTCTCAAACAAGCCCTAACCGGACAGATCATCAACAGACCGCAGGAGGAATTATGGCACAAGAAAAACTATTGGAGCTGCTGCGCCGGGTACAGCAAGGCACCGTCTCCCCCGAACAGGCAGTTTTGGAACTGAAAGTCAGCCCATTTGAAGACTTGGGCTATGCAAAGGTAGATCATCACCGGGCAATCCGCCAGGGGGTTCCGGAGGTGATCTTTGGAAGCGGAAAGACTGCTGAACAGATTTTTGGAATTGCTTCTGCAATGCAAAAGCATGGGAGCGAGAACATCCTGATTACCCGTCTTTCAGAGGAAAAGGCCAAGATGCTCACGGAGCTGCTTCCACTCACCTATGACCCGGTCTCCCGCATTGGGATTGTCGGTCGAAAGGGCGAGCTGACCGCATCCGGGACGATCGTTGTCGCGACAGGCGGCACCAGCGATCTCCCGGTTGCAGAAGAAGCCGCCCTCACCGCCGAGGCGCTTGGCAATCGGGTAGAACGGTTGTATGACGTCGGAGTCGCCGGCCTGCACCGGATGCTCGCGCACCTGGATACCATCATGGAAGCTCAGGTCATTGTTGCTGTCGCAGGAATGGAGGGGGCGCTCGCCAGCGTGCTCGGAGGGCTGGTCGATTGCCCGGTGATCGCTGTGCCCACCAGCATCGGCTATGGCGCAAACTTTGGTGGGCTCTCCGCCCTGCTATCGATGCTCAATTCCTGTGCAAGCGGGGTGAGCGTCGTAAATATCGACAACGGATTTGGCGCGGGCTACCTTGCCAGCATGATTAACCATATTGGAGGGAAAAGCAGATGAAAACACTCTACCTGGAATGCAACATGGGGGCCGCCGGGGATATGCTGATGGCCGCCCTATTTGAAATTTGTCCGGACCAGCAGGCATTTTTGCGGCAAGTCAACCATCTGGGGCTTCCGGAAATTATGGTGGAAGCGGCGCCTGCGCAAACTTGTGGGATCAACGGTACCCAGATGCGGGTTTTGGTGCGCGGGCAGGAGGAACCTGCCGGGGAAAGCGCACACCATCACCACGATCATCCGCACGACCACGACCACCATCATCCCCACGAGCACAGCCATTCCCATCACCACTACAGCTATCTGGATATTTGCGAGCGGATCGAGCAGCTCGATCTGCCACAAGCAGTCAAAAAGGATGCCGCCGCAGTCTACCGCCTGATCGGCGATGCGGAATCCCATGCCCACGGAGCGCCGATCGAGCAGATTCATTTCCATGAAGTTGGCTCTCTGGACGCGGTTGCGGATGTTGTCGGATGCTGCTTGCTGTTCCATCTAATCGATGCGGAACAGATCATCGTCTCCCCCATTCATGTTGGCTGTGGGACAGTCCGCTGCGCACACGGTGTTCTTCCGGTCCCGGCGCCCGCCACCGCCCACATTCTGCAAGGAATCCCAATCTACGGCGGACAGGTACAAGGAGAGCTCTGCACCCCTACCGGCGCGGCACTGCTCCGGCACTTCGCTTCTCGATTCGGCGAGATGCCGCAGATGGCAGTTTCCGGAATCGGCTATGGAGTGGGGCATAAATCGTTCGAAACCGCCAACTGCGTCCGGGCATTTCTGGGGGAAACCGGCCATACGCAGGAAGAGATTGTAGAACTCTGCTGCAACCTCGACGACATCACCTCGGAAGCGCTCGGATTCGCGGCGGACCTTCTGCTGGAAAACGGTGCGCTCGATGTGTTTACCACCCCGATTTACATGAAAAAGAACCGTCCCGCCTACCTACTGACCTGCCTTTGTAGACCACAGGAGCAGGAAACATTCACCCATCTGATGCTGGTTCATACGACCACACTTGGCGTGCGCAACCGCCTCTGTAAGCGGGAAGCGCTCGAACATCACATCCGCACTGTGGAAACCACTTTTGGCCCGGTTCGGGTAAAAACTGCATCCGGCCATGGCGTCCACCGCGCCAAGCCGGAATACGAGGACCTGAAAAAAATTGCGGCAGAACAGGGCCTTCCGATGGCCGAAGTCTGCCGCCTGATGGAATCTTATCTGACCGGTGGAGCCTGATCCCGGAGACTGATTCAACGGATCGTCGCGCCCCCAAGCACTCGGTCGCCCTCGTAGAATACAACCGCCTGTCCCTTGGTGATCGCCCGCTGAGGCTGTGCAAATTGCACCTGCACAGCCCCATTTCCCAGCGGGTTGACCGTCGCTGGGGCAGGCTTGTGTGCATAACGGATTTTCGCTGCACAGGAAAAGGGGGCTTTTGGAGCGGTTCCGTCTATCATCTGCAGATCATCCGCGAAAAGCCGGTCGGCATAAACAGCGCTGTCGTCCGAAAGGGTGACCGTATTCGACACCGGATCCAAGCGGCTGACTGTCCGCTTCACCCCCAGCGCGATTCCCAACCCCCGGCGCTGCCCGATCGTATAATATAAGACCCCCTTGTGCCGTCCGACCACTGCCCCACTGTCATCTAGGTAATCCCCCTCCTGCGGCAGTTTCCCGGTATAGCGGATAATAAAGCCTGCATAATCTCCATCCGGCACAAAACAGATGTCCTGACTGTCCGACTTGGAAGAGACCGGAAGTCCTGCCCGGGCCGCAATTTCGCGCACCTCTGCCTTGCTGTAGCAGTCAATCGGGAGCAAAAGCCGCGAAAGCTGCTTCTGCGACAGGTGATAAAGCACGTAGGACTGATCCTTCCGCTCCTGCTGGCTTCGTATCAGCTGGAAGCGCTGGCTCTGCCTGTCAAACAGGACCCCCGCATAATGCCCGGTCGAAATACAATCAAAACCAAGCCGGTCCGCATCCTCGAGAAATGCGCCGAACTTAACTGCCCGGTTGCAGGCGATGCAAGGATTTGGGGTCTCTCCGTTCTGATAACCGCGCACAAAGGAATCAAGCACGCTTTTGGAAAAGCGCTCCCGATAATCGAACACAAAATGCGGAATGCCAAGCTGCTCGCAGACCCGTTTCGCGTCCCCGGTATTATTCTCGGGGCATCCATCAAACAGCTCAAATGTCGCGCCTGCGACCTCATATCCCTGCTTTTTTAAGAGCAGCGCGGCAACCGAACTATCCACACCGCCGCTCATCGCAACCAGTACCTTCTTCTGCATAATCCTCCTTTTCCATCCGGAAACACAACAGGCAAAGCCGCAGTTCCCTTTGGCTCCGCCTGTCTGTCATTTTTTCATATAAAATATATTTCTCCTGAGAAGGATATAAAATAAAACTTTAGAACCTATATTCATAAGCGGGGGATGCTGGATGGGCAGGGAATTTTTCCGGCCTGCAAGGCGAAAAAGCGCAGACAATACTTTGTGTATTGCAAGATTTTTCAACACAGCAGGACGGGAAAGGGCTTGCTCAGACAGGAGCAAACGATTGTGAATATGGGCTCTTATACAATCAACCCGAAATACAGCCCTGTCGCAGCTGCCCCTGCCAGTAGAAGCACTCCCACAATCAAAAGCAACTTTAGGGCGATGTGAGGTGCTCGGGGCTCCATAGGCGGTGGCTCCGGCCGTCGAGGGTGGTTCCCTTCTTCCCACCTGGAAAGCGAATCCGATCCGCGCCATTGTCCCCCTTTCGGTTGTTCCCATTTCAATTCAGGCGGGGCCTTTTTCTCCTGTTCCTCAGCCGGCGTCTCCTGCCATACAAATCCTCCTACTGTATCTGGGGATGGGTCCGAATTGGACGCCGTACCATTCGACTGCTGTTCCCACGTAGGCGGCGGGCTGGGCGGCGTTTCCCATCCAGGGACCGCGTTTGGTTGCTGTTCCCATGTAGGCGGCGGGCTGGGCGGTGTCTCCCATCCGGGGGCCACATTCGGCTGCTGCTCCCACGTAGGCGGCGGGCTGGGCGGCGTTTCCCAGCCGGGAGCCGCGTTCGGTTGCTGTTCCCATGTAGGCGGCGGGCTGGGCGGTGTCTCCCATCCGGGAGCCGCGCTCGGCTGCTGTTCCCACGCAGGCGGCGGGTCGGGCAATACGTCAGATGGCTCTTGCCTTGGGGTAGACGGCGGTACCACTGGGCCTTTCAGTACACTAGGTGCATCCGGATAATAGACAAAATATGGCTCTTCTGGTTCAGCCTGTGGTTCGGACGGAGGAAGTACAAAATCTGGCTCCACCTCTTCTGACTCGGATACATAAATATCCGCTTTCTCGTCCGGTGGTTCGTCAACAACATACGGTGGGGCCAATTCCCCATAATGATCCTGAAAATCTCCGAGAAACCGCTCTCCGCAATAAGGACAATATTTAAAATCGCTTTTGACATTATTCCCGCAGTTTTTGCAGAGCATCTTTTTCCCTCCGCACCATAATATAGTGATATTATAGCATGAAGCGTAGCGAAATGCTATAATAGGCCATAAGAACGGTAGCGGGCGACTGCCCACGAATCGTTCTGGCCATAAACCCTATAATATCCGCTCTGCGGATATTATAGCATAGAAACGCTTTCTGCGCAACAAAAACCCCGGTAAGAACCGGGGTTTTCTTTCAGAAACGCTCTGAAGCATCAATCAAGCACAGGCTCAATCAAGCCATAAGTACCATTATGCCGTTTGTAAATGACGTTGACCCCATTGGTCTCCGCGTTTAAAAAGAGGAAAAACTCGTGCCCGATCAGGTTCATCTGGAGAATCGCCTCGTTCACATCCATCGGACGCATGTCGAACCGTTTGATCCGCTCGATATGGTATTCGCCGATCTCGCTCTCATGCTCTTCACCGGCTTCCAGATTCGTAGCATCAAATGCGGTATCACGCAGCCGTTTTTCCAGTTTATTCTTGTTCTTTACGATCTGGCGGAAGAGGGAATCCACCACCGCCTCCAAGGAATCAAAGCGGTCGGAAGTGGTTCTTTCCGCGCGGTAAAACATCCCCCGCGATTGAATCGTTACCTCCACTGTCTCGCGGTCCCCTTCGTTGGTTACCGTAACACTGGCATTCGCGCCATCATCAAAGAACCGGTCCAGTTTACCAAGTTTGCGTTCGATGCGATCTTTAAAAGAATCGCGCACAGATGTTTTACGGGCTGTGATGGTAATATTCATAAGTTCAACCCCTTTGTTTATCATGGAAACCCAGCAAAAGCTTCTGTTGACTTTCAACAGTTTGTCCAGATTTCTTGACCTTATTATATATCATATTGGTTGAAATTACAATAGGTTCGACAAAAATTCACAAACAATTTTATTTTATTGCCTACCTTTCAGCACTATCGAAACGATCCCACAGGCAATCCCGCCAATCGGAAAAACGACCCATGCGGGGCTCCATGAACCTGACAGAATCCCTATTGCCAGAAAGACTGCTGTTGCCGCAAGCATAATCACTGCACAGATATTCTCCTCTTTTTGAGCAGCTGTGGAGACATCTGGTTGATGCCTCCGGTTATAGCCTACAACATTGTACTTCTCCTTCTGCAACCCGAAATAGATAAAAACCCAACATGCAGCGGCCACCAGCAATAGAAACCCGGCAGATGCCCGATCTTCCGAAACATAAAGTTCAAGAAACTTCATCAGGAGCACGCCCAAGATCAACAGGGTGACAGCGGATGCAATCGCAATTGCAAACCATTGTCCGAACTGTTGTTTCTGCGCATCGGTGTAAAAATCGACGACCTGCGGATGCTGCTTCTCAAAATATTCCTTGCGAATGCCGAACAATACAAACAGAAAAAGGCTGACTGTAAGGCAGGGAAGGAAGCACAGATAAGCCAATGTCTCGCTGCCCTCCTCTATCCAGAGGAAAGCTGACAACCCCAAAATGATAAGAGCCACCCCACCCGCAACCGCAAAGCTGTACCGGTTGTAAAACCGGTCGTACTGTGTGGTATCTTCCACCATGTCCTTTTCCACATCCCCGCGTACCAGTAGATCCAGATCACAGGAAAACAGGTTGCAAATCTCGAGCAGTTTTTCCATCTCCGGGTAGCTCTGCGCCGCCTCCCACTTGGAGACTGCCTGCCGGCTGACTTGCAGATGTTCCGCCAGCTGTTCCTGGGTCATATTGTTCTTCTTTCGTAGAAGCTGCAGGTTTTCTGAAAATTGCATTTGACCTCACCTCGTGTTCAAATTTGATGGTTTGATTCTACTCGGGAAGCCTCGCAACTTCCACCAACCTGCTGTTACCTTTCAGTATTTTTTGCGCAACCTCTGGTTGCATCCGCTTTTTATGCTGGTTTACAGACAGAGACAGCCGCCGTTTTTTCTTTGGCGGCTGTGCTGTATCAAATGGTCCGATGGGCATGGCGGGTCACATGGCACCCCATATTGACCGCCACTGGAAGACTGGCAATGTGGGTCGCGCCCACTTCAATATTGACTGCGAGCGCGGTCACCCGCCCGCCAAAGCCCTGGGGCCCGATTCCAGTCTGGTTGATCCGTTCGAGCATCCGCTGTTCCAGTTCGCGGTAAAACGGGTCCGGGTTTCCGCATGAGGTATCCCGACAGAGGGCACGCTTGGCGAGCAGGGCACACCCCTCAAAATTGCCGCCGATCCCCACCCCAACAACGACCGGCGGACAGGGGTTGCTGCCCGCGGTTTCGACCGCCTGCACCACATAATCAACAATCTGGTCAGCGGTCGCGGCGGGGGTCATCATCCGGAGGCTGCTCATATTCTCACTTCCTGCCCCTTTGGGCGCAACGATGAGAGAAAGCTGGTCGCCGGGCACTACCCGCAAATGGAACATCGCTGGGGTATTGTCGTTGGTGTTGACCCGGCGGAGCGGATCATCCACCACCGAGCAGCGCAGCAGGCCCTCCAGATAGCCCTGCCGCACCCCTTCATTAATCGCATCCTCCAGCCCGCAGATATGCGCATCTTCACCTAGCTCGGCAAAAATGACCGCCATCCCAGTGTCCTGGCAGACCGGAATGTGCAGCTGCTCCGCCGTTTCATAGTTGCGCACAATGTCTCCCAATACTTCCTGCCCCAGCGGGGATTCCTCGGCCTGGCAGGCGCGTGCTAAACAGTCTTTCATGTCCTGCGGCAGGACCCTATTTGCTTCGATACAGAGCTCTTTGACCGTTTGAACCACCAATTCCCGGTTGATTTCACGCATCTTCAGCGCACCTTCTTTCCGTTAATAATCACCATCGAGGGACGGCCGCAGCATTCGAGCGGTTCCCGGTCAAAAAGCAGGATATCCGCATCCTTGCCTGCTTCGAGCGAACCGACTCGGTCGGAAATCCCACAGATTTTCGCTGCCTCAATCGTGATTGCCCGCAACGCCGCCTGCGGCTCCATCCCGTGTTCAATGGCAATCCGCGCGCTCATCAGCAGATAGTGGCTGGGCACCTCGGGATGGTCGGTGCAGATTGCGACCTGCACCCCAGCTGCTTTCAAAAGTCCTGGCCCGGATGCGCTTGCATTTGCCAACTCGGGCTTGGTGCGTGCGCCGATCAATGGCCCGACGATCACCGGGGCCTGTTCTTCGGCAAGCTCGTCCGCGATCAGATGCCCCTCTGTGCCATGAACAATCACATAGCCGAGCCCAAATTCCTCCGCAATCCGGATTGCGGTAAAGATGTCATCCGCGCGATGGGCGTGGATATGCGCTTTGATTCGGTGGTCGAGCAGCGGCAGCAGTGCCTCGCACTTTGCGTCATACTCCGGCTCGTCCAGCTCGTCGTCCTTGGCCGCCTCCTCGAGCTGTTTGGCATACTTCTGCGCCTTGGCGAGCTGCTCTCGGATCAGCGCGGCAACCGCCATCCGGGTTGCCGGGCCGCCGTCCTTCTCGTGATAGCTGTTCTTGGGGTTCTCCCCCATCGCCATCTTGATTGCCAATGGCGCGCGGACAACCATCCGATCCACCCGTTTCCCATAGGTTTTCAGCGCGCAGAACTGCCCCGCAATCGGGTTTGCGCTGCCCGGCCCGGTCACGACGGTAGTCACGCCGTAGCTCAAAGCCTCGGCAAACGAACGGTCAAACGGGTTGACCCCGTCAATCGCACGTAAATGCGGGGTGACGGGATCGGTCTGTTCGTTTCCGTCGTCCCCTTCGAAGCCCATCCCATCCTCCCACATCCCAATGTGCGAATGCGGGTCGATCAGACCAGGCATGGCAATCTTTCCTTGTGCATCTATCGTTTCAAAATCCGCAGGACAGTCCTCCATCGGGCCGACTGAGACGATCTTTTCCCCTGCAATCTGGATGTAGCCATCCGCATAGTCCCGTCCGGCCATCGTGCGTATCTTTGCATTGACGATCAGCATCCTGTTCTCTCCTTCAACAAAAAAGGGCACCGCGGTGCCCTTTGATTCCGGAATCCCCCCGGCATCATTATCTGGATGAATTACGGCTTCTGGATGTCCCGCGCTTGACATCGGTATACCGCTTGAGATCGGACATCTTATCATCGCTCGCCTGCTTAAACTTGCTCATCATATCCTCAAACGACATATTCTCATTCGTAATAGGCTGGCGGCGCTCAAAACCATAGGATGCCTCTCTTGGGGGTCTGCGCTGCTGGTGCTGGCGCGGAGGACGATCCCCCTGCTGCCCGCCCTGATGGCTGCGGAACGGACGCTGCGGCGGCGTAGAAGGGGCAGGCGCTGCCTGCTTGATCGATAGACTGACCTTTCCCTCGGGGTTGATCCCGATGATTTTCACCTTCACCATCTGGTTCAGGGAAAGATAGTCGGAAATTTCCTTAACATAAGACGAAGCCACCTCGGAAATATGTACCATCCCCGTCTTGTTTCCCGGCAATTCTACAAACGCTCCGAACTTCGTGATACCGGTCACTTTACCCTCTAAAATACTCCCTACCTCAAGCTGCATAATGTATTACGCTGCCTCCCTTAAAAATCTTATATTTTCACCATAGCCGCAACCTGATAAAATCGCTCGCGCGATGAAAAACCATTAAGAACCTGCCGCATCCCGGAAGACGTGTTCATCCGAATACCCCATTCCCAGCTTGTCCCGCGCAATACGGGCAAGATAGGTCTGGTCATCCCCGAGGGAGATCTGGCGTTTGATCTCCTTATTGCTGATCCGCTGCTCCTCACACTGCTGGATCACCATCTGTAGCTCCTCTTGCTTCGAGACAATCTCCATGTGCAAAGAAGCGAGCGAAACGACAATGTATACGCCAAGCAGGAAAAGGCTGATCTTCAACACCGGATTTTTTCTTTTTATCCGTTCCTTTTTTCTCACACGTTCTGGTTTCATCTTCCTCATTTGCCTTTTCAAAAAATTGAGGGCTATTATCCCCATGAAGCTACTTTTTCAAATTATACAATATCTTATGTCTCTTTTTCAAGGGTATATTCAAATTTTTTACCTGCTTTTTCAGAATTATACTGCATTTATCCAGAACTTTCCGCCCAAGGATTCCTGTCTTTTCCAAAAGGCGCACCACCGGTGCGATAAAAATCCGCCAGAGGATATGCAGCACCCATCTGACCGCCCGTATAATCCCTCTCGACACCCGGATCACCAGTGTGCCAATTGTGCAGTAATAGAGCAGGAATCCGATCCCTTCCCCGATCAGCACAAAGAGCCGTATCTGCCCGCTATCAGCGGCGAGCATATAGCAAAAGGTGGCCCCGGCACAGATCATGGAAAAGAGCAGGTCCTCGGCGAGCACCGCCGGCGCGGGATGCGGCAGGGCGATCCGGAGGATGCGGAACAGGTCATAGCAGACCCCAAGGCCGGCGCCAAGCACAATCGAGCGCAAAAATAGCCAGGTCTGTCCTGCGATTGTAATTCCCATCTGCACCCCTCCCTGCCTAACGGAACAGCCTGCCCAGAATACCGCCCCGGACCGGCAGGTTATCTGCATAGGACAGCCCGTCGATCCGCTCTCCTTCAAGGCTCAGCTCCCCGGTATCCACATCAATCCGGTTGATATGCAGCCCTGTCCCCCGGATGGCAAGCTCCCCTGTCTCACAGAAGAGCACGACGCTCTGCTCGTCAAAGCTATCGATCTCGGTCACCCCGGTAACGGTCATCTTCCGGCGTCCTTCCATGATAATATTGTGCGGCGCGGCTGGCTTTTTTTCTTCGACCATCCTGTTTTACCCCCCTGTCATTCTTTTTAATAGGTATGCGCCGCCCGGAAAAAAAATACGCGCTTCCCAGGAAAAAACAGCCCCTAGGCAGCGTGCATCTTTAAAGCAGATAGCGGAGCATCTGCTCGGGATTTTCAAGAAACCGGCGGGTCAATTGGTAGTGTTCGGTCTCACGATAGGAGACCCGGCGAACCCCTTCCCCGCCGAGCAAGAACAGCTCCGCGCCGGGATAGGCCATCAGGATCGGCGAGTGGGTCGCAATCACAAACTGCGAGCCTTCCCGCACCAGGTCCCCGATCCGGGAAATCAGCGTCAGCTGGCGCATGGGGGAAAGCGCCGCTTCCGGCTCGTCGAGGATATAAAGCCCGTTGCCGCCGAACCGGTTAAGCAGCAAAGATAAGAAGCTTTCTCCGTGTGACTGTTCATGCAGCGAGATCCCGCCATAGCTATCGATGACCCTAGCCCCCATATCGCCCTTGTCCAACTGCTCAATATTGCTCGCCAGATTGTAAAAGCTCTCGGCGCGCAGAAAATAACCGTCCCGCAGTTTCCGCGCACCCTTCCAGAGCCGGAGGAACCGGTGCAGTCCGGAATGTGAGTCAAAGGTGCTGAATTGAAAATTCCTGCTGCCGCCCTCCGGGTTGAACCCGAACGCGACGGCGATCCCCTCAAGCAGGGTGGATTTTCCCGAGCCGTTCTCCCCCACAAAAAAGGTAACCGGGCTTTGCAATGTCAACCCTTCTCTGGCGATCTGACGGAGGGCGGACAGGCCGGCGAGGTAGGAATCCTCCGGAAGTCCGTCCGGGATCAGGACCTTGCGGATGAACAGGTCGTTCATTCCACGACCGTGTAGGCGTCGGCAGCGGTCTCCTTGGTTGCGTATTCGCTGACCTTGACCACCTTGACCTTGAGCGGATTCTGCCCCATGTTGATCTCGATCAGGTCGCCCTCCTTCACATCATAGGACGCGCGGGCGATCTTTCCATTGACCACGATCCGCCCTGCATCACAGGCTTCGTTGGCGATGGTGCGGCGTTTAATCAGCCGGGTGACTTTGAGATATTTATCCAGTCTCATGCGCATTCTCCTTCCATAAAAACAAAAAAGCCCGCCGCATCGGATGCAGCGAGCCTACATGGATTTCTTACTTACCGGCAACGGCATCCTTCAGAGCTTTGCCTGCGCTGAAAGACGGGACGGTTGCGGCTGCAATCGTGATCGGCTGTTTGGTAATCGGGTTGATCCCCTGGCGCTCCTTGCGCTCCTTGGTCTCAAACGTGCCGAACCCAACCAGTGTAACCTTTTCTTTCGCGACAAGCGCTTCAGTGAGTACCTCAATCACAGCGGTCAGTGCTTTTTCGCTATCCTTTTTGGACAGTTCAGATTTCTCTGCTACCGCATTGATAAGATCTGCCTTTGTCATATTTTGACCTCCATACCTTTTTAAAATCTTTACTATATCTTCAGACAAAATGCCTGGGATAATACATCATCTCTGCTTAATTTCTTTCCAGAGCCTGTCCAGCTCCTCGATCGGGGTCGTTTTCATATCGATCCCCCGCTCCCGCGCGAGCGTCTCCACCTGCTCAAACCGGCGGATGAATTTTTCACAGGAGTTGGTCAAGGCATTTTCCGGATCGGTCCTGACGAACCGCGCCACATTGACGGCGGAAAAGAGCAGGTCTCCCAATTCCTCTTCTATATGGGCCTGCTCCCCTTCGGCAATCGCTTCTTTCAATTCGGAAAGCTCGCTTTCAAGGTCACGCATTGCCCAGCCACAGTCGGTATAGTCGAACCCGGCTTTCGCCGCCCGGTGCTGCACCTTTTCGCTCCGCATCAGTGCCGGAAGTACTGCGGGCACACTGCGCAGCGTCTCAGAGGCGGTTTTCTGGCCCTTGCTCTTCTGCTTAATCTGCTCCCAGTTGGAGAGCACCTCGCCGGTCCCAGAGACGGTTACCTCCCCGAACACATGCGGGTGGCGCTCCACCAGCTTCTTGCAAATCCCATCGCAGACATCCGAAAAACCGAACCGTCCGGCTTCTTCCTCCATTCTGGCGTGGAAGACGACCTGAAGCAGGACATCCCCCAGCTCCTCCTGCAAAAGCGCTGGGTCTTCCTTGTCAATCGCCTCGACCGCTTCGTAAGTTTCCTCCAGAAAGTTTTTGCGGATCGTGTGGTGGTCCTGCTCCCGATCCCACGGGCAGCCGTTCTCCCCCCGCAGGAGTTCCACGATCTTCAACAGGTCGGATATCTCATAATGTGTTTTTTGCGTGAACCCATCCAGCATCACAAAACTCCCCTTTTATCCGCTTTTTAAGAGGGCTTTTAGTATTCTAACCTAAAAGAGAATGTTTTTCAAGTGCCTTTGCAAACTTTTCTCCTCCTGGAACCATGAAAATGTCCGTTTTTGTCACAGTTTTTGTCAAAAATACAACACAGAGGTAAACCAGCCCCCCGATTGCAATCGCCAAAAGCGCTATCAAACGATTGGGAATCAGCCGGAAGAGCAGGTCATAGGAGGTACGGGCGGCGACAGCGCAGCAAATCGAAGCGAAAAGCGGCTTCCCGAATACACTCCCCATCGGGATACGGACACCGGTTGCGCCCACCAACGCCCAAAGGCTGGCCGAGACCACAAAGAAATAACAGACAAGCGTCCCGACCGGGGCGGCCTGGATATTGAGCTGCGGCACCGCAACCAGCAGATAGTTCAGGACGAGCTTGAGCAGCCCGCCGATCAACAGCAGTCTGACCGGAAGCCCAGCACGTCCCACCGCCTGTAGAATCGCATTGACCGGCAGCGAAATTGCGACAAAAACCGCGCTAATCCCCATAATCCGCAGAGCTGGGGCGATCACCGCAACCTCCATCGGTTTGGGAAAAAAAAGCAGGCGCATCACCGGTTCCGCCATCGCGCAGATACCAAGCCCGGCAGGCATCGCTACCATCGAAGCGAGCCGGAGCGCAGAACAGATATTTCGTTCGAGCGAAAGCCGGCTGTGGGTCGTCCATGCGGCGGTCACCGCCGGCAGCAGGCTTACCCCGATCGTGGTGGTCAATGAGGGGACCAGATTATAGATCGGAACCGCAAGCCCAGAATAGCAGCCGTAGAGATAGGAACCGAGCCGGTCCAGCCCCACGCCCGCCGGAACCATTCCGTCATACATTGCAAGCAGCAGTTCCGGGGCGGTTTCCACCGCGTAGTTCAGACGATTCATCACCGAGATCAGGTCGATGAACGAGGTCAAGTTGGAGATCACCGCCGCGAAACAGACCGGCAGAGCGATTGCCACCAGCCTGCGGGCGAGCGCCCGTGAGGATGCCGCCGGGGGTGCAGCGCGCCACGCCTCCGGCCGGAGATTGCCTTTCCCCAGCTTGTACCGGGCCACCATATAGAGCGCCCCACAGAGCGAGCTGACCGTCACGCCGAAAATTGCCCCCGCCGCCCCGTACGGCAGCACCGCAAGCTGCGCCTGCTCGAGCGAGGGGTAAGACAACCCGAACACGGTCCCCCCGGCTTGGTATTCGTGTAGCCCGGCATGGACAATCCCATAGGAAAATGCCAGACCGAACAGCAGGCGCGTGACCGCCTCCACCACCTGTGAAACCGCAGTTGGGAGCATCTCCTGCATCCCCTGCCAGTAGCCCCGGAATGCCGCCATCACGCACCCCAGAAACAAGGCGGGAGAAAGCGCCTGCACCGCAAGCTTGGCCTCCGGGTTATGGACCAACTCAGAGAACCATCCCGCACCCGCAAACATTACAAGGGAGCCAGCCGCTCCGACCGCGAAAAAGACCCCCACCGAGACCCGCAGGAGCCTGCGGGCGTCCCGCACCCGTCCCCGCGCCATGCTTTCGCTCACCAGCCGGGAGACCGCCACCGGCACCCCTGCTACAAAAAGCGCGTAAAGGGGGTAATATAGATCATAGGCAACGTTGAAATAGCTCATCCCAACCCCGCCCAGAAGATTGGTCAACGGGATTTTAAAGAGCGCCCCGATCAGTTTGACCGCTACCGTCCCAGCCGCCAGTATGATCGTCCCATACAAAAACCCCTGCCTGTGCTGCTCCCTCACCCGAAACCCCTCCATTCTCTTTTTTCAGATATATGATCCTATGGACAGGATTATTCAGTCTGGCGGATGGGGCAGACCAGCAGCTCTGTTGGAAAGGTGGCTCAAATGGTTGAAACGGATCGAAAAATCAGGTAAAATAGAAGCATCTGAATTCAGGAGGACTGCTTTATGTACCAGACAATTGGCATTATCTGCGCAATGGACAAGGAATTTGCTCTGATCCGCGACGCGCTCAGCCATGGGAAATCCGAAAAGGTGGGGTTGCTCACCTTTTATGTCGCCGAGCAGGGAGGGAAAAAGATTGTTGCAGCGGTCAGTGGGATCGGCAAGGTCAACGCCGCCTGCTGCGCTCAGATGATGATCTCCCGCTTCGGCGCGGAGTGCATCCTCAATAGCGGGGTTTGCGGCGCACTGTCTCCCACCCTGCATCGGATGGACATCGTGCTTGCGGATGAGCTTTGCTACCATGACCTCGAAGAGGAACATCTGCGTGACCAGCTCCCAGGATTCTCCCGGTTTCACCCGGACGCAAAGTTGAACGATCTTGTCCGGAATCTCTGTAAAGAACAGGGGCTTTCCTGTGTCACCGGGCGGGTCGCATCCGGCGATGCGTTTGTCCTTGATCCCGCAGTAAAAGCGGAGATTGCCTCCCGCACAGGCGGCGACGCGATCGAGATGGAAGGCGCTGCAATCGGTCATACCTGTGCGTTGAACCAACTGCCGTTTGCAGTGATCCGCTGCGTCTCGGACGGTCTTTCCGACTCTGAAATGGACTACAATACCTTCGCCGGGATTGCTGCACAAAAATGCGCGAAACTGGTGCTCGAGACGATTTCCCGCCTCTGATTAGATTCCCACAAACAGGAAAAAGACGCCGCTCCGCTTTTTGAAAGACGGGGCGGCGTCCTCTTTTTAAAAAAGCCACATCTGGTAAAGTTCCTCCAGACGCGCCTGCAAAAACGGCTCAATCGCTTCCGGGCCGGTGATTGTGCAGTGAAAATCTGCGTTTTTTCCGGTGAGCGAGATGAGCGCATCTGCCGCAATCTGCGCCGGAAGCTCCCCACCCGCAAACGAAAATGAGAGCAGCCGCTCCATCCCCGCCATCTTGAGCGGAAAAAACGGACAGCCATACCGCACCGAAAAATCACAAAGCTGCATCCCCCGGGCTGGATAAGGGGTGGCTCCCCGCCACGGGCAGAGGGTTGCACAGAGCGCTTCCCGTTCATTCCCGGAAAGGGGCAGGACTTTTAGATTCCATGCGTCCGAATGTAAGAGATCCGAATAGATCACAGTGACCCCTGTAGGCACGTCCACGCTGCTGACCGCCAGCTCGCAGCTCGGCTTATGACGAAAAACCCCCATCCGGTCGAGCAGCTCCACCCCCTGCACCGGTGTAGCAGACCGGGAAACTGCCTCCAACAGTTCCCCAGTTTCCTCCTGGGAAACCCCGCGCGACCAGAGCATTGCTGGGAGCGCTGCCAGCGAGCAGGTCGATAGCATCCCTATCTCAAGCGCATTGTCCCGCAGCCGCTGCGCGAGAATATGGGCGGACAACGCCCCCGCCCCGCTGCCGGAGAATGCCAATCCGAGTTTCATGGTAGACCTCCTCCAATGAAGATACTACCATCTTATGTCTGGTCCGATGCAAATGCCACACGGCTAGGGCTTGTTTGAAAATAGAGAAATGGCCGGACTTTTCGCAAAAAATGAGCAGCTGCAAGGAAAAAAACACAGGAATACTTGATGTATTCCGCGCATTTTTGACGCAGCAGATGCCGCTTTTTGTAGAAAAAGACGGTGATTTCGATTTTTCAAACATCCCCTAATCAAACGGCCGGTAAACCTCCATCAGCGCCAGCGCAACGCGGATACCGTCCACCGCCGCGCTCATGATGCCCCCCGCATACCCCGCGCCCTCCGCACAGGGATAGACCCCTTTTACCGTCGGGGATTGGAAATCTTCGCCGCGCAAAATCCGCACCGGCGAAGAGGTACGGGTTTCCACGCCGGTCAACAGAGCATCGTCCGCAGCAAATCCGCGTAGTTTCCTGTCAAAGTCGGACAACCCCTGCCTGAGCAGGCCGGTCACAAACTCCGGTAGGATTTGGTTGAAATCACATGGGACAACCCCGCACGCATAGGTTGGCTCCACCCTGCCTGCCATCAGCCCCGATTCCCCGCGGAGAAAATGGCCAACATCCTGCGCAGGTGCACAGTAGCTCCTTCCAGCTGACAGGTAAGCTGTCTCTTCCAGTCTGCGCTGGAACGCAATCCCATCGAGCGGATGGGTGCCGTAGTCCTCCGGAGAGACCCCAACCACCAGCGCGGCATTGGCATTTTTCCCGTCCCGCGCGTAGCAGCTCATCCCGTTGGTCACCACCCGTCCCCGCTCGGACGCGGACGGTACCACAAATCCGCCCGGACACATGCAGAATGTGTAAACACCGCGCCCATCCACCCGTTTGGATAGCTGGTATTCCCCGGGCGGCAGTGCGGGATGGCCCGCCAGATCGCCATAAAGCCCCCTGTCAATTTGGCTTTGCAGGTGCTCGATCCGTACCCCCACCGAAAACGGCTTGGGCGCAAGCGCAAACCCATGCCGGTGAAGCATCTCAAAGGTGTCGCGCGCGCTGTGCCCCGCCGCGAGGATCAGCTGTTCCGCCGGAATTTCCCCGTCCGGTGTCACCACTGCCACCAGCCGCCCGGACGAAACACGCAAATCGGTCAGGCAGGTGCTGAAACGCACCTCCCCACCCAGCGCGATAATCTCCTGTCGGATATTCCGGACGACCTGCCGGAGCCGGTCAGTTCCAATGTGCGGCTTTGCCTTTTGCAGGATTTCCTTCGGTGCGCCGAATGCCGCCAGTTCACGCAGAACCCAGCCACATTTCGGATCACCGATCCGGGTGGTCAATTTGCCATCCGAGAAGGTGCCCGCGCCCCCTTCCCCAAACTGCACATTGGTGCGCTCGTCTAAAACCCTTTCCCGCCAGAACCGTTCGACCGCCTCCACTCGTTCCTCCATCGCGGCTCCCCGTTCGAGGATCAGCGGGCGGTACCCGTTACGCGCAAGGAGCAGGCCCGCAAACATCCCCGCCGGGCCGAACCCGACCACCACCGGACGATGATCCAACGGGCGGGTACCTCTTGGGATTTCCAGCGGCTTGTCCTCCTGCCAAACCGCCCGGTTTCCGGGTACACGCGCCGCAACGGACTCCTCCCCACTTTCAAGCGAGATCGAAACGGTATGCACAAAATGCGGTTTTTCCCGTTTGCGGGCATCGAGCGAGGTTTTGGAGATGCAGGCGGAAACCACCTCCTGTTCCGAAACGCCCAGAAGTTTGACCGCTTTGGAGATCGCGGCGGATGGCTCTTCCTCCAACGAGGTGCGGATTGCATGGATCAAGATTGGCATTGCATCACTCTCCCAAAACTGGATTTGATACATGATATGGTTGACGAAGCAAAATGAGGGTTGTTATAATGAAAGTGGACAGATTGTTGCTGTTGAAACGCTTGAGCAGGGAAAGGAACGTGGAAGATGAAAGACAAAATGTCCAAAGGATGGTTCTGCCCATTCCTCCCACAGGAATGAATGGCTCTGCACCATTTGAAACAGGGGCGCCCGGTGATTCCGGGCGCCCCCAGTTTATTTTTCTTCGATCGTGACCACAGCGGCGTATTCCCCGACCGCCCATGCCAGTTTCCGTCCCGGCACCGAGATCGAAACCGGCAAACTGCTCGATCCGGTTGAAATTTCGCGCTCTGAAAAGTCGATCTCCGCAACAATATCCTTGGCGGTGAGCGTCTCCATCACCTCGGGACTCCCAATGATCCGCACCCCGAAGAGTTGCGTGGTATTGATCGTCACCTCGTAGTTGATCGGCACATTGACCGGTGTGATTTGTGAGACATTGAAGTATGCTTCGGTGAGGTCCTCCCCGCTGAAGCTGACGCCAACCGAACGCAGATTCTCCACACTGATAAACCCGGTTGGCAGGCTGATGTCAAACACCTGCACGAACCCCGGCGTCACCTCGCTCAAATCGACATAACCGATCTGTAGTTCCTCATAGGAGTCCACTACCGACTCTGGCCCCGCGACCAGGATGCTGCTGTCGGTCATCTCAAACCGCAGGTCGTCCCGCGGGAAGCTGGACGGCATATTCAGGTATTCAAAGCGGAGCGGCAGACGTTTCTGTTTGAGCACCTGTACCGTCACATTCGCGGAGTCGCTCTCCATCGTGAGCCGGTCTTTGGGAATCTCATGCCCTTCCTCATCAAACAGCTTGATCTCGCTGCGGATGGTCTGATTATCGGTCAGCGGGCGTCCGGTAAACGACGCCGACACGATGCACTGCGCAATCCGGCTGATGTCCGCCTCCGGGCCGGTCACCTCGACCGCGCGGGGGCTGATCGTCGTTCCCGCGTTCAGGTAGCCGTCCGGCACCTGCGGACCGTCAATATCCATCTTCACCTCGAACCGCTTGGTGGTGATCCGGTCCACCCGCACATTCACCGTCGAGGGCTTGATCTCACGCACCACATAATTCTGGTTGGCGGTCAGCACATTTTTCAGTTTGACCGCATAGTCGCCCGGCGTGGAGATTCCTTCCAGATCGGCAACGATCCGGATTTCCCCCTCTTCCAGCCCGCCGACGACGATTCGTCCGCCCTCGACAACCACGGTAACTTCCGCCTGTGGGTCCTCGACAATCCGCAGGCTGTTGATCGAAAGCAGCTCTTCCTCAGCATAAACGTCAACCGGCACCCCTTTGAACTCCCAGGGAATTTCATTGTCAACAAAGATTACGACAAACATCCACGAAAAGACGCCCATCATGAGCGAAAAGATCATCAGCAGACGGCGACTTTGAAAGATTTGACCAAAATCCAACTTCTTCATGCTTTTTTCGCCTTCCTCCGCTCAAATTTTTTCTCGGAAGGTTCATTCGGTTCCGGGAGCAGCTCGTCAGTCAGGTACTGGCGCAGCCGTTCGACCGAATAGCCGCGCTCGAGCTTGCCATCGCGGCAGACGGTGATAAATCCCGTTTCTTCCGACACCACCACGACCACCGCATCGCTCATCTCGCTCATCCCAAGCGCGGCGCGGTGGCGGGTCCCCAACTCGCGGCTGATTTCCGAATTATCTGATAGCGGCAGGAAACACCCAGCCGCGTGCAGCCGCCCATCCCGGACGACCATCGCTCCGTCATGCAGCGGGGAATTGGGAAAAAAGATGTTCCCAATCAGTTCTGCGCTGGGGCCGGAATCGATCACGGTACCGGTTTTGATGATGTCGCCCAGACGGGTATTCCGCTCGATGACCACCAGTGCGCCGATCTTCTGCCTGGAAAGGGAGGAGGCCCCTTCCACCAGCGCGTCTACAAAGCGCCGCCAGCTTTCTCGGGCTTCGCCCTCGTCCATTCCCGAGGAAAAAAATTTCAGTTTCCCAATCTGGGAACGCCCCACCTGCTCAAGCGCGCGGCGCAGTTCCGGCTGAAAGACCACAACCATCACTACAAGCCCGGTTTGCAGGATGTTTTCCATCAGAAAACTCAATGTCCGCAGCCTGAGCTGGGTCGCGAGCACGCTCATCAGCAGCAGGATCACGATCCCCTTGACCAGCTGGGCCGCGCGCGTCTCCCGCACCAGTTTTGCCACCTGATAGAACAGGTAAGAAATAATCGCGATGTCAAGAAGGTCCTGTGGCAGCACCGTACCAAACACATTTCTCAGATTGTTCCATAAATCCGCCATACGCTTTCATTCCCCTCGGCTTTTGGAGAGGCGGCCGGCGAACCGGCCGCGCAGTTCTCTTATCTTATATTTTATCACATGCTATCCTGAAATCAATCCTTTTTTTCCACAAACCGGACAATATTCTGCACCGCGCAGACCAGCCCACGCGCCTGCTCCTCTGTGTTGAAGGCGCCGGCGCTGACCCGGACTGTCCCGCCGGTGCCGATCGTACCGAACTTCTTGTGAGCGGGAGGCGCACAGTGCAGTCCGCCCCGCACCGCAAACCCTGCGCGGTTGAGCTGTTCTGTGACCTCCTCGGAGGAAAGGCCCTCCACATTGAAGCTTAGGACCGGCAGGTTGACGCCGTACTGGGGCGGCGCTGTGTAGAGCTTCACCCCCTGGATTCTGGCTAGCCCGTCATAGACGCACCGCGCGATGTAGGTTTCGTGCCGGGCAATTCGCTCCATGCCGCGCTGGTTCACGAAATCGATCCCCGCGCCCAGCCCGATGATCCCGGCCGTGTTGACCGTCCCCGATTCCAGCCGGTCGGGCATGAAATCCGGCTGGCTGTAGTCGGCGGACGCGCTTCCAGTGCCGCCTTCCACCAGAGGACGCAGGCGTTCCCCGAAACGGGTGATGAGCAGGCCTGTCCCCGACGGCCCATACAGCCCTTTGTGCCCTGCCGTACAGAGAAAATCAATCTGCATGGCAGACAGATCGATCGGCTCTACCCCGGCGGTTTGGGCGGCATCCAGCACAAAATACAGCCCGTAGGCGTGCGCGAGCTGTGCCAGACGCTCGACCGGCAGTTTGATCCCAAAGACGTTGGAGGCATGGGTGCAGATGATCGCTTTGGTGTTGTACCGGATCGCATTCCGGAACGATTCCACCGTCCGGTCGTCCTCCATGAAGGTCTCCGCAATTGTGTATTCCAGTTCTCCGCGCATCGCGAGCGCATGTACAGGCCGGAGCACCGAGTTGTGCTCAAGGTCGGAAATAATCACATGGTCGCCCGGCCGCGCCAGCCCTTTGATCGCCGTATTCAGGGCATAGGTGCAGTTCTGGGTGAACACCACCTGCCCCGCATCCTCTGCGCCGAAAAATGCCGCGGCCTTTTCCCGTACGCAGTAGACCTGACGCGCGGTTTCGGTCGAGAGATCGTGACCGCTGCGCCCAGGGTTGGCCCCGTAGCGGAGGATCGCAAGGTCCATCGCGTTTTTTACCGCAACCGGTTTGGGGAAGGTGGTTGCGGCATTGTCAAAATAAACCATCCTTCAGCCCCCCTGAATCTCCACAACCTTGATCCCTGCACCAGCGAGGATCCCCGCGGCTTTCGCCACATCCCCTCCGCTGACCCTGATCCCGTAACCGCATCCCTGGTTGCTGTTCGGTGCGGTGTTGCGCTGGACATATGCGCTAATCCCGCTGTTCTCCAAAAGTTTCTGGCCCCGCATCGCGCTGGTGACCGAGCGGACCACCAGAACAGACTGTCCGTTGTTCGCCATATCAAAAGTCCCCTAACATAACAAAATACAGCGGCCCCACGGCTGTCCGCCGAATGGAAATACCGCTGTATTATCCTATGCGTGCTGGGGCAATCTGCTCACCTCCCAGATTTTCTGAGAGCCTGTTCCAAAGGCGCTTTTTTCGGGTGAATTACTGTTCAAAGGCGGCAAGCTGGAATCCGCAAAGCCCAAAAAGGAGCCCCTCTGTATAAAATTTCAGGCAAATTTTTCCCGTCTGCTGACATTTCCCAAGAAATATGCTATAATGGCTACGGCTATTATATTAGGTTGTGGTCAATGATATCATGTTTGATATAAGCTTTGAAGCGGGCTTAGAAGCGTTAGGAACCTGCTCGGAATTCCGCAGCCATTTTCCCAGATTCAAACAGCCCCTATTCTGTAGTCGAAAAGAAAGGATGCTCAGCTACTGTGTTCAGAAGAAAACTGCTCTCTTTGTCGCTTGCTCTGGCGCTCCTATTGCCGTTCGAGACGCTCCCCGCCCTGGCCGCCAAGCAACCTGAAAACACGCTGGAAATCAAAACAGCAGGGGAAACCCTCGAGGGGACTTCGGTCTACCGTTCCCCGGTAACCCTGACGCTCTCAGCCGAACAAGGTGTACAGGAGGTCCTGATTAAAGAGGATGGGTTATGGATGTCCCTCTCGCTCAGCGAGGATAGGACCTGCACCCTCAACTTCCAAAACGATGGTGTATACCGGTTCCGATTCTGCACCGAGGATGCCGAAGGTCTGCGTAGCAAACCACAGGATCTCTCGTTTATCATCGATGCCCAGCTCGCCAGCGTACTGGATGCCTGCCGCGCGCTCCCCTCTCTGGACGCTTCAAACGACCAGATGGTCGAGGCACGGCGTGCAGAGATCATGTCGGTTCAGGGGCAGTTCAGTGATCTGACCGATGTGCAGCGCGCCTACTTCCCTGCCGACGAGGAGGAACATCTCGCGGTTCTTGTGCGGTGGCTGAACCGGATGCGCCCCGGGATCGATGTCTTCCCGCCCGAAACGCCGCTGGTCGCGGTTTCGGAAAAAAAGATCGGCGACTCCAATATCTACCCGGAAGGTACGCAGATCAAGGTCTACACCGAAACCACGGTTGATCTTGACCATATGTCGATCCGCCGGGAGGACGGAGTTTGGCAGCCGATTGAAAAACAGTGGGACTCCTACATAGAAACCTTCAAGGAGCCTGGGGTCCATACCTTCGATATCTGCTCCCAGGACGCCTATGGCAACCACAGTCCCGCCCGCGAATTCACCATGGTCATCTCAACCGAGCTTTATGAATTTATGCAAAAGGCGTCGGCTGCTGTTGAACTGGATGCGGAACAATCCCTGCTCGACTATTACGAGCTGGACATGCGAAAACGCAGTCTGGTTGGGCAAACCATCTGGAGACGTTTGTCCTCCCTCTATGAAATCAACTGCAACGTAACCGGGATGACCTGGAAAGCGGAGGTGGACGGGCAACCGGTCGAGGCGATCGGGATGCTGCGCGCTTTCCCACTGGGAAACGCCGTCTTTACCATTGACGGTGCGAAGAGCGCGCGCACCCTGCCAAACATCACCAAAAAGATTTTTTATGAATATTCGGTCACCTTCCTGAATGCGAAAAACGGAGAAAAAAACAATCCCTCCCAGCCGATACTGATCCGCCTGGGGATTCCCCCGTTTCTGCGCAGCCATAAAGGGGTCGCCGTGTATGATAGTACAGGTAACGCGGTCGAGTCCCGTATCCGTAGTGAGGATAGCGGGCTGGTACTCGAGTTTCTGGCCGCACGTTCTGGGGCGTATTATTTCGCTGCCGATTCCTAAAGATTCCTGTCGTTTTCTCCAAAAACCGGGCTTTCTATTTGTCGAAAGTCCGGTTTTTTCGTGCCATTGTTTATACTGTACAAAACATCAAGTTGACTGTTTGTAATTTTTGTGATAAAATAATAACAGTCGTTTTTAAGGTTGGATATTTGGATTGATTTTGGCCTGTTTGAAAATGTGAAAGCACAAGTTTCGAAGCAGACCACAGGAAAGGGGGCGGGCGCAGCATTCAGGTCCAGCCTGCATTTTTGCAGAAAGGTCGGTGCGACATGTATCAAAAGAAGAACAACTCGGATTTTTCTATCGTAATCCCAACGTTAACGCTCTCGGTCGCAATCGCCGGGACGCTGATCTTTTTTCCGGATACCGCCAAACAGATCATCTCGATGCTCTATTCGATGGTGGTCGGCAAGTTTGGTTGGATGTATATTTTAGCCTGCCTCACCTCGTTCGCCTTCCTTGGTTGGGTGACCTTCTCCAAATTTGGGGACATTACTTTCGGCGAACGCGGGGAAAAGCCCGTCTATTCCAACTTTGCATGGGCAGGGATGCTGTTCACCTCCGGCGTCGGCTCGAGCGCGGTCATACTCGGGTTCGTCGAACCGCTCTACTATCTCAAAGATCCCGCGCTTTCAATAGAGCCGTTCAGCGAACTGGCGTATGAATACGCCCATATGTATGGACAGTTTCACTGGGGATTGAGCGCCTGGGCGTTCTACATCCCGGCAATCACAGCGATCGGCTTGATTATCTTCAAGGACAATGAGCATCTGCTACGGCTTTCGGTGGTCAACAACCATCTGAACCCCGGCAGGATCAGCCGGATTCTGGGCAAATGCATCGACGTGCTTGTCATGTTCGCAATCCTCGCGGGGATCTCCACCTCGCTCGGCTTGGCGGTCCCGGTCGTCTCCAATCTGATTTCCGGGCTGTTCCACATCCCAAACACCCTGCCCTTGCAGATTGTGATTCTGATGATTTGGATTTCAATCTTTACCTTCAGTGTCTTTCGCGGGCTGGACAAGGGGATCAAGCTGCTCAGCGACATCAATGTCGTTCTGTTGATCGTCTTTGGCGGGGTGCTGCTCTTCCTCGGGCCGACCATCGACATTCTGAAGATGGAGGTCAACAGCATCGGCCTCTATTTTCAGGACTTTGTCCGGATCAACACCTGGCTGGACCCTTTCGGAAGCGGGGAATTTCAGGAGATGTGGACGATCTTTTACTGGGGCTGGTGGCTGACCTTTATGCCGCTCATGGCGCTTTTTATCGTCCGAACCTCTCGTGGACGCACGCTGCGTAGCGTCATCTGGCAGCAGATGCTCTGGGGGACACTCGGCTGCTGGTTCTGCTTCGGCATCTTTGGCGGCTTTACGCTCCACCTTCAGCAGACCGGGACGGTTGACTATGCCGCGATGCTCGAAACCCAAGGACAGGAAGCGGTTGTCGTCTCGCTTCTGCGGGCGATGCCGCTTGCCCCGCTGATGATCCTGCTTTTCTGCCTGCTGGTGTTCATCTTTCTCGCCACGACGATCGACTCCGCCGCCTATATCCTTGCAAGCAGCAGCACCAAAGTCCTTTCGGTCGATAGCCAGCCCAGCCGCTCAATGCGCATCTTCTGGGCCGGGGTGTTAGCGATCCTCTCGATCGGCCTGCTGGTCATCAATGAGCTGAAAGCGGTCCAGACCATCTCGCTGATCGCCGGGCTGCCGATGATCTTTGTCCAATTCTATATGGTATTCGCCGGCTACAAACTGGTCAAGCGGTTCGGTGCGCCGGCAGCACAAAAGCGCACGCGGGAGATGGTAGAATGAACGGGTTTTCCGGCTGGTTCGACCGTACCAGCGGCTATGCGCTGCACCGCATCCATGTGAACCCTCTCTCTGGATGCTGCAAAGAGGCCCGTCCGGACGGCCGCGCCGCCCGGATTCCTGGGGTCCCGCAACCCTGCCCGCTTTACCGGTGTGCAGTCTGCGGCAGGCTCTATGCCCGCTATGGAGACGGGTTCCTCCTGATTGACCATCCTCTTCGCTATCAGATTTTTTCTATAAAAGAATGAAAAAGTGACCCGGCGTTCGGAAATCTCCGAACGCCGGGTTTCGTTCCCACACCCTTTTCTCTGGACAGGCTGTTTTACAGGCTGGCGTGCCGGTTCCCATTCCTGACTGGACTGCATAGGATACACCAGAAGCAAAAACCAGCGGCGGCAGTATGGGGGTGGCGACAGCCCTTGAATAGCCTGCGTATGACGACCTGCCGCTTCAGATATAGCCCGCACACAAAGGTGCCTTTGGCTATGTGATCCAATCCGAGGCCGCTAAAGGAATCCTTTTGGGTTCTTTTAGCGGCCGGATTCTATCGCCCCCTTCCAAACTTTTAGAACCTGTATTCATAATCGGAGGATGTCGGATGGACGAGGCATTTTTTCGCCCTGCAAGGCGAAAAAACGCAGACAATACTTTGTGTATTGCAAGGTTTTTCAACGCAGCAGG
>JAETRV010000085.1 GCA_021770005.1 Anaerotruncus sp. | reverse complement strand
GATCATCGGCACTTCGGTGATTGAGGGCTACCGGCTGCTGTTCAAGGGCAGCAGGACCGGCTCCTACCTCACCATCGAGCCGCAGGAGGGCGCAAGCGTCCCCGTGGCGGCATGGGAGGTGAATGCGGAGAATGAGGCGGCGCTTGACCGCTACGAGGGCTTCCCCCACTTTTACTACAAAAAGGAGATGGAGCTGCCCCTCAAGGGAATCAGGACCGGAAAGGTGCGGATGCGGAAGGTTTTCGTTTACATCATGCATGAGGACCGCCCGCTTGGGCTGCCGAGCGAATCCTACATGGAGACCTGCAGGCAGGGCTACCAGAGCTTCGGATTCGATGAGGCGTTTCTGGAACAGGCGTATGCGGACAGCGCGGAGGAATTTCCGGGCGGGTGGAAAGCGGGGGATGCCTGCTTCATGGTCACCAACCGGAAGAACAGATGCACCGGCACCTACACCGTGCTGGGATTCGACGGGAAATATTTCTGGCTGCAGAACAGCAGGGGGAGCCGTTACCGCGCATCCGCAGGACGGATGTTCCGCAGCAGGGAGGCGGCATTTGCACCAAGGAAGGAAAATACGGAACCAGGAGGAAACCACGATGAAGGAAACAGATAATATTGCGAGGATTTCGGTCTGCCCAAGGTGCGGGCAGACCTACCACGGAAGGCCGGCAGTCTCGCGGGCAGACGGCAGGACGCAGCTCTGCCCGGACTGCGGCACCAGGGAGGCGCTGGAGAGCATCGGCGTGGACGGGGAGGAGCAGGAACAGATTCTGGAAGCCATCCACAGATGCTACGGAAGGCACGGGCAGCACTGAAAAAGGCAAAGGAGGAAGCGGCCATGAGGAAAAGGACAGAGGTCATCCGGGAGTGGATTGACGCGAGGAAGGAACGGGGCGAGATTACGAAATGTATGTTTTACATCACGGTCCCGAAGGATACTGACATTTACAAGGATGAGACCATCAGGAAGATTGAGGGGATGCTTGACAGGAACCATGTCAGCCACGGCCATGTCGATACGGTCTGCGGCGCATGGAACCTGAACCGGGACTGGATTGAGACCGGGGAGGTGGACTGCATTGTGGAGTTCTGCGGCGTGTACCCCGTTGATTGGGACCTGGAGGATGTGGCAGAGTTTGAACGGATGGAAACGGATGGCGAGATCATCGCCCTGGTTGACTGGATAGAGGATGGGAAACATATCCCCAACCATTGAAAACTACACAATTCCCGATGCAGATATTTGTACAGTTTATGCCCGTAATTGACTTGCTATTATCCGCAATCAGAGCGAATATGTGTACTACCGAAAGGGGAAACAAAAACACAAAACGGAGGTACACACCATGAAAGAGAACATTTTTGAAACAGCATACGCACAGATGCAGGAACTTAAAAAATCCTACGAGGCAGCAGCAGACGAGGCGGGGAAGGAAAAGGCAAGGGCTGGATATAACGCTTTGATGGAGGGCCTTGAGGGGCTTGGGGCGGCTGCCTGCCGCATCTGGAGGGAATACGAAACCGCCAGGGAGAACGGGAACGCCTGCCTTGACATCAGCGATGTGGTCTGGGAGAAAGATGTGGAAAGCCTCATCTCCTGCATGAGGGAGAACGGGATCAGCGAGTTCACCTTTTCCTCCGGATGGAGCAGTGCGGTGGAGACCGCATGGCTTTTTACGCAGAACGGCTGCGAACTGGCCGGGATGGTCGAGGTGAACGGGAGCATGAACCATTTTGCAGGGGAACACGACAAAAAGCACGGCTACCTTTTCAGGGTAAAATAGGAACACCCAAGCCGACAGATTACGGCTCTGTCGGCTTGTAGCGATAGATTACGGCTTGTCGATGGCAGGCCATTTTTCATGCCATCTTTGGGGAGGTGATGCCGATGGCAATGCGGAAGCTGAAAAAATACAGGCCGACGAAGTTCAAGGCGAAGGACAGCCGCTATGATAAGGATGCCGCCGATTTTGCCGTGATGTTCATCGAGAGCCTTTGCCACACCAAGGGGACATGGGCGGGGAAGCCTTTTGAACTGATCGACTGGCAGGAGCAGATTATCCGTGACATTTTCGGCACTCTGAAGCCGAACGGCTACCGCCAGTTTAATACAGCATACGTTGAGATTCCAAAGAAGCAGGGCAAGTCGGAGCTTGCCGCCGCCGTGGCGCTGCTCCTGACCTGCGGGGACGGGGAGGAACGTGCCGAGGTGTACGGGTGCGCCGCCGACCGGCAGCAGGCTACCATTGTTTTCGATGTTGCCGCTGATATGGTGCGGATGTGTCCTGCCCTTTCCAAGCGGGTGAAGATACTTGCTTCACAGAAGCGGATCATCTACACGCCCACCAATTCCTTCTACCAGGTGCTTTCGGCGGAGGCGTATTCCAAGCACGGCTTCAACATTCACGGCGTGGTGTTTGACGAGCTGCACACGCAGCCGAACCGGAAATTATTTGACGTCATGACCAAGGGTTCCGGGGACGCCAGGATGCAGCCGCTGTATTTCCTCATCACCACGGCGGGGACGGACACCCATTCCATCTGCTACGAGACGCACCAGAAGGCAAAGGATATTTTAGAGGGCAGGAAAATTGACCCTACATTTTACCCGGTGATCTATGGCGCAGACGAGGCGGATGACTGGACGGACCCAAAGGTGTGGAAGAAAGCGAACCCCTCGCTGAACATCACAGTGGGGATTGACAAGGTGGAGGCCGCTTGCGAATCGGCAAAGCAGAATCCCGGCGAGGAGAATTCTTTTCGGCAGCTCCGCCTGAACCAGTGGGTGAAACAGGCAGTCCGTTGGATGCCCATGGACAAATGGGATGCCTGCGCCTTCCCGGTTTCGGAGGATGGCCTGGAGGGGCGTGTGTGCTACGGCGGGCTGGATTTGTCCTCCACTACGGACATCACGGCGTTCGTGCTGGTATTCCCGCCGCTGGATGAGGAGGATAAATACTGTGTCCTGCCGTACTTCTGGGTGCCGGAGGAAACGCTGGAGCTGCGTGTGCGGCGCGACCATGTCCCCTACGATGTGTGGGAGCGGCAGGGGAAGCTGATGGCCACAGAGGGCAACGTGGTGCATTACGGCTATATTGAGAAATATATCGAGCGGCTTGGGGAGCGGTTCAACATCCGGGAGATCGCCTTTGACCGGTGGGGAGCGGTGCAGATGGTGCAGAACCTGGAGGGCATGGGCTTCACGGTGGTCCCGTTCGGCCAGGGCTTCAAGGATATGTCCCCGCCTACCAAGGAGCTGATGAAGCTGGTGCTGGAGCAGATGATTGCCCACGGCGGGCATCCGGTGCTGCGGTGGATGATGGATAACATCTTCATCCGCACCGACCCTGCAGGAAATATCAAAGCGGATAAAGAAAAGTCCACGGAGAAGATTGACGGGGCGGTGGCCACGATCATGGGGCTTGACCGCGCCATCCGCTGTGGGAACGATGCGGGGGTTTCCGTCTATGACAGCCGGGGGCTCCTTGTCTTTTGATTTTTCACCAGTCTGTACACATTATCTTTGTCGGTTCCTTATGGCTATTTTTCCCATGTTCCTTTATGCTGTCTGGCGAAGGAGGTGGAAGGATGGATGAGAAGGATTTCCTTGAGCTTATCATTTCGGAACGGATGGGGATGCACCATGACGCCTTTAAAAAGGAATATCCCCCTACGGAGGAACAGGCGGCGGAGATGGAGAAAGCAGACCAGGCACACGAGCTGCTGTTTGAGCAGTTAAGCGCGGAGCAGAGGAAAATGATGGAGCTGTGCGAGGATGTGACGAATTCGGAAGCCACAAGGGAAAACGAATACTACTACCGGGCAGGATTCCGGGACGGGATAAACCTTGACAGATGG
>JAETRV010000029.1 GCA_021770005.1 Anaerotruncus sp. | reverse complement strand
CCTGCAAGGCGAAAAAACGCAGACAATACTTTGTGTATTGCAAGGTTTTTCAACGCAGCAGGTCGGAAAAAGGCCCGTTCAGACGGCGTCAAACGGTTGTGAATACGGGTTCTTAGTAGGAAAAGACGGCCTTTTCGGGTTTTCAAACGGTGCCCTGTAAAAAATGCAGGACCTCCCGGTTAAATACAGCCGGTTTTTGGGCCGCGACCGCATGGGAGCCGCCGGGAATGATTCGAAGCCGCGCGTGGGGGATTGAGGCGGCAATCAACTCGGTGTGGCTCTGCCGTACCATATCGTGCTCCCCGGCAATCACTAGGGTAGGGACATGAATTGCCGACAGCTCGGACGGCCTGACATGCGGATGATGCACCATCAGCCCGAGGATATCTGCTTTCTTGCGCGCACCGGCGTCGCGCAGGCCGATCATCCTGCAAAGCCCGTAGCCGAGCAGGATCGGTGTTTGCACCGTCCATTTGATACCGGACGGATCAAGATTGGCCCCATTGAGGATGAGCGAGCGGACCCGCTCTGGGAAATCAAGCGCAAGGCGGATCGCGATGTTTCCGCCGTCCGAAAAACCGAGGATATGCGCACAAGGCAGCCCGAGGGCCTCTAGGACCGCTGCCGCATCCCGGGCAAACCGGGTAAAATCGAGCGGCCCTTCCCCGCGGCCCGACCTGCCATGCCCGCGGGTATCCATCACAATGACCTGATACTGTTTTTCGAGCTCGGGTATCTGCCCCCCAAAGTAGCTGCTGTCCTCTCCATTCCCATGCAGGAGCAGAAGCGGTTCCCCCTGCCCATAAGACGCATAATAAAGGTCCGCACCATCATAACAAACGATTGCCATCAGCATCTCCCTCTCTCTATCGTTCAGCATACCATCTCCTCGAAACAAAAGCAAGGCCGGATTTTCCTCACCTTTTCTGATTTTTGCCGTAGGATGGAAGGAGATTCATAGAGGGGATGAAACGTATGTATCAGGGCATTGACACAAGCTCCAACAACAATAACGGGACCGGGATTGTGGATTTTTCCGCGGTCAAGCAAAGCGGACGCTCTTTCGCGATGATCCGGGTGGGCTATGGCGTGCGGCAGACATGGGGATTCGAGGGATATGTCAGCAAGTCGTTCGTACCTCAGCTCGTACAGGCCCAGGCTGCCGGACTGGATACCGGCGTTTATTGGTACTCCCGGGCGCTGAACACCGAACAGGCGCGGATCGAGGCGCGCACCTGCCTCGACGCGATAAAACCCTACCGCCTAACCTTCCCGATCGCGTTCGATCAGGAATATGATCCGCAGATTCTCGCGCTTTCCCGCTGGGAGCGCACCAATCTCTGCCTTGCATTCCTACAGGAGATTCAGAAGGAAGGGTATTACCCGATGATGTACGCCTCCAAGGACTGGTTTGAAACCAAGGTATACGACCGGGAGTTGTCCGAGTATGACCATTGGGTCGCGCAGTATGCGAGCAAGCTGACCTACTCGGGAGAGGTGGGCATCTGGCAGTACAGCGGCTCCGGGAATATCCCCGGGGTTACCGGGGTGATGGACCTCGACGTTTCCTACCGGGATTATCCCACGCTGATTCGGGAGGGGGGCTACAACCATCTGGAACCACCGGTAGACGACTGTGATTACAAGGCGCTCTACGAGGCTGAACGGGAGAAAAACCGTAACCTGCTCTCCCAGCTTGAGCTGCTTATAAAAACATATGGCGGAGATTGATGTTTCTACTTTTCGCACAATATAAGACGGATTTTAAAGCAAAAATATTGCAATTTTACAAACTCCTATTTTCCATTCTCCGTTTCCTACATTTTTACCGTTTTTTTCACCATATAAAAAGGTTTATATACAGAGTATCTTGTACATTTTGCATAAAAGGAAGCGCCCCTCCAAACCTTAGGGATCGGTTTGCAGCGACAGCTCAAACCCGGTATACTGGGTTCAAAAGATTCAACAGGGAGGGTGCTTTATGGAACAAAAGTCGAAATTTTCTACCTATGACGTGGTCGTGGTTGGGCTGATGGGGGCGATGGTTTTTGTGACCACCGCATTCCTGAAAATCCAGATTCCGACCCCCGCAGGCCCGACAATGTTCAAGATCGGGAATATCTTCTGTCTGCTGGCGGGGCTGCTGTTCGGGGGAATCCGCGGCGGGCTTGCCGCAGGGATTGGCTCCGCGCTCTACGATCTCACCAACCCGGTTTTCGTGTATGACGCGCCGTGGACATTCGTCCGTTTTTTCCTGATGGCATTCCTTTGCGGCCTGATCGCCCACTGGGGGGAGCATACCGGCGAAAACAACCGCATTAACCTGGTTGCCGCGATTGCGGGTTCCGGCTTCTCAACCACCTTTTACCTGATCAAAGCTGTCACCGAACTGGTGCTCGAGGGCAGCGCGCTGGACGCCGCCATTGCCGCCTGTTCGGTCAAGATGGTGACCTCCGGAATCAACGCCGTGTTGGCGGTAATCGCTTCGGTACTGATCGCGCCCGCCTGCCGGAAAGCACTGGTTCAGGCTGGCCTGGGTGACCGCTTGCGCCCCATCAAAACCTAAATTTTTTATGGATACCCGACAGAGAACCCTCTGGTTGTGTTTTACCCTTGTAAAACCACCAGAGGGTCTCTTTTTTTCTTTTTTATTACGCATTTATACAAAATATATAGTTTTTTTAATAAAATTTCTCACCCGCAAAAAGGTCGTAAAAGGTCTTTTTATCCGAAATTTGTCGAATTTTGCAATAACCTGTAAGTGAAACTTGGTTCTCTGGGAGGTATTACAATGACGGAAACGCCTTTGCAACCCATTCACAGCCTGAAAGAGCTGCTTCGCATCCTTCACATCTCCAAAACCTATGATGGCTATCCCCTGCTGGTCACCGCGGTCGAGCTTGCGATGGAGGATGAGGACCGGCTTCTGCGGGTAACCAAGCTGCTCTATCCGGAGATTGCGCGACGGCATGGGACCAGCGCGGTCTGTGTGCAGAAAAATCTGCGCAAGATGATCGAGGTCTGCTGGGAACATGACGGGAAAAACCGGATTCAGGCAATCTCGGGTCTCTGCTACGAACAGAAGCCCACCCCCGAAATTTTTATCGGCATTCTTGCCGACTACATGGAAAAGCTACAACGGGGAGGGAACAACCGATGATGCCGCTTTTATTTCGCCGGCTCGACCGGTCCCTGTTGCAAATCCTGCCTCTGCTCGAACACTCTGCGGATGCGCTCGAGCGCGGGCTCGGGGACGCCGCCGCCGAAGAGACCGCGCAGCTGCGCGCACTGTCCGATCTGCTCTGTGAGATGCTCGGGAAGCTCCCACAGCTCGCCGCGCTCAAAACTGCGAGGATCCTAACGGATGACTACCCCCAGGAGCCGGGCCAATTCACAGGCCTGGGGAGCGGTGACGATCGCGCCGCGCAGATTTTGAGGAGCGACAATGATCCCATCGATCTCACTGGTGGTGAAATCGATCCCGGCGAGCGGAGTCCCGAACAGCTCCGCCCCGGTCAGGCGGCTTTCGGAGAAGGCCAGCTCCCGGACGCTGACTGACTGCAATACTGCTCCGGTGAGGTCGCATCCGACAAACTCGACCCGCTGCACCGCAGCCTCGTAGCAGTTGAGGTAGCGTGCGGTGCATCCGGCAAACCGGACATCAGTAAACGCACTTTCGGGAAGCAGTGCGCCAACCATCTTGCAGTCCTCAAACAGCACCCGACGGAACATTCCGCCCGAAAGATCGAGGTTGGATAGATCACATCTGCGGAAGATCACATCCATGAAAAACCCTTTTTCAAATCTGCCGCCTGTGAGGCGCGCCCCATCAAAGAGGCAGCCGCGCAGGTCCAGACCGCGCGCATCCACCCCGGCACAGTCCCCGGTAAACCGGTGGTTTTCCAGCCGGCCCTCGCTATCGAGGCTGGCCTGTGCTTCAATGGCAAATGACCCGCCCTCCTCGAGCGGTTCGGGGAGGCGGGGCTGCTGCAATTTCATCCGGATGCTCCTTTCGGTATAAAACCCTTTTTGGCAGCGCATACTATCTTCAAAGCGCCTGAACCTAGCCAGGCCCAGGCGGCTGAAGGCCAAACTGCTGAAGGCAAATTTTATTTTTTGGAGGAATCAACTATGGAAGCCAGTATCGACCGCAGCGGGTGTATCTCCTGTGGACTTTGCGCCGAAACCTGCCCGGATGTTTTCCGCATGGCGGACGATGGACTCGCCGAGGTTCATGCCAGCCCGATCCCGTCCCAGCTGGAAAACGAAGCGTCCAGCGCGGCGCAGGGATGCCCTGTCTCAGTTATCACTGTGGAATAGCGGGGAACTCCGGGCGCGCGCACTGCGAGCCGCAGCGAAGCGTTTCGGAGCGTAACCATCCAAAGTGGCTTTTAGGGCCCATCCAAATTCCTTTATCGGGTGCTTTTTCATCTGCAAAAAGCACCCTTTTCCTTTCCCCGACTGCCGTTACAGAGCGAGCGTCAAGGGCGGAAAGCCGGCGGGATAGAGTCCCCGCCCCCGGCAAGATACGCCTGCGCAATCGGGACAGAAGCTTCGGCGTCCGCATGGATGCGCGCGCGCAGCGCCTCGACAGACGGGAACCGCTGTTCCGGGCGCAGGAACGCAAGCAGCCGAACCTCGACCGATGCCCCATAGAGGTCCCCGGAAAAACCGCAGATGTAGGTTTCCGAGTTGACCGCGGTGGTGTCCTCGACCGTCGGGCGCAGTCCGATATTGGTCACCGAGGGACGCCATTCCCCACCCGCAAAGGACACCGAGGCATAGACACCATGCCGGAGCGGGACAAACCCGTCCGGGAGGCGCTGGTTGATGGTCGGGGAATCGAGCTTGCGTCCGAGCTGTTTCCCGCGTACGACGGTGAAATCATAGCCGAACGCCCGGCCCAGCAGACGGTTGGCGTCCGCTACCCGACCCTCGCCGAGCAGGCTGCGGATGCGGGTCGAGCTGACCCGTTCCCCCTCAGATGTGACGGGCGGGACCACATCCAGCCGGATTCCCCGCGCCTGACAGAGCGCGGCCAGCTGCCCAACGTCCCCGGCTGCCTTTTTCCCGAACCGGAAATCCTCTCCACAGCAGGCTGCGCCCGCGTTGAGCCGCCGGACGAGAATCTCGTCCACAAAGGATTCCGGTTCCATGGCATGGAACTCGGAAAAATCGGGGCAGAGCACCAGCTGGACCCCCCAGTTTTCGAGCAGCTGCTCCTTTTGGCGCTCGGTGGTCAGCGCGTTCCCGGTGGATTTGGCAGCGGGGTGCCCGCCGTCCATCGTGAAGGTGAACACGCAGGGGCACAGCCCCTCCTGCTGGTAGGAGAGCGCGCGGGACACCACCGCGGCATGTCCGATGTGCAGGCCGTCAAAAAAGCCAAGCGCGACCGCACCGCGCCCACAGGGCTGGCAGTCCGCAACCGAATGGTAAATCTGCATCCCGTTACGCCTCCAATACAAATAGCTTGACCAGCCGCAGTTCGTCGCCAACCGGTCGGGCGATTCCCAAAAAAGTCCCTTCGCTCGAATAGACTGCCAGATTTCCTTCGGGTGTCCGGTCCAGACGCGTGCCGCCCTCGAAAAAAGCGAGCCGCGCCGTATCCAGCCGCACGCCGTTGCGGAACAGCCGGTCCTGTGCCTGGGTGAGACGCACCTGTGCAAGCGCTCCAAATGCGCTCGAAACCGGCTGCAACAGCCCAGGAAGCCTGTCCGCATCCGCGCAACGCTGCACCTCTTCCAGTGTCACGCAGTCGTTGAGGGTATAGCCCGCCGCTTCGGTGCGGCGCAGCGCGGTTAACACTGCCCCGCAGCCCAGCACCGCACCGATGTCTGCAATAAGTGTGCGTATGTAGGTGCCTTTGGAGCAGGATACGTCGATGGTATAGGTTTGGGTGGCGGGGTCACAGACAAGAAATTCCAGCCGGTGGATACAGACCAGGCGCGCCTCCCGTTCGACCTCCACCCCCTGGCGCGCGAGGTCGCAGAGCTTTTTGCCGCCGACCTTGCGCGCGGAATACATCGGCGGGACCTGAAAAATCTCCCCGGTGAACCGGGAAGCCGCCTCCCGGACCTGCGCTTCATCCGCTGACACCGGATGCTCGGATACCACCGTCCCGGTGATGTCGAGGGTATCGGTTTCCAGTCCCAGCCGGAAGGTTGCGGTATACCGCTTGTTCTGGTCGGGCAGCAGGTCGCATGCCTTGGTTGCGCGGCCCAGAAACAGCGGAAGCACGCCGGTTGCCATCGGGTCGAGGGTACCCGCATGGCCGATCCGGCGCGTTTGGGCGATTCCCCGCAGTTTTGCCACCACGTCGAACGAGGTGAATCCCTGTGGTTTATCGATACATAAAATTCCGTTTAATGCTGCCAATCCATCACCCGTTTCCCAATCTTTCAAAATCCGGCGCGACCGCTTCGATCAGCCGCGACTTCACCTCGGCCAACGGCCCGTTTAAACTACAGCCCGCCGCGCGCGGGTGCCCGCCGCCGCCCAGCCTGCCGCAGATCTGTGACACATTGAAATGTGCGCTCCCGCGCATCGAGACCCGGAACTGCTCCGGGCCTTTCTGCTTCAGGGTGGCGGCGACCTCCACCCCCTCGATCTGCCGGGGCAGGGCGGGGATGCCGTCCATATCCGCCTCTGAAACGCCGGTGCGCTCCGCCGCCTCGCTGGAGATCACCGCGATTGCGAACTGTCCGCCGTAGTGGTATTCGAGCGTACCCAGGACAAGCTGTTCCAGTTCGACCCGTCCGCGCGACTTGGTTTCAAACATCCGCTTATTAACCATAAAACTGTCGATACCGGTTTCGATCAGGTCAGCGCCCAGCCGGAGCGCCGCCGGTGTGACATTGGAATACCGAAAACAGCCGGTATCGGTCGCAAGGCCGGTGTAGAGGGGCAGGGCGATCTCCCGGGTGAGCGGGACCCCCAGCTTGGGGATGAGGCCCGCCATGATCTGGGTGGTGGACGCCGCATCCGGATCGAGCAGAAGGTGCGCCGCGTATCGGGTATTGGACGGATGGTGGTCGATGCACAGCCCGATCCGGCCGTCCCATTGCACGCCAACCGCCCCGAGCAGTTTTGGGTCAGCCACATCGGCCGCCACGACCAGCTCAGGGTCAAATTCCGGTTGTTTTTCGGGCGCGAACCCTTCCGGGTAGAGGAACGCGTACCGTTCGGGAAAACCGTCCGGGCAAGCAATCCGCACCTGTTTGCCAAGCGCACACAGCGCCAGCCGCAGGGCAAACCCGCTGCCCAGCGTGTCCCCGTCCGGCTTCTGGTGGCAGAGGATCAGGACGCTTTCCGCCCGCCGGAGCAGGGCGGCTGCATCGTCCTCCACAATCTGGTTACAGTTCGCCATCCTCGTCCACCGCCTGTTTTAAATCTTCCAGCATCCGGCTGATCCCCGCGCTGTGCGCGATCGAATCGTCCGCGATGAACTTGAATTCGGGCAGTTTGCGCAGTTTCATCCGCGCATTCAGCTCCCGCTTGATGAAGCCAGACGCGCTGTCCAGCCCTTTGACCGCGTTTTTGGCGGCGTCAAACCCCTCCATCGCGCTGATATAGACCTTGCAGTGGGACATATCCCTCGAAAGCTCCATCTTCACGATCGACAGCAGGCCGCTGACCCGCGGGTCCTTGAGCGAGCGCATGATATCGCTCAGCTCGCGTTTCATATCTTCTTCCGTTCTGGAAGCCCTGTAAGAGCCCATAGATTCCCCTCCGTTCCCGGGTGTTTTGGCTCATTTCGATGGAAAAGAGGGGGCTTTTTTTCTTGCAAAAGCCCCCTCTTTCCTCTGACCGAAGGTCAGAGGAAATTCACCCCCAAAAATGCGCCTCTCAGGATAAAGTGTTCCGCCGCGTGTGCGCGGCGGCAGGGGCGCTGCCCCTCGACCCCGCAGCCTTTGGAAAGGCTGGCGAAACTTTTCACTATGCTTTATTATTCGCGGTATTCCTCGATCTCATACGCTTCGAAGATGTCGCCTTCCTTGAGGTCGTTGAATTTATTGAGGCCCATGCCGCACTCGTACCCTTTCGCGACCTCTTTCACGTCGTCCTTAAACCGTTTGAGGCTGGAGAGGTGGTCGTCGGCGATGATGATGCCGTCACGCACTACGCGGATTTCGGCGTTGCGGGTAATCCGGCCCTCGAGCACATAGCAGCCCGCGACGGTACCCACATTGGTGATCTTGTAGACCTGCCGGATCTCGGCGCGTCCCAGCTCGACCTCGCGGGTCTTGGGTGCAAGCATCCCCTTCATGGCGGTCTCTACATCGTTGATTGCGTCGTAGATGATCCGATAGAGCCGCAGTTCGACCCCGTCCCGTTCGGCGTTGTCCTTGGCCATCGGGTCGGGACGGACGTTGAATCCGACGATGATCGCGTTGGAAGCATCGGCGAGCATGACGTCGCTCTCCGAGACCGCGCCGACCGCGCCATGGATCACCTTGACCCGGACCTCGTCGTTCGAGAGCTTCTCGAGCGACTGTTTGACCGCCTCGACCGAGCCTTGTACGTCGGCCTTGACAATGATCGGCAGTTCCTTCATGTCGCCCTGTGAGATATGGCTGAACAGGTTGTCGAGGGTGACCTTCTCATACGAGCTGAACTGCTGCTGTTTGTTCTCAAATTTGCGCTGGTCGACCAGCTCTTTGGCGAGCCGCTCGTCCTCAACCGCATTGAATACATCGCCCGCCTCGGGCACGTCCCCCAGGCCGGTGATCTCGACCGGCATTGCCGGGGTGGCCTCGGAGACCTTTTCGCCGCGGTCGTTCATCATGACCCGCACCCGGCCGATCGCGGTTCCCGCGATCACCACGTCGCCGGTGTGCAGGGTCCCGCTCTGGACCAGGATGGTCGCGACCGGGCCGCGGCCTTTGTCCAACTTCGCCTCGATCACGGTGCCCTTGGCCATCTTGTCGGGGTTGGCTTTGAGTTCGCTCGTATCAGCGACCAGCTGGATCATCTCGAGCAGGTCGGGGATGCCCTCGCCTGTCTTGGCCGAAACCTTGATGCAGGGCACGTCGCCGCCCCACTCCTCGGGTACCAGCTCGTACTCGGTCAGCTCCTGCATGACCTTATCAGGGTTGGCGTGGGGTTTATCCATCTTGTTGACCGCAACGATGATCGAGACCCCTGCCGCTTTGGCGTGGTTGATGGCCTCGACCGTCTGGGGCATGATGCCGTCATCCGCCGCGACCACGATGACCGCAATGTCGGTGACCTGTGCGCCGCGGGCGCGCATGGCGGTGAACGCCGCATGGCCGGGGGTGTCGAGGAAGGTGACCGGGCGGTCGTTGACCAGGACCTGATAAGCGCCGATGTGCTGGGTGATGCCGCCCGCCTCGCCGGCAGTGACGTTGGCATTGCGGATCGCGTCGAGCAGGGAGGTTTTGCCGTGGTCGACGTGGCCCATGACCACGACGATCGGCGGACGCTCGACCATCTTGTCGTCGTCGTCCTCCTCGACCTCAAACAGCCGGTCCTCGATCGTGACCACGACTTCCTTCTCGACCTTCGCGCCGATCTCGATCGAGACCATCGAAGCGGTGTCGAAATCGAGGGTTTCGTTGACCGTTGCCATCACGCCCAGCCCCATCAGCCGTTTGATGATCTCCGCCGAGGTGACGTGCAGCCGCGCCGCAAGCTCTCCGACCGTAATCTCCTCCGGGATGGTGATTGAGAGGTTTTTCCGGCGCTGCCGCTCGAGCTCGAGGCGGCGCATCTTCGCGTCCTCCTTCTCCTTGCGGGACATCGCCGGTTTGCCTGCCCGCCGCTGTGCGCTGCGCTGGGTCAGCTTTTGTTTCTGGGCCGCGGTGTCGCGGTTGCCCAGCTTGCTCTGAGCGAGATTGTCATACTTCTCGTTGTACTTCTCCATCTCGACCTGGGTCGAGCCTGCCCGGGTATCGACCGTCATGCCGCCCTGCGGACGCTGGCGCGGCTTCTGCTGCTGGGGCGCCGCTGCCTGCTGGCCCTGGGGCTGTCCGCCCTGCCGCTGCGGCTGATTGTTGCGGTTCTGCTGCTGGTTTCCCTGCTGGCGTTGACCGCCCTGCTGCTGACCCTGCCGCTGCTGGCCGCCGCGGTTCTGCTGGCCACCCTGCCGGTTGTCCGGCCGTTGCTGGCGGTCGCGGTTCTGGTTCTGCTGTCCGCCCTGCTGGCGCTGACCGCCACCCTGCCGGTTATCCTGCCGCTGCTGGCCGCCGCGGTTCTGGTTCTGCTGCTGGCCGCCGCCCTGCCGGTTGTCCTGCCGCTGCTGCCCGCCCTGCTGGGGCTTCGGCTGGGGTGTCTCCTTCGCCTGCTGCGGCTCCTTTGGCGGCTGCGGTTTGGGCTGCTGGGCGGCGGCGCGCGCCTCCTTCGCCTGCTGTTTCGCGGCCTGTTTTTTGGCTTCGCCTGCGGCAAAATATGCGTCAAAATTTTCTACCTGATTCTGGCTGGTGTAATGATGGAGCACCAACGAAAGCTCCTTTTCATCGAGCGCGGTCATGCTCTTGCGCTCCCCTTCAAAGTTGGCAGCGAGCAGGTCGAGTACCTCTTTGCTCTGTACCCCGAGGTCCTTCGCGACCTCATGAACCCTGTATTTTTCTATCATGTATCCAATTCCTCCTCACGTTCGATGGTTTGCCGGCGTCCCGCCAAACCACCGGCTCACCGCCGCGGAATCGGAACGCACGTTTCCTCTATATCCATCGGGTCTACGCCTTGCTGCCGAGCAGCCCGCCGATCATCCCGGCAAACCCCTCATCGCAGACCGCGAGAATCCCGTATTTTTTACCTGTTACCTGTGCAAGCGCCTCCATGGTGCAGGGGAGCCTATGCACAGGGACCTTTCCGGCTTCGCAAGCCTCCCGGACTTTACGTTCTGAGCGCTCGGAAACCCCGTCCGCGACCAGCACCAGCCGGACTCCGCCCTTCTGCACCTCTTCGCAGACCAAGTCCATCCCCATCCGGAGCTTGCCCGCCTTGCGGCAGAGCGAAACCGCTCCCATCAGCCGGTCAGCCATCTGTCCCAGCCTCCATCTCCTGCTCGAGCCGGTCGTAGACCTCCTCGGGAATCTGGCAGCCGAGCGCCCGCTCGAACCGGCGGGCCTTGCGCGCCTTTTTCAGGCAGACGGCGTTGGGGCATACATACGCGCCGCGGCCGGATTTCCTGCCGGTCAGGTCGAGCAGGATTTCCCCTTCGGGGGTGCGCACCACCCGCACGAGCTCCTTTTTAGGCTTGTGCTCCGCGCATCCCGCACACATCCGAACAGGTATCTTTTTCTGTACCATAAGCCCGCCCCTTTACTCGCCATAGAACCCGGATTCGGGTTTGATGTCGATCTTCCAGCCGGTCAGCTTGGCGGCAAGGCGGGCGTTCTGCCCTTTGTTACCGATCGCAAGGGAGAGCTGGTTGTCCGGTACGGTGACTTTGCAGGATTTGGTGCCGTCCGGGTCGACCTCGACCGAGAGCACATCAGCGGGCGAAAGCGCAGCCGCGATAAACTCGGCGGGGTCGTTGGAATATTTCACAACGTCGATCTTCTCGCCGCCCAGTTCCTCGACGATCGCCGAGACCCGCTGCCCCTTGGGGCCGATGCAGGCGCCGACCGGGTCGACGTTCTCATCGTTGCTCCAAACCGCGATCTTGGTGCGGGAGCCGGCCTCACGGGAGATCGACTTCACTTCGATGGTACCATCGAAGATTTCGGGGACCTCCATCTCGAACAGCCGCTTGACCAGGCCGGGATGGGTGCGGGAGATCATGATGCGCGGGCCTTTCTCACCGTTGACCACATCCACCACATAGACCTTGATGCGGGCGTTATCGGGGAAGGTCTCGTCGGGTACCTGCTCGCTCTTGGGGAGCACCGCCTCGCTCTTGCCGATCTCAAGGGTGACATTTCCTTTTTTGGGATCGGTTTTAATGACAGTGGCGGTCACAATGTCGTGCTGGCGGGAGGAATATTCGGCGAACAGCTGCCCACGTTCGACCTCCCGGATGCCTTGGCGGATGACATGCTTGGCGGTCTGCGCCGCAATCCGCCCAAACTGGCGGGTGTCGAGCGGGACTTCCACAATGTCGCCGATCACCGCTGCACTGTTGTATTTGACCGCCTCTTCCGGCAGGATTTCCTGTGCCGGGTCGAAGATGTCGTCCACGACCTCCTTGCGCATCGCCACATAGAACCGCCGGGTCACCGGGTCGATCTCAACAACGCTGTCGTCCGAAGCGCCCATATCGCGGCGGATGGCGTTGCCGATTGCGGTGGCAATCTTTTCGGCGAGCAGCGCCGCAGGGATTCCTTTCTCCTGCTCAAGCAGCGCGAGCGCCTCAAAAAATTCAGCAGTGTTGTCCTTTTCCTTCTCCTTGGACTTGGTTCTTCCAGCCATTTTCCAGACCCCTCCCAATCATTCTCACACAATTTATCTTAATCTTAGATCTTAACCAAAAGTTTCGCCCGCCTTTTCAAAGGCGGCGGGGTCGAGGGGCAGAGCCCCCGCCGCCGCGCGCACGCGGCGGAACCCCTCTTGGGCGCCGGGCGCCCGCCTGAGAAGCGCATTTTACTCCGGCCTAAGAGCCGACGCTTCGCGTCGGTTGGCCTATGCACGCCGATCTTCGCGCCAAGAGCCGCTTTCAGCGGTTGCGCTCCGAAACGCTCGCTGCGGCTCGCAGTACGGCGGCAGTCGGGTGAATTGCCGCGAAGCGGCAAGAGGGGCTTTTTGCAAGAGAAAAAGCCCCTCGCACGAACCTGCTAAAGCGTTTGGTCATAGAGCCGCACAAACGCGGTTTCGTCCATGGTGAATTCCATCTGGCTGTCCTCGTCGAGGTTGATGGTGACGGTACCATTCGCACCATCATAAGCGGCCAGCTCCCCTACGAACTCCCGGACGCCATCCACCGGGCGGATCAGACGGACCAGCACATCCCAGCCCATATACTTCTCAAAATGCCAGCCCTTGGATAGTTTGCGCTCCACACCCGGCGAACCGACCTCGAGGCAGTAACTCTGTTCGATCGGGTCGGCAGCGTCGAGCAGGTCGCTGACCGCGCGGGAGAACGCCTCGCAGGTGTCGAGGTCGATCCCATCCGGGTCCTTGTCGATGTAATAGCGCAGATACCAGCCCGCGCCCTCCTTCTCGAATACCACATCCCAGAAGTAGATGCCCAGCTGTTCCGCCACCGGCGCGGCGAGCGCTTCGCAGACTGCGGCGGTGTTTTGTTTTTTCCCTTTCGGTTGGGCCAACCCAATCCCCCCATACATAAACGAAAGAGTGAGGCGTTCCTCACTCTTTCACGTCATTGTCTATTCTTACTATCTGCCATTTTACCACAGGTTTGCATCTAATGCAAGGGTTTACGCGGAAAAATCCGCGTCAATTTCCAGACATTTCAGCTTTTTTGGTCCTCCAAGCGGATCTGCTTGCGTTTAATCTTGCCCGAAAGGGTCTTGGGCAGCTCGTCCACGAACTCGACGATCCGCGGATATTTATACGGCGCAGTCTCCTTTTTGACGTGGTTTTGCAGCTCTTTTTTGAGCGCATCGGACGCCTGATACCCCCGCGCCAGCACAACAGTCGCCTTGACCACCTGCCCGCGCACCGGGTCGGGCGCAGCGGTGACCGCACATTCCAACACCGACGGATGGGTCAGCAGCGCGCTCTCGACCTCGAACGGCCCAATCCGGTAGCCGGAGCATTTGATTACGTCGTCGTTGCGGCCCACAAACCAGATATAGCCTTCGCTGTCCCGCCAGGCGGTGTCGCCGGTCGAGTACATGTTGTTGTAAAACGAGGCGGCGTTCGCGTCCGGGTCACCGCGGTATTCGACCAGCAGGCCCGCCGGGCGGAATTTGTCGAGGTTTTTGACCACGATCGTGCCCACAATACCATCCTCACACGGGTTGCCGTCCTCGTCCACAATGTCGAGGTCGTAGAGCGGGGAGAACTTGCCGGTCGAGCCGGGCTTGGGCGGGAACCAGGGGAAGTTCGCGATGATGACGGTGGTTTCCGACTGTCCAAACCCCTCGGCCAGTTCCAGACCGGTGGCCTTCTTGAACTGGTTGAACACCTCGGGGTTGAGCGGCTCGCCCGCGATGGTGCACCGTTTGAGGGAGGAGAGGTCATATTTGGAGAGGTCCTCCTTGATCAGGAACCGGTAGACGGTGGGCGGCGCGCAGAAGGTGGTCGGGCGCAGCCGCTCCAGGGTGGTAAGCAGATGATGCGGGTCGAACCGCCCCTCCACGTCGTAGGCCACGATCACCGCCCCGCAGATCCATTGCCCATAGATTTTCCCCCAGCCGAACTTGGCCCAGCCGGAGTCCGCTTGGACAAAATGCAGGCCGCCGTCCTGCACCTGATGCCAGTAATAGGCGGTGGTGATGTGCCCGAGCGGGTAGGTGAAGTTGTGGACGATCAGTTTGGGCATTCCGGTGGTGCCCGAGGTGAAGTAACCGAGCATCAGGTCGTCATTGCAGGTGGCCTGTTCGCCGGTCGGACGCGGGAACGAGAACCCAAACTTCGCAACCTCCCGCCGGAAATCGAGAAACCCGTCCGGGATTTCCCCGCCGACCACCGCGACGTGCGCCAGCGTCGGGCACTGGGAGCGCACCTGCTGGATGTTATAGAGCAGCTCGGGCTCGTCCACACAGGTAATCATCCGGATGCCCGCCTTGTTGCAGCGGTATTCGATGTCATGGGGCATGAGCTGGTAGGTCGCCGGAATCACGACCGCGCCGAGCTTGTGCAGCGCGAGCATACAAACCCAGGTTTCGACCCTCTGCTTGAGCACCAACATCACGAAGTCTCCCTTTTGGATGCCGAGCGACTGGTAAAAGCAGGCCGCCTGATTGGAGAGACGGGAGAGGTCTCCGAACGAGAGCCGTTTTTCATGGTGCCCGCCGTCCACCCAGACGAGCGCGGGCTTATCCGGGTCCTGTTCCGCCCAGCCGTCGATCACATCGTAGGCGAAGTTGAACCCCTCCGGGATATTGAGCCGGTAGTTTGCCTTGAAATCCTCGTAGGAGTCGAACTCCATCCGGGGAAGAAATTTTTCCACCATTGCAGCCACCCCCTATTCGTTGATAATCGTGAGGAACCGCACCGGCCCGCCGACCGCGCGCTGTCCATGCGGGGTCATCGGATTAAAGAATGCGCTGTCCCCCGCTTCGAGCAGGAATTCCCGCCCGCCAATCACGAGCTGGACGGTCCCCTCGATCACGTAGTTGAACTCCTGCCCGCCGTGTACCACCAGTTCGGGGCCTTTTTCCATCGGCTCGAGATCAACGATCATCGGGTCGAACATCCGCCCGATATAGTTGAACGCGAGCGAGCTGAATTTGTATCCGTCGTACCGTTCGACCGACACCCCTTTTCCGCCGCGGACGATCGTGTAATCGCTCATCCGCGGCGCGTCACCGGTCAGCAGGACGGTCGGGTCCACATTGAGCGCCTCGGCCACCCCATAGATCACCCCGATGGGGATGTCCGCTTCCGCATTTTCATAGCGCTGGTAGATTTCCGGCGAAACGTTCACCTGCCGGGCCAGCGCGTCCGCATCCACTTCCAGAATCTCCCGCAGCTCCCGGATCCGCCCGGCGATCTGCCTGATTTGATCGTTCATACCGCTCTCCTCCGTTTCGTTTTGGATACCTTATTTTCTGTTGCGAATATTTCAGCCTTTATTTTACACGCCGCATAGCCAGTTGGCAAGAGGTCGGAATCCTTTTTTTACCCTGCAAATCTGCCGGTTTTGGATCGGAAACAGGGAGAAAGAGCGGCTTCATATGCGTTATTGATAAAACCGGGGGTAATTTCCCTGTTTATTTCTTGCAATTTGACCGGTTGAAGAAATTGTAAAGATACGATAAACTGGAAGTATCTTATTTGTAAAAAAACGTCGGTTGTGGTAGGAAGCTGTTGTTTTGCGTCACTCAAAGGAATGGCTTCCCGTTTTCTTTTGGAGGGCTGACATGGAGCTTTTGAAACAACGGATCTGCAAAGACGGGCTTGTCAAGGCGGGCAATGTCCTCAAGGTGGACAGCTTCCTGAACCACCAGATGGATGTCCGCCTGTTTGCCGAGATCGGCAAGGAGTTCAAGCGGCGGTTTGACGGCTGCGGCGTCAATAAAATACTGACCATCGAAGCGTCCGGCATCGGGATCGCCTGCATTGCAGCGCAGTATTTCGATGTGCCGGTCGTTTTTGCAAAGAAGAGCCAGAGCAAGAATATCGACGGCGAGGTGTTCACCTCCCGGGTCGAGAGCTTTACGCATGGCCGGGTGTACGATATCCTTGTCTCGAAAAAGTTTCTCGGCCCGCAGGACCGGGTGCTGATTATCGATGATTTCCTCGCCAAGGGCAGCGCGCTCCAGGGGCTGTGCAAGCTGGTGGAGGATTCGGGCGCCACATTGGTAGGCGCGGGGATCGTGATCGAAAAAGGGTTCCAGGACGGCGGGAAGCTGATCCGTGGGAGCGGGGTGCGGGTGGAATCGCTCGCCATCGTCGACCGGATGGACGACCAGACCGGCGAACTGTTCTTCCGCGGGGAGTAATTGAAAGGGGCTTTTTCTCTTGCAAAAAGCCCCTCTTGGCTTTGACCTGTGGTCAGAGCCAATTCACCCAAAAATGCGCTTCTCAGGATAAAGTATTCCGCCGCGTGCGCGCGGCGGCGGGGGCTCCGCCCCTCGACCCTGCCGCCTTTGAAAAGGCGGGCGAAACTTTTGGTTCTTGATTCGCTTGTACCCGGCAATTCGGCCGGTTGCAATAGAGTTTAGGAAGATTGAATGAAAACAGGAGGAAAAAACGAATGAATCAACTGAAACGGATTTTGGCGTCCCTGCTGGCGGTCTCGATGCTGGCATTTGCGTCGGGCTGCGGCGGCAGCTCGAGCGCTCCGGCCAGCTCTGCGCCCGCAAGTTCGGAAGCCCCGGCCCAGTCTCAGAGTGCGGAGCCTGCCCCCGCGCCGTCGGAGGTATCGTCCGCGTCTCCCGAGCGTCCGTCCGATTCGACGGGTTCCGCATGGTTCGGCGCGAGCAGCGACCCGTTCCCGGCAATCGCAGCTGAGGACCTCAAGATTGGCGTCATCCACATCACCGATCCGGCAGAAGGTTCGGGCTACACCTACACCCACGATCAGGGGATCGTCGGGATGCAGGAGAATCTCGGCCTTAAGCCGGAACAGATCATCCGCAAGAACAATGTCAACGATCAGGATGCCAGCGCGATCGAGACCGCAATCCTCGAGTGCATCGAGGAAGGCTGCCAGCTCATCTTTGCGACCAGCTGGGGTTATATGGATACCTGTGAGGCAATCGCTGAGGAGTATCCGGAGGTTATCATCTCGCACGGCACCGGCTATAAGAGCAACGGCGCAAACTTCAACAACTATTTCGGCCGGATCTATCAGGCGCGCTACCTGACCGGTATCGCCGCGGGCCTCAAGACCAAGACCAACAAGATCGGTTATGTTGCCGCGCAGAACAACGAGAACTCGGAGGTCACCGGTGGCTGTGACGCGTTCGCAATGGGCGTTTACTCGGTCAACCCGGATGCGGAAGTCTATGTCAAGGTCACCGGCAGCTGGTTTGATCCCGAGGGCGAAAAACAGGCTGCGGAAGCGCTGATCGCCGAGGGCTGTGACGTGATCGGCCAGCACTGCGACACCCCCAACCCCCAGCTCGCGGCTGAGGAAAAGGGCGTCTGGGGCGTTGGCTACAACTCGGATATGTCCAAGGATGCGCCCAAGGCGGTCCTGACTTCGACTGTCTGGGATTGGTCGGCCTACTACACCGCGGCTGTCCAGCGTGTGATTTCGGGCGAGTGGAACGGCCAGAACTATTTTGGCGGCATGGCGGATGGCCTTGTTGCATACTCCCCGCTCTCCGACCTCTGTGAAGAGGGCACTGCGGAGGCGATTGACGCTGCACAGCAGAAGATCATGAGCGGCGAGTGGGATGTGTTCACCGGCCCGATCGAGGACAACCAGGGGAATGTTGTCTGCGCTGAGGGCGAGAAGCTGGACGATGCCACCATCACCGGCGGTATCAACTGGTATTTCAAGAATGTCACTGTAAAATAAGAATCTGCGAAAAGGGCGGTCTCGTTCAGCAGGCCGCCCTTTTTGAAAAAACCGCAGCGAAACCCCAAAAGTTTTACTCGATTTTTTTCAAAAAATCGCGGGGTCGAGGGGCAGAGCCCCCGCCGCCGCGCGCACGCGGCGGAATGGGCATTCTGCACACTGGGCAAAGCAAACGGTTTGCCCGGTGTGGAGGATACAGATACACAAAACAGATAGAGACAAACAGTTTTGGGAGGTACTATGGCCGCAACTACGGAATACGCAATCGAATGCCGGAAGATCACCAAGCGGTTTGGGAGCGTTGTCGCAAACGACCAGATCGACCTGAACGTCCGGTACGGCGAGATCCTCGCCTTGCTCGGGGAAAACGGCTCGGGCAAAACCACCCTGATGAATATGCTCTCGGGGATCTACCACCCCGATTCGGGATCGATCTCGATCGGCGGGCAGGAGGTCACGATCAGCTCCCCGGCCGACGCGATGCGGCTGGGCATCGGGATGATCCACCAGCACTTCAAGCTGGTAGACGTCTTTTCCGCGATGGACAACATCGTCCTCGGTTCGCAGGAGAAACGGCTCAGCCCCAAGGTGCTGCGGGAGCGGGTGCTTGGTATCTGCCAGTCGGTCGGGCTGGAGATCGACCCGGACAAGAAAATCTATGACATGTCGGTGAGCGAAAAGCAGACGGTGGAAATCCTCAAGGTGCTCTACCGCAGTGCCCGTATCCTGATTCTAGACGAGCCGACCGCTGTGCTCACCCCGCAGGAGACCGAAAAACTGTTCGCGATTCTGCGCCGGATGCGGGAACAGGGGTGCGCCATCATCATCATCACCCATAAATTGCAGGAGGTGCTCGAGCTGAGCGACCGGGTCACCATTCTTTGGAAGGGGCGGAGCATCGACACGGTGGTCACCGCCGAATCGGATCAGCGCAAGCTCACCGAGCTGATGGTCGGCCGTCCGGTCAGCCTTCAGATCAACCGTCCCGAGCCGGAAAACGTCTCGACGGTCATGCGGATCGAATCGCTCTTCGTCAATAAGCCGGACGGCGCGCCCGCGCTGGGCGGGATTTCCGCCGAGGTGCGCACCGGGGAAATCCTCGGGGTCGCCGGTGTTGCCGGAAGCGGGCAGAAGGAGCTGTGTGAGGCAATCGCAGGGCTGGTGCCGGTGCAGAGCGGACAAATCCTGTTCAACGGGGAAAACATTGTCGGCAAAACCCCGGCCCAGATCATCGACCTCGGCATCCATATGGGGTTTGTCCCGGAGGACCGGCTCGGCATGGGGCTGGTCGCTTCGATGGGGATGGTCGACAACATGCTGCTCAAATCCTACCGCACCTCCAAGGGGGTTTGCATCGACCGAAAACCCGCCCGCGCACTTGCGGAATCACTGGTGAAAAAACTCGAGATCGTCACCCCCGGCGTCGACACCCCGGTGCGGCTGATGTCGGGGGGCAACGTCCAGAAGGTGCTGCTCGGACGGGAAATTGAATCCAATCCGAGCGTGCTGGTCACCGCTTATCCGGTGCGCGGCCTGGACATCAACTCCTCTTATGTGGTCTACGACCTGCTCAATGAACAGAAAAAACGCGGGGTCGCGGTGGTATTCGTCGGCGAAGACCTCGACGTGCTGCTTGAATTGAGCGACCGGATTCTGGTGCTCTGCCATGGACGGATTACCGGCGTGGTGGACGCGCGCACCGCAACCAAGGAACAGATCGGCCTGCTGATGACAGGCGCGGACTCGCAGGAGGTGGCTTCATGAGCACGCAAACCGGATATATGAGCAGGGAGCCGCTGTTGCGGGTGGTCAAGCGGGCGGAAAAGCCCACCCGCCAGATCATGCTGCTACGCGCGGAGGCGCTCGTCTTCGCGCTGATTGCGGGTGGGGTGTTTATCCTGCTGATCGGCTACAACCCGTTTGAAATCTATGGGACCATCCTTTCGGGCGCGTTCCGCAGCAAGATGGCGGTGCAGGCAACCGTCAAGGTCATGATCCCGCTTTTGATCTCCTCGCTCGGGGTCACCCTCGCGTTCAAGATGAAGTTTTGGAACATCGGCGCAGAGGGGCAGATCATCGCCGGCGCAATCTGCGCCTCCTACTTTGCGCTCTACCACAGCTCGTGGAACCATGTCCTGTTGGTCACGGTCATGTTCCTCGCCGGGATTATCGGCGGCGGACTGTGGGGGCTGATCCCCGCCCTGTTCCGGGTGAAATGGGGCACCAACGAGACCCTCTTCACCCTGATGCTCAACTATATTGCCCTGCATGTGGTCAACTTCCTGCGGGACGGCCCGTGGAAGGACCCCGGTTCTCAGGGGTTCCCGAAGATTGCCCGGTTTGACAAGAATGCCGCGCTGGACAAGCTGCTGGGCGTACAGATTGGCTGGGTGGTCGCGCTGGCGCTGGCCGCGCTGATCCTTTTCTATCTGCGCAGCACCAAGCATGGCTACGAGATCAGCGTGGTGGGCGAAAGCAGCGATACCGCGCGCTATGCGGGCATGAACGTCAAAAAGATCGTCCTGCGCACCATGTTCCTCTCGGGCGCGGTCTGCGGGATCGCCGGCATGGTGCAGGCGACCGGCTCGGATATCACCCTGACCAATGCGGTTGCCGGGGGCGTGGGGTTCACCGCGATCATCGTCGCGTGGCTCTCCCGGCTCAACCCGGTTACCATCGTGATTGTCTCGTTCCTCTTCTCGGTGCTTGAAAAGGGGAGCAGCGTGGTACAGTCCAGCTTCGGGCTTTCGACCGACTGCGCGGATGTCCTTCAGGCGGTCATCCTGTTCTTTGTCCTTGGCTGTGAATTCTTCATCCGCTATGGGTTTGTCGTCCGCAAGAAAGGAGGCGCTGCATAATGGACCTGTTTATCAAATTCCTGGTCGCCGCTGTCGGCGCGGGCACCCCGCTACTCTTCGGTACAGTGGGTGAGATCATCAGTGAAAAGGTCGGACACCTCAACCTCGGCGTTGAGGGGATGATGTCGATCGGTGCCTGTGCGGGCTTCATGGTCGGCTATTTCACCGACAGTTTCCTGCTGGCGCTGGTGGCCTCGTTTGTCGCCGCAGCGCTCTCGGCTTTGATCTATGCGTTTTTGACCGTCACGCTGATGGCCAACCAGAATGTTACCGGTCTGACCCTCACCATCTTCGGGATCGGGCTTTCCAACTTCATCGGCGTTTACATGCTCGAGCGCTCCCCCAACGGCACCCTCAAGCTGCCCGAGCGGATTACCGCGAGTATGCGCAGCATCCATATCCCCGTCCTGAGCGACCTGCCGGTGGTTGGGGAGCTGCTCTTCTCGTATACCCCGTTCGTCTATCTCGGGGTTGCGGTCGCGCTGTTGATGGGGTTCTATCTCTTCCGCACCAGGACCGGCCTGAATGTGCAGGCGATCGGGGAAAATCCCGCGTCTGCGGATGCGGCGGGCATCGAGGTCAGCCGGTGGAAGTACATCAACATCGTGCTCGGCGGCGGCATCTGCGGGATCGGCGGCGCTTACTGCTCGATGATTATCAACGGCGGTGTCTGGATCAGCGACAACGTGGGCGGCCTGGGGTGGATTTCGGTCGCGCTCGTCATCTTCGCCGCTTGGAAGCCGCAGATGGCGATTCTCGGTTCGTTCGTGTTCGGCGCGCTACGCATCCTGAAATATTACATGCCCAAGAGCGTCATTGACCTGCCGGTCGCGTTCTATGACATGCTCCCGTTCCTGATTACCGCGCTTGTGCTGATCCTCAGCTCGGTGCATGAGTCGAGAGGGGTCAACATCCCAGCAAACCTGGGCAACAACTATTTCCGCGAAGAAAGATAAAGGCAAACCATTGGTCTGTCGTTTGGGGAGGGGGCCCGGGCGCGCGGCGTTTTGGGTTCCAGACCAAAACGCCAGTTTACTCGCGGCTTTCTCGCGCAAGCGCGAAGCGCGGCCGAGCCGCGACAGCCGCTCGGCGCGCCCCACAAGAGGGGCGGCAGTGCCCCCCCTCTTGTGAGAACTCCCCCGGCAAGCTGAGTGGGAAAACGGATCGAAGCGTTAGATCTTGCCGGGGTGGGGCCTACGGGGAGGGGGCGCTGCCCCCTAGCCCGTAAGACAGCCCGCAAGGGGCGTCGCGCGAAGCGCGCTTCGGGCTGAAGCCCGAGAAGCCCCGAGGAGGGCGCTTGCGCCCGGGACGTTTGGTCCGGGGCCAAACGTCCTGCTGTCCCGTTGCCCCCGACGATAGAAGGAGGCTCTGTTATGCCGGCCACGATTGCGCTCAACGAACAGCAGCGGCTCGCGGTAGAAACCCAGACCGGTCATCTTCTGCTTTTAGCGGGGGCGGGCACCGGCAAAACCAACACCCTCGCACATCGGGTTGCGAACCTGCTGGTCTCGGGAGCTGCTGAACCGTCGGAAATCCTCTGCCTGACCTTCACCAACCGCGCCTGCAAGGAGATGACCGAACGGATTGCGCAGATTGCGGGGGAAGCGGCGGAAGAGGTGACCATAAAGACAATCCACAGCTTCTGTGCATGGCTGCTGCGCAGTATGCCCCAGGGCCTCACCGACATCGGGCGGGATTTCGCCATCTGCGACCAGGCGGATTGTCAGGAGGTGATCCGGGAGGTGGTGTTCGAGGTGGTCGGACGGCAGATCGAAGACCATCCGGTGCAGGTTTTGCAGGGGTTTATCGGGCTGGTCAAAGACTGCCAGCTCGCCGACCCGGCGCTCGACTCGGTAAAAGCCGCGGAGTGGCTGTTTTCCAACCGTCCGGAAGCGGTGGAGCAGATCTGCGTGGACCCTCGCCGCCAGCCCGATCCCAAATTCCAGCGGTTCCTCGCCCGGTACGGTGGGTCGATCGTGCGGCTGTACAATCGCAAACTGACTGCAAGCAACCTGCTCGACTTCTCCGACCTGCTGCTCCGGGCGGACGCCCTGCTCGTCGGCCCGGATACCGCGGCCCTCTGGAAGGACCGGTACCGGTACATCCATGTCGATGAGGTGCAGGATGTCAGCCTTGCGGAGTACGGGCTGCTCTCCCGGCTGTTTGGACGGGCAAACATCCTCTTTTGTGGCGACTTCAACCAGACCATCTACCAATGGCGCGGCTCGGACCCAGACCGTCTGCTCGCACGATTCCGCGCCGACTGCCACCCGGTTGAGATCACGTTCACCCACAACTACCGGAACAGCGGGCAGCTTCTTTCTGCCGCGCAGAATTTCCTTGCGCGCGCGATGGGGCGCGGGCATCCGGACGGGTTTGACCCGCAGTCCCCCGATTGTACCGATCTGGTGTTCCGCCGGTTCGATACGATCCCTGAGGAGGTGGACTGGGTTTACCAGGAGATTGCCCGGCTCCCGGTGGACGACTATTCCCGCGTCGCGATCATCACCCGCTCGAACAGGGCGTGTGCGGATGTCTGCAACCTGCTGAAAACCAGCCGTCTGCACGCAGAAAAACCGGTCCGGTTTATGCTTGCCGACGAGTTCCGGCTGTTCAAGACCGCCGAAGTCAAAGACCTGCTCGCCTGCATCAGCCTGTTTGCAAACCCTCGGGACGCGGAAAGCCTCAAGCGGGTGGCGGTGCGGCTGGTCAACGGGATCGGGCCTGCGACGGTTGAGGGGATCATTGCAGAGTACCGGGAGGGGCTGGGGGTCGCCCTGACCGATTTCGTCGATCCGCGGACCCACCGGCATCAGGATTATTTTGCGCCGCTCCTACAGGCGCTCGAAGCCGGGCGGGTGGTGGTATTTGATGTGGAATCGACCGGCACCGACGTCTTTCAGGATGAGATCATCCAGATGGCAGGGGTACGGCTCGCGCCGGACGGCTCGGTTGCCGAACGGTTTGAACGATTCCTGTGCGCAGGAAAGCCGGTGGGCGACTCGGAGAAGGTACACGGCTTCTCGGATGCCTGGCTTGCCGCGCATGGGGAGCCGCCTGCCGGTGCGCTTCAGGCGTTTTTGGATTTTGCAGAGGGCTGTGTGATTGTCGGACACAATGTTGGGTTTGACATGGCAATCACAGCGCAAAACCTGCTCCGGCAGGGCATACAGCGTCCGTTTGACCATCCATTTTACGATACCCTCGACCTCAGCCGCCGGTTTTTGAAAGACCTGGAAAACCATAAGTTGGGGACCGTCTCGGCCGCGCTGCAAACAGCGCACACCCCGTCCCACGACGCGATGGACGACATCCTTGCGACAGCGGATGTGCTGGTCGCGCTGGTCGAGTCCTATCTGCGCCCGCAGACCCTCGCGCGGCAGGGGTTCTACCTACGGTATCTTTCCAGATTTGAGCCGCTCGCCCATCAGATTGATCTGCTGCGCCCTGCTTCACGGCAGGGGGCTTCCCCGCTGATCGCGGCCCTGTTCGAGGCGTTTGGCTTTGAAAAGCGGTATGAGCAGCAGCCGGAGAAGTTTGCCAATCTGGTGCTGTTTCAGGACTTCGCAGAGGAGCTTTGCGAGCCTGGGCAGCCAGCCGCCCAGCAGCTTTCCGAGCTGCTCGAATTGGCCGCGCTTTCCGCGAGCGAGCTGGAGAAACTCAGCAAAAAGGCCAACAAGGTTTCGGTGATTACCGCGCATCAGGCGAAGGGCTGCGAATTTGATTATGTATTTCTGCCAATCCTTCAGGACGGGGTGTTCCCCAGTTTTCAGGCGGTCAAAAACGGCGTTCTGGACGAGGAAAAGCGGGTATTTTATGTCTCGGTCACCCGCGCAAAAAAGAAGCTGTTTCTCTCTTGCGCCCGATATGGGCTGAACCAGTATAAAAACGCCCCATCCCGGTTTTTGGAGCCGCTCGGTTTTCGGGTAGAGCCATAACAGCCCCTAAAAAGCGGCATAGAAAAGAGCGCTTTTCCATTCGAAAAAGCGCTCTTTCAAAAGACAAAGGAAAGCGGTTCGGAATCAGCGCACCTCGCAGATCATCGACTCGCCATAAGAGGTCGTGACCCGGTAGAACCCACGTAGCTGTTGGTCAAGCATGGGGTCCCCGGTATCGACCAGCAGCGGCTGCCCGCGGAGCTGAAACAGCTTTTCACGCGTTGCGGCGATCAGGATGTTTTCCCGCCCAAGCTCCCGGATCACCTCCGGGGTAATCTGCTGGTTGCCGCGTCCGAACAGGAACCCTTGTCCACCGGTAACAGTCACGATCAGCCGGGTCTTTTTCCCGCGCACTGCCTCAAGCATCTGTTTCCCATAGAGGTCGTTGGCAAGCAGTTTGCCGTCACAAATCAGGTCGACGCCGATCAGAGTATTTTTCAGCCCGAGCAGACGCATAATCCCCCGGGTGGTGGTGCCCGCGCCGATCAGATATTGTACCCCTGCTTCCATTTTTCCAACCATCTCATGGGCGATCGATTCAATCGCCGCAGCTTCAGAGAGCGGGGTGCCCGCCTTGCGGTTCTGGGTGTAACCACGCGCGAACGGGATTTTCAGGTAGCCATATAGCCGGGTGTCGATCACCTCGCGGCGGTAAAGCGCCTCATCAATGTCGAGGACTTCCGCCTCCTGTACGGCGGTCAGCCTGCCTTCCAGCCAGCGTCGTGCCAGCTGCCCGGCGTCTGAAGGGGTGCGGGCATAGACCGGGGAATGGATTTTGACCCCCGCCGGGATGCCAAGCGCGGTCAGCCCTGTACCGATTGCAGCATAGATGTCCCGCGCGGTCCCGTCCCCGCCTGCGAAGAGCAGCAGGTCTATCCCGTTCTCTGCCATCTGCTGTGCAAGACGCTGGGTATCCGCGCCAGTCGTTTCCTCTGCGTGTTCCCCGTCCGGCAGAAAGATGCAGGAAAATCCCAGTTCCTGTGCCACCTCGCCGCCCATCCCGCCAGGGCAGGTGTAAACGGTGATCTGGTCCCGCAGATCGAGCAGTTCAGCAAGCGCAACGCGGGCGCGTTGGCCCGCCATCGGTACCGCGCCGCGCCGGCGGGCTTCCGCCACCATCTGATCGGTTCCCTTCAGTCCCACAGCGCCGCCCATCCCGGCAATCGGGTTGATGAGCAGGCCCAATTTTTTCGGTTCCATAATGCCTCCGGTTCTCTATTTTCAAACAAGCCCGAACGGAACGCTTAGCGCTCAGGAGAGCCTTTGAAACAGTTTTTCCTGCAAGCCGCCCCGCTCGAGCAGCCGGACAAGCAATACGCCGAGTACGGCGCATGGGATGATCTGTCCCGCCGCGACACTGACCGCGTTGATCAGAAAGATCCCCAGATGGAACCCATCCGAGTAAAAGAAGGTCAGCTCCAATCCGATTACCAGCCCATTGACAAAGATCGGCGGCAAAGACGAAGCGACCGGCAGCCCCTTGACCCGTACCCCACGGAGCTGGTAGGACATTACAGCGGCAATCAGGGTGGCGAGGGTACCGAACACCACGTCGGGCAGCAGGGTGCTTCCCATCGCAACGCCAGCCAGATTGGTGAGCAGGCAGCCGAGCGTCACCCCTGGAATCGCCACGGGCGAGAGCACTGCGAGAAGCCCCAGCGCTTCGGAAAAGCGGATCTGCACGATGCCATAGCTGAGCATCGGCAGGGAAAGGCTGACCGCAGCATAAAAAGCGGCGATCATCGCGCAGGCGGCAAGTTTGTGCACATTGGTCTGTTTCATATTCCGTTTTCTCCTTTTTGTAGGTATTGCAAAGCATACCCTAGTTTGGTTTAAGGTCAGGAATTTCCGACTGACCGCCACAGTTTGTGGCAACCCCCATTTTAGAACAAATCCGCGAAAAATGCAAGTGAGGAGGGCGCAAACGATGCCATTTACAGAGCTCTGTATTTATCAGATCAAGCCGCAAAAGACAGCGGAATTTGAAGCGTTAATGCTTGAGGCAAAACGCCTTTTGGAGAAGCAGGAGGGACTGCTTTTGCTCCGCCTTGTCAAAAGGGAATACCACATAGACATGGAGCAGATTAAAGAAGGGCTTCCTCCGCTGAAGCTCACACGGATTGTAAAAAGTGTGAAGTACCTGCTCTATTGGGAATTTGATACGAAAGAACATTACGGATTGGCGCAAAAAAACCTTTACGACAGCTATTGGAAACCAATCGAAAGATGCCTAATCGCCCCACACGATAAATATTTAGGGGAACCGCTGTTTTGACGGTACCACGCAGCCGAAAAGGGAGTTGTCCTTTCGGTAAAAGTGTTGTATAATACCGGAAAGAACGGGAATCCTTCCGGCAGCGGCCGGATCCAGGGACAGTTTGGAGGGAAGTTTCATGGCATATTTACAGGGCTGTTACCCGCTGGTTGGGAAGGAACAGCTTACTGCTGGAATCTACAGCTACACGGTCAGCTGCCCGGAGATCGTTTCGCAGGCAGTGCCCGGGCAGTTCGTACACGTCCGGGTGGACGGTTTTTCCCTGCGCCGCCCGATCTCGATCTGTGGGATCGACACAGAAAATGGCCTGTTGCGGATGGTATTCGAGGTGCGCGGCAAGGGGACCGAAGCCCTTGCACAGCTTGTGCCGGGGCAGAAGATCGACCTGCTCGGGCCGCTCGGCAACGGGTTCACTCCCCCGGCCGGACAGCAGGTCGTGCTGGTGGGCGGCGGGATCGGTGTGCCTCCTCTGCTTGAACTGGCGGCGCGGGCGGGCGACCGCGCAACCGCGATCCTCGGGTTCCGCACCGCCTCGGCAGTGATTTTGGCGGAGGACTTCCGTGCGCACAGCTGTGATCTGCGGCTCGCCACCGACGACGGGTCGGAAGGTTATCATGGTTTCGTGACAGGGCTGCTTGAGGAGCGGCTCGCCGAAGGGGCCCCCGGCATGGTCTGCGCCTGTGGGCCGATGGCCATGCTCAAAGGGGTGGTCGAGATCGCAGAGGCACACGGCGTCCCCACCCAAGTCTCGCTTGAGGAACGGATGGGTTGCGGGGTGGGCGCGTGCCTCGTCTGCGCCTGTAAAACCGTCCGGGACGGGCGGGAGGTCTTTACCCACGTCTGCAAAGACGGGCCGGTATTCGACGGAAAAGAGGTGGTGTTCGCATGAGCCGTCTGGAGGTCAACCTTGCCGGGGTCACACTGAAAAACCCGGTCATCACCGCTTCGGGCTGCTGCGGCTACGGACGGGAATACGATAAACTTTATCCGATCGAGCGGCTGGGCGGCATCTCGGTCAAAGGCACTACCCTACAGGAGCGGCAGGGCAACCCGCCCTGCCGGATTGCGGAAACCCCGTCCGGGATGCTGAATTCGGTCGGGCTGCAAAACCCCGGTGTGGAGGCGTTCTTGCAAAACGAGCTGCCCCATCTGAAAAGCCGGGACGTCGCGGTGATTGCGAATGTTGCGGGGAGCACAGTGGAGGAATACTGCGCCATCGCCGAGCGGCTGGATGGCAGCGGGATCGACCTGCTCGAGGTCAACATCTCCTGCCCAAACGTCAAAGAGGGCGGGGCGGCGTTTGGGACCTCCTGCACCTCTGCGGCGGAGGTGGTTGCCCAGATGCGCCGCCGCACCTCCAAACCGATGATGGTCAAGCTCTCCCCGAATGTGACCGACATCGTCTCGATCGCCCGCGCGGTCGAGGACGCGGGTGCGGACGCGGTCTCGCTCATCAATACCCTGCTCGGGATGCGCATCGACCTCAAAACCCGGCGTCCGGTGCTGCATAACAACGTAGGCGGGCTCTCCGGCCCAGCGGTGTTCCCGGTCGCGGTGCGGATGGTCTGGCAGGTCGCCGGTGCGGTGAAAATCCCGGTGGTCGGGATGGGCGGCATCTCCTGCTGGCAGGATGCCATTGAAATGATGTTAGCGGGGGCACGCGCGGTTCAGATAGGTGCGGCGTTGTTCGCGGATCCTTATACGCCGGTCAAGGTGGTCGAAGGGATCGACGCCTGGCTGGAGCAGAACGGGATTTCGGATGTCAATGAAATTGTAGGGGCGGTCCGGCCGTGGTGACCGGATGTCAGCACCTTGAACGGGGGTTCTTATGAAGATTCTGGCAGTTGATTTTGGCGATGCGCGCACCGGGCTTGCCTGTTGTGACCGCACCGAGTTCCTCGCTTCCCCGATTGGGGTCATTCAGGAACGGAAATTTGAAAATGTGGTGCAGCAGGTCGCGTACGCGGCGGCCGAATATGAGGCCGGGGAGATCGTGGTCGGGCATCCGCTCAATATGAACGGCTCGGCGGGGCCGCGCGCCAAGCTGTGTGAAGCGTTCGCAAAGGCGCTTTCTGAAAAGGTCTCGGTTCCGGTGCGGCTCTGGGACGAGCGCGGCACTACTGTTTCGGCGATCGGCTACCTCAACGAAACCGATACCCGCGGCAAAAAACGCAAAGAGGTGGTCGATGCGGTGGCGGCAACGATCATACTCGAAAGTTACCTCAACTATCGCAAAAACCACCCGGAAACCATCGACGGGGGCGCTGCCCCTCGACCCCGCCACCTTTGAAAAGGTGGACGAAACTTTTGGTTTCAGGTTTGTGGAGACAGGTTTTTATTGTAAAACGGCCCGCGCTGTGGTATGATATGCCAAGAGGAACACAGGGGTTTGGAAGTCTTTGGTGTATGCACCTCCCCGACACACAAAATGTCGCGCGAGGAGGTGGTTACATGCGGGACGTCTGGTCAGCCCTCGTGAACTGGTTTTATCAGCGGTTACATAGAAAAAGAAGCAACGACGGGATCACCGTCATCGCTTCTAATTCCATCGTAATCATTACCATACACAAAGACTGATCGCGCATCAAGCCCCTGTGTCCTCTCCTATTGTAGCAAATCGGCTGAAAACTGTCAAGATATAGTCAAAACATTTGAAAACAAGTACTTGTTTTCAAGTGGCGGGCAAAAGCCCGCAAGCGCGCTTCGCGTGCCTGATGACTATGAAATCTGAAGTAAGGCCGCTGATAGCGGCCTTCTGCGGCGAGTCCGCCGCAAACCTGAAAAGAATCAAAATGATTCTTTTCAAGTACTTCAATGATAAAGGAGTCCTGTACCATGGATTACAACGCATTGGCGGAACTGCTGTTTCCGCAGATTCAGACCACGCCCGCTGAGATTGAGGCGAAATACCCGCCGCGCAATCTGCCCGAGGGGGCGAAGGTCACCCGTATGGCGCCCAGCCCGACCGGCTTTATGCACCTGGGCAACCTGTTCAGCGCAATCGTGGACGAGCGTCTTGCCCACCAGAGCAACGGCGTACTCTGTCTGCGGATCGAGGACACCGATCTGAAGCGCTCGGTTGAGGGCGGCGTCCAGACGATCATACGGGTGTTCCACGAGTATGAGCTGGGGTTCGACGAGGGCGCGACTGCGGACGGGGAATCCGGCGCTTACGGCCCCTACTACCAGCGCCAGCGCGCGGAAATCTACCAGACGTTCGCCAAATGGCTGGTCCAGCAGGGAAAAGCCTATCCTTGCTTCTGCTCGGAGGAGGAGCTGAATGCGATCCGCGAAAAGCAGACCGCGTTAAAAGAGAATATCGGTTACTACGGGAAATATGCGGTCTATCGGGACGCCTCGTTTGAACAGATCAAGGAGAAGATCGACGCGGGCGAGCGGTTTGTCCTGCGGTTCCGCAGCGAGGGGAATCCCGAAAAGCGGATGAAGGTCAACGACCTCGTCAAAGGGACGGTCGAGTTCCCTGAGAATGAGCAGGACTTGGTGCTGCTGAAATCGGACGGCATCCCGACCTATCATTTTGCACATGTGGTGGATGACCATCTGATGCAGACGACCCATGTGGTGCGCGGCGAGGAATGGCTGGCCACGCTGCCGTTCCATGTGCAGCTGTTCCAGGCGATGGGCTGGAAACTGCCGAAATATGTGCACACCTCCCAGCTTATGAAGATGGATGGCGGTTCCAAGCGCAAGCTGTCCAAGCGGAAAGACCCGGAACTGGCGCTCGATTTCTACAAGCAGACCGGGTACTGTGTACCGGCGGTGAAAGAATATATCATGACGCTGCTCAACTCCAACTTCGAGGACTGGCGGCTCGCCAACCCGACCGCTGATCTGAACGAATTCAAATTCACCACCCAGAAGATGAGCGCGTCCGGTTCGCTGTTCGACATTGACAAGTTGAACGACGTTTCTAAGAACGTGATCTCGCGGATGAGTGTGGACCAGGTTTACAGCCATCTGACCAGCTGGGCGGAGCAGTTTGACCCGGAGTTCCACAAACTGCTGACCCGCGATCCGGCGTACACCCGGTCGATTCTGGCGATTGGGCGGGGCGGCAAAAAGCCGCGCAAGGACCTAGCAACCTGGTCGGACGCAAAGCCGTATATGGATTTCTTCTTTGACGAGCTGTTCCAGCCGGATTACAGCTATCCGGAAAATGTGACCGAAGCGGACAAACAGACCATCCTGACGCGGTATCTCGATCTATACGATCCGGCGGACGACAATGCCCAGTGGTTCGACCGGATCAAGGCGCTGGCTGATGAGATCGGGTACGCATCCAACATGAAGGACTATAAAAAGAATCCCGAAGCATTCCGCGGGAATGTGGGGGATGTGAGCATGGTGATCCGGGTTGCGGTTACCGGGCGCCAGAACTCGCCGGATATGTATGAGGTGATGGGGATTCTCGGCAAGGAGAAGGTCGCCGAGCGTCTGAAAAAGGCCCTCGCCTGAGCGGGGGCGCTGCCCCCGGTCCCCCGCCGCCTTTTGAAAAAGGCGGGCGAAAACTTTTGGTTTAGGAGTGTGACATTATGGCTGAATATAATGCGAATTTTATCACCGAGATCATCGATCAGGACATTGCCAACGGGTTCACCGACCGGATTCACACCCGGTTCCCGCCCGAGCCGAACGGCTATCTCCATATCGGCAGTGCAAAGGCGATCTTCATCAACTATTCCACCGCGAAAAAGTATGGCGGGCTTTTCAACCTTCGCTACGACGATACCAACCCGGTAAAAGAGGATACCGAGTATGTCGAGTCGATTGAGGAGGATTTGCGCTGGTTGGGGGCGATCCCGGACGGTGGTATCTTCTATGGTTCGGATTATTTTGACCAGTGCTATGAGTACGCCATCAAGCTGATTAAAGATGGTAAGGCCTATGTCTGCGACCTCACTGCGGACGAGATGCGCGAGTATCGCGGCACCCTCACCCAGCCGGGCAAGGAATCCCCCTACCGCAATCGTTCGATCGAGGAGAACCTTGACCTGTTCCAGCGGATGAAAAACGGAGAGTTCCCCGACGGCAGTAAGACCCTCCGCGCCAAGATCGACATGGCTTCCCCGAACATCAATATGCGGGACCCCGCCATCTACCGGATTGTCCGCGCGCATCACCACCGCCAGGGGGACAAGTGGTGTATCTACCCATTGTATGATTACGCACATCCTATACAGGATGCAATCGAAGGGATCACCCATTCCCTCTGTTCGATCGAGTTTGAGAACCACCGCCCGCTCTATGACTGGGTGGTCAACAACATCGACTTTGAGAAGAAGCCCAAACAGCGCGAGTTTGCCCGTCTGAACATCACCAATACGGTTATGTCCAAGCGGTATCTGCGTGAGCTGGTCGAGACCGGCCGGGTCGATGGCTGGGATGATCCCCGTATGCCGACCCTCTGCGGTCTGCGCCGCCGCGGCTATACCCCTTCCTCGATCCTCGAGTTTGTCAGCCGCGCGGGCGTCGCCAAGGCGAACAGCTTGGTGGATATCAAACTGCTCGAATACTGCATCCGCGAGGAGCTGAACGCCAGCGCACCCCGCCGGATGGCGGTCACCGAACCGCTCAAGGTCACCATCACCAACTATCCGGCGGATGAGACCGAATATTTTGAGGTCTCCAACAACCCAGTCGATCCCGAGGCAGGTACCCGTCAGGTCGCGTTCACCCGGGAGCTGTTCATCGAAAAATCCGACTTCGCTGAGGTCCCGCCGCCCAAGTTCCAGCGGCTCAAACCGGGCGGGGAAGTCCGGCTGATGGGCGCTTATCTGGTGAAATGTGAGGAAGTCGTGAAAAACGCGGAGGGCGAAGTCGTTGAACTGCGCTGCACCGCAGACCTCGAGACCCGTAACGGCAACCCTGCGGATGGGCGCAAGGTGCGCGGCACCATCCATTGGGTCAGTGCGGCACATGCGGTTGACGCAGATATCATGCTGTACGAGAATCTGTTCTCGCTCGTCGATGTCAACGCAGTACCCGAGGGGACTAACTATCTCGATTATCTGAACCCGAATTCCCTCACTGCGCTCAAGCACTGTAAGCTCGAAGCCTCCCTCGCCGACGCCAAAACCGGCGACCGGTTCCAGTTTGTCCGGATGGGTTATTTCTGCAAGGACAGCAAACATGACAATACTTTTAACCGGGTTGTTACCCTCAAGGACAGCTTTAAACTGCCCGGCTAACCAAAAGTTTTAGTCGATTTTTTTCAAAAAATCGCGGGGTCGAGGGGCAGAGCCCCCGCCGCCGCGCGCACGCGGCGGA
>JAETRV010000028.1 GCA_021770005.1 Anaerotruncus sp. | reverse complement strand
GACAGCCCGCAGGGTCGTCGCGGCGGATGCCGCGCTTCGGGCCAGAGGCCCGAGAAGACCCGAGGAAGGCGCCTTGCGCCTGGACGTTTGGTCAGGAGCCAAACGTCCGCTGTCCTCAATCCGCCCGTCCGTGCGGGAACGGACACCCCCTGCCGCTTGCGGCACACTTCTCTTTCATCGCTTGACAATGCCCGGATTGCGGGATATAATAGAAACAAGGAAAGGTGCTACCGGCAGACGGTCAGCCCCTTTGGTAATGTCGAAATAACCGCATCACTTTGGGCTAGTGGCGGTTATTTCTTTTTTGTTACTTCTAAAACGACAGTAACAATGCTCAGAATTACCAAGCAGAACTGGAACAGTTCCGAATATGTAACCATAAGCAATCCCCCCTTTCTTCCGAAACGGGGGAACCCCCCGTTCAGATCGGGGGCTAACCGCCTGCAACCGTATGTGGTAGCACCTTATTTTTATTCTAGCATGGAATCTTTTTCCAGTCAAGGAAAAAGGCGCTTGACAGCGTCCGAACGACAGGGTATAATAAAATCGAAAGGCATGGCGACAAGCGGTTGGCTCGATCAATGGAAGTTTTTTAAAACAAAACCGTCACTTTGCCGGGTGGTCGTTTCTGTCTTTTATCCGTATCGTTACAGTATATCCGAAAAGAAGGAGGGGATTTCCCCTCCTTCTTTTTAAAAGGGGCTTTTTCTCTTGCAAAAAGCCCCCTCTTGCCGCTTCGCGGCAATTCACCCGACTGCCGCCTTTGAAAAGGCGGGCGAAACTTTTGAAGGAAGTTTACCAATAGATGCGCACGCCGCTGATCGAGCGCCCTTCTTTGACGATCTCGTATTTGGCGATGTACTTCATATCGACGAAATGTTTGAGCACGATTTCGGTATAATCGCGGATGCGTTTTTTGCGTTTTTTGTCCGAGTCGATGTCGCCCAGCTCGCGGTAGATCGACTCAAAGAGAATCTTGTCCCGCATGACCTTGTTGTTCTGGTTCTTCATGGCCTCGATGCGCATGAGCAGATAGGTCTTGAGGGGGATTGTGGTAGCGTTGTTGTTGAGGGGGGCCTTGAGCAGGTCGATCGAGACGGTGGTGATCTGGTTTTTCATCTTGGCGTAGCTGTGCAGGGGAGGGGTATCAATAATCTGGTACATCTCGCTGCGTTTGCCGTTGACCACGCCGGTATATTTATTGAGCGGGAGTAGGTAGCCGTCGATCGTGAACGAATCCACTTCGTCCTCCCCGCCGATCCGCCGCTCGATCATATGCGCTTTGATCTCCTCGGTCAGGTCGATGTTGATCGAAAGCCGCCGCATCACGTCCAGCTTGGCCTTGATGTCCTCGACCAACCCATCGTCCACGGTGGGGTTCTCCTTACCGGTCATCGCGTGGTAAAGCATCGGGATGGTGAAGCTCGAGTTGCCGCTTTCGAGGATCGAGATGACCCCGTTGATGATGCTTTTGTCGTAGTTGGTGAGCTGGAAGTTGCCGTCAATCTTCATATGCTCGGGGCTGTCGAGGGTGACCGCGGTCTGAATCGTGAGGTTTTTGCGGCGGGAGACGGTCACCTCGTTGAACTCCTTGAGCTGGGTCAGCTTGTTGGTGATCGGGTCGATCGGCATGACGTAATTTTTCGGCCGGATCGCCTGGATCGCGGGTGCAACCGAGGCCAGCAGGCTGATCTCCGGCGCGACATCCGGCTCGATCTGGAGCAGGGCCTCGGTCTCCTCGCTGGTGATCCCGCCCATCAGGATCAGGAACCGGCGAACATCCTCGGGAATCTGTCCGAGGAATTTGTAGTATTCGCCGGTCACCGCAATGACCTCCTGCATCGCCTGGTTGAGGTCCTGCTCCGAGATGCCCGGGCTGGTCATCCGCTCATTGCACATCTGGGTGCGGGAGAGCAGCTCGCTGCATTCGTTCATCAGGCCGGCGATCCGGTCGCGTCCATACTTCTCGACCAGCTGGGGCAGCAGCTCGGAGAGGACGCCGGTGTAATCTATGGGGGCAGGGGGCTTGACATTGTTGGTGCTCATCATCTTAACCTCATCTTTCGATAGAAACAGAACCGCCGGGCGGCGGTTGCAGCGGCAGCCATAGAGGGCAATACCGGGTAGTGCGAATGTCATAGAGACAACCCCTTTCACCTAAGGGGTGAAAAAGGGAAAATGTGCATTTTTTCTGCACAAAATGCCGGGCTGGTTGCTTTGTCTGTCCCTCTATTCCGCGCGGCTTCGGTGCTTGGGGGCGTTGGGCGCGCGGCGTTTTGGGTTCCAGACCAAAACGCCCCCACTTGCGGCTTTCTCGCGCAAGCGCGAAGCGCGGCTACGCCGCGACAGCCGCTCGGCGCACCTCACGGGTTAGGGGTCGGCGGCCCCTCCCCGGCAAGCTGGGTGCTCCGTCTGTTTCCCGCAATCTACGTAGATTCGGCGCTTGGGGGTGGAAGAGGGTGCAAGTCAGCCTTGAGCATGAGCGCTTCGTCTGGGGGCGCGGGGATTTTTAAGGGGCTTGCCCCTTAAATGCACTTTTGGTACCTTTTCGTGCATCCGAAAAGGTACCCGCCGCGCGGGGGCGGATTCCCCGCATCCCCTGCCGCCGTAAGGCGGCACCCTCTCCCCCGTTGTTTTGGTCGGGAACCCAAAACAACATGCACCCAGCATGCGCCCAGCAGACGTTTCCAGGAAGGCTTTGACCAGGCCGAACCACTCCCGCACCCAATAGGAGGGCGCAAGTCCCCACGGGGTTTTGGCGGGGAGCGCGCCTGCGGGAAGCTGCTCATGTGCGGCATAGACCTCCGCGCGCAGCTGATGGAACCCGTCGGAGGCGACCGCAAGGGAAGGGGACAGCCCGTTTTCCGCGATGACCTGTGCGGTAAAGGCGATGTTCTGGCGGGTATTGGCGGAACGGTCCTCCAGATAGATGCGGTCCTCGTCGATCCCATGCGCAACCAGCCATTGCTGCATGACAGCGGCTTCGCTGTAAGGGCCGCCGTCGTTCAGGCCGCCCGAGCAGACCACCGCCGACTGCGGATGCGCGGTCAGCCAGCTTTGCGCGGCTTGTAACCGGTAGGCCAGCATGGTGGAGGGGCGGTCGCCCAGCACCTGGCAGCCGAGCACCACGACAGTGGCGCCGGGGGCAGGTGGGGAGAACCACGCGGCGCGGACCATAAACGCCGAGGCAACGCCGCCGAAACAGGCGAGCGCGGCCAGCATCAGGCAGAGCAAGGCGCGCAGTCTGCGCCACCAACGCGGCGTATGAGAGGGCCGGCGGGGGTCGGACAGGGGGTATAGACGCCGGTGGATTTTGTAGGGGCCACCATCAAACCGGTCCCAAAGCAGGCAGACCGCCAAAAGTGCGGCCCCCGCGCCGGACAAAACAAAAATACCGGTATGGACCACCCCGAACGGCAGCGGCGCCAGACCGAAAAAGAGAAGCAGCAGTGCGGCAGCCACACCGGCCGGCCGCAGGAAGTTTGCCTTGGACATGCGCGGTTTCCCCCTGATGGTTTGTCTATCCCATTTTCCCACGATTTGAATCGTTTGTCAATCCGCCGGGTGTAAAATGTGCGGCTGTACAGCACCCCATCTTATAAGAAAGAAAAACACGATTTTCCGGTGACCCAGCCGGGTCTTGCGCTGCTCCCGGATGATATGTAAAGGAAATTCCCCTTACATGCAGTTTCTCCTCCCCGCCGCGCGCTGGGGGAGAGATTTCGTAGACAGATGCCCCCTATTTTCGTGCTTTGAAGCGGCGCCCTTATGGAAAAGGGGACCTGGCACACCAGTGCACAGAATTCTGTGCACTGCACGCGCAATCTTTGTGCAAAAAAAATAAATAAAGATCAAAAAGTTTTCCACTCTTTTTTTTGCGAAAATCTACAAAAAATGTTATAATAGAAAAAAGGGGGGAATCCTGCATATCAGATCTGGCAATCCGGGGAAGGAGTGGGCAGACATGCTTGGATATGGCAATCAGTAAATATCGGACGATCTTCCCATAGTGGCACCTGCGGGAAGGTTGGGGATGGTTGGGAATCGGGGACTTACGCTCTCCTCTGACGCTCCCTAATCTTTGATCTGGGAAAACCAACCCGTTTTTGTTGAGAAAGTGCTGGTTGCAGGCGGTAGTTCTGCGGCTCTTTCCAAACAGGCTCTCTCAACTGATTAAGGAGGATAATTATGGATGCCGCGCTGCTTGAGAAAATCAGAGAGATCATAGACGATCAGGAAAAATTCGATGCTGTTACGGAGGTCCTGGAGTCCGCCGAACAGGAGCGAAAGGAAAAGCAAAGACAGGGAATTTCCCGCGCACAAGCGAACGGAGTACGGTTCGGACGTCCCCCAGCCCCCGTACCGGAGGACTTTCCTTCTATCTACCAGAGATACAAGGAGGGTTCCTTAACCAGCAAGGAGGCGCAAACGCTGCTCAATATCAATAAGTACGCGTTCTACAGGCTGGTAAAAAAATTCAAACAGAAGGACGAAATTCCCTGATGTGGGTTCGCCGGATGGGTTGCGCTGTCCGGCGGGATGTTTTTCGGAGGGCAAATGAAAAAGGACTGGAAAGCGGCTTCCGGTCCTTCTTTGTTTGTTGACAAATTTTGCGGATATGATATCCTTTTCTATGCAGGGATACCGACAAGCAGGGCGGTGGCCACTCCCGTGAAAGGGGGTGACGCTATGGAGATGGTGTATTACATCATTATGTTATTCATATTGTTGGAAATACTCAGAACCATAAAAAAATAGCCGCCCTCGGCCAAAGGTGACGGCTATTTTTTTAGTTTACATCTAGGGCCACCGTCTTGTGGTATCCCTGTATCTATATTATAACGGATCAACAGAAGGAAATCAAGAGCGCAGTTGCTTTCCAGCCTCTATGGAATCAAAAGCAGTTTCCTGTAAAGGACTGCTTTTTTTGTTTGTTGACAAATTTCGCAGATATGGTATTCTTTTCTATGCAGGGATACCGACAAGCAGGGCGGTGGCCACTCCCGTGAAAGGGGGTGACGCTATGGAGATGGCGTATTACATCATTATGTTATTCATACTGTTGGAAATACTCAGAACCATAAAAAAATAGCCGCCCTCGACCAAAGGTAGCGGCTATTTTTTAGCCAACACCAAGGCCACCGTCTTGTGGTGTCCCTGTGCTTTTATTATAACGGATCAACAGCAGAAAATCAAGAGCGCAGTTGCTTTCCAACCTCTATGGAATCAAAAGCAGTTTTTGCAAAGGACTGCTTTTTTTGTTTGTTGACAAAATTCGTGGAGATGGTATAATTTTCTTCACAGGGATATCTACAAGCAGGGCGGTGGCCACTCCCGTGAAAGGGGGTGACGCTATGGAGATGGTATACTACATCATTATGTTATTCATATTGTTGGAAATACTCAGAACCATAAAAAAATAGCCGCCCCCGGCCAAAGGCAACGGCTATTTTTAGCTTAAACCCAAGGCCACCGTCTTGTGGTGTCCCTGTACTTTTATTATAACGGATCAACAGCAGGAAATCAAGAGCGTGTTTGCTTTTGCCCCTGCTGTTTTTGTGTTCTTTCTGTGCGCATACCGTTCACACTGGATGTGCGGGCGGAGGGGTATGCGAGGTATTGGGAAATCCTCGGATGGCTGGCGGCAGCGGGGCAGGGAGAGAAAGGATAAAGGGCCTATTTCGCTAAATGAAAGTTTAGCGAAATTAAGGGGAAGGAAGCGGCCCGCAATGCCGTTTCGCGAAGCGGATGCCGCCGAAGCAAAAAAAGCGCGTTACCGACTACTGTACTTTTTACCCTGCCAGGAATCCCGACGCGCTAGCTCCTTGTCGATTTCGTTGAGGACGCAAAGCTTTTTGCGGCTCCAGTCGGGGCCGATCAGCGCATCGGGTGCGCCGTCGCCGGTGAGCCTGCCGATGACGAACTGTGGCGGAAACCGTTCGAGCTGGTCGCAGACAATCTGCACATATGCCTCACGGGTGAGCAATGGGAACCCTTCTTCCGCGAAGCGCTGGGCAAGCGGTGTGCCCGCGAGGACGTGCAAGAGATGGATTTTGACGAGATGCAGGTCCAGCCCCGCGAGCAGCTGTGCGGTCTCGAGCATGACCTCGTGGGACTCCCCCGGCAGGCCGTTGATGATATGCACCCCGACCAAAATGCCGCGCGCATGTAACCGGGCATACCCGTCCAGGAAATCGGAAAACCCATAGCACCGGTTGAGGGCCGCGCCGGTCCGGTCATTGGCGGTCTGAAGCCCCAGCTCGACGGTCAGATAGGTGCGTCCGGCAAACTCTGCGAGCAGATCGCAGACCGATTCAGGCAGGCAGTCGGGACGGGTTGCAATCGCAAGCCCTACCACCCCCGGACACCCGAGCGCCTGCTCATAAATCTCCCGCAGACGCTCGACCGGTGCATAGGTATTGGTGCGGGCCTGTAGATAAGCAATGTGCTTTTGGGTGTCCCACTTGTTCCCCATCCGCGCGGCAATCTGCGCAAACTGCGTGGAAATCTGTTCCCGCGGGTCCCCGGCAAACTCCCCGCTTCCGGTGGGCGAGCAGTAGATGCAGCCCCCGACCCCCTTGGTGCCGTCGAGGTTTGGGCAGGACATTCCCGCGTTTAGGCTGACCCGCGAGACCTTCCCGCCAAACCGCTGGGTCAGATAATAATGGTAGGTGTGATAACGTTTGTTGTCGCTTGACCAGCGGAATGGGTTTTTTGGTTTGTCCATCTGCGAAGTACCTTGCCTTTTTAATAAGAGTGCCGCCTTGCGGCGGCACGAGGATGCGGGGAATTCGGCCCCGCGCGCCGAGTTCCTTTTCGGATGCACGAAAAGGAACCAAAAGTGCATTTAAGGGGCAAGCCCCTTAAAGAACCCCCTCGCCCCCAGGCAAAGCGCTCATGCTCAAGGCTGACTTGCACCTTCTTTCGCCCCCAAGCGCCGAATCTACATAGATTGCGGGAAACAGACGGAGCACGCAGCCCGGAAGGGAGGGGCACACGGGGAGGGGTCGCCGACCCCTAGCCCGTGACTGCGAGCCGCAGCGAGCGTTTCGAGGCCAACCGCCGCAGGCGGCTCTTAGGCCGAGATGCAGCCCGCAGGGTCGTCGCGGCAGACGCCGCGCTTCGGGCCATAGGCCCGAGAAGACCCGAGGAGGGCGCGAGCGCCCAGACGTTTGGTCAGGCGCCAAACGTCTGCTGACTTTAGAGCTTCACCTCGACCGGCGAGATGATCCAGGTGCTGAGGGTGCGGGTACGGGTGACGAAAGCATCCTCGCTGCTGTCGTAGGAGAACTGGTTGGACACATCGGTGATCTTGCCGCTGGAACTCACGTTATAGATATAGCAGTCCCCAGGCTGGATATCGTCATCCTCGTAGAAGGGGTTGTAGAGACGCAGGGTGGCGCGGCTGGTCGAGTCGATGGTCGCGGGGGTGAACACCCGGATGACCGCGTCGGTATTCCGGAACTTCCGGAGCAGTTCCCCGCTCCATTTGGTGCTCATCTTGGCATAGAAACTGTCGGGGTTGCTGCTCACGTTAAAGACCACGCTGGCAATCACGTCCTCGCCCTCGAATAGGATCTCATTGGTCTCGTTGGCAATCGGCTTGACCGTTTTGCCCTGGTTCAGACCGAGGGAAACACTCGCGTCCCCCCTGTCCTCCCGGTTCTTGACGAAGAATTCCACGTCGATCGGCAGACGGTCCCCCTGCGACATCGCGGTGGTGAAGGTGGCCTTTTTGCTTTCGGCTTTAGCGGTCACCGCAGAGTGGCCGTAGTACATCTCGGGGATGCTGCGGCGGGCGGAGAAGTTCAGCCGGATCGATACCTTGTACTCCTCGTCGTCGAGCAGCTCGTTGAGGTCGACCGCGATATAGGTGTTGCGGGCATATCCATAGACATCCTCAAATTTCCAAACGCCATTCTCTTTGCGGGTCCGGACCTGGTATTTGACGCTCTTATCCTTGGTGAGGACCTTCTCGACTAGCTTGACCGATTTGACCAGCTTGCCGTTTTTCTCCTTGCGGACGGTCATCCGGAAATTATCCTCGTCCTTGAGGTAGTCGCCCACATTGTCGGGCAGTAGGAAATAGACGGTCTGGTTGGGCACGACCGCATCATCCGAGCGGTACAGGATCCCCTCCTCCGAAATCGGCGGGCCGCCCAAAGTCTGAATATCCTTCTCGGACTGGTTTGCGGCGAAAGCGGTCAGATTGCTCGAAACGGTCATCATCAATGCCAGGAATGCGGCTGCAAATCTCTTTTTCATCGTTCAACGCTCCTTCTTCTGTGATCTGTTTTTGTCCTCTCTGTGTTCATATAGTGTGCGCCAAAGAGGAAATTACTGCATGGGGTGCTGTGATTTTCTAATAAAATAACCTTTTTTCCCCGCAAACGGGGACAACTTTTTTTCACAGACGAAAAAAAGGAAGCGCCCCCGCTCCCCTTTCGTGTTTTTTACGGACGATACACCGCCGCCCATTTTGGCAAGCAGGAGAAATCGAATTGACTGGAAAGCCATTTCATGGTAGAATAAGGACAAGGTGCTACCACATACGGTTGCAGGCGGTTGGCCCCCGATCTGAACGGGGGAATCCCCCGTTTCGGAAGAAAGGGGGAGATGCTTATGGTTACATATTCGGAACTGTTCCAGTTCTGTCTGGTAATTCTGGGCGTTGTTGCTCTTGTTTTAGACGCAACAAAAAAGAAATAACCGCCACTGCCCTAAAGTGATGCGGTTATTTCCATATTCACAAGGGGGCTGACCGTCTGCCGGTAGCACCTTTCCTTGTTTCTATTATATCCCACAATCCGGGCGCTGTCAAGCAATGAAATAGGAATGCCGCCGTCTGGCGGCAGGGGATGCGGGGAATCCGCCCCCGCGCGGCGGGTCCCTTTTCGAATGCACGAAAAGGAACCAAAAGTGCATTTAAGGGGCGATGCCCCTTAAAGAACCCCTCGCCCCCAGACAAAGCGCTCATGCTCAAGGCTGACTTGCACCCTATTTCGCCCCCAAAGGCCGAAGCCATGCAGAATAGGGGGACAGACAAAGCACCCAGCCCCGGAAGGGAGGGGCACACGGGGAGGGGGCGCTGCCCCCTAGCCCGCGACTGCGAGCCGCAGCGAGCGTTTCGAGGCCAACCGCCGCAGGCGGCTCTTAGGCCGAGATGCAGCCCGCAGGGTCGTCGCGGCGGATGCCGCGCTTCGGGCCATAGGCCCGAGAAGACCCGAGGAAGGCGCGTGCGCCTGTCCGTTTGGTCTGGGGCCAAACGGACGCTGCCAGGGGGGAGTTCCCACAAGAGGGGGACGCTGCCGCACGTCCTTTAAAGGATGCGGGCGAAGGCCAGATAGAGCGCGGCCGAAAATTCGCCGGGGAGGAGCGCGGCGACCGGCAGCAGGTTGACCGGTTCGGCGCGGTCGAGGGCAGAGCGGATGGTGCGGGCGAGGAACCGCAGCCGGCAGGGGCGGTCAGCGAGCTTGAGGGCGCCAGTGAGGGCCGGAAGCCCGAGCGGGCCGGTCTCCCCTGCCCCAGAGAGGGACGCCGGCAGCTCGACCTCCTGCATCGCCTCGGACAGCCGTTCATGCAGCCGGCCGGCGGAATAGAGGACACAGGGGTCCAGGCCGAGCAGCTCGGCGGCGGATTCGATCCCATCGAGGGCGAACGCCCGCACCGGGGTTTTGCGGGAACTGCGCCGGTAGACCTGCCGGGTCACCGCGGCGTAGGCCGCCGACTGCAAAAACCGGCGGCGCACATTGCGGAACCCTAAGAGGTCCATCTGGGCGTAAAACTGCCCATAATACCGCTGCACCTCCTCCGAGAGGACGCCCTTGACAAAGGCATAGGCGTGCCCATCGAACACCTCATACGAGCGCATGGTATCCAGATAGCCCAGCCGCAGATTTTGCCGCGCCGAACGCGGATCGAACACCAGCAGCGCGCCCAAGTCCCAATAGGGGCGGATGAGGCGCAGTTCGCAATCCTCGGGGAGCGCCTCGCGCAGGATGCCCGGCGCGTCCATCTTGACCGCGATGATCCGCCGCGCGCCCCGTTCGGCGGCCATCTGCACCGGCATATTGTCCCCGAAGCCGCCGTCGATATATTTTTTTCCGTCGATCTCGTGTGGGCGCACCGCCGGGAAGAGGGACGAGGACGCGATCAGATAATCCGCGAGCCTGCCGGGCGGGATTTCTTCTTTCCAGCGGTAGACCGGCCTCATGCTGCCCAGCTCGACCGCGATTACCCCGAAATCAATCGGGGAGCGGCGGACTTTTTCCTCGTCCAGATATTGTGCCAGCAGGCCAGCCAGCGCATTGGTGCCCGCGCCGCCCTCGCGCACTGCGGCAAGCCCGAACAGCCGCATCGCTGCGCGCTGTTTCTGCTTTTGCGGGAGGGTTTCGTCGAGCGGCAGGTCGAAGATCTGGGAGGTCTCCAGCTCTTTCCACATCCGTTCGGCAAGCTCAAAATCGCCCTGGGCCACCACTGCCCCATTGATCGCGCCGACCGAACTGCCGGTGACCATCTGGAACCGCTCATCCAGCTCGGTGAGCGCCCGCCAGACCCCGATTTCATAAGCGCCGCGGCTCCCGCCGCCCGCCAGTACCAGTGCTGTTTTTTCCATCTCCACAACTCGCTTTCTAACAGCAGATGTTTCGCCCCAGGGCGCATGTTGTTGAAGTGTGCCGCAAGCGGCACAGGGTGTCCGTTCCCGCACGGACGGGCGGCTTGTTTTTTGCTTGTGCAAAAAGCAAGATAAAAAGCACACATAAGGGGGAACCCCCTTATGTATCCCCCCGCGCCCCCAGGCGAAGCGCTCATGCTCAAGGCTGACTTGCACCCTATTTCGCCCCCAGGCGCCGAAGCCGCGTAGAGTGCAGGAAACAGACGAACCACCCAGCCCGGAGGGGGAGTTCTCACAAGAGGGGGGCACTGCCGCCCCTCTTGTGAGGTGCGCCGAGCGGCTGTCGCGGCATAGGCCGCGCTTCGCGCTTGCGCGAGAAGGCCGCGAGCAGAATGGCGTTTTGGTCTGGACCCCAAAACGCCGCGCACCTTTATTCTGCGGCAGCCGGCGCCGGTTTCTCCGCTTTTTCCGCAGAGGCGGAAGGGGCGGTTTGCTCGGGCTGCTTGGGCTCCCCGGAGTCCGCGTCCTCCCCTTCCCCCTCCGCTTCAGACGCCTCCGAGGGGTCGTCCTGTTTTTTGCGGAGACGGTCGCGCAGGATGCCGAAATAGATCGCCGCGCCGCCGCCCGCCGCCGCAACGAGGATGACCCCGCCCGCAATCACCAGCGGATAGACCGGGCGGTGGAGTTCGGTGCGGGCCGAGACGGGGAGGTATTCCTCCTGTTCGGACGAGGGTTCGGAGGGGAGTTCCTGTTCGGGCGGCACGCTCGCAACCGGTATGGACGATTCCTCGCGCGGGGGCAGCTCATGGGAGAGGATTGCGCCGGTGGATGCGGCGTCCGAAGGTTCCGGCTCGGATTCCGGGTCCGAGGACTCGAGCGCGGACGGCTCGAGCGGGGGCTCGGACGAAACTTCCCCCGGGCTGGGCGGTGTGGCATAGGTGGTGGAGAGGTCTTCCCAGGAGTAGGAGCCTTGGCCGCCCGAAACCGGATACATCTGCTTCCCGTTGATCCGCAGCCGTTTGCCGTCGCAGAGGATGACAAGGGTGACATCCCGGTTTTGCAGCACCTGTAGGATCACCGACGGGACCCCTTCCCCCGGCTCGATCTGGGCGAGCACCTCGTTTTCGCCGCCGTTATCCATCGCGGCAATCACATGGGCGATCCGCTCCCAATAACCGGCCTCCTCCGCAGAGACGGCCAGCGGCAGCAGCGCCAGCGCCCCCGCCAGAAAAAGCGGGATCAGCCGCTTGCATCCCCTGCCCGGGAATGTGGGCTTTGGTTTTTGTTGCATGGCAGATACCTCCTGTATGCGCACCGTTTTTTCGCCTGCCGAAACCTGTCCGGTTTGATCGCGGGCTTTCGGACGGGCAACCCCCATCCGGGCAGGGAAAGATGATCTTATCAGATTTATATGTAATCAGTGCGGAATTTTTGCGGATTTTTTGCGGTTTAACTTCAAGTTCATTTATTTCCCATTACACTATGGTATAATGGACAGCGGACGGCTGGCGCCTGGCCAGCCGTCCAGGCGCAAAGCGCCTTCCTCGGGTCTTCTCGGGCCTCTGGCCCGAAGCGCGGCATGCGCCGCGACGACCCTGCGGGCTGCCTCACGGGCTAGGGGGCAGCGCCCCCTCCCCGTGTGCCCCTCCCTTCCGGGGCTGGGTGCTTTATCCGTTTTCTGCAATCTATGTAGATTCGGTTGCCTGGGGGCGGAAGAGGGTGCAAGTCAGCCTTGAGCATGAGCGCTTTGCCTGGGGGCGTGGGGTTCTTTAAGGGGCAATGCCCCTTAAATGCACTTTTGGTTCCTTTTCGTGCATCCGAAAAGGAACCCGCCGTGCGGGGGCGGGACCCCGCATCATCGTGCCGCATCGCGGCACACCTATCAAAAAGAAGCCGTTGTGTGTGGGCGGAAGCACTCACATTCGGTGCAGATTATCTTTATTATACAACATATCGACCGTTTTTACCAGAGACAGGAGAGGATTTCCATCGCAATCAGTAAAGCCATGCGGGCGGCGCTCAAGGCGCTGTCCTACCCGGATATAGACATCAAAAAAAGCTACCCGCTCAAGCGGCAGATCGACGCGGCGGTTGGGAAAAAGATCAGCCCGCTCTACGAGACCTGGGACCATACTGTCGCGTGCGGGGACCATGAGATCCCGGTGCGGCTGTTCGCCTCGGGGGGCGGGACGGATGACCGGATTCTGCTCTTTTTCCACGGGGGCGGCTGGGTGACCGGCAACATCGATAGCTACAACAAGGTCTGCTGCCACATGGCCCAGGCGACCGGGCATTTGGTGGTCTCGGTGGACTACCGGCTCGCGCCCGAGCACCGGTTCCCGCAAGGGCTGGAGGACTGTTACGCGGTCACGCGGGAGATGTTCCTGGATGCGCCGCGGCTGTTTGGGGTGGACCCCCGGCGGATCACCCTGATCGGCGACAGCGCGGGCGGCAACCTCGCGGCGGCGGTCTCGCTGATGGCGCGGGACCGCGGGGAATTTTTGCCCGCGCGGCAGATTTTGGTCTACCCCGCCACCTGGAACGACCATACCGAACGCTCGCCGTTCCGGTCGGTCACCGAAAACGGGACCGACTACCTGCTGACCTCCAAGCGGATTTGCGACTATATGGCGCTCTACCGCAGCTCCCCGGCCGACCTGCAAAACCCCTATTTTGCGCCGCTGCTGGCCAAGGAGTTTGCCGGGCTGCCCGAAACGCTGGTGGTCACCGCCCAGTACGACCCCTTGCGGGACGAGGGGGAGGAATATGCGGCGCGCCTGGCCGAAGCGGGGGTGGACGTGGTCTGCCATCGGATGCCCGACGCCCTGCATGGGTTTTTGGCGCTGCCCCCGCAGTTTGCGCAGGTGGGGCGGCTGTACGAATGGATCAACCTGTTTTTACGGGACCGGGAGGGAGCGGAATGAGCGGGCGCAAAGCGACCGGATGGAGCCGGCTGGATAACGCGGCGAAGATCTTCCCGCCCACCAGCGACCGTTCTGACCCCAAGGTGTTCCGGTTTTCCTGTGAGCTGTATGAGCAGGTGGACCCCGAGGCGCTCCAATCGGCGCTTGACCTCACCCTCGAATCCTTCCCCCATCTGCGGTCGGTGCTGCGGCGGGGGCTGTTCTGGTATTATCTGGACCATTCCAGCCTGCAAGCGCGGGTGGAGGAGGAGCACCTGCCGCCCTGTGCGCCGCTCTACGACCCCACCCGCCGGGGCCTGCTCTTCCGGGTGTTCTACTACCGGCGTCGGATCGGGTTTGAGGTCTACCACGCGCTCACCGACGGGACGGGCGCCCTGCAATTTCTGCGGATGCTGGTCTACCACTACCTGACCATCCGGCACCGGGACGAGTTCCCGGACGGGCTGCCCCCGTTCGACTACGACGCCTCGACCGGGCAGGCCTCGGACGACAGCTTCCGGCGGTACTACAGCGACCACGCGGCGTCCAGCCCGCCGGCACCGCAGAAGCCGGTGCGCGCCCACCATCTCACCGGCGCGCGCCTGCCCGAATACCGTCTGCGGGTGCTCGAGGCGGAATGTTCGGCCAAAGAGGTGGTCGGGTGCGCGCGGGCGCGTGGGGTCACGGTGACCGGACTGTTGGCGGGGCTGCTGTTCTGCGCGGTCAATGAGGAAATGACCGTCCGGGAACGGCGGCGGCCGGTGGTGCTGACCATTCCGGTCAATCTGCGCAAATATTTCTCATCCGAATCGGCGCGAAACTTTTTCGGGATCGTGAACATCAGCTACCGGTTCCAGGGGCCGGACGCGGATTTTGACGAGGTGCTCCAAAGCCTGACCGCCGGGATGGCCGCCGAGCTGACGCCCGAACGCCTGGCCGGGCGGATGCAGCAGCTCTCGGCGCTCGAGCATAACATGTTGACCCGGCTGGTGCCGCTGGCGTTCAAGGATTTCAGCCTGCGGATTGCGGACCGGGTCTCCAAACGCGGGGTGACCGGCGCGCTCTCCAACCTGGGGCGGATCGAGATGCCCGACGAGCTTTGCCGGTATATCCGGCTGTTCGACGTGTTCAACAGCACCAACCGGTTGCAGGTCTGCGCCTGCTCGTTCGGGGACCGGATGATGGTGAGCTGCACCTCGCCACTGGTGAGCGCCGACCTATATAAACGGTTTTTCCGGTCGCTGGGGGAACTCGGGGTCGGGCTGACCATCCATTCCAACCAGCCGGAGGAGGAATAACCATGCCATATTGTGATAAATGCCGGGTGGAAATCCCGGGAGACCGGAGGCGGTGCCCGCTCTGCCAGGGGCAGCTTTCGCCGGGCGGCGATCCGGAGGCTGAGGTATTCCCGGTGGTGCCCACCGTCTACCGGCAGCACCATCTGGTCATCCGCATCTTTATCTTCCTCTCGATCGCCGCGGGGGTCATCTGCGTGGCCTGCAATTTCCTGTTCACCCCCCACCGGTGGTGGTCGGTGCTCGTCCTCGCGGGCATCGGCTGCACCTGGGTGAGCATCTCGAGCGCGGTCCGCCGCCGCCACAACCTGCCTAAAAATATCCTCTGGCAGGTGTTCTGGCTCTCGATGATCTCTTTGCTTTGGGATTTCCTCACCCGCTGGCGCGGCTGGTCGGTCACCTACGCCATCCCCGGCTTTTGCGTGATCGCTATGCTCGGCCTGCTCCTGCTCGCCCGGATCATGCATATGAAAAGCGAGGAGTTCCTCGTCTATATGCTCCTGGATGGCCTGTTCGGGATTGTCCCGCTGGTCTTCATCCTCTGTGGTTGGGTCAGCGTCTACTATCCCTCGGTCATCTGCATCGTGGTCAGCGTCCTCCTCTTCGCCGCGCTCTTCTCGTTTGCTGGGCGCAAAACCCAGGACGAGCTGCAAAAACGCCTGCATATGTGATTTGTGCAGCTGCGCAGCACGTTGCTTTTTTAAGAAGTGTGCCGCTGGCGGCACGGGGATGCGGGGTATCCGCCCCCGCGCGGCGGGTTCCTTTTCGGATGCACGAAAAGGAACCAAAAGTGCACATAAGGGGGAGACCCCCTTATGGATCCCCCGGAATCCGGCCCACCTCAGGCAGGGCGGAAACGACGCTCATGTCAGAGCCTGCCCCCACCTGTTTTTTTGGCCAGACAAGCCTTGCCCACTCGACCCGGGCTGTGCCGCAAAAACCCCACCACACACTGCCCGATCTCTCCGGATTGTGAAACCCGGAGGGGAAAATCGCCTCCTTTTTGATTGACTGAGGCGCGTGACCATAGTAGAATAAAAAAGTGGAGGCTATTCATCTGCAACTGCATTAAGGTAGATTTGATTGTATGGAAATTTTCCCAAATTCTCTTTCGTATTCGGCGACCCGCTTTTTCAGATATTGTTCGATCTCTTTATTGGCGGAGCGACCTCTGCTTTCTGCAATATAGCGAAATTTTTGAAATAACAGCCGATCTACCCGTAAAGTGTATCTCAAAACTTCATGCATTCTGGTCATCCTTTTTATATCATTTGAAATGAGTTTATTCCCTAGGTGTTGTCACTTTGTTGCCTATAATTATAAGGTGTTGTCACTTTGTTGTCAATGGTTTTTTAAAAATATTTTTAGGAGGCTTTCATATGCCGTCAAAGTTTCCGCATTATGCCTTACGCATCTCGGCAGAAATCATGGATAAGCTGAAATACATTGCAAACCGCTCTGGTCGGTCGGCCAACAAAGAAATCGAACAACTCATTATTCAGCATATTGAAACATGGGAAGAAACACATGGCCCTATTACAATAAAAAAGGACGCTTGACAGCGCCCGGATTTAACGATATAATAGAAATAAAGAAAGGTGCTGCCGGCAGACGGTTAGCCCCTTTGTGATTGTTGGAATAACCGCATCACTTTGTCGGGGTGGCGGTTATTTCTTTTTTGCTGCATCTAAAACAAGAGCAACAACGCTCAAGATTACTAAGCAGAACTGGAACAGTTCCGAATATGTAACCATAGCAATCCCCCCTTTCTTCCGAAACGGGGGTTCCCCCGTTTCATTCGGGGGCCAACCGCCTGCAACCGTATGTGGCAACACCTTATGTTTATTTTACCATAGGAGTGCTGTCCGGTCAAGAAAAAGGACGCTTGACAGCATCGGGATTTAACGATATAATAAAAACAGAAGGGCGCTGCGACAAGCGGTTGGCCCAGCAATGAGTGTTTCTTAAAAAAAGAAGAAACCGTCACCGGCCAGGGTGGCGGTTTCTGCCTTTTATCCGGATCGTTACGGTATACGGCGCATGTTGTTTTGGGTTCCCGACCAAAACAACGCCCGTCGCTCCTCGGCTGCGCCGAAGCGCGCTTGCGCGCGACGCGCGGGCAGGATGCGCCTCACGGGTTAGGGGTCAGCGACCCCTCCCCGTGTGCCCCTCCCTTCCGGGGCTGGGTGTCTCGTCTATTTCCTGCACTCTGTGCGGCTTCGGTACTTGGGGGCGAAATAGGGTGCAAATCAGCCTTGAGCATGGGCGCTTTGTCTGGGGGCGAGGGGAGATCCATAAGAGGGGTTCCACCCCTCTTATGTGTGCTTTTTATCTTGCTTTTTGCACAAGCAAAAAACAAGCCGTCCGCCCGGACGGGACCGGGCATCCCGCGCCGCATCGCGGCACATTTAATAAAAAAGCAAGGTGCCGCGCAGCTGCACAAAAACAACATGCGCCCATACATCTCTTGACAAAGCCTGTGAAACTATTCTATAATATAGAAAAGGGATACTGCCGCCAAGCGGTCAATGTCCCCGTTCAGTTATTGCGATAAAGAAATAACCGCTCACTTGCAAGGACGAGCGGTTATTTCTGTTTGATCAAGACTTGATCACGAGCAGGAGACCGGTGGTAGCCACCAAAATGAGAAAAACCCATCCTCAAAAACGACATCCGCCCGAAAGGAGAAGGGAACATGAAAAAACTGCTTTTTTTAATCAACCCATACGCGGGCCGCGCGGAGATCAAAACCCATGCGCTCGAAGCGATCGACCTGTTTGTGAAAGCGGGCTGGGAGCCGACCGTCCGGACAACCCAACGGCCGATGGAAATTCCCGGGCTGCTGGAAACGCGGGCGGGGGAATTCGACCTTGTGGTCTGCTGCGGCGGGGACGGGACATTGAACGAGACCGTCTCGGGGTTGATGCAGTGTGACCCGCGCCCGCTGCTGGGGTACATCCCGGCGGGGACGGTAAACGACTTCGCCTATAGCCTGGGGCTTTCCAAAAACATCCCCGAGGCAGCGCGGGCAATCGTCGAGGGGGTCCCCTTCCCCTGTGACGTGGGCAGTTTTGGCGGACGCTATTTCACCTATATTGCGGCATTCGGCGCGTTTACCGACGTCTCTTACCAGACCCCCCAGGAATCCAAGCACCGTCTGGGCCGCGCGGCCTATATCCTCGAAGGGATCCGGCGGCTGCCGACGATCAAGACCTACCGGATGAAAATCACCCACGATGGCGGGCAGATCGAGGGGGAGTTCCTCTTCGGGATGGCGAGCAACGCGATCTCGGTCGGCGGGTTCCGGTTGAACGAGGAGTTTGCAATCTCGATGAACGACGGGCTTCTCGAGGTGCTTTTGGTGCGAAGCCCGGAGGACCTCACCCAGACCCGGGCACTGCTCCGGGCGATCCTGCAACAGGAATTGGATTCGGAATACCTGGTAAGCCTGCGCACTTCACACCTGACCTTTGAAGCGGAGGAGGAGGTCCCCTGGACGCTCGACGGCGAATACGGCGGGAGCCTGCGAGAAGTCGAGGTGCGCAACTGTCATCGGGCGGTGCAGGTGCTGCGTCCGAAGCCAACATCCGCGGAATAGATTTTGTGCAGCTGCGCAGCACTCGCCTCGACCTATTTTTTTGAACAGACAAACCTCACCCACCCGACCCAGGCTAGAAGCAAAACGCCTCTACGTCGGTGCTCGATCGGTTTTCCGTAATCTATGTAGATTCGGTTGTCTGGGGGCACCTAATGGTGCAAATCAGCCTTGAGCATGGGCGCTTTGCCTGGGGGCGCGGGGATTTTTAAGGGGCTTGCCCCTTAAATGCACTTTTGGTGCCTTTTCGTGCATCCGAAAAGGCACCCGCCGCGCGGGGGCGGATTCCCCGCATCCCCTGCCGCCGATAGGCGGCATTCTTATTTAAAGAGGGAACCTGCTGTACCGCTGCACAAACAAAACAATCCCCCGGAACGCCGCATGGCAAACGCCGCGCAGCCGACCGGGGGATTGTTTTTTGAGGAGAGGTTTGAGGAAAAATGGGATCTCTCCCCACAGGAACCATGTGGGAAACGGCCCTGTGGGAAGAGAGTAGAAAACCTACAGTGTTGAATTGCAAACGATTCTCAATACTTGGAATCGTCGAAATCAAGACTGTCAGGGACGTAGGAATAAGAGAGACTGGAGGAACCGCCTGCACTGCTGCCCTTGAGGTTGAACTGTCCAACCAACCCTTTGAGCATGTTTGCCTGGCTGGAAAGCTCCTCGCTTGCCGCGGCAGATTGCTCGGCGGTAGCGGAGTTGGTCTGGACAACCGCGGAAATCTGGTCGATCCCAAGGGTGATCTGCTGGATCGCTTCGGCCTGGTCGCTGGTTGCCTTGGTGATCTTGCCCATCGACTCAGCGATCTGCTCGGCATGTCCCACCACCTGCAGCAGCGACTGCTGGGTCGCATTGGAGAGATGGTTGCCTTCCTCAACCGCCTTGAGCGAGCCTTCGATCAGGGTGGTGGTGTTCTTGGCCGCCTCTGCGGACTTGCTCGCGAGGTTACGCACCTCATCCGCTACAACCGCAAATCCCTTGCCCGCCGCGCCTGCACGCGCCGCCTCAACAGCCGCATTCAGCGCGAGGATATTTGTCTGGAACGCGATATCTTCGATCGTCTTGATGATCTTGCCGATCTCGGAAGAACTGGTATTGATCTTCTGCATCGCCTGCATCATGTCGCCCATCTGGCGGTTGCAGCCGTCGATCGCGTCGCGGGTCGAATCGACCAGCTCGTTGACCTCGTCGGCATTGCTGGCGGTGTTGGTAACCTGCCCGGAAAGCTCGTTGATGGTAGCGGCAAGCTCTTCCACCGAGCTTGCCTGCTCGGTTGCGCCCTGGGAGAGCGCCTGTGCGCCGCTCGAGACCTGCTCGGAGCCACTCGAAACCTGTTCCGCCGACTGGTTGATCTGCCCGAGGGTATTATTCAGCGAATCGATGATCTGGTTGCCCGAGGTGCGGATCGAGGCAAAATCACCAAGATACTCCATATCCATATCGGTGTTGAGGTTGCCGTCCGCCATCATCTTGAGCTTGCTGCTGATATGCTTGATATAATCCGAAAGGGTCGCCAAAACAAACCGCAGGTTTTCTGCCAATTCGCCAAGCTCGTCCTTCGACTGATAGGTGATTACCCCGTGAAGATCGCCCTTGGCCATCTGTTTGACAGCCGTTTCCAGCTCGATGATCGGGCGGGTGAGGTTGCGGGAGATGGTGGCCGTGAGCAGGAGAGTCAGCACAAGGCTCACGCCCGCCAACACAGAGAGAATTGCCATACAATAGGTCTTGGTGACACGCCCGCTGTTATAGAACGAATCCGCAACCGTACTGGTCCCCGCAATCAGCTCGTCAAGCGCAGTCTGGTAGTTGGAACAGGCGGTCCGGTAATCCCCCTGGATCATCGCAAGGATAACATCCTTGCTTTCGGTGCCCATCATCTCCCGGAGCTTGTTGCGGGTATTGGTGGTGACCAAAGAGGTCTCCTCCACCTTGGCCAAAAGGCTGGGGTCGCCTACATAAGAGTTCCGGAGCTCGTTGAGGTTGGCAACCATGTTTTCGGCCTCTTTTGCAGCCGCGTCTAAGTAATGCTGCATGGTGACGTTGTCCTTGCTTGCGTATGCGCGGTACATGTCAAGCTGGATTTCCTTGGTAATTGCCTGTGCTTTCAGCGCGCGCTGAACTAATGGATAAGGTTGATAGTAGAAATTCTCCAAGCCATCCGAAACGCTCGACAGACCTACCATACTTGAGATGACTGCAATGATATAGAGGATCATCACAATCCCGAACCCGGTCAGAATCTTTGTCCTGACCTTTAGATTTTTGAACACCGGAAAACGCCTCCTTAGAGTTTTAAAATTAGCAGGGATCCCAAAAGGAACTCTACCGCAATTAATATCTACATTTCCCTTTTCGGCAGGAAAAAAAAAAAAACAAGCGATATGCACAAAATTTTTAAGGAAAATTTTTCAGCCAGGTTACAGGCAACAAAATGATAAAAAATAAACACAAAAGATCCCACTAAGGAGGATTAGGGGACGCGGCGGAAAGATGCGTCCCCCGACATAGTCTATGTCGGGCATGGTTAAATAAACGTATGACACATGCTATTCCATAAATCTGTTCTATCTCTGCCGGGAACTCAGCCACCGGCCCCGCCACCTTTAGCAAAGGGAACCGGTCCGGACGGTTTCAGAGCGGTTCCCGGCCCGGATGGGATCGCCCCACCCGGGTGAAAGACGGTTTAATATTTGGAATCGTCGAATTCTAAGCTGTCGGGAACATACTGATAAGAGAGATTGCCGCCTGCGGCGGATCCGCCCTTAATCGTGAACTGCCCAACCAGCCCTTTGAGGACATTCGCCTGGCTGGAAAGCTCCTCGCTTGCCGCGGCAGATTGCTCGGCGGTAGCGGAGTTGGTCTGGACAACCGCGGAAATCTGATCGATGCCGACCGTGACCTGTTTGATCGCCTCGGCCTGGTCATCCGAAGCCTTGGTGATCTTGCCCATCGCCTCAGCGACCTGCTCGGTATGCTCGACCACCTCCAGCAGCGACTGCTGGGTCGCGCTCGAGAACTCGTTGCCTTCCTCGACCGCCTTGAGCGAGCCTTCGATCAGGGTGGTGGTGTTCTTGGCCGCCTCCGCGGACTTGCTCGCGAGGTTACGCACCTCATCCGCTACAACCGCAAATCCCTTGCCCGCCGCGCCTGCACGCGCCGCCTCAACAGCCGCATTCAGCGCGAGGATGTTTGTCTGGAACGCGATATCTTCGATCGTCTTGATGATCTTGCCGATCTCGGAAGAACTGGTATTGATCTTCTGCATCGCCTGCATCATGTCGCCCATCTGATGGTTGCAGCCGTCGATTGCATCACGGGTAGAAGCCACAAGGCTGTTGACCTCCCGGGCATTGCCGGCGGTATTGGTAACCTGCCCGGAAAGCTCGTTGATGGTAGCGGCGAGCTCTTCCACCGAGCTTGCCTGCTGAGTTGCGCCCTGGGAGAGCGCCTGCGCGCCGCTCGAAACCTGCTCGGAGCCGCTTGCGACCTGCTCGGCCGACTGGTTGATCTGCCCGAGGGTATTATTCAGCGAATCGATGATCTGGTTGCAGGAGGTGCGGATCGGTGCGAAATCGCCCGCATATTCCATATCCATCGTGGTGTTGAGGTTGCCGCCCGCGACCATCCCCAGCTTGCTGCTGATGTCGGAGACATACGAAGACAGGGTGTTCAGGACCGTGCGCAGGCTGTCTGCGAGCTGCCCCAGCTCGTCGCGCGACTGATAGGTCACCACCGCTTTCAGGTCGCCCTTGGACAGCTTATTTATCGCGCCTTCCAGCTCGATGATCGGGCGGGTCAGGCTCTTGGAGATATTCACGGTCAGGAACATCATGATTGCCACGCTCACGACCGAGAGGATCGAGAAGAGCAGGACACAGAAATTGCGGATTTTGACCCCGTCCTCGTAGAAAGTGACCGCCATCTGGTCGCCGTAAGCGATCAGGGCGTCGAGATCCTCCTGGAAGGTATCGCAGGAGGTGCGGTAGTCGTTCTGGATCGCGGAGAGCGCTTCCTCCTTCTTGCCCGCCTTGATCAGCTCGATGGCGCGATCGCGCGGGGCAGCGGTTGCGGCGATGGAATTTTCCACCGCGAGCAGAAGCTGCTGCTCTCCCACATGCGTAGCGCGCAGCTCGGCGAGCGACTCATCGCGCGTGCTCTTCTGCGCCTCGATCGCGCTCAGCGCGCTTTGGAGCCGCTCGGGGGTTTCCGCAACGAACGCGCGGTAAACGTTGAGCTGAACCTCTTTGGTGACCGTCTGGCAATCCGAAGCGGCCTTGACCATCGGGTACGGATTATGATAGAACCGATCAAGCGCGTCGGCCACGCTGATCAAGCTGCCCACGCCGATGATAATCGAAATGATGTACATGATAATCGCCGTTCCGAAACCGGTCAGGATTTTGGTCCTGATTTTCATATTCTTGAACAAAACAAACTCCTCCTCTGGCTGAAAAAGATTCCCACTTGCAAAAGGATGACCGTCACATCCCCCGCATATCTCGGCTATTATTTAATTATCGCCATTTTCCTGTAAAATGCAAGGGGTTTGTGCAAAAAAATGAAATTTTTAAACATAAATGGGTTGAAAGACAGGCATTACGTACAGAAACCAAGAGGAAAATCCTACTTTTTGTTATTGCTTGGAGGCCATCTCTTCCTCAAGCGCCTCGGCGGCCTGCTCGGTTTCGGCCTGGCCGGGTTTGAGCAGGCTGGCCCAGATTGCGTTGACGCTCTCGACCGAATCGAAATAGATCTGGGTGATGATATTCATCGGCAGGCCGAGCAGCTCGGCAAAACGGGTCATCTGGCTCCAATCGGCGCTTTCGTAGCAGAGCACGAGCTGGTAGAGGTAGCCGCATTTCCCCTCCTTGGTCAGCAGTGCATCCTTGATCTCCTGCGCCACAGGCAGCTCGGCGAGCACCATATCAAGCGGCAGCTCCATGAGCTGGTCAAGGGTGGAGAACATGCCGAGCATATACGCCTCGGAGGAAGAGATCGGGAAGTTTTCGAGATGCTTGGCAAGCTCCTGGCAGAAGGTCGCCCGCAGGAACGAGGTCTTGATCAGCTCCTCGGAGGTGCCGCCATTCTCCTGCTTGAACGAGAGCAGATAAATCCACTGCTTGAGCTGGCCGATGCCGAGGATGACCAGCGCCTGCTGGATCGACTTCGCGCGGTTGCGCAGGGCGAAATAAGCCGAATTGACCAGCTTCATGAGCGAGAAAGCAAGCGCGACATCGCGGGAGATGATCTGGGTGATCTCCTCCACGTCCGGCTCATCGCGCGCGACGGCAACCATCAGCTGGAAGAAGTTGCTCTGCATATGGTCGACCCGGTGGACCTTGGAGGTGGTCTGCTCGGCAACGCAGGTGCCCTGTGTAAAATCGCACCCCAGCTCCTGCGCGAGGTCGCGGGCCACGGGGGAATTCACCTGGTAGGCAATTACCTTTTTGCCGAAACTGTGCGCGATATCCACAACGTTTTTCAGCGAGGATTCGGAGAGCAGGCCGTTGCCGACCCTGCCGAAATTAACCTTGACATAATCCACCGCATCCATGATGCTGAAATAGCGCGGGGAGAATTCGAAGTCGCGGATTGCAAGCTTGTACCCCTGTTTCTTGTAGCGGTAGATCATCTTCTGCGCCACCGGATGGATGATCGAGTTATCCTCGATCTGGATGACCAGCCGGTCGGGGGAAAACATCTTTGGGATGTTCTTCATCAGCAGATTAGGGGTGAAGGTCAAAAACGCGGCTTTCCCGCCGAGGAAGCTCTCGCTGCTCAGCTCGGTGAGGAACTCTTCAATCGCGTTGGCGACCCGGGAATCCCGCTGCTGGTAGAGGGAGCTTTCATCCTCTTTGTAGAGGATTTCATAAGCAACCACCTGCTTGGACCGGTCGAGTATCGGCTGCCGGACAATATAGGTTTCCATAATCTGTGCCTCTCTTCATCAATTCTTGTGAACAATCTATCTACAGGCGCCCGGGGCGCGCGGCGTTTTGGGCGCCAGACCAAAGCAACGCCTTTCAGGGGGTGTGCCGATATGCGGCACGGGATGCGAAAGATACACGAAAAGGGGCCAAAACCGCATTGAAAAGGCAAGCCCCTTAAAAACCCCCTGCCCCCGGGTGAAGCGCTCATGCGCAAGGCTGAATTGCGCCCTCGGATGCCTCCAGACATCCGAAGCCGCGCAAAGCCCGCCGGGGTGGGGTACACGGGGAGGGGCCGCCAACCCCTCCCCGCGAGACAGCCCGCAAGGGGCGCCGCGGCAGATGCCGCGCTTCGGGCCATAGGCCCCAGGGCAAACGTCCGCTGTCCGCAAGCCGTCCGCCCGGACGGGACCGGGCGCCCCAAAAAAGTTATCTTTTCCAATAGACCTCGATCTGATCGCCTGTGAGCACCGGCTCGATATAGGAGGCGGGCCGGCCGTTGCGGCTGACCACAAGGTCTCCCTGCGGCTTGGAGGGATCGATCTCCACGAAGTTGAGCACATCGAAGAACTGCACCGGAGAACCATCCGGTTTTGGAGGCAGCTCGCAGGGCTCGCCGTTGAGGGTGATCCGCACCGGCCCGTGCCGCACCCCCGGGACGCCGGGCATTCCGGGGACATACTGCGAAACAGGCGCGGCCGGCGCAACCGCCTGAACCGCCGGAGCGGCTTGTGGAACCGGCGGGATGCCGCCAAGCAGGCGGATATCGTCATCCGGCTGGAGCCGGTAGGTTTCGGGGTGCTCGCATGGCGCCCCGTTGACAGTCAGCAGCGCGAGGTCCGGGATCACCCCTTGGGTTTCAAACAGGTCTGCAAGGGTGAAGATCCGGCAGGTCTCGATCACATCCGAATCGCGGATCAGGCTGTCGCCGGTGAGCGATTCCCCGCCGCATAAGGCGCTGATGCCCGCCGCGCAGGGTTCCCCATCGAGCAGCACCTCGAACGACTCCCAGCCGCCGAGCAGGTCGCGCAGGAGCGGGGCAGCGTCCGTCCCGTTGACCGCGGGGGTAAATTTGATCTCGTCCCCCGGCTGGAGCGGGGTGGTAATATTGGCGGGCCGGCCGTTGACCTCGAACACCGCGAGGGTGGGGGTCCCGCCGCGGACGATCTGCCGTTCGCCGTCGAGCGCGAAGGTAACGCTCTTGCCCGAGCGGCCCATGATCTGGCTGTATTGGTAACCGCCGCGGAGCAGGGCCTCGAGCACATTGGAGGAGCCCGCGCCGAGCATCCGGACCCGTTCGCCGTTGAGCACAACCGAAAGCTCCTCCTTGCCGGAGGCGGTCATCGCGGTGATGGCGATGCCGATAGGGGTGGCGTACTCGGCGCTGACATACTGTGGTTCGGTCTCCACCATCCGTTTCATATAGTTATTGCCGCCGATGGCGACCTTTTTCTCGTCTACACCCAGCTCCTCGGCAACCAGCTTGCAGAGCCCGGGGGTACGGCTGCCGCCGCCCACCATAAAGACCGCCATGGGCGGGCCGCCGTTGGCATCGAGGATGCTGCGGCTGATCTCCCCTGCCAGCGCTTCCACCGCCGGATGGATCTTCTTGAGCAGCTCGTCGCAGGGGATGCTGTTTTCAAACCCGAGGATGTCGCAGTAAGAGATCGTCTGCCTGCCCTCGCTCGCCTGCCGCTTGATCTCTTCGGCAACCTGGAAATCGACAAGCAGGTTTCGCATGACGCTCTCTGTGATCTCGTCCCCCGCGACAGTGGCCATCGTGTAGGCGCAGACGCTGCCGCCGTTGGCAATCGCGATATCCGAGGTGCCCGCCCCGACATCGACCAGCGCGACATTGAGCAGCCGCAATTCCTGCGGGATGACCGCGTTGATCGCGGCGATCGGCTCGAGGGTGACGCTTGCGATGCTCAGCCCGGTCTTGGACATGGTCGCATACAGGCTCTCGACCACCTCGCCGGGCAGAAAGGTGCCGATCAGCTCCACGGTGGCCTTACGGCCGCGATGGCCGAGCAGGGTGGAAAAGGTGTAGCCATCGAGGGTGTAGCGGATCACCGAATGGCCCACGCAGTAATAGGAGAGCAGCTCCCCTTCGGAATCGCTCAGGAGCTCCTCGTAAGCTTGCTGGATGGCGCGGCTTTCGAGCCGGGAAAGCTGCCGCTGGTCAACCGGCTGTTTGTCGTCGAGGTCGATCTCCACGACCGCGCGCCGGGTTTTGAGCACCCGGCCTGCCGCCGCGACGTAAACATCCTTGAGCGGGAACCCGAGCCCCTGCTCCATCCGCTCCTTGACCTGCCCGGCGATCCGGGCGGTCTGCTCGATGTTCTCGATCTGCCCATCGACCACCGCGCGTTCGCTGTGCTCCTGTGCGTCGACCTTTAAAATTTTCAGCAGCGGGCCCTCCACCCGGCCCGCCACGCCGATGACGCTGCGGGTACCGATATCGAGGGCAAAGATGAGCCGTCCGTCACCGCGGACGGGGAAAGCGTCTGCCATAGTTTAAACCTTCCTTCCCTGCACAGGCGCTGGTTTTGGGCCTGCGCAGCATCCTTTGCGGGGGCCGCCCCCGCGGCGCGTTCCTTTCCGGCCGCGCAAAAAGTCCCGCAGCCCGGGCCGCAGGAGCTAGCGTGCGTGCCTGCGCTGCATATCAAAAACAAAGTTGGCAAGCTGGTCCTCCTGCCAATCGGGCAGATCCACGAAATCCGCGCCATAGGCCATGCCATCCTCAAACTTCTGCCCGCGCAGGATCACCGCATGCAGGTCCTCTTTTTCCTCGGAGAAAAAAGCGGTATCAAGCCGGATCGGGGTTTCGGGGATAAACAGCTTATCGCAGCGGAAGAGCATCCCGCCCACGCTGAGGTTGCGGATCACGACCGGGATCGGGTCGGGCCTGCCAAACGGCCCCTCCTGGTAGATCTTCCCCGGGATGGTGACATCCACCCGGTAAAACCGCCGCTGGCTGTAATCCTTGACGTTATTGATGCCGCGCAGGGAAAGCGTGCTGCCCCCTACGCTGACCACGCTGCCGGCCAACACTGAAAAGCTGCCGTCGGGCGCGGTGGCGATGAGCTTAAGCCGGACGCCCTCCGCCAGGCCGGCGGGGAAATCGAACGGCGCCTGGATATGTAGGATATCTTCATTGATGTCGATGACCTGCCCGATCGAGACCGGGTCGTTGTCCATCTGTTTCAGCTCGCAGGCAAGGCCCTTAAACTGATCCAGCTGTATTGCCATAGAACGGCTCCTCCCTGTCGTAGTCAAAAAATTTCAAATTTCAAATCGTTTGGCCGTTTTTGCCCCGGCCCAGGGCTTATTGAAGATAGGGAAAAGACGGTTGTTTCAAGCAGCCCCCGGGTTTTCCGCAACGCACAAAAGGCGCTCCGAATCCGGGGCGCTCTGCGGGGGAAAGCCCCCGCCGCTGCGGGCCGCCGGACGGCATGCCCGGCCGGTGCAATGGGTCAGGGGCCGACACGCACCCGGCGGCGCTGCATAGTAAAGATGAAGTTGCAAAGCTGGTCCTCCTGCCAATCGGGCAGATCCACGAAATCCGCGCCATAGGCCATGCCATCCTCAAACTTCTGCCCGCGCAGGATCACCGCGTATACATCCTCGCATTCGCGGGAGAAAAACGAGGTGTCGATCCAGATGGGGGTTTCGGCGGAAAACAGCTTCTCACAGCGGAAAAGCATCCCGCTCAGGCTGAGGTTGCGGATCACGACCGGGATGGAATCCCGTTTCAGGCCCCCATGCGCGGGGCCTGTGTAGATCTTGCCGTGGATGGTGGTATCCACCCGGTAAAACCGCCGCTTGGCATATTCCTTGACATTGTTGATGCCATGCAGGGTGAGGATGCTGCCCCCCACCCCGACCACATGGCCGGCCAGCATTGAAAAACTGCCGTTCGGCTCGGTGGCGATCATCTTGAGTTTTGTTCCGGCTGCAAGGCCGGCCGGGAAATCGAACGGTGCCTGAATCTGAAGAATGTCCTCGTTCACATCGATTACCTGTCCCATGGAAACCGGGTCATTGTTCATTTTTTTCAGTTCGCAGGCAAGGCCCTTGAACCGGTCCAGCTGCATCGCCATTGCACGACTCCTTTCTCAAACTGTTTTATCATAATATATTTCAGGGGATTTTTCAACCATCCCCGGGTAAAAAACGCAAAATCGCTGTCTTTGGCGCCCTGGCCGAAGCCATGCTTTTCAGCAGGTGCGCCGCCTATCGAAAAGGGAAGGCGCCGGACCGCCCCGCAAAAGCGGCTATTCCTCCTCGCCGCCGAACAGGTTCGCGCCGAGCACCCGCATGGCGCTGCTGCCCGGGCTGGTATTTTTGATCTTCTTGGAGGTGGCGAGCAGCTGAACATAGATCGCCGCGACCACCTGATAAAGCTCCTCGGGGATATTCGAGCCGATCTCGAGCATACAAAGCAGAGAGACGGCGCTGTCGTCCCGGAAAACCGGGATCCCCTGCTTTTCGGCAACGGTGACGATCTTCTCGGCAATCTCCCCATAGCCCGAAGCGATGACGATCGGGGAAGGGTCCTCCTCCATATTATATTTCAGCGCGACCGCCTTATTGCGCTTGTCGCGGTTGGCCTTAGACCTTGACATCTACGCCCGTCCTCCTGTAAGGCAGCGAGCGGAACACGTCCATGAGCGAACGCGGGCGCTCGAGCCGGTTGAACTGAATCTCGCCGAACCGGTAATCCAGCCCCCGCAGGCACTGGGAGAGGTCGGCCTGCGCCGCCGCGTATTCCTGAAGATAGCCCGGCGGGCAGAAGAGCGAAAGGTCGATCACCTTTTCGCGGACATAAAGCTCCATCTCAAACCGCCCAATATCGCTGATGTCGAACACAAGCAGCATGTGCAGGCATTTCCCGCCCCTGCCGCGGTTGCGGCGGTCGTCCTCCTCGCCGTTCTGGTTGATCCAGATTTCGGCGAACGAGCGGATGTCCTCATACTGCACCGGCACCACAAAATGCAGCAGCGGGGTGAAGTTGCAGGGGGAAGAGAGCAGGCTGCGCAGAATCTTCTCGACCTTTTCGGGGTTCAGGAGCATCAGCTCGTCAGAATCCGGCCTGCGCCCGAGCAGCCGCGCGATCACGTCCATGACCGATTTCTCCCCCGCTTGCTTTTGCAGCGCGCCGGCGGAGTCCCCCTCCCCGCCCGAAAAATAGGCGTTGAGGTATTCCACAAACTGGTCCCGGGCCTGCTCCCCCCGCAGCTGGGAGAGCACCATCCCGGTGGCCTCCTGCAAAAAGAGGGGGTTGTCGTTGTAGCGCGAGAGGTTGTAGGTTGCAATCGAGACCACCTTGGCCAGCTTGGGCGAAAAGAGGATGCTGTCCTCCACCTCTTTAAAAAGGGCGAGCGCGCCGCGCTTGAGGTTGTCAAAATTCTGCATCGCCCCCGGCTGCCGGAACCGCGCCGCAAGCCGGGAAAGCCGCTCGGAGATCGAATGGCTGCTCGCCATGCTTTCCGAGAGGAACTCGAGGCTGTTGGCCACCGAATCGAGCATCGCGCCGCGGGAACCCTGCTGGTTGAGCGCCTTGAGGAAGCTCACCACCGAGGCGCGCAGGTCCCGCTGGTCGGGGTATTTGCCCAGCAGCTCGCGCAGGAAATCGAACATCTCCCCCTTGAAAACGGTGGTGATCTGCTCCTGGCGCAGCATCTCGGGGGCAATCTCCTCCTGGGATACAAACATCTGGTCAAACAGCTGCTGGATCTCTTTGGTGAACGTCTCGTTGTTGACCGGCAGAAGCTTGATCAGCTCCTGCATCAGGTAGAGGTTTTTCAGCGAGCTGGCGGCAACCGACGGGTCCTTGAGCAGGCTCAGGAGCATCTCGGAGGTGCCCTCCTGCTGGTTGAGCCCGTTGTTCTGGGCGAGAATCTCCTCTTGGCTCGCCGGCTTGACCACCTTGGTGACATTGTGAATGTCGAACTGGGTGTTGACATCAACCGGCTTTTTGGGGTCCATCGGCTGCGACTTGTTGATCAACGGGGTCGTGATCTTCAAAATATCTGCCATTGGTCCAAAGCCTCCCAGCCTTTTTAAAAATCGGAAAAAAACGCCCCCGGGCGCGGCCGGTGAAGCCGGGCCCTCCGGAATCGATCCCCGGGGCGGCCGCCCCGGCCTTTTGGCCAAGGGCAAAAGAGGGGGCCTCTGCAAAGGGAAAAAGCCCCAGCAAAAGCGCTTCTGCCGCCCTCCGACTCCAACCGGCGGGCGCCCAGCTCCCCCTCATATAACTGATTATCGAACAAAATATGAAAAACACAAGCTTTTCACTTTAGTTTTTTTTCAAATGGTCGAATAGTGTATACAGAGTTGTGATTATCTTTATCGCACGGGTGGAGGTCTTCACACTCTGTCACGTCCTGTACCGGGCCGGGAACGCCGCGCAGGGAAACGTCGGCGTTCGGCGGACAGGCCGCCTCTGGTAGGAGACGGGGGCGGCCTGACCCGGTGCATCCGGAACGAAACCAAACACAAGGGGTAGATGCGGGCCGGCCATGCCCGCGGCTGCCGGGGGGAAGGGGTCCCCCTGCCCCGGGCAAAAGCATGGCCGAATTTTTTAGGATAGCAGGTGAGCGAATATGCCGATTGACCCTAGTATGGAACCGATGCTGGAAGTCTTTATCTACGAAACAACCACCCTTCTCGACCAGCTCGATGAGATTCTGCTGGACTCCGAAAAGTCAAAATGCTTCAACTCCGATAATATTGACGCAATCTTCCGGATCATGCATACGATCAAAGGCTCTGCCGCGATGATGGATTTTAAGGGGATCTCCACCCTTGCACACGCGGTGGAAGATGTGTTTTATATTATCCGCGAGGATACCAACCGGATGGACCGTGTCTCGGAGACGATCTTCGAGCTGGTGTTCCAGTCGTCCGACTTTTTCAAGGAGCAGATCGAAGAGGTGCAGAACGACCACGACGCCACCGGCGACCCCACCTCGCTGATCAACCAGCTCGAACGGCTCGCGGCGGTGATGCAGGGCAAGGACGCCCCGGCAGAAGCAGCGCCCGCGGCCGCCGCGTCATCCACGCAGGAAACCCCGCCTGCGGATGGCTACTGCCGCATCCGGGTCCACTTTGAGGACGGCTGCCAGATGGAAAACATCCGCGCGTTTATGCTGATGAGCCAGCTCAAGGATATGTGCGAGGAGATCACCTCCGACCCGCCCAACCCCGAGAGCGATTCCTCCCTCTGTTCGGAGATTATCAAAAACGGGTTCCTCGTGATCTGCAAGCCTTCGGTGCCGCTCGAGGAGCTTTACCAGGTGATTGAAAACGCGGTGAACGTCTCGTCCTACGAGCCGCTTGAGGCGGTCCAGCCCGCGCCTGCCTCCGAGCCGGAAGCAGCGCCCGAGCCCGCCCAGGCCGAGCCGGAGCCCGCGCCCACAGCGGCGGCAGCGCCCGCCCCTGCCCCGGCGGCGGAGAAGCCGCGCCAGGCCCCTCCGGCGCCCGCCAAGCAGCAGCCCGCAGGCACAGCGGCAGGGCTGCCCAAGGCTAAGCAGAGCCTTGTGAGCGTCAACCAGACCAAGCTGGACCAGCTGATGGACCTCGTGGGCGAGCTGGTGACCACCGAATCGATGGTCGCGAGCAACCCCGATCTGCGCGGCTTGCAGCTTGATAACTTCAACAAATCCACCCGCGAGCTGCGCAAGCTCACCGACGAACTGCAAGACATCGTCATGTCGATCCGGATGGTGCCGCTCTCCGGGGTGTTCCAGAAGATGGCGCGCCTCGTGCGGGATATGAGCAAGAAGCTGGGCAAGGAGGTCGAGTTTGTGACCTCCGGCGGCGAGACCGAGGTGGATAAGACGATCAACGAAGCCATCGGGGACCCGTTCATGCACATGATCCGGAACTCGATGGACCACGGGATCGAGCCGACCGAGGAGCGCATCGCGGCGGGCAAGCCGGCGGTGGGGCGCGTCTCGATGGAGGCCAAGAACGTGGGCGGCGAGATCGTGATTATCATCTCGGACGACGGCGGCGGGCTGGATACCGAGCGGATTCTGCGCAAAGCGCGTGAGAACGGCCTGCTCACCAAGCCGGAGAGCGAATACACCGAACGCGAGATTTTCGGGATGATTATGCTGCCCGGGTTCTCGACCAACCAGGAGGTCACCGAGTTTTCGGGGCGCGGCGTCGGGATGGACGTTGTGCGCCAGAACATCGAGAAGATCGGCGGCAGCCTGACGATCGACAGCAAGCGCGGCGAAGGCTCGACCTTCACGATCAAGATTCCGCTGACGCTCGCCATCGTGGACGGCATGGAGCTTCAGGTGGGCGACACGACCTACACCATGTCGATCACCTCGATCCAGCAGAGCTTCAAGGTCTCGGAGGACGTGCGCATCCTTTATAATACCGACGACACCGAGATGGTCATGATCCGCGGCGAATGCTTCCCGCTGATCCGCCTGCACCAGCTGTTCGATGCGCCCACCGAGGTCACCAAGCTGGAGGACGGCATCCTGCTCTTGATCGAATCGGGCGAAAACAAGGCGTGCATCTTCGCGGATGCGCTGCTCGGCGAACAGCAGGTGGTGGTCAAACCGTTCCCGAACTTCCTGAATAAATATTCGGTGAAAAAGATCGGGCTTTCGGGATGCACCATCCTGGGAGACGGCAGCATCAGCCTGATTCTGGATGCCAATAACCTGCTCAACCTGAGCAAAGAGAGGAGAATGTGACGATGGCTGCCCAAGCAACAACGGCGGTAAGCACCGCTGAGCGGCTGGATGATCTGCATGGCCGCTATCTGACCTTTCATATGGGAAAAATCGTCTATGGGCTGGAGCTGACCCATGTCCTGGATATCGTGAGCGTGCCGATGATTACCCGTGTGCCCGGCCTGCCCAACTATATCAAGGGGATCATCAACCTGCGCGGCAAGGTCGCGCCGGTGATCGACGTCCGCCTCAAGTTCAACCAGCCCGAGCGCGCCTACGATGACAAAACCTGTATCATCGTGGTTTCGATCCGCGATATGCAGGTCGGCCTGATCGTCGATAGCGTGGTCGAGGTGCTCACGATCGACGATTCGGAGAGCTCTCCCCCGCCCGATCTCGGGCTGAACAGCTCGGACAAATATCTGAAGTCGATCGCCAAGGTGGAAGGCCGCGGCGTCATTATGAACATCGACTGCGAGAAATTCTTTGAAAGCGATCTGAAGCCATATTGACAGCTGGACGTTTGGCCCCGGACCAAACGTCTGGGCGCAAAGCGCCCTCCTCGGGGCTTCTCGGGCCTTTGGCCCGAAGCGCGGCATACGCCGCGACGCCCCTGCGGGCCGCCGGGCGCATGTTGTTTTGGGTTCCAGACCAAAACAACGCCCGTCGCTTCTCGGCTGGCGCCGAAGCGCGCTTACGCGCGACGCTCGGGCAGGATGCGCCCCAC
>JAETRV010000027.1 GCA_021770005.1 Anaerotruncus sp. | reverse complement strand
ATCCGTTTCTCCGCCCGGCTCGCCGGGGGAGTTCTCACAAGAGGGGGGCACTGCCGCCCCTCTTGTGGGGCGTTGTTTTGGTTTGGAACCCAAAACAACATGCGCCCAGAGCCCCCTGTGCCAGATGTGTTCTGGATAATTAAAAAATCCGCACAGTATATACTGTGCGGATTTTTACATAAAGTGTTTTAATTATTCCTCCGGAACAGGGCCGTAGAGGTTTTCCTCCGGATCACCGGCGCGGACAAACCAGATAATCAGCGGGATTACACCGATGCAGGTCAGGCTGAGGAACGCCCACCCACCGGGTTTGCCGATGTCATGCAGGCGGCGGAACATCAGCGCCCACCACGGGATCAAGAATGCAAGAGAATAGACAAAGCTGAGAATCGAAAAGATCTCCGAAATGTGTGTCAGAACGCTGATCAGGATACAGACGATCATGTTGACGACGAACGCCATCCAGAACCCGCGGACGCTGGTACGGCCATCAAACTTGGCAAAGTTCTTCCAAGTGTTGATGTACGGCTGCAAAAACTCCATAAAACACCCTCCTTAAATATGGAAACAAGAGCGCAAACCCTCTTGCTTATGCGCATATTATAGCATAAATATCCGAAAAAGAAAGATATTTTTTATCTTTTTTTCGTTTGTTACATCACTTTTGTGACATTGTGGAAAAAGCAGAGTTTTTCTTCATTCTATTTCACAAAAATGCACAACTCAATAGGAGGAATTTCTGTTATTTTCCATAATTATTACCTAAAAATAGCCTCTAAAGGGTACCAAGATTCAATTCATCCAATGTCAGTTCGTATGCAGGCAGACAGTTTTCCAGAAAGAAGTCTACCGCGGGCATCCCCATCTGGTGCAATGCCTCAAGCTGCGCCTGTTTCGCGTTCTGGAAATCGTGGTTGCCCATCCGGATTTCCTCAATGCACTTGATAAGTGCGGAGAGCTTGTCCGCTGCCTTGACCACGGCAAGGACTTGCGGGTCCTGCTCGAAAAAATGTGGATGGTAGGCGTCCTGTAAATCGGGGGGCAGGGTGGAAAGCAGCCGTCCGGCTGCCGCCCGCTCAATCTCCTTGTAGCTCTCCTTGATCTGTGGGCTGTAATATTTCACGGGAGTTGGCATATCACCGGTTAGAATCTCGCTGCAATCGTGGTAGAGTGCGCAAAACACCGCACGTGCCGGGTCGATACCCGAAAGAAGAGCGAGCGCATGGGCGAGATAGGCGGTGTCAAGCGAGTGTTCGCTGAGGTTTTCCTCGCGCGCATTGCGCATCAGGCCCCACCGCCGGATGTATTTCATTCGTGAAAGCATCGCAAAAAAGCTGAACCGTTTCATTGTTTTCCTCCCTTTCCCCGTACGGAATGCATGCCCTGTACAAAAAATACAAAATTCTCCGAAAGGCTGCCGCATAGTGCAATAAATTATACCAGAATTTTCACCGGATGAAAAGATGGACTGTTAAATGATGCGGATTGTGGTATACTTTAACCATATGTATCGGAATCGAAGGACCTCAAAAGCAAGAGGGTTCCTGTTATTTGAAGCGCTTTGACTCTATCAACTTCGGAGGTTTATTATGTACGCTCAACCGGCTGCAAAGGACAGAAGCTGCCTCAAGGCATTTTTTATCGCATTGGCGACCGCCGCCGCGATCTTTATCCCCATTATGGTTTGGGATAAAGGGTATTTCTTTTTCTACGGGGATTTCAATGTCCAGCAGATCCCCTTTTACAAGCTTGCGCACGAGGCGGTCCGGTCGGGCAACCTTTTCTGGAACTGGTACACCGACCTCGGCGCAAATTTCATCGGTTCCTATAGCTTCTACCTGATCGGCAGCCCATTCTTCTGGCTGACCCTCCCGTTCCCAAATGAATTTGTGCCGCACCTGATGGCGCCGCTTCTCATCCTCAAGCACGCTTGTGCCGCTGCATCCGGGTGCCTCTACCTCAAACGGTTCGTCAAAAACAGCGAGTCCGCTGTGATCGGCGCGCTGCTCTATGCCTTTTCGGGGTATGCAGTCTATAACATCTTCTTCAACCACTTTCACGAAGCAATCATCTTTTTCCCGCTCCTGCTGGTTGGGCTGGAGGAACTGGTGGTGAACGACCGCAGGGGCGTTTTCGCGCTGGCAGTCGCGGTCAACGCGTTTGTCAACTACTGGTTCTTTATCGGGGAAGTGGTCTTTGTCCTGCTTTATTTTGCGGTCCGCTCGACCTGCCCCGGCTGGCGGATGTCCCTCAAAAAATTCTTCTGGACCGGCTTTGAAGCGGTACTCGGGATGCTGCTTGCAATGTGCCTGTTCCTGCCGTCGGTGCTGGCGATTCTGGGCAACCCCCGCACCGGTGCGGGCGAACTGCTCAACGGCTGGAACCTCTGGCTCTACTGGCACAACCAGCTCTATCCCGCGATCGTGAGCAGCGCGTTTTTCCCGCCCGATCTGCCCAGCCGTCCCAATCTGTTCCCCGACCGCGGGGCAAAATGGGCGTCCCTCTCGGCGTGGCTGCCGTTCTTCAGCATGACCGGTGTCATTGCCTATCTCAAATCCAAGCGGGACTGGCTCCGCCGGGTCCTGCTGGTCTCGTTCCTCTTTGCGCTGGTGCCGGTGCTCAACAGCGCGTTCATCCTGTTCAACAATTCGTATTATGCCCGGTGGTATTATATGCCGCTGCTGCTGATGTCGGTCGCGACCGTCCGCGCGTTTGAGGACCGGTCGGTTGACCTCCGGTTCGGGTTCAATGTCACGGTGCTCTATACCGCGCTGGTCACTGCGATCCTCGGCTTGACGCCGACCATCCAGTCGGATGAGACGGTCAAATTCAGTCTGCCCAAATATCCGGAGCGGTTCGCCGCGACCGCTGCAATCGCCCTGCTCGGGCTAGTGGGTCTTTATCTGCTGATCCGCCGGTACCGGAGCGATTTTGTCCGGCGCAGCCGGATGCTGACTCGTGCGCTCTGCCTGGTGGTTGTGGTCTATTCGGTCACCTTTATCGGGATGGGAAAATGCCACTCGGACGACACCAATTTCATCCGGGAAACCGCCCTCGACGGGCGTTACCAGCTCGACCTGCCGGACGGCGGGTTTGCCCGGGCAGATATCTACGACGGGATGGACAACCTGGGGATGTACTGGCACCTGCCCAACATCCAAGCGTTCCACTCGATCATCCCGGTTTCGACGATGGACTTTTATCCGACCGTCGGGGTCAAACGGGATGTCTCTTCCAAGCCGGAGGTGAAGTTCTACGAGCTGCGGCCGTTTCTGTCAGTGCGGTGGCTGTTCGTGGCTGAGGACGAGGAACAGCAGGACCTAATGCCCGGATGGGAACTTTACGACACCCAGCTCGGGTACAACATCTATGAGAATGAAAACTTCCTGCCGATGGGGTTCACCTATGACCACTATATCACCCGGTCCGAGCTGGAAGCGCTCAACGAGGATGACCGCGCCGCAGTGCTTCTGCGGGCGCTCGTGCTCGAGGAGGACGCGGCGGACGCCAACGCGGACCTGCTGACGCATCTGGAGGAGGACGATTACAAGTTCCTCTCCAAGTCGGACTTTTTCGATGACTGCGAGGACCGGCGCCGCACAGCGGGTTACTCGTTCGAGATCGACAACCGCGGCTTCACCTCCCGGATCGAGCTGCCGCGGGAAAACCTGGTCTTTTTCTCGGTGCCCTATGACAAAGGCTGGTCCGCAACCGTCAATGGTCAGCCCGCCGAGGTGGTCAAAGCCTCGATCGGGTTCATGGCGGTGCGCGCCCCCGCGGGTGACACCACCATCCGGTTTACCTACACCACCCCCGGCATGTTCCCCGGATTGGCGGTCAGCGCGGCAGGGCTGCTCCTGCTCGTGGTTTACCTGCTGGCCTGGCGCAGATTCGGCGGACAGCCAGAGCCGCCGGAGCCCTCCGGCTGGGACCCCGAACCGGGTCTTGGCTGGGAGGGGTGGAACGAAGACAACCCGCAGCCGGAGGTGTTCCCGGGCGCTTCGGACGCATTTGACGCCCCGAACCTATCCGATCTTTGGGACCTGCCTGCCCCGTATGATCCGCCTGACGAGGAAGGCCCCGCAACAGCACAGGAGGATTTGCATGAATTGTGACATTTTATATCTGGTGATCCCCTGCTACAATGAACAGGAGGTCCTGCCCGAGACCGCCCGCCGTCTGGAAGCCAAACTCGGTGGGATGATCGAGTCCGGGATCGTCTCGCCCCAAAGCCGGGTCCTGTTCGTCGACGACGGCAGCCGGGACGCGACTTGGGAGCTGATCTCCCGCCTGCATGAAAAAAATCCGCTTTTTTCCGGGCTGAAGCTTTCGCACAACCAAGGGCACCAGAACGCGCTAATTGCCGGATTGATGCAGGCTAAGGAGCTGTGCGACATGGCGGTTTCGCTTGATGCCGACCTGCAAGACGATGTGGAAGTGATTGACAGGTTTGTGACAGAATACTATAATGGATGTGACGTGATTTATGGGGTGCGCTCCTCGCGCGCCAAAGACACGGTATTCAAGCGTACAACGGCGGTCGGCTACTATAAGTTTCTGAAATTTATGGGGGTTGAGATCGTCGAGAACCATGCCGATTACCGGCTGATGAGCCGCCGCGCGCTGGAGGCACTCGCCCAGTACGATGAGGTCAACCTGTTTCTGCGCGGGATCGTCCCGCTGATAGGGTTCAAAACCACGGTTGTCCCCTATGAGCGCAACGAGCGGTTTGCCGGCGAAAGCAAGTATCCGCTCAAAAAAATGCTCGCATTTGCAATTGATGGGATTACCTCATTTTCGGTCAAACCGATCCGTCTGATTACCTGGATCGGGGTGCTGATCTTCGGGATCAGCGGGATTGCGCTGCTCTGGCTGCTGTTGCTCCGGCTGTTCGGGTATACCGTTGCCGGGTGGACCACCCTGATGGGTTCGGTCTGGGCGCTCGGAGGAATCCAACTGCTTTCACTTGGGGTAATTGGCGAATATATTGGGAAAATTTACAAGGAAACCAAACACCGCCCCCGGTTCATTGTGGACCAGTTCCTCAACCGCCGGGAATAAGGACCTGTTTGGGAAACGGCCCCGGCTCCACAGGGCGGGACAGAAATAGAGGAGGAAACCATGAAGGTGCAGATAGAGGAAGAGACCATGAAGATGCCGAAGGACAAGCGGTCGATTCTGGTGTCATGGCCCAAGAGAATCTACACATGGGACGAGCTTCCGGCGCCGTTTTGCCCCGCCTTGCAGACCTGGAAAAATTCGGGGATGCCGATGGAGAATGTCGCCTATATCCCCCGGCTTTTTCGGGAGGAGGGGGAACCGGAATATGTGTCCGCATGGTGGGGCACACAGGCGCTGCTCCAAATCTTTCAGGATGGGAGAACCAGGGCGGTGTTGCTGGAACCCGGCCGCATCCGCCGGTGCTGCTACCATGAGAGGCAGCCACACGCGCTGATAGAGATCGAGGTGGACGGGTTCGGGACCGTCTCGTTCCCCTACAACAAAACCCGGAAACAGTTGCGGTCGATTTTAGACATCGTGCTGGGGAATTCGCCGGACGCGGTATTCCCAACCGGGCACCCACAGACCCCGGAATTGCAGAAGTTCCAGGAGGATAGCTATTCGATGTACAACCTTTCCAGGCTGTGTTACCGGTTCGGCCACCGTCTGCTTGATTTTCTGTTTCTGCGCGGCAGGGACCGCAGCCTGTTCCGAAGGGTGGACCCAGAATATTGGATCGGTGCAACCGAGCGCGGTTTGACCACGATCTCCTGTGACCGGGAGGGTTCCCGGACGGTCTGGATTGGCTGGTCCGACCTTGCCCAGCTTTCGCTGGAAGGGGAGGGCCGTAACCGGTGTGTCCGGGTCGTGCCGGTCGCGGGCGCCGCAGTGGAGCTTCCGGTCCTGTCCGGACAGGTGCAGAACGCAGAGGCGTTTCTAAAACGGGTCAATGACTTGGAACTGCGCAAACCGCCCGCCTAAGAGCCTGTTTAAAATCTAAAGCTTTACTCAATTTTTCTCGAAAAATTGCGGGGTCGAGGGGCAGAGCCCCCGCCGCCGCGCGCACGCGGCGGAACACTTTATCCTGAGAAGCGCATTTTTCCGGGTGAATTTTTTGGCGGAGCCAAAAAAGAGGGAGCCTTTTTGCAAGAGAAAAAGGCTCCCTTCCCGAACCCGCCAAAGGAGGCCGGCAGATGAAAATGCAGATGGACAAGCGGCCGACACTGGCCTCCTGGCCCAAACGGGTCTACGCATGGGAGGAACTTCCGGAGCCGTTCCATCCCGCCCTGCGGGACTGGAAACAGAACGGGATGCCGCCCGAAAATGTGACCTATATTCCGCAGGTTTCCCAGAAAAGCCGGGAACCGGAATATGCGGCGGCGTGGTGGGGGGAACAGGTGCTGATCCAGACCGCCCAGGGCAACCGGGTTGACGCTTTGACACTGGATGCCGGCCGTGTGCGTCTGTGCAGCTATCAGGTACAGCTTTTGCGCTGCCTGGTGGAATTTGAGATTGAGGGCGCGAAACGGGCTGTTTTCTCCTATAATAAGGTGAAGGAGGAGCAGCTGCGACCGGTTTTGAACCTTGCTTTGGGGAATCCGCCGGATTTCCTGTTCCCCATCGAGCATCCACAGACTGTTGAGCTGCAAAAGCTGCTGAAAGATAGCTATGCAATGTATAACATTTCCAAGCTGTGTTATCGGTTCGGCACGCGGCTGATGGATTTTCTATGGCTGCGCGGCAAAGATCGCAATCTGTTTCGCAAGGTGGATCCGGAATACTGGATCGGCGCGACCGAGCGCGGATTGACCGCGATCTCGTACGACAGGTATGGCACCCGGACGGTCTGGGTCCGCTGGGAAAACCTGACCCGGGTTTCTCTGGAAGAGGACGGGCGCAGACGGTACATCCGGATCACACCGGTACAGGGAATGGCTGTGGAGCTTCCGATTCTGGCGGAGCAGGCAGGGACAAGCGCTCTGTTTTTGGAGCGGGTGGACCGTCTGCGAATGCAGGAGCTCTCTGTTTAACCGGTTTGTAGCCTGCGGAACAGGTTGTTAAAGCTATTCCAGATATTAGGGGCTGTTTGAAAAATCGAAATCACCGTCTTTTTCTACAAAAAGCGGCATCTGCCGCGTCAAAAATGCGCGGAATACATCCAGTATTCCTGTGCTTTTTTCCTTGCAGCTGCTCATTTTTTGCGAAAAATCCGTCCATTTCTCTATTTTCAAACAAGCCCTAAAGTTTTACTCGATTTTTTTGCTCCGGCCCAAGAGCCGATGCAAGCCGCAGCGCAGCGTTTCGGAGCGCAACCGCCGTAGGCGACTCTTAGCGCGGAGATGCGGCGGAATACTTTATCCTGAGAAGCGGATTTTTCCGGGTAAATTTTTTAGAGAAGCCAAAAAAGAGGGAGCCTTTTTACAAGAGAAAAAGGCTCCCTATGAAACTATTTTAAATAAACATAAGGAGGGCTTTTCATGGCAGAATACCGGCTTTCTTACAAAGGTGCATCCGCGGTGATCGAATCGGCGGGGGCGGAACTGATCTCGTTTGTCCCGCCCAACGGCAGGGAGTACATCTGGCAGGCGGACCCGGCGGTCTGGCCCAACCATACCCCCATGCTCTTCCCGGTTTGCAGCGCCACCCTCAACAACACGCTCAAGATCGACGGTGTCCCGTATCCGCTCGGAAAGCATGGGTTTACCCGCAAAGTCCCGTTTGAATTGGGCAAACATGGTGCGGATTTTGTCGAGCTGGTTTACGCCTCCAACCCGGAAACGCTCCGGCAGTACCCGTTCGAGTTTCTGCTCCATGTGACCCACACGATCAATGAGGACGGTTTTTCCACCACCTTCCTGGTCGAAAATAAGTCGGAAAAGCGGATGCCGCTCTGTATCGGCGGACATCCCGGCTTCACTTGCCCGCTCTACGAAGGGGAAGCATTCGAGGATTACCAGCTCGTATTTGAAAAGCCCGAGAGCGGGCGCAATCTGACCTTGTCAGACGGCACCTGCATCGACGGCGAGGAGCAGCTCCCGCTTCAGGACGGTACGACACTGCCGCTCGACCACGCTCTCTTCGACCAGCGGGACGCGCTTGTCTTTGAGAAGCTGAACTCGAATGTAGTCAAACTGGTCAACGCCAAGACCGGCAAGGGTTTTGCGTTCGATTTCCGCAAGTTTGATGTGCTGGCGGTTTGGACGATGCCGAATAAAAAAGGGAACTATCTCTGTCTGGAACCGTGGTGTGGACTGCCCGCAGTCAAAGGGGAGACCGGCAACTTTGAGGACAAGCCCTATGTCAAGTTTTTGCAGCCGGGCGAGAGCTTCAAGGCCGGGTATACAATGACAGTGATCGAATAGAGATATTGCTTTCCAACGGACGGCAGCATCCTTCCAAATGAGGTGGGATGTTTTGCCGCAAAGAAACCGGCTGCCATTTGGCAGCCGGTTTCTTTTTTTATCCGTTGATGGGAGCCTGTTCAGAATCTTTTGCAGGGGGCTTTTTCTCCCGCAAAAAGGCCCCCTCTTGTGAGAGCTTTCCCCATAAGTTAAGCGGAAGATCGATTCCCCAAGGCTTACCGGGGTGGGGCCTGCTGTCCCACTGCCCCTCGACCCCGCAATTTTTCGAGAAAAATCGCGTAAAGCGTTCGGTTTTAAACAGACTTTCAAGACGGCCTTATTGTCACCGGGCAGCACCGGCAAAAAATTCAGCGCAGATACCATGGCGCAGGGCGGATGTCCGTCTCATCGGTGTTTCCGGTCTGCTCCGCCGGGGTATATTTTTTAAAAATCCGCTCGAGGAAGAGGGAGGAAAGCAGCGCTGCGGCAGCAGGCACGATCAACAGCGGCATCCAGTATTGGGGGTAGGGGATTGCCTCCGGGGAGATCCGATAGGCTTCAAGCATCGACCGAAGCCCCCTGATGCAGATCAGGATTCCTTGCCCGTTGAGCAGGACAAGAACCACGGTCGAAGGCAGATGACGCATGGCAAGCTTGAATGAGGTCATAAACAGCGCCCCAACCCCGAACGTAAACCGGGAAAGGACCGGAAACAGGTAACAGGCGACCCCGGCAGGCAGCAGGAGCAGCACCCCATAGGCGATGCAGAATGCGGTCCATTGGCTGTCCACCTGTGCCATCCGCTGTGCAAGGAGCATCCCGTTGCATAGCACAAACCCCACTGCCGCCACCGCGACCGAGGCGGGGATGCCGGTTTTCAGGTTGTCACGGAACGAGTGGAAAAAGGAACGGCCGACACGTCCCTCGCCCCGGCGGATGCTCTTGACGGCGGCATAGTAGAGCGCGGCGGTAGCGGGGCCGGCTGTCACCACCGGGATCGAGCAGATCAGCCAGGCCAGGCTCAAAAAGAGGAGATCCGCGAATCTGCCAACCGCCCGGAACAGGAAATTGTCGGGGTTAAAGACCTGATTCAGCATCAGGGAAACCACCTGCCTTTTCTAAAAGATGAACTGTTGCCAAGAAATTTGACGGGAATTACGAAGAGGATTTCTGCGTCTTGTGGTCGAGCAGAAAAAACAGCAAGGATAGTACCGTTAAAATCAACAAGGACAGGAAGTCCCACCAGTCGAACATAGGACAGCCGAGCATTTCGGAGAGCATGAGATTGGCAACCACACACCCGGGGATGGCCATCAAGCAGGAAACCGCAGCAGCCAGCCGTTTCCGCTTTTTCCAGCATCGAAACAGCGAAAAAACAATCCACAGAAATGCCACCCCGACCGCCGCCATTCTGCCGCCGATGGGCAAAATCCAAGCGGAATCCTGTATCAGGTGGTCGAGGCCATATAGGAAAGGGAGGATGCAGGCGCTCAACGCCAACAATCCCACGGCAATCCCCGCCTGCCCACGCAGAATAACCGGGAAAAAGACCAGCCAAACGAAGGGGATCGAGAGGACCGGAAACAGAGACCAGGTGAGCCTTCCGGAGATGGACAGGTCGCAGACCACAGGCACAAGCACCCCCACCAGGAGCAGCAGAGAAAACAGGAGGGCAAGCCCCCGCCGGCGCTTGGGCCGTTCTTTGCCATTTTTCCAGGCGCCTGCATGGTTAAAATTCATCATCACACCTCCGGAAGTGAGACAGGAGGGAGCCCTTTTCAGCGAAAAAGGACTCCCTTCGGTTTTTCACACGGGTTCGGTTTTTTATGTTCAGGCCCCTTCGCGCGCAAGCAGCTCGGTGAGCATAGTGTCGCACATCACGAGCATACGCGGCAGATGGAACGGACCCTTGAAGGTGCTCCCCTTGCAGGGCGGGGCGGTGGGTTTGCCGTCGCGGCGCAGATAGCCGTACCACTCGCCGTACTCCGGATCGGAGAAGAACTGCTTGCAGTATGCGAGCGTCTTATCGAACCACTCGAGATATTTTTCATCCCCAGTGTCGCGGTAGATCATCAGGCTTGCGATCAGGATTTCATCATGCGGCCACCAGAGCTTCATGTCGTGCTCGTACGACTCGGGCGGCTTCCCGAGGCAGTCGATAAAGTAGAGCAGCCCGCCGTATTCCTTATCCCAGCCTGCCTCAATCGCAAAATCAAACACCTGCATCGCGTTTTTGCGCAGCTGTTCGTCCTTTTTGTGGTTGGCTTCCTCCATCAGGAACCAGCTGCATTCGATGTCATGACCAGGGTTGACCACCCGGCCCGCGGTGACGCTATCCATAAACTCGCCGTTCAGGCCCACCGTCTCGAGGGTGCATTTCAGTTCCGGCTTGAAGTGATAGTTGAAGATCGTCTGCACACATTCCGCACTGCGTTTGTCATACAGCTCGGCATTGGCGGGGTCGACCCGCCGCATCACCGAAGTGATGTTCAGGTAGATCATCGGGTCAGCGAGCGCACGTCCCGAGCGGGTCTCGGGGATCGTCTTGGGGCCAAGCCCGGTGGGGTCCTTGATCAACCCGTTGTTGAGCTGGTAGATCAGTTCGTAAGCTTCACGCGCGCGTTTCAGGCAGGTTTCGTCGCCGGTCACACCGTAATATTCGGCATTGCCGATGCAATAGAACCCTTCGGAGAAGCAGTAGCGGCGCTGGCGCAGCGGCTTGCCGTCTGCGGTGACGGTGAAATAAAGCCGGTTGCCCGCCTCACGGTTGACGCAGTGTTCCTCCAGGAAATCCAAGCAGCTCTTGCTTGCCGCGAGCCATTCGGGGCGCTCCCCATAGACATGGCAAAGATAGGCGAACGTCCACGCGCAGCGGCCCTGCATCCAGACGCTTTTGTCGGTCGAAAAGATCTGCCCGGTCCGGTCGAGGCAGGTATAAACGCCGCCATTGACCTTGTCGAGCCCGTTCTTCAGCCAGAAGTTGACACAACGTTCAAGCTCTGCCTTGATCCATTCCTGATATCCTTTGAGTTTTGCACTGTCCATTTGAATCTACCCCACTTTCCTAACGTTACGGGTGAAATGTTATCTCCTCTATCATACCCGCCCAACCGGGTCCTCGTCAAGAGGACAACCAAAAAAACAGTGCAAAATTTACAAAAACCAGTAAAAATTTCGCCAAACTGCTTGACAGATTTTTTAAAACTGGTAGCCTATAAGGTAAGAAGAACCACGCGCTCAGATTGACGAAGGAGGCTGTTTATGAAACATCTCGGAATCGAAGTTGATGTCAAAAACCTGCCGGAGCTGGACCCGGAATTCCTGCCGCTCTACAAATTCAACACCGCGTTTTTAAAGACTGCGAAAAAACCGGTGAGTGTGGCGGTGGAACGCGCGGGCGGGCAGATGGCAACCTACCACACGTTTATCCACGGGACCCCGGAGATGGCAGCGGCCGACTGTTATTACATTGACCGGCTGATTAAGACTGTCCTATGGATGAAGGGCGGCTTTAAAATCTACATCAGCGGGGATGACGATCTCTGCGAAAAGATGAAGCAGGCGTATGCGCCGGGCGGTAGCCGCGCATTCGACGCGGATTTCATGGCGAATGTCTACGAGCGCCCGTTCCAGGTGGTGGCTTGCGACCAGGTGCCCGAGGAGAAGAGCGAGTCCAAGCCGGTCGGCCGCCATCTGGATGGGTGCCGGATCGGGTTTGACGCGGGCGGCAGCGACCGCAAGGTCTCGGCGGTCATCGACGGCGAACCGGTGTTCAGCGAGGAGGTCGTCTGGTTCCCCAAGACCAACGCGGACCCGGATTACCATTTTGAGGGGATTGTCTCGGCGATGAAGGCCGCGGCGGAGCATATGCCGCGGGTGGACGCGATCGGCGTCTCGTCGGCGGGCATCTACATCGATAACCGCACCATGAACGCCTCCCTCTTCCTCAAGGTGCCCAAGGACCTGTTTGACGCAAAGGTTAAGGACATCTACATCCGCGCGGCCAAGGAGATCGGCGATGTGCCGGTGACCGTCTGCAACGACGGCGACGTCACCGCGCTGGCGGGCGCCATGAGCCTGAACGAGAACAATGTGCTCGGCATTGCGATGGGCACGAGCGAGGCGGTCGGCTATGTGGACCAGGATGGCAACATCACCGGCTGGCTCAACGAGCTGGCGTTCATGCCGGTCGACGCCAACCCCAAAGCCATGGAGGACGAGTGGTCGGGCGACATCGGCTGCGGCGTCAAATATTTCTCGCAGGATTCGGTCATCAAGCTCGCGCCCGCTGCGGGCATCCAGCTGGATGAGAGCCTTTCGCCCGCCGAAAAGCTCAAGAAGGTGCAGGCGCTGATGGCGGAAGAGGGAAGCCCCGCCGAGGGGATCTACCGCTCGATCGGCGTATACCTGGGCCATTCGCTGGCATACTACCACCATCTGTATGGCTGCAAGCATGTGTTGCTGCTCGGACGGGTCATGTCTGGGCGGGGCGGGGACATCATCCTCGAGACCGCAAACCGGGTGCTCGCGGACGAATATCCCGAAGTTGCCAAAGAGATCAAGGCTGCGCTGCCGGACGAGAAGGCGCGCCGGGTCGGGCAGTCGGTAGCCGCCGCAAGTTTACCGGAGATGTGAAGGGCTCCGCCTCACAACCCCGCCACCTTTGAAAAGGTGGACGAAACTTTTGGCTTAAAAGAATAAAAGTTTTACCCGATTTTTTCTAAAAAATCGCGGTTTCTACTGCGAGCCGCAGCGAAACGCCTTATCTGAGGATGCCAAGCAGGCTCTCAAACAAAGCGGTCAGGAGGTTCACCTGCAATGATTATTAAAAATGCGAAGATTTTTACCCCGGAAGGAAAATTTGAAGAGGGGAGCATCGCGTTCGACCAGAAGATCACCGCAATCGGACAGTGCGGAGGAGAAGCGGAGATCGACGCGCAGGGCGGCTATGTGATCCCCGGTCTGATCGATGTGCATACCCACGGCGCGGTAGGCTGCGACGCGAGCGACGGGATTGCCGAAAACCTGCCCAAACTCTCCCGGTATTACGCCCAGCATGGCGTGACTTCGTTCTGCCCGACCACGATGACCCTCAAGGAGCCGGTGCTCAAAACAGCGGTCGAGTCGATCCGTGGGTTCCAGCGGCTGGCGGACGGTGCAAAAACTGCGGGCATCCATCTTGAGGGGCCGTTCCTCTCGTATGCCAAGCGGGGCGCGCAGGCGGCGGAAAACCTGCATGAGCCGGATGCGGAGATGTTCCACCGGCTGAATGAGGCGTCGGGCGGGATCGTCCGGCTGGTCACCGTTGCGCCCGAGGAGCCGCACGCGATGGAATTTATCCGCGAGGTCTCGAAGGTCTGCACCGTCTCACTCGGACATTCCACCGCCGATTTCAAAACCGCCTGCGAGGCCTATGAGAACGGCGCGAGCCATGCAACCCACCTGTTTAACGGGATGCCCGCCCTGCTTCACCGGGAGCCGGGGATCATCGGCGCGGCGCTCGTTTCGGGCGCGAGCGTCGAGCTGATCTGTGACGGCCTGCACATCCATCCCGCAGTAATCCTTGCGGTGCATAAGATGTTCGGGGACCGGCTCACCCTCATCAGCGATTCGCTCCGTTGCGCCGGGATGCCGGACGGCGATTACGAGCTGGGCGGACAGCCGATCGTGGTCAAGGGCGGCCGCGCCACACTGCTGGACGGCACCCTCGCCGGGTCGTCGATCAGTATGCTCGACGCACTGCGCAACGTCGTGCGGTTCGGCCTTCCGCTTGAGGCGGCGGTCACAGCCGCGACCCTGCGCCCGGCCAAGGTCATCCGCATGGAGCAGGAGATCGGTTCGCTCGCCGTGGGCAGATGCGCTGACCTGCTGCTGCTCGATTCGGAATTGAACCTTGTCAAAACGTTTATCGATGGACAGGAAGTCCAATAACCTGTACCTGTCTGCGGCCCCCGGTTTTTGCGCGCCAAAAACCGGGGGCTTCCATCAAAGGAGGGAGGACCATGCTTTTTGCCGGGATCGGCCTGTTGGATGAACAGGGCCGGTATTATGAAAACCAATTTTTGGGAGTGCATGGCAAGAAAATCAGATATATTGGGGCAGAACCGCCCCAAGAGGACTACGGCGAACGGTACGAGGGGAGGGGCAAGTTATTGATGCCGGGGCTGGTCAACGCCCACAGCCATGCCGCTATGACCCTCCTGCGCGGTTACGCCGAAAACCTCGCGCTTGATGACTGGCTGAATACCCGGGTGTTCCCGTTTGAGGACCGGCTGACTCCGAAGGATATCTATCACGGTTCCCTGCTTGGAATCGCGGAGATGCTCCGGTTTGGGATCACCTCGGTCACCGACATGTATTTCGGCGGGGACGCGGCCTGCCGCGCCGCACTTGAGAGCGGCATCAAGATGAATTTTGATACCGCAATCACCTGCTTTGATCAGAGCGACCTTTGGGATCTGCCCGAATATCAGCAGGTGCGCCCGCTGGTACAGGAGCTTCACGGTGCGGAGGATGGACGCCTCCGAATCGACCTCGGAATCCATGCGGAATACACTTCCACCCCGAAAACCGTACAGCAGATGGCTGGATGGGCGAAAGAGACTGGCTTGCGGATACACCTGCACCTTTCGGAAACCAAGGCGGAACACGAGGCGTGCAAGATGCGCCATAACGGAAAAACCCCGGCGCAGTACTTTGACAGCCTCGGGGTATTCGATGCGCCTGCCACCGCCGCGCATTGCGTCTGGGTGGAGGAGCCGGATATCAGGATTTTCAAGGCGCGCGGGGTCACCGTTGCCTGCAACCCGGTGAGCAACCTCAAGCTGGCGAGCGGGTTCTGCCCAGCGCCGCGGCTGTTGGAGGCTGGGGTCAATGTCGCGCTTGGCACCGACGGGGCCGCCAGCAACAACAACCTTAACCTGCTAGAGGAAGCGAGGCTGTTTGCGACCCTCTACAAAGCCGCCAGCGGCGACCCGACAGCGGTTTCCCCCGCACAGGCGGTTTATGCCGCGACCCGCGCGGGCGCGCTCTCACAAGGCCGGGAGGACTGCGGAACCCTTCGGGAAGGGGCCCGCGCAGATCTTGTGGTGTTCGACCTGCGCGGCCGGCCGTATTACCATCCCTGCTATGACATGGCGGGCAACCTGATCTATGCCGGACAGGGGGCCGACGTCTGCCTGACGATGGTGGACGGCAAGGTCCTCTACCGGGACGGGGTTTACACAACAATTGATCTGGAGAGAGCGATTTGGGAAGCGGAGCGGTCCGCTTCCCGGATTGCGGGAGAACTGGGAAAGGAGCATGCGAGATGACGCAGTACCAAAAAGCAGGGGAGGCCGCAGCCGTCCTCCGGGAGCGGCTGGGGATGCAGCCGGAAATCGGGATCATTTTAGGCTCGGGCCTGGGTGGGATCGCTGGGCAGATCACCGGCAAACAGGAAGTCCCCTACGGGGAACTGCCGCACTTCGCCTGTTCGACTGCGCCCGGTCACAAGGGGCAGTTCGTAGCGGGGGAATGGTCGGGCAGACGGGTGATCTGTATGCAAGGCCGGCTGCATTTCTATGAGGGCCACCCAATGTCCGATGTGGTGTTCCCGGTGCGGGTGATGCGCCGGCTCGGGGTCGAAACGCTGATCGTCACCAATGCGGCGGGCGGGGTCAATCTGGACTATGCGGCAGGCGACCTCATGCTGATTGCCGACCACATCAACCTAATGGGGAAAAACCCATTGGTTGGGCCGAATGAACCCGAATTCGGCCCCCGCTTCTGCGACATGAGCTATACCTACACCCCAGCTCTGCGGGAACTGGCGAAGTCCGCCGCGGCGGAGTTGGGCATCCCACTGCGAGAAGGGGTCTATCTTGGGTGCTCCGGCCCAAGCTATGAGACCCCTGCCGAAATCCGGGCGTTCCGGTCGCTCGGGGCGGATGCGGTGGGGATGTCAACCGTACCCGAGGCAATCGTGGCCTCCCATTGCGGGATGCGGCTGCTGGCGTTCTCGCTGATTACCAACATGGCGGCTGGGGTGCTGGATCAGCCGCTCACCGAACAAGAGGTGCTTGAGACAGGTGAACGCCGGGGCAAAGACTTAGAGCGCCTGCTTGCACAGGTGGTGGAGCGGCTTTAGTACGCACGCCGCTGCCGCGGCAGTTTTTTGCAGGGGATTTGTCTATCCCAGGGAAAGCAAAAGGGGGCTTTTTAAAATAAAAAGGCCCCCTGATCTTGTGCAATATGGCAGCCATTTGCGGCTATGCCAGCTCCCGCACGACCTCGACGAGTTTTTCCGCCAGCATCTGGTGACCCTTGCGGGTCAGGTGCATATAATCGATCATGTTAAACTCGGCGTAGGGGGCGGCATCCAGAAAGCGTGCGTGCTGCCGCTCGGCGACCTGGGCGTAATACCGCGCAAGCTCCCGGGATTTTTCCACGCAGCCGCGCCCCATGGTTTCCGAGACTGCGGATTGGTAGACCCCTTCTCCAATCGGCGGGGGCGCGACAATCAGGATATTCGGCTGCTTGCCGCCCCAGCATTCAATGTTGCGTGCCGCCCGCACCAGCCGTTCCATCCCGAGCGAGATGCACTCGGCTGAGACACGGAACCGCTCCTTGACATCGTTGGTGCCCAGCATGATGACCAGCAGGCTCACCGGCTCATGGCTTTTGAGGCAGGGGAACAGGTAGTCAAGCGCCGAAAGCCCTTCATAGAGCGGGTCGGAAAAGACGGTCGTCCGCCCGGAAAGCCCCTCCTCCAGCACCAGATAGTCCTCCCCAAGCTGTTTCCCCAGCAAGCGGGTCCATCGTTCCTCTTCGTTAAAGCGCAGCAGCGCCCCGTCCGCGCAGTCGTCCGGGCTGGCGCTATAGCCATGTGTATTGGAATCCCCCAGGCAAACGATATGCTTTTTCATAGACATCCCTCCAAAAAGATGTGATTTTGTTCAGAATACCACAGCGCGCAGGGGAATGCAATCTGAAACCAGCCCGCGGAGCCGCATAAAACCGACATCTGTAGAAAGAATGGGAATTTTTAAGATAAAATTTCCTAATTCTATTGATTTTATCACCCGGAAATTATATAATTTACCTAAGCACATACACCCTATGCCAAAAACAGAAATGTAGGAGGAAACTTCCAATGAAACTGAAAAAGACGCTCGCATTCCTGCTGTCGGCCATGATGACGGCTTCGTTGACCGCGTGCGGTGGCGGGCAGGCCGCTTCTTCTTCGGCGGCTCCGGCCAGCTCGGCGGCACCTGCGGAGAGCAGCGCGGCATCTGTGGCAGAGCCTGCTGGCGCTGAGGTAGAAATCACATGGTGGGCGTTCCCGACGTTTGGTCAAGAGAACGCGGACGATCCGGTAGGTACATACGAGCAGAAGATTATTGACGCGTTTCAGGATGCGAACCCCGGCATCAAGGTGAAGCTCGACACAATCGACTTTACCAACGGCCCGGAGAAGATCGTTTCGGCGATCGAAGGCGGCAACGCGCCTGACGTGCTGTTTGACGCCCCTGGACGGATCATCGAGTACGGCAACAACGGCAAGCTGGTCCCGCTGGATGATCTGTTTACCGCTGATTTCATCGCCGACGTCAACAACGACGCGCTGATCGAAGCCTGCAAAGGCAAAGGCACCCCGTATATGTACCCGATCAGCTCCTCGCCGTTCTACATGGCGATTAATAAGCAGATGTGGGAAGATGCGGGCGCAATGGAGTTTGTCAACCTCGAGGGTGACCGCACCTGGTCCACTGCGGACTGGGAGAAAGCGATTGAGAAACTCGCGGCTGCCGGCATGAACCCGGGCACCGTATTCTGCAACGGCCAGGGCGGCGACCAGGGTACCCGCGCTTTCATCACCAACCTCTACGGCGCAACCATCGCCAACCCGGAGATGACCGAGTATACCGCCAACAGCGAGGCCGGCGTTCAGGCGCTGACCAAGATGAAAGAGTGGATTGACAAGGGCTGGCTGGGCGACGGCGTTTCCAACACCGCTGCAAATGACATCGAGCTGTTCGCGACTGGCTTCTCGTCCTTCGCGTTCTGCTGGGGCACCAGCACCGCGCTTGCACAGGCCCCCAACATGGAGGCTGCCAGCGTAACCCCGATCTCCCTGCCGTTCCCGTCTGACGACGGCGTTCCCGAGCTGGAATATCTGGTCAACGGCTTCTGCGTCTTTGACAACGGCGATGCTGCTCGCGCTGACGCTGCCAAGAAGCTCATCCAGTTTATCTGCGACGATCCCGAGTGGGGCCCGAAGGACGTTGTCCGCACCGGCGCATTCCCGGTCCGCCAGTCGTTCGCTGAGAAAGATTTGTACGCCGGGAATGAGGAGTATGCAGTCCTCGAGAACTTCACCAAATACTATGCCCCGTACTACAACACCATGGATGGTTTCGCAAATATGCGTACCGAGTGGTGGAACATGCTCCAGAACGTGATCTCCAACGGCACTGACCCGAAAGAGGCTCTGGATGCTTATGTCGCAGCTTCCAACGCAGGCATGAACGCCGCGTAATCAGAGCGGAAGCTCCGATGCTTTGAATCCCGCGCCTGCCCGCCCCTGCGCCCTTCTTCCGGTGTGGGGGCGGGCCGGTATTCCGATCCAAAAGGAGGTAAAGACGTATGGGCCAATCCAATCCGGCTGCTGCGCCTCAAAAAAGCCTGAGCCATGTTTTGCAGCGCAGAGAAACCACTGTGGCCTATCTGTTTCTGCTCCCGGCGCTGCTCTTTTTTGCCGCGTTCGTCATCGTGCCCATGATTATGGGCGTTGTGACCAGTCTGTTTAACTACACGATGAAAAGCCCGGTTTCGGCTGAAAGTTTTGTCGGCCTGGGCAACTATATCGAGCTGTTCAAGGACAAGGTATTTCTGCGTTCGATGTGGAATACAGTAGTCATTGTGGTGGTATCCGTCCCGGCAGTTACCTTTTTTTCACTTTGGGTTGGGTCGGCGATCTATCAGAAGACAGGCTGGATCCGCTCGTTCTTCCGCGGCGTGTTCTATCTGCCGGTTGTCACAGGAAGCGTAACGGTTGTGGTTGTTTGGAAATGGATGTTCGATTTCCAGCGCGGTATCTTCAACTGGGCGCTCAAGTCCTCCGGCCTGATTGAAAAGAACATCAACTGGCTGGGTGACCAGAAGGTCGCGATCTGGTGCATCCTGCTGATCCTGTTCACCACCTCGGTTGGACAGCCGATCGTCCTTTATGTCGCCGCGCTCGGCAACGTCGACCAGTCTCAGGTCGAGGCCGCACAGGTAGACGGCGCGACCAAGCTCCAGACCTTCTGGCAGATCAAATGGCCGGCGATCAAGCCGACTACCCTTTATGTGCTGGTCATCACGACGATCAACTCGTTCCAGTGCTTCGCTCTGATCCAGCTGTTGACCTCGGGCGGCCCGAGCAACTCGACCTCGACGGTCATGTACTACCTCTACCGCAACGCCTTCTCGCTCTACCGCTACGGCTACGCCAACGCGATGGGTGTGATCCTGGCGATCATCATTGCGATCTTCAGCGCCCTCCAGTTCAAGACCATGAACACCGGCGTTGAGTATTAAGGGAGGGGGAAGTTTATGGGAAAAAAGAAAATAACACCGTACGCAGTGATCTCGATGATCCTGCTGGTGCTCGTGGCTCTGGTGTTCATCTTCCCGTTCTATCGGATTATGACCGGCGCGTTCAACGATCCCACCAATGTCTGGAAAGCGGAACTGTTCCCCTCCAAGCTCACGATGCAGAACTTTGTCCGTCTATTCAAACAGCCCGCGTGGAAATGGCTCTATAACAGCGTTTTCATTGCGCTGGTTTCGATGATCCTGGTCTGCGGAACCGCTTCGCTCGCGGGTTATGCGCTGGCAAAAAAACGGTTCTTCGGGCAGAAGATCGTTTTTACTCTGTTTATCTGTGCGATGGCTCTGCCCAAGCAGGTTGTGCTCGTCCCGCTGGTGCGGATCATGTCCACCTTCGGGATCTATGACAATGTGTGGGCGGTGATCCTGCCTACGGTCGGCTGGCCATTCGGCGTGTTCCTGATGAAGCAGTTCTCCGAGACGATCCCCACCGAGATGCTCGAGGCCGCGCGGATCGACGGCGCGGGCGAGCTGCGCACCTTCTGGAGTGTCGTATTCCCGGTGGTAAAACCGGGCGTTGGAGCGTTGGCAATTTTTACGTTCATCAACACCTGGAACGATTACTTCCTCCAGCTGGTTATGCTCACCAGCACCGAGAACCTGACCATTGCGCTCGGTATTGCGCGGCTGCAATCGGCGGATGTGATTGAATACGGGCCGCTGATCGCGGGCGCCGCACTTGCCGCAATCCCGATTGTCACCATCTTCATCTGTTTCCAGAAGTACTTCACACAGGGTATCACGATGGGCGCAGTCAAAGGCTGATCTCATGCCTGTCCCACCCGGCGAAACGCCAATTCCTGCCTTTTGCGCTTTCCTCGGCGCTGCTCGGGCTTGTGGCTCGCAGTCACGGGATAGGGGTCAGCGCCCCCTCCCCGTGGGCCCCACCCCGGTAGGCTAGGTGGGGTTGAGTGCCCGCTTCTTCCGGCCTGCTGAGGAATTTCTTGGATTTGCTCTATATGTAAAAATTTTTTCTAAACCAAAAGTTTCGCCAGCCTTTTCAAAGGCTGCGGGGTTGGGACAGCGGACGTTTGGCCCCAGACCAAACGTCCAGGCGCGAAGCGCCTTCCTCGGGGCTTCTCGGGCCGTAGGCCCGAAGCGCGGCGGCTGCCGCGACGCCCCTTGCGGGCTGTATCTCGGCCTAAGAGCCGCCTGCGGCGGTTGGCCTAGAAACGCTCGCTGCGGCTCGCAGTCACGGGATAGGGGTCAGCGCCCCCTCCCCGTGGGCCCCACCCCAGCAGGCTAGGTGGGTTTAAGCGCCCGCTTCTTCCGGCCTGCTGAGGAATTTCTTGGATTTACTCTGTACGTAAAAATTTTTCCTAAACCAAAAGTTTCGCCAGCCTTTTCAAAGGCTGCGGGGTCGAGGGGCGGAGCCCTCGCTTCCGTGTGTACGCAGCGAAACGACCCACATCCGCCGGGGCATCGTCCCCCACCCGAAAAGGAGCGTGTATTACCAATGAGAGATTTTTCCAAATACCAGGGCGTTATCCCTGCATTCTATGCCTGCTACGCTGACAATGGGGAGATCAGTCCCGAGCGTGTCCGCGCGCTGACCAAGTACTTCATCGGGAAAGGCGTACAGGGCCTTTATGTGGGCGGTTCCTCCGGCGAGTGCATCTATCAGAGCGTGGAGGAGCGGAAGATCGTCCTGGAAAACGTGATGGCTGAGGCGCGCGGCAAGCTGACGATTATCGCGCACGTTGCTTGCAACAACACCAAAGACAGCCAGGTGCTGGCGGCCCACGCACAGGAGCAGGGAGTTGACGCGATTGCCTCGATCCCGCCGATCTACTTCAAGTTGCCCGACCACGCGATTGCAAAATACTGGAACGACATCTCCGCGGCAGCGCCCGACACCGACTTTGTGATCTATAACATCCCGCAGCTTGCCGGCGTGGCGTTGACCCTGCCGCTGCTGCGTGAAATGAAGAAAAATCCGCGGGTGATCGGCGTCAAAAACTCGTCGATGCCGGTGCAGGACATCCAGATGTTCCGCGACGAGGGCGCCGGCGACCTGATCGTCTTCAATGGGCCTGACGAGCAGTTCATTTCCGGGCTTGCGGCGGGCGCAATCGGCGGGATCGGCGGTACCTACGGCGCGATGCCCGAGCTGTTCCTCAAAGCGCGTGAGCTGTTCCTTGCTGGGAAGATGGAGGAGGCCCGAGAGGTCCAGAACGAAATCTGCCGGATTATCTACCGCCTCTGCTCGACACGCGGCAACATGTATGCGACGATCAAAGCGGTCCTTAAGCAGCGGGAAGGGGTAGAGGTCGGCGGTGTACGCGCTCCGCTCGCAAACCTCGTGCCGGAGGATCAGGAGATCGTTTCCGCCTGCGCGGCACAGATCGACCAGGCGATCAAAAAATACTGCTAGGAGGAAGCCTGTCCCATGAGAATCTACCAAGCTGAAGATTATGCGGGGATGAGCCGCAAAGCGGCAAACCTGATTGCTGCACAGATGCTGTCCAACCCCGCATCAGTGCTGGGCCTTGCAACCGGATCAACCCCGGTCGGGACCTACAAGCAGCTGATCGAGTGGCATCAGAGAGGAGACTTGGATTTCAGCGAAATTCATTCGGTCAACCTTGATGAATATAAAGGGCTTGCCCCGACGCACGATCAGAGCTACCGCTATTTCATGCAGGCCAACCTGTTTGACCATGTAAACATCAAGCCCGAAAATACCAATGTGCCGAATGGTCTCGCGGAGGATTCGGAAGCTGAGTGCCGCCGGTATGAAGCGCTGATCGACTCGCTGGGCGGTATCGACCTGCAGCTTCTCGGCATCGGGCACAACGGCCACATCGGCTTCAATGAGCCGTGTGCGGAGTTCCCTAAGGCGACCCATGTGGTTGACCTGACTCAGAGCACGATCGATGCGAATGCGCGGTTTTTTGCAAGTGCAGACGAGGTGCCCCGTCAGGCGCTGACCATGGGTATCCGGTGCATCATGCAGGCGCGCAAGGTGCTGGTGGTCGCAAGCGGCGAGGACAAAGCGGAGATCGTCTGCCGCGCATTCAGCGGCCCGGTGACCCCGGAAGTGCCTGCCTCGATCCTTCAACTCCATCCGGATTTCACATTGGTAGGGGACCGCGCTGCGCTTAGCAGGCTGATGCAGGTGACCGGCTGATCTACAGATGTATATCCCCCCATTCAGGCCCCGGCCGGCTACTCCATTTCCATAGGCGGGTTGGGCCATAAAAAAGGAGGAATATTTCCGCTTGGCCGGCGGTGCGGCAGTGTGGAGACCTGTCGCAAGGTGCATGGTGTTTTGCTCTCCATGCATGAAGGGGTGCTCGCGGGGGCGGCATCCCTACGGCTTGTGCGCAATGGCAGATTTAAGTTTAAGAAATATCAAAAAGATCTATGACAAGAATGTCACGGCGGTTCACGAATTCAATCTCGAGATCGCCGACAAGGAGTTCATCGTTCTGGTAGGTCCATCCGGATGCGGGAAATCCACCACTCTGCGTATGATCGCCGGGTTGGAGGACATCTCGGAAGGGGACCTGCTGATTGGCGGTAAGCGGGTCAATGATGTAGAGCCGAAGGACCGCGATATTGCGATGGTATTCCAGAGCTATGCGCTCTATCCCCATATGACCGTCTATGAAAACATGGCGTTTTCTCTCAAGCTGCGCCATGTCCCCAAGGACGAGATCGACAAAAAGGTCCGGGACGCGGCTGCAATCCTCGGCATCACCGAGTATCTCGAGCGTAAGCCCAAAGCGCTCTCGGGCGGCCAGCGCCAGCGTGTCGCAATCGGGCGGGCGATTGTCCGTGAACCACAGGTCTTCCTGATGGATGAGCCGCTTTCTAACCTGGACGCCAAGCTGCGGAACCAGATGCGTGCGGAGATCATCAAGCTTCGCCAGCGGATCGACACCACCTTTATCTATGTCACCCACGACCAAACCGAAGCGATGACCCTCGGTGACCGGATCGTCATCATGCGGGACGGCTACATCATGCAGATCGGCACCCCGCAGGAGGTCTTTGAGCGTCCGGCGAATATCTTTGTTGCGGGCTTCATCGGTTCCCCGCAGATGAACCTGTTTAACGCCCATCTCGAAAAGATCGGCGAAGGGTATCAGGTTTCCTGTGCGGGCGCGACGATTGCCCTGTCGGACCGGATCCAGGCGCGGCTCGCCGAAAAACAGGTCGGGGAACAGGACATCATCCTCGGCGTGCGTCCGGAGCATGTCCTGCTCAAGACCGAAAAGAGTTCGTATACTGTCACGGCGACGGTGGACGTTTCGGAAATGATGGGTAGTGAGGTCTACCTGCATGTGACCGCTGCCGGCAAGGATGCGGTGCTGCGTATCCCCACCACCGAGCTGACCGAAGAGCAGCGAAGCGGCTTCAGCTATGGTTCCGAGATTCATTTCACCTTCCGCAGTGATCTGCTGCACCTCTTTGACCCGCAGACCGAGGCAAGTCTGCTGATCTGACAACAAGGGCTGCGGGGCGGGCTTATCCGCCCCGCAGGAATAAGACGCACCCTGTCGCGCGGGGTGCGTTGACCCTTTTCTGGTAAAAAGCAGAAAACATTCAAATAAGAGTAAATCCCTGTGTTTAAAACCGCTGGTCGCCGTTATATTCCTGCCGTCTGGCGGATGAATGCGGGATAGAAAAAGGGGCTTTGCGTATGATTTTTGATCTGCTCAAACATGCTGGGACTTATCAGGGCTTGCCTGCAATCTACCGCGCGCTGCAATATCTGCAAACGCTCGATCCCGCGGCGCTGCCTGAAGCCCGGGTAGAGATCGACGGCGACCGGATTTTTGCGAATACCGTCCGGCTCACCTCAAAACCGTTTGAGAGCTGTGTCTTTGAGGCGCACAGGCGGTATATCGACATTCACTATATTGTCAGCGGGGTAGAGGGAATCGGCGTTGCGGCGGCCGATGCGCTCACGCCGCTCGAGCCGTTTAACCAAGAGAAAGACATTGGATTCTATCAGGGGGAGCATCATTCGCTGACCTTCCTGCACGCTGGCGAGTTCATGGTCTGTTGGCCTGAAGATGCGCACAAGGTTGCGATTGCGCAGGATTCCCCCGCGCCGATCGTCAAGCTGGTGGTCAAGGTCGCGGTGGAAGGGTAGGCTCTGGGGCGGGCACCCCGCATCCTCATGCCGCCCAGCGCCCCCTGCGAAGGATATGAAGCAGTTTTTAGACAAGCCAAAGCAAGTTTTTCCACCCGAAACGTTATGGAGGAGTCATGTTCCTGAATTTTGAAGAAAACAGAATCAAAAAGGCTTCCTATCCGGATTTGATCTGTGATCAGATCGTGGACGCGCTCAAGGACGGAGGGATGAAACCGGGCGACCTGCTGCCCTCTGAAAATGATTTTTCAGCACAGTTTGGCGTCAGCAGGTCTTCGGTGCGGGAGGCTTTGGCTGGTTTGGAGTATCTGGACGTGATTGTCGCCCGGAACGGGAGATACTATATCAATGAGGATGTGCAATCCTTCTATAAAAAGAAGATGCTCTACCACTACCGGATCAACCGGAAGCATCAGGCGGATGTTTTCCAGGTCCGGTGTATGCTGGAGCGGCAGTTTGCCCTGCTTGCCGCCCAGCGCGCGACCACCAACGATCTGAAGTTCATGCGTCAAACGCTGGCCTCGATCGGGGAACGTTTGGAAAAAAGCGCGGACAACAAGGGCGGTGCAAAGGAGCAGCAGATATATGGCGCTTATCTCACCGAAGCGTTCATTAAATTCCATAGCTCTCTGGCGGGGGCGACCCAAAACGCCCTCCTGATCCGCATTTTTGACCGGTTCAAAGACATTATGTTTCCCGAGGCGGAGTCGAGCGAATATACGTTGGAGTTGTTCGGAGACCTCTACCGGAAAGCACAGGGCATTGTCAAAGGGATTGAAAACCGGGATTATGTGCGGACGGTTTCGGCGATGGAGGTCTATCTGGAAGCGGTAAAACAAGCCTATAATCTTGCGGATGAGGAAGCGTGAGCCATGTTTAAAACAATCGAAAAAGCGTCCGTCCCGGTACAGATCGTCAACTACTTTCTGGATTCGATCTCTTCCAACGAGCTGAAAAACAACGAGCGCCTGCCGGCTGAACGGGCGCTCTGTGAGATGATGGGGGTCGGCCGCAGTACGCTGCGGGAGGCGCTGCGCATTCTGGAAATGATGGGCGTGATCGAGAAAAAGGTGGACGGGACCTATGTGCATATCCAGGAGGAAGCCATCATCCGGGATGCGGTCGCGCTGGACTTTGCGGTGGGGATCACCAATTACGCCGAATTGGTGGAGATCCGCAACTTTTTGGAGGTAGAGACGATCGTGCTGGCGGCCAAGAACCGCTCGGAGGATGATCTGGAAAAGCTGCGGGCCTTATGCGACAGGATGCATGGCTCACTGAATGACATTGAGCAGTATGCCAACAATAGCACCGAGTTTCATATTTCGCTTGCGCGGGCCACACACAATATCATTCTTACCGAGATTTTTGAAGCGATCCGTTATGTCATGTATGACTACCAGAAGAACAATATGCGCACACTGGGGGAGGTGCTCCGCTCCTACCATGAGCATCTGGAGCTGTTTGGGGCGCTGGAACGGGGGGATGCCGCTGAGTGTGAACAGATTATGCGGGTGCATCTCGACTATACCCAGAACCTCTACGAGCGGGAAAGCACCGCCTATGGCCAGAACCTTTAAAAGTTGATGGAGGCTTTTTGCAAGAGGAAACGCCCCCTGCAAAAGATTTTGAATAGGCTCTCAGGCCGGAACAAAGGCTGACGAAACATCGGGCTTGTTCATGCGGATTTCCTCAAATGTACACGACAAAAAACGCCATGCACCAGATACCCAGTGCATGGTGTTTCTGTTTTCCCTGCCTGTCCGGGTTTCCGCAGCCCGGACAGGCAGAGGATTGCCTTTTGTATGGATGTCAGCCCAGCCCGCAGTCGTGGTAATCCTTCCACCGCTCGCGGTAAGCGCGCTCATCGGCAATCCGATAGATCAGATAGCCGGCAGTGATACAGAGCACCAGGATCGAAACCGCAAACGGAAGAAGCAGGGCAAACAGCGAAAAGGATTTTTCCGGACGGTTCATCAGAAAGCCCCCTCAAAAGGATTGTTTTTGTAGCGGCACCATTTTATGCTATTGCTATTATAGCGCAAAAGCGGGGATTCGTCAACCCGCACAAAATGAAATAACACCGCCACCCAAAGAGGTGACAGTGTTACCAAATATACGGTGTTGGCCCAGCCGTCTGCTTACCGAGAAACAGTGGCGAGCTTCTTCATCAGCGCGGATTTTCTGTGCGCAGCCGTATTCTTGTGCAGGATCTTCTTTGCAGCGGCCTGATCGACCTTCTTAATCGCAAGGCGGATCGCATCCGCGGTGCCCTCCGAAGCGGCTTTCTTCATAACGGTCTTGAGGTTGGTCTTGACCGCCTTATTCTGAAGCGCTTTTTTCTGGTTGACGAGCACTCTCTTTTTCGCAGATTTAATGTTCGGCATAGGTTACACCTCCTTGATCTCGGAATCACGGTTTTGGCGGGAAGCCCAAACCGGTTTTGTCGCATCACTTTAGACAGTACAAGTTATGATACCATCTTTTTTCAAAAAAATCAAGACCCTGGCCGGAATTATTTTGCACCCTGTGCAGGGATAGGCTGGAAACCGGCCGGTAGAACAAACGCGGCGCGGCCATTTGGGCCACACCGCGCAGATGTTCGGACAACTTAAGCCTCTGAAACGAACGGCTGGATCTCCGACATCAGGTCGGGGCAGTCATCCGAATAGATCTCCATTTTGATCGGCTTTGCCAGATCGAGCGAGAAGATACCCATGATTGATTTTGCATCGACCGCATACCGGCCGGACATCAGGTCCATGTCAAAGTCGTACTTGGAAACAATGTTTACGAAATTTTTCACGTCATTGATGGTGTCGAGTTTAATAACCAGAGTTTTCATCGTTGTTTTCCTCCTTACATGACGAGAGTGAATGATTCTTTCTGTTTTTACCACAATTACACTATATCAGCGGGATTTATTTTCGTCAACTGCTAATTGTAATTCTTCATAAAATTCATTATAATGGGCGTAGGATTCCAATTCACAGAGAATGAAACTGTAATAGTTGCACAATAAAAAACGGTCGATTTTAGACGGAGTGTATAAATGAGGATTGCTTTCTACACCTTGGGCTGCAAGGTCAACCAATATGAAACGCAGATTTTGACCCAGCTTTTCGCCGCAGATGGATACGATGTGGTATCCCATACCGACCAAGCGGATGTCTATGTGGTCAACTCCTGCACAGTCACCGCAACCGGCGACCGCAAAACCCGACAGGTGCTCCGCCAGTTCAAAACCCGCAATCCCGCCGCAAAGGTGGTATTGTCAGGCTGTTTCCCGCAGGCGTTCCCCGATGCCGCCGAGCGGCTCCCCGAAGCGGACGTGGTTACCGGCGCACGCGGGCGGGACAGGCTGGTTGCGCTGGTTGCGCGCAGTCTGGCAACCGGGGAACGGATTGTCGAAATCCAGCCGCACGAGCGTGGGGAAGGGTTTGAACGGATGCAGGCGGGCAGTTTTGCCGAACGGACGCGGGCGTTTGTCAAGATTGAGGATGGGTGCGAACGGTACTGTTCCTACTGCATCATCCCGACCGCGCGCGGGCCGGTGCGCTCCAAGCCGCTTGCAGACCTGAGGGACGAGCTGCAAACCCTCGCATCTGCCGGTTACAGAGAGGCGGTACTGGTCGGGATCAACCTGTCCAGCTATGGGAAAGAGTTGGGCTTGCGGCTGATTGACGCGGTCGAAGCCGCGGCAGAAGTGGATGGGATCGAACGGGTGCGGCTCGGCTCCCTCGAACCGGAACTGCTCACCGGCGAGGACATCGCCCGTATGTCAGCGCTGCCAAAAGTCTGCCCCCAGTTCCATCTTTCGCTGCAAAGCGGCTGTGACGCGACCTTGCGCCGGATGAACCGGCATTACGATACCGCTGAGTATGCGCGGATCGTCGCGGATCTGCGCCGCCATTTTGGAAACTGCGCGATCACCACCGATCTTATGGTCGGGTTTCCCGGCGAGACCGATGCGGAGTTTGCGGAGTCCCTCTCGTTCGCGGAGACCATCCGCTTCGCTAAGGCGCATGTTTTCGCCTATTCCCGCAGACCAGGCACCCGGGCAGCGGACATGCCCGGACAGGTTCCAAAAGCGGTCAAAGAGGAACGTTCCCGGCGGATGATTGCGCTCACCAGCCGTACCCGCGCCGCTTTCCTGCAAGAGCAGCTCGGACAGGTGGTCTCGGTGCTGTTTGAAAGCCGGATGCCGGATGGGATGTATGAGGGGTATGCCGAAAACTACACCCCGGTGCGGGTTGGCGGGCCTGACGACCTGCGCGGACAGGTCCGCCGGGTGCGGATCGAAGCTGCCATGGACGATTGGTGCCTGGGCACACCTTGCGTCTAAGAACTGTAGAGCCCCAAATCAAAAGTTTTACTCGATTTTTTTGCTCCGGCCCAAGCGCCGATGCTTCGCATCGGTTGGCCTATGCACGCCGCTGCGGCGGCAGTCAAAAAATCGCGGGGTCGAGGGGCAGAGCCCCCGCCGCCGGCCTTGTCCTATTGTTCCTAAATCGCGTCAGATGATACATGATTCTATATGGAAAGAGGTTTTGAGATTGAGCGTTTACCGTATCTATGTCGAAAAGAAACCGGAATTTGCTATTGAAGCCGCCGGCGTCCTCAGCGACCTGCAAACCGTCCTGATGCTCGATTGCGTCACCGGTGTGCGGGTGGTCAACCGCTACGATGTCGAGCGGATCGACAAAGCCGACTTCGACAATGCCCGCTTTACCATCTTCTCTGAGCCGCAGGTCGACCGGGTTTACGACGAGCTGCCCCCGGTCGCCGAAGATGAGCGGATGTTTGCGGTCGAGTATCTGCCCGGGCAGTTCGACCAGCGCGCCGACTCCTGTGCCCAATGCATCTCCCTCTCGACCGCCAAAGAACAGCCGGTTGTACGCACCGCCCGCATCTACATCCTCTCGGGCGATATCTCCGACAGCGCGCTTGAGCAGATTAAACATTATCTGGTCAACCCGGTGGAAAGCCGCCTGGCCTCGCTGGAAAAGCCGGACACCCTTCAAACCAGCTACGAGATTCCCACAACGGTCGAAACGCTCGACGGGTTCACCAGCCTTGACGCGGCGGGCCTGTCCGCGTTCGTGACCCGTTACGGGCTTGCGATGGACACCGATGATATTGCCTTCTGTCAGTCCTACTTCCGGGACGAGGAGCACCGCGACCCGACCATCACCGAAATCCGGATGATCGACACCTATTGGTCGGACCACTGCCGCCACACCACCTTCCTGACCAATATTGAAAACGTGCGGATCGACACCCCCTATATCCGCAGGAGCTTTGAGAAATACCTGGAACTGCGCGACCGGCTTTACGTCAAGCAGGGCAAAGACAAGCCGATGAGCCTGATGGACCTCGCAGTTATCGGCGCGAAGGCGCTCAAGGCGGACGGCCTGCTGAACGACCTCGACGAAAGCGACGAGATCAACGCCTGCACCGTCAAGATCACGGTCGATGTGGATGGCAAGGACGAGGACTGGCTGCTGCTCTTCAAGAACGAGACCCATAACCATCCCACCGAGATCGAGCCGTTCGGCGGCGCAGCCACCTGTCTGGGCGGCGCGATCCGTGACCCGCTCTCGGGGCGGAGCTATGTCTATCAGGCGATGCGGGTGACCGGTGCGGCAGATCCGACCGTCCCGCTCTCCGAAACCATGGCGGGCAAGCTGCCCCAGCGCAAGATTGTCACCACCGCGGCGGCGGGCTATTCCTCCTACGGCAACCAGATCGGCCTTGCCACCGGGCATGTCGCTGAGGTCTACCATCCGGGCTATGCGGCCAAGCGGATGGAGATCGGCGCGGTGCTCGGGGCGGCCCCGGCGAAGAATGTCGTCCGGGAGTGCCCCGATCCGGATGATGTGGTGATCCTGCTCGGCGGGCGCACCGGTCGGGACGGCTGCGGCGGTGCAACCGGCTCCTCCAAGAGCCATACAATGGATTCCCTCGAGAGCTGCGGCGCCGAGGTGCAGAAAGGCAACGCCCCGATCGAGCGCAAACTCCAACGTCTGTTCCGCAACGGCGAAGCTACCCGGTTGATCCGGCGGTGCAACGATTTTGGCGCGGGCGGCGTCTCGGTTGCGATTGGCGAGCTGGCCGACGGGCTGGACATCAACCTCGACGCAGTCCCCAAAAAATACGACGGCCTGGACGGCACCGAGCTTGCAATCTCCGAGTCTCAGGAGCGGATGGCGGTTGTGGTTGCGCCCGGCAACGTTGACCGGTTCATCCAGCTTGCCCACGAGGAAAACCTCGAGGCGACTGTTGTCGCAAAGGTCACCGCCCTTCCGCGTTTGGTCATGCACTGGAACGGCAACCGGATCGTAGACCTCTCCCGCGCGTTCCTCAACTCGAACGGCGCGTCCAAGCACACCGACATTGAAATCGAAGCTCCAAAGAGCTGGGCGCGCCCCCGCTCGAATGCCCCGCTCGTCGAGAAATGGAAAGGGATGATGGGGCATCTCAACGTCTGTTCCCAGAAAGGGCTGGTTGAGCGGTTCGATTCAACGATCGGCGCGGGCAGTGTGCTAATGCCGTTCGGCGGCAAAACCCAGCTTTCTCCCGCACAGGCGATGGTTGCCAAGCTCCCGGTGCTCGGCGGAGAAACCACCACCTGCTCGGTCATGGGCTGGGGGTTCAACCCCGACCTTTCGGCGGCTAGCCCCTACCATGGCGCCATCAATGCGGTGGTTGAGTCGGTCGCCAAGGTGGTCGCGGCGGGCGGCAGCCATACCCACTGCTGGTTGACCTTCCAGGAGTATTTTGAGCGCACCAAGGGCGATCCGAAGCGCTGGGGCAAACCGCTCGCGGCCCTGCTCGGCGCGTTGGAAGCGCAGCTCGGTCTGGGGATCGGCTCGATCGGCGGCAAGGACTCGATGTCCGGCAGCTTTGAGGACCTGGATGTCCCGCCGACCCTGGTTTCGTTCGCGGTTTCGACCACCCGCATCGATCGTGTCGTTTCGACCGAATTTAAACATGCAGGAAATAAAGTCTATATTATTACGCCTTGTTTCGACGAAAACAAGGTCCCGCAGTTCGACAGCGTCCGCGAAGTATTTGCTACCGTCGAGAAGCTGATCGCGGAAGGGAAGGTTGCGTCGGCGTGGACAATCGGTTACGGCGGTGTCTGCGAGGGCATCACCAAGATGTGTCTGGGCAACCGGCTCGGGTTCGATTTCTCGGCAACCTTCGACGATGCGGCGCTCTTTGAGCCGCTCTGCGGCGGGTTTATCCTCGAATCTGCGGAGGACCTGCCTAATCTGCCCTGCATCGGTACAGTCAGCCCCGATTACCTGATCCACTACGGGTTCGACCGGATCGACCTGAACGACATTCAGGAAATCTGGGAGAAGAAATTACAATCTGTATTCCCGTACCGAATCAAGTCTCCTGAAAAGCCGGCGCAGGAATATTCTTTCTCCGTTTCGGATAAACTGCAAGCAAAGGCAAAGATTGCCGCACCGCGGGTTTTGATCCCGGTATTCCCCGGCAACAACTGCGAATATGATACGGCGCGGGCGTTTGAACGCGCGGGCGCGCAGGCGGAAATCTTCATTGTGCGCAACCTGACCGCCGCCGACATTGAGGAGAGCGTTGCGCGGTTCGCCCAGCGCATCGCACAGAGCCAGATCATCGCAATTCCAGGCGGATTCTCGGGCGGTGACGAGCCGGACGGGTCGGGCAAGTTTATCACTGCGTTCCTGCGCAACCCCCGGATCAAAGATGCGGTACACGACCTGCTCAAAAACCGGGACGGCCTGATGTGCGGCATCTGCAACGGGTTCCAGGCGTTGATCAAGCTTGGCCTGGTCCCGTATGGCGAGATCCGCGACATGGACGAGAACTGCCCAACCCTGACCTTCAACACGATCGGCCGCCACCAGTCGGGGCTGGTGCGCACCCGTGTGGCGTCCAACAAGTCGCCCTGGCTGTCCGAAATGCAGGTGGGCGACATCCATACCGTCGCAATCTCGCATGGGGAAGGGCGGTTTGTTGCGCCGCAGAGCCTGATTGACCAGCTTGCCGCCAATGGGCAGATTGCGACCCAGTATGTCGATCTGGAGGGCAAGCCGAGCATGGACATCCGGTATAACCCCAACCATTCGTTTGATGCGGTTGAAGGGATCACCAGCCCGGACGGCCGGGTATTCGGCAAGATGGCGCATTCCGAGCGGTATGCCAACGGGACGTTCCAGAATGTGCCGGGCGAAAAGTTCCAGGATATTTTCGGGAACGCGGTTCGGTACTATCGGTAAGCGAAGGTTCTAAAAAGGGGTATCCGCCCCTGTCCGGTGTTCTTTTTGTGCAGTGGTGCAGCACCTTACCTTTTTCGATAAGAATGCCGCCTTGCGGCGGCAGGGGATGCCCGGTCCCGTCCGGGCAGACGGCTTGTTTTTTGCTTGTGCAAAAAGCAAGATAAAAAGCACACCTAAGAGGGGTGGAACCCCTCTTAGGTATCTCCCCTCGCCCCCAGGCGAAGCGCTCATGCTCAAGGCTGACTTGCACCCTCGGATGCCCCCAAGCGCCGAAGCCGCGTAGAATACGGAGATAGACGGAGCACTCAGCCCGGAGGGGGGGCTCACAAGATTCAAAATCTAAAGCTTTACTCAATTTTTCTCGAAAAATTGCGAGGTCGAGGGGCAGCGCCCCCGCCGCCGCGCGCACTGCAAGCCGCAGCGCAGCGTTTCGGAGCGCAACCGCCGCAGGCGGCTCTTAGCGCGGAGATGCGGCGGAATACTTTATCCTGAGAAGCGCATTTAGGGGGTGAATTGCCGCCGAAGGCGGTAAGAGGGGGCTTTTTGCAAGAGAAAAAGCCCCCTGCAAAAGATTCTAAACAGGCTCTAAGGGCGGACAAAACTTTTGAAAAGGGAGTTTTTATGAAGCGAAGCAGACCCATACAGGCTTTTATCGTGTTGCTCGCGGCGGCGGCGCTTGGGGTGGCCGGCTGGCTGGTCTGGCGCTGGTATCCGGTGGTTCAAGGTCTGATGGAGCCGGAAAGGATGGAGGCGTTCCGGGAACGCCTGCAATCCTTCGGCCCGCTGGGGGCGCTCCTCCTGCTCGGGGTACAGGTCTTACAGGTGATCTCTGGGTTGATCCCCGCGCTGCCGGTACAGGTCGCCGCTGGGGTCACCTACGGCGCGCTGGGCGGTCTGGTGATCTGTGCGGGCGGGGTGTTCTTGGGGAGCGCGCTCGTGTTTATGACGGTCAAGCGGTTTGGGCGTCCGGTGGTTGACCGGCTGTTCCCACCGGAAAAACAACAGCGCCTCGCCTTTTTACAGGATAGTGACCGTCTTCAGCTTCTTGTTTTCATCATCTACCTGATCCCCGCCATGCCCAAAGACCTGCTGACCTACCTCGCCGCGCTCACCCCGCTCGAGCTGCCGCGCTTTCTGCTGCTGACGGTGACTGCCCGCATCCCCACCATGCTGGCCAACACCTTTGCGAGCAGTGCGCTGCTCGAAGGGAATTACCTCAGCTCGGTGGCCGCGTTCTGCATCACCGGTACGCTGGGGGTGGTCTGCATCTTGTCCAGAAGGCGTATTATGGATTGGATGCAGAAAAATAGGAATTGACAAACGCCCCGAAAAAGGCTATTATGTAAGCGTCTGCTAACGGCAGAAATATTCTTTTTTTTGAGAAAAAGTTAGCTTGAGCTAACAGTTGGAGAGGTGGAATAGGGCGATGACATTGGACCGTTTAAAGATCGGGCAGAGCGGTATTATCACACAGGTGGGCGGGAGCGGTGCATTGCGCCGGCATCTGCTTGATATGGGACTGACCCCGAAAACCCGGGTCATGGTACGCAAGGTCGCGCCGATGGGCGACCCGATCGAGCTGCATCTGCGGGGATACGAGCTGACCTTGCGGCTGGAGGATGCGAGGGAGATCGAAATTGAGGAGATCGGGGAGGCAGCCAGATGATTTTTGCATTGGCGGGCAACCAGAACTGCGGAAAGACGACCCTGTTTAACCAACTCACCGGGTCCAACCAGCATGTGGGGAACTTCCCCGGGGTGACAGTCGAGCGGAAGGACGGGCAGCTCAGGGGGCATAAAGAGGTGACGGTGGTCGACCTGCCGGGAATCTATTCGCTTTCCCCCTATACCAATGAGGAGATTGTTACCCGAGATTTTTTGCTGAACAGCCACCCGGACGGGATCATCAACATCCTCGACGCGACCAACATCGAGCGGAACCTTTATCTCAGTATGCAGCTGATCGAGCTGGGAATCCCTATGGTGATTGCGCTCAACATGATGGACGAGGTGCGCAACAACGGCGGCACCATCAAGATCAAAGAGATGGCGCGGGAGCTGGGGGTACCGGTGTTCCCAATCTCGGCGGTCAAAAATGAGGGGATCGACGAGATGGTCGAACGGGCCCTCTCGATTGCGCAGTCCCGTACCGCCCCCAAGCGGCAGGATTTCTGCATCGGCGCGGTACATAGGGCGATTCACGCGATTGCACATCTGGTCGAGGACCACGCCGAGCGGATCCACGTGCCGGCCCGGTTTGCCGCGACCAAGCTGGTCGAGGGGGATGCGCCGATGCTCGAGCTGCTCGCGCTCTCGGAGAATGAGCGGGACATGGTGGAGCACAGTGTCACCGAGATGGAGGGGGAGCTGGGTACCGACCGGGAAGCCGCCATGGCGGATATGCGGTATACCTTTATCGAGCGGTTGTGCGCGGATACGGTGGTCAAGCCGCATGAAAGCAAGGAGCATCTGCGCAGCGTCCGGATGGATAGCCTGCTGACCCACAAATATCTGGCAATCCCGATCTTCCTGTTGATTATGCTGTTGATCTTCTACCTCACCTTTGGCCTGATCGGCAGCTTTTTGAGCGATCTGCTCGCCTATGACATCGATTGGGTTACCGGCGTTGCCGACCGCGCGCTCACCGCCTACGGGATCAATCCGGTGGTGCATTCACTGCTGATCGACGGCGTATTCGCCGGGGTGGGCTCGGTGCTCTCGTTCCTGCCGACGATCGTCGTGCTGTTCTTTTTCCTCTCGATGCTTGAGGACAGCGGCTATATGGCGCGGGTCGCGTTTGTGATGGATAAGCTCCTGCGCAAAATTGGGCTTTCGGGCCGTTCGTTTGTGCCGATGTTGATCGGGTTCGGCTGCTCGGTGCCCGCGATCATGGCGACCCGGACCCTCTCCTCCGAGCGGGACCGCCGCATGACCATCCTGCTTACCCCGTTTATGTCGTGCAGCGCCAAGCTGCCGATCTATTCGATGTTTACCCTCGCATTTTTCCCGGACCATCCTGCATTGGTCATGATCCTGCTCTATGCGGGCGGGATGCTGGTCGGCGTGCTGAGCGGGCTGCTGCTCAAGAATACCGCGTTCCACGGCAAGCCGGTCCCGTTCGTGATGGAGCTGCCCAATTACCGTCTGCCGGGGGCCAAGAGCGTCTGCCTTCTGCTCTGGGATAAGGCGCGCGATTTCCTCACCCGGGCATTTACCGTTATCTTTCTCGCCACCATCGTGATTTGGTTCCTCCAAACGTTCGACACCCGGTTCAATGTGGTGGCGGATAGCGGCGAGAGTATGCTGGCGGGAATCGGTCGGTTTATCGCGCCGGTGTTCACCCCGCTCGGCTTCAACGACTGGCGCGCTTCCACTGCGCTGATTACCGGTTTTTCCGCAAAGGAAGCGGTGGTTAGTACTCTTGCGGTGCTGACCGGCGGCAATACCGCCACCCTTCCCGCCACCCTTGCCCAGATGTTCAGCCCGCTGGCAGCCTGTGCGTTTTTGACCTTCACCCTGCTCTATTCCCCCTGTGTCGCGGCGATTGCAGCGGTGCGGCGGGAGCTGGGGGGCAAACATGCCGCGATCGTAGCGGGATATCAATGCGGCGTGGCTTGGTTGGCCGGATGCATGGTCTACCAGTTCGGCAGCCTGCTTCTCCGATAAAAAAGCCAAAAGTTTTACTCGATTTTTTTCACTGCCGCCGCAGCGGCGTACATAGGCCAACCGGCGCGAAGCGTCGGCTCTTAGGCCGGAGTGAAAAATCGCGGGGTCAGGACAGCAGGACGTTTGGCCCCAGACCAAACGTCCGGGCGCAGCGGGGGAGTTCTCACAAGAGGGGGGCACTGCCGCCCCTCTTGTGGGGCGCATCCTGTCCGAGCGTCGCGCTTTGCGCGCTCCGGGCTGAAAGCCCGGGCAGCGAGGGCGTTGTTTTGGTCTGGACCCCAAAACAACATGCGCCCAGAACCCCTGCTTGGGCGCCGGGCGCCCGCCTGAGAAGCGCTTTTTTGGGGTGAATCGGCCCTGACTCGAAGAGTCAGGGCCGAGAGGGGGCTTTTTGCAAGAGAAAAAGCCCCCTTTACAGAACAGGGAAAGGGATAGAACAGATCCAAAGGAGGGGAGAACCATGGGAATCCTTGATTTTTTGCTACTCGGGCTGGTTGCCGCTGGGGCTGTTGTCGCGGTGTGGGGCATCCGCAAGGGACGCGGCGGATGCGGCAGCTGTTCGGGATGCCCACACGCGGAAAGCTGTGAAAGAAACGCCCCGCTGGCTGACCGGAAAAAATAACAGAGATTGGTATAAGACAACCTTCCTGTGTGCAGACTAATTCCAGAACTGCACAAGGGAGGTTGTTTTTATGAAAACTTTGAAAGGGTCCAAGACCGAAGCCAATCTGATGGCCGCATTTGCGGGGGAATCGCAGGCGCGCAATAAGTACACCTATTTCGCGGCAAAGGCGCGGGAGGATGGTTACGAGCAGATTGGCAACATCTTTGATGAGACCGCAAACAACGAAAAGGAACATGCGGAAATCTGGTTCCGGATTCTCCACAACAGCGAGATGCCCGCCACCCCTGAAAATCTCAAGGATGCATCCGCAGGGGAAAAATATGAGTGGCAGGAGATGTATGCGAATTTCGCGAAGGAGGCCCGGGAGGAAGGGTTCGACAACATCGCCACCCTGTTTGAGATGGTTGCGAAGATCGAGAAGGAGCATATGGAACGGTTTGACACCCTGCTTTCGAATGTCGAGGGGCAGACCGTGTTCAAGAAGCCCCAGCAGGCGACCTGGATTTGTCTCAACTGCGGGCATATCCATGAAGGGACCGAGCCGCCGAAGGTCTGCCCGGTCTGCAAAAAGCCGCAGGCATGGTTCCAGGTCAGGGCGAATAATTATTAAAAATTCTGGTATCGGTAAATAGGGCGGGGGCTATGGGCGCATGTTGTTTTGGGTTCCAGGCCAAAACAACGCCCTCGCCGCCCAGGGTTTCCGCCGCGTGCGCGCGGCGGCGGGGGCTCTGCCCCTCGACCCCACAATTTTTCGAGAAAAATTGCGTAAAGCTTTCGATTTGAAACAGGTTCTTAGATACAAAATAGGTTCTGAGAGCTCTCCCGGCGAGCAAACGGTTCGGAGCGTCAAAGCATTGCTTACAAGAGGCCGGCAGGCACAAGGCTGGGAAAAGAATTTTCTGAGCCTCTCGAAACCGACAAATTCCGCTCTCTCTTTTCGCTAGAATAAGAACTACAGAAGGGGCTTGTCCCCACAGGTGAAAGTACGGGAGGAGAAATAGAAATGAAGAGATTGTTTGCATTGTGGCTTGCACTTCTGCTGATGGCAGCGCTCGGGGCGTGTACCAGAAAGGCCCCGCCAGCTGCACCATCCGAAGCGGCGCAGAGCGGGGCCAGTTCCTATAAGCCACCGGTCCCCGCTGAAGGGGAACCGCTTGGGGATCGGGAGATGCTCCTAGAAGATACCGAAATTTATCAGAAGATTTCCGAGACCTACCGCCGGGAAACCGGAAGGACATTGAGTGCCATCGCCGCGACGTCCAACGGCTTTGAGGAGATGCCCGACCTGTTTCCCGATACGAAAGAACTGCTTGTGGCGCTCCCAGCCCGAACCTCTGCGGGTTCGGTGCCCGAGCTGAAAACCGGCAAAAATACACGGCTCAACGGTGCAGCAGCTCCCTGCGCACCCAGAGGAAGGTCTCGGTTTCCCCGCGCTCCTTGAGCATCCGCAGCATCTGTTCGAGCAGAGCGGCAGAGTTCTCGTGTAGGATGGTGTGGCTCCGGCCGCGCATGAAATACTCGTATGGGTCAGCGTCCTGGTAGTTGGCCCCGTGATAGATTTTGCAGGCGGCAATCCGGTCACAGAACATCTCCGCTACATAGTTTACCGGCATCTCGACCCCGCCCATATGATGGTCCCCACCCGGCGTGTAGTCGATCCAATATTCAAGGTGGTGTTTGTTGCGCCCCTTGTGATGCAGCCACGCGCTGCTGTACCCCTTTTCCCGACGTTCGGCGTCGTTGGGGCTGCGGTCGCCCTGATAGTATTTCGCCCCTACCAGAAATTCCGCCGGGGAATATTTGGAAAGATCATGTGTCAGGCCCTGCCAGTAAAGCCCAATCCGGAAACAGTGCCGCATGACCAGAAGCTTGTGGCGGGTGATCGTTTTCAGATGCGCATACCATTTGTTCATTGCGGATGTCAGTCCTCCATCGGTTCCTCATAGTAAAAATGGCCGTCCTCACCCCGGAAATAAGCGGCGCCCTGCGGGGAGGTGAGCAGAGGCGCGATCTCGGGGTCGGAGGCGCAGATGGTATCGAGGTGACAGACCTCGGTGTTCGCCGGGTCGGACATATAGGCTTCATCCTCGCTCCCCTCGAGGAACCGCCAGCCGCTATCGGGCGCCCCTTCGACCGGCGCTTCCCGGTAAAAATACCCCACAGGCAGTTTGTCCCGGGTGATCCGGCGGGTTGCCAAACAGCCGGCCGGTCCCTCCCAATGCGGGACAACAGGCTCGACCCGGGGTTCGAGCGGCTCGTCTTCCGGTTCCAGTTTCCAGTTCCGGCAGACGCTTGGACGGTCGATGTCCACCACATAGGCATCCTGCCCGAACAGGCGGAGCAGTGTCTCAGCCCCCCGGTGGAGCTTACACTCTAGCTCGTTCTGGTAGATGGGCACGACCTGATAAAAGTTGACCGTGTCACCGTCCGGAAGGTGGCAGACCGCCGATCCGGCATCAAAGAGGGCCGGTTCGGTGAGAATGACCGAAGAAAGGTTGGTGTTGTAAGAGAATGGGCTGCCTTTGGGGACGGTATGTCCCCAGCCCAGCCAGGTGTCCTGGTTGCCGGGCAGGCGCGCAAGAACCTTGAGCCAGCGCAGCGGCCAGTACCACTTTTCCGACTGTCCGCGGACGTTCCAGCGGGCAGGCAGGCAGATGAGAAGTTCGGCGCGGTCGAGCCCGCGGTCACGCAGTTCGTCGGGGACGTTCATCCGGTGCGCACCCATCCCCAGCGTGACCAGCGTATAGTAATCCCGTTCGGGGGTTGGCTCGATCAGACAGATATCGACATGGATGTCAGGGGAGACCTTTTCGTGAAAGACGAGCGGATAGCTCCCGAAATATTGCTGGATATGCGCTTCGACCGCGTCGAACATCTCCCGTGTATACTGCTCAGGGCAGTAGCTTTCCTCCCGATCGGGCGGGAATTCCTGCTCGAACATGGCGGGATCGAGCGCCCGCACCCGCTCCTTCGCCAGTTCAAACCGTTCCCGGTTGCCCAGCGCGCGGCTTGCCAGCACGACAAAAAACCAGCTGTCCGCGTCGTCCGGGTTGAGCTCGACCGCGCGGTCAAATTCGGCCGCTGCCTGTTCATCCCGGTCGAGGTAGTAGTAGGAATAGCCAATCCGGTAGTGCCAGCGGAAGTCCTCCCGCCCCTGCTCCTCGACCGAAAGCAGCAGCGCAATCGCTTTCTCCGGTTCCTTCAGGTTGTTATAGGCGCGCGCCAGCTGCCCGATCTCTTCATAGCCGCGTTCTTCGGGCGAAAGCTTTAAAATCGCATCCACAATCTTTTGATGTTCGTCCTGCTCGTGCCATGCCTCGAGCTGTGCGCGCAGTTGTTCATCCATCGTCTTTCCTCCTGCCTTTCCGGCGGGCTATTTGCCATGCCTATTAAAAAATCGCAGGGGCGTTGCGGCGGGGGCTCTGCCCCTCGACCCCGCAATTTTTCGAGAAAAATTGAGTAAAGCTTTAGCTTTAGGTAGGAAAGAGGTTCTTAGATCGTAATTTCGATCTGGTTTCCTTCGATCCCGACCACACAGCTTTCATAGTATCCGTCCCCCGTTGTGCGCGGTCCGCTGATACATGGATAGCCGTCCTGTACCAGCCGCTCGGTCAGACGGTTGACCGCTTCCCGGCTGCCAACACTGAATGCAAGATGGATGAAGCCGGTACGCCCCGATGTTTTTTCGGGATCCTCCATAAGAGGTCTGTTCATGAGCTCCAGTCTTGCGCCGTCTTCAAAAGTCAGGAAATAGGAGCGGAAGCCGGTATTCTGGTTGTGGTATCCGTTATTCGAAACCGCTCCGAAATACCGCTCAAAAAACGCCCTTGCGCCCTCCAGGTCGGTTACATACATTGCGATATGTTCGATCCGCATCGCCAATCCTCCACACTATATTTTATAAAATAAGTATAACATTGAACCATTGGCAAATCAACGCTTGTTTTACGGATGGGAAAAGCCCCCTATAAACCGTACAGGCAAAAAAAGAAGTGCTTCGCTATCCGGACGAAGCACTTCTTTTTTGAACTTTGGACAGAACCTGACGAATCGAAAGGGAACGACCGACTGGTTAATGAACAAAGCGATTGCCAACTTTGGAAACAGCGAACCCGTTTCCATTGCGCTTATTTTAGCAGAAATGGCCGCGTATAATCCATAAAATGTTCCCAAAGACATAAAATATGTTCCAAATAGCAGAGTTTTGCCGGTTGAAAAAATCCGTTGGGATTCGGTCGAATCCCAACGGATCAAATCTTGAATTGGCGAGGGATTTTTGGTATAATAGCCGCAAAGCGATTATTATACCGGGTTATGGTCAATGCTACCAAATCGCCCTATAATTTGGTATAATACCTACTGCAACAGCCCAAAATAGCTGGAAAGGCAAGGATGACGTCAGGGCGCAGCCGCGCCCAAAAGCCGCAAAGCGCCCGCTTTGGGGCTATTTTTTCGGGCAGTCCTGTGGAAAGGATGGGTTGGATGGAACAACCGGCATATTTTCCACTGTTTATAAACCTTTGGGGGAAACGGGCGGTGGTATTCGGCGGCGGGACAGTCGGCCTGCGGCGTGCCCAGGTGCTCAGCGAATTCGGCGCGCAGGTGACGGTGGTTGCGCCGGCGTTTGCTCGGGAGTTGGAGGGTGTGCGGATGCTCCGCCGCGCCTACCAGCCCGGGGACTGCACCGGATACGCGCTTGTAGTTGCCGCGACCGACAGCCGGGCGGTCAACCGGGCAGTCGTTGAGGAGTGCAACGCGCTGGGTATACCGGTCAATGCGGCGGACGCGCCTGGGGAATGTGATTTTTATTTTCCTGCGGTTGCGCGGCGCGGCAGCGTGGTGGCTGGTGTGACCGCCAGCAACACCGGCCACCGTCTTGCGGCGCGGGTTGCACAGCAGATCCGGGAACTGCTCGGCCGGATGGGACAGGCAGGACAGGAAGAGGAGGAAGTGGATGGAAAAGCAGAAGGTTCGGGTGGGGAGTCGAGACAGCAGGCTGGCAGTTGCGCAGAGTATGCTGGTGATCGGGCAGATCCGGCACGCCCACCCGGAACTTGAGGTAGAGCTCGTTACGATGAAGACGACCGGGGACCGCATCCTCGACCGCCCGCTGGAAAAAATCGGGGGCAAAGGGCTCTTTGTCCGGGAGCTCGATCTGGCACTATTAGAGGGACGGATTGACCTTGCAGTGCACAGCCTCAAAGACCTGCCCATGGAGACCGACCCGCGCCTGCCGCTGGCGGCGTTTTCCCCGCGTGCGGACGCGCGGGATGTGCTGGTTCTGCCGCGGGACAGGCGGGAGCCGGACCTATCCCTGCCTTTCGGGACCTCAAGCCCCCGCCGCCGGGTGCAGATCAAACAGCTGTTTGCGGGGGCGCGGGTGGAGAGTATGCGCGGCAATGTCCAGACCCGGATCGAAAAGCTCGACCGGGGCGGTTTTTCTGCGCTGGTGCTTGCCCAGGCGGGGATTGAGCGCTTGGGGATGCAGGAGCGGGTCAGCCGGGTATTCTCTCCCGAGGAGATGATCCCGGCGGCTGGGCAGGGGATTCTGGTGACACAGGCGCGCGCGGGCGACGATCTCTGGTATCTGGTGGAGGCCGACTGCCGGGAGTCCCGGATTGCGGCCGCGGCAGAGCGGTCGTTTGTGCGGGCGCTCGGCGGAGGCTGCACCGAGCCGATTGCGGCCTATGCGCGGGTGCATGGCGGGGAGCTTTGGCTGACAGGGCTTTTCGCGGTGGAAGAAGCGGGCATCCTGCGGACCGGCAGCCTCGCCGGGGATGCCCAGACGCCCGAGCGGCTGGGGGAGCGCCTTGCCGCGCAGTTAGGAGGAATATGATGCAAACGGGAAAGGTATATCTGGTAGGGGCGGGGCCTGCGGATGTGGGCCTGCTGACCCTGCGTGGAAAGGAACTGATCGAACGGGCGGATGTGGTGGTTTATGATGCGCTGGTCGGGCAGGCGGTACTGGGCTTGATCCCCGAGACCGCCCGCCGAATCGATGCCGGCAAGCGTGCGGGACAGCACCCGGTCCCCCAACAGCAGATCAACACGATCCTGCTGGAAGAGGCGCTCGCCGGCAATCAGGTGGTCCGGCTCAAGGGCGGGGACCCGTTCCTGTTCGGCAGGGGCGGGGAGGAGCTGGAACTGCTCGAGCAGAACGGGATCCCGTTCGAGGTGGTGCCGGGGGTCAGCTCGGCGTGTGCGGTGCCCGCTTATGCGGGAATCCCGGTCACCCACAGGGAGTTCTGCTCCTCGGTGCATATCATCACCGGGCAGCGGAAATCCGCCCGCCCACCCGAGGAGTTTGAAGCGCTCGTCCGGGCTGGCGGGACACTGGTTTTCCTGATGGCGGTCGGCGGGCTGGAACAGATCTGCACAGGTCTGACCGGAGCAGGAATGCCGCCCGAAACCCCTGCCGCGCTGGTCGAACGCGGGACAACCGCCCGGCAGCGGCGGATTGTTTCGACCGTTGCGGCGCTCCCGGAGGAGGCCCGCCGGGCGGGGGTTCGTCCGCCGGCGGTGCTGGTGATTGGGGAGGTCTGCCAGCTGTCCGAACGGTTCGCATGGGCGGAAAAACGCCCGCTCGACGGCAAAAAAATCCTCGTGACCCGTCCGCGGGAGCTGGCTTCCCGCCTGACCGGGATGCTCCGGGAGGCGGGTGCGGAGGTGGTCGAGATTCCCGCGATCCGCACCGAGGAGATTGTGGAAAACCCCGCGCTCGACCTATCGCTCGACCATATTGGACGGTATGGGTGGATGGTGCTGACCAGCCCGAGCGGGGCGCGCCTCTTTTTTGAACGGCTGCGTAGGCAGCGGCGGGATGTGCGGATGCTCGGCGGGGTCCGTCTGGCGGCGATCGGCGCGGCGACCGCGCGGGAGATCGAAGCGCATGGACTGTTTGCCGACCTGGTGCCCGAGCGGTTCAGTGCGGCGGCGCTTGGCGCGGCGCTTGCGCAGGCCGCCGAAGGGACACGGGTCTTGATCGTCCGGGCGCGGGAAGGCTCCCCCGACCTAACCGCCGAACTGGAACAGGCGGGCATCCCTTACGACGACCGGCCGCTTTACGACACCGTTTACGAGAGCGCACAGTCAGCTGTCGGCGCGGCGATGCTCGACGCGGGTGAAGTAGATTATGTGGCGTTCACCAGCGCTTCGACTGTGCAGGGATTTGTGCGCGCAATCGGCGCGCGGGATTACAGCGGGCTCCGCGCGGCGTGTATCGGTGAGGCGACCGCACGTGCGGCACAGGCGTGCGGGATGCAGGTGTTGGTCGCGGAGCAGGCGACAATGCAGTCGCTTGTCCAGCTGATGACCGAACGAAAGGACGATAAGGAGGAATTTATTGATGGATAATTTGAGAATCAGGCCGCGCAGACTGCGCCGGACTCCGGCGATCCGGGGGATGGTGCGGGAGACGCGCGTTTCAAAATCATCGTTGATCTACCCGCTGTTTGTTGAGGAAGGCAGCGGAATCACTGCGCCAATCCCCTCTCTGGACGGGCAGTTCCGCTACAGCCCGGATACCCTGCCCCGCGCGCTTGAGCAGGTCTGTAAGGCAGGGGTCCCGGCGGTGATGCTGTTTGGGATTCCCGCGCAGAAGGACCCGGAGGGGACCAGTGCGTGGGCGGAAAATGGGGTGGTGCAGCAGGCGCTGCGGGAAGCCAAATCCCGTTTTCCGGAGCTTTGCCTCATCACCGACGTCTGTCTCTGTGAGTACACTTCCCATGGACATTGCGGCCTGCTCCGCGGGCAGGAGGTGGACAACGACCGCACCCTCGAGGTGCTTGCAAAGACAGCGCTCTCGCATGTGCAGGCGGGGGCGGACATGGTTGCGCCGTCCGACATGATGGACGGCCGGGTCCTGGCGATCCGGGAGACGCTCGACAGGAACGGGTTCACCGAAACACCGATCCTCTCCTATGCAGTGAAATATGCGTCCGCATTCTATGGCCCGTTCCGGGATGCGGCGGGCAGCGCGCCCGGGTTCGGCGATCGCAAGGGCTATCAGATGGACTATCATAATTCCCGAGAGGCAGTGCGGGAAGCCCTGCTCGATGTGGAACAGGGTGCGGATATCCTGATGGTCAAGCCTGCGCTTGCCTATCTCGACGTGCTCTCGGAGGTTGCCCGCGCCACAGGGATGCCCATGGCGGCCTACAGTGTATCCGGCGAGTACGCGATGATCAAAGCGGCGGCAAAGGCGGGCCTGATTGATGAGGCTTCTGTAGCCTGCGAAAGCGCGGTCTCGGTCTTCCGGGCGGGCGCAGAGATTCTCATCAGCTATTATGCAAAGGAGCTGGCAGCCTGGATCGACGAGGGCCGGATCGGCTGAGGGACGGCGTTCCATTGTTTTCAAACAGTCTCTAGATCGAATGCGACGATCTCCCCATAATCCGGATGATGTTTTCCGGTTGTGGCCTGGATCATCATTCCATGGCAGGCGACCACCACTTTTTTATAGGAAGCATACCGTTTCAGCACACCAGTCACCCGCTCCCGGACAGACTGCGCTTCCTCCCATAACTGTGTGTCTGAGGTGTGGATTCCTTGCTGTCTGCGATATTCTTCGTATGCGCGTTGGGCTGTTTCATCGTCTTCATAGATGTAGTTTTTGTTCGCCAGCCATTCGTGTAGGTCGGTCTCGATCGAAATGTCTGTCCCCAGCTCTTTTGACAGGATAGCCGCAGTTTGTACCGCTCTTGTGTATGGGGAACATAGGATGATGTCCGCCCGGGAAAGCCTGCTGTCCTGGGCGGACGCTTTTATCTGCGCAGCCCCCTTTTCGGACAACCCCGCTAGATGGACTCCAAACCCTTGAAAAATCTTAGTGTTCTGTTCAGAATAATCGGGTTCACCGTGTCTGATGAAATAAAACATGTCCTCCTCCTTCTTAGAAGCTGTTTCTCACCTTTCGCGGGGTGCTTTTTCTCTTGTAAAAAGCGCCCTACAAAAGATTCTGAATCGGCGTTTCGCTTCCCGAGGCTTTCTGCCGCTTTCGCACTGCGACATAACGGTCATGCGGCATATCCACCCCGCGAAACCGCTTAATCCAGGTATCCGCTGCTGTCATTCCGTTTCGGGCAGCGACCCTTTGCGAAGCGGTATTCGTATCGCGGATGATCGAGCAGACTTCCTCCGCATTCAACTTTTGAAAGGCGTATTCTCTGCACGCTTTGGCGGCCTCTGTCGCATAGCCCCTGTGCCAGAATGCCCGCTGAAACAGGTAGCCAATTTCGAGCACCTCCCGGTCTTTCCACGGCTGCATCGTGAGGCCGCACTGTCCGATCATTTCCCCCGTCTCTTTCAGGACTACCGCCCATAGGCCGAATCCCCATTTCCGATAGCGGGAAATCTGCCGGTCAAGCCACTCCTGCACTTCTGCATCACTGAACGCCCCTTCATAGGCGTACATGGCCTGCTCATCCTGCAAAATTTTGCATAAGGATGGGTAATCCGACTGCGTCATCTCCCGCAGATATAACCGCTCGGTTTCTAATATCATGTTCGTTCCCCTTTCTGATTGCGAAGTCCCCGCCGCCTTTTCAAGGTCTGGCGGAACGTTTGACCACGAAGTATCCGCCCGGATGCTCCAGAATATCGATCTCCCCATAGAGGCGTGAAAGCGCTGCCCGCAATTCCGCACAGCCCGCCTGCGCGGTTTCCACCTCTTCGCAGATACCGCCGTCCTGCAACAGCAGGAGCCGGTCACAATAGGCCAGCGCAAAGTTGGGGTCATGCAGCGTGACCAGCCCGCACCGTCCACCGCCCTGTACCGCCGCCCGGATTCGCGTGAACACCAGGTGCCGGTTGACAAAATCGAGCGCACTGTCCGGCTCATCCAGCAGCATGACCGGCGCATCCTGTACAATTGCGCGCGCAAGGATCACAAGCTGTTTCTGCCCTTCGCTCAGATGCAGGAAATCGATTCCCCATAGGTGGGGGATCCCCAGCTGTTCAAAGATGGCGTGCGCCCGTTCCCGGTCTTTTTTCCCCGGCATCCCAAACAGCGGCAGGTGGGGATTGCGGCCCATCAGCGCGACCTCTTCCGCTGGGATTGGGTAGACAACCCCGCTGTGCTGCGGCAGATAACAGATCAACTGTGCGCGGGCTTTCTCCCGGAGGGATGCGCAGTCGGTCCCGCGCACCCGGCAGCATCCGCCCGAAATCCTGTGAAGCCCGCAGAGCGACCGGAGCAGGGTGGTTTTCCCGGACCCGTTCAGGCCGAGCAGGGCAACCAGCTCCCCTTCCCGCAGCCGAAGCCCTACCGACCGGATGATCTCCCGGGCCCCATAGCAGGCCCGCACCCCTTCGGCTTCCAGCAGGACCGGCGCGCTCATACGGACTCCCCCTTCCGGATCATGAGGTAGGCGAGGAACGGTGCGCCGAGCGTCGAGGTGAGGATACTCACCGGCAGTTCACTCCCCGAGAGGGTGCGGGCAAAACAATCGGCAACGAGCAGGAGCACAGCCCCGACCAGCCCACTGAACACCGCCACGCGAAAGCTGTTGCGTTTCAGCAGCATCCGGCCGATGTGAGGGGCGATTAACCCGATAAAGCCAATCAGCCCCGAAACGCAGACGATCCCCGAAACCAGCAGGGTTGCGCAGAGCAGCACCCCATACCGCGTCAGGGTGGTGCGCACTCCGAGCATCCGGCTCTCGTCCTCGTCCAGCGAGAGGAGCAGAATCTGCCGCCGGAGCAGGAACAACCCAAATATCCCGGCAAGCAAAACCGGCATCACCGCCCGCACCTTTCCGGCTGTGACGTTTGAGAAGCTGCCCATGGTCCAGAACTCGATGGTTGCAAGCTGCCGTTCGGGATCGGCGAGAAACTTGACCGTCATCACCGCCGCCTGTGCCAACGTGTTGAGCACGATCCCTGCCAGCACGAAGGTTGCCATACCGCGTCTGCGCGACAGCCCCACCAGCCCGAGCAACAGGGCAGCAGCGAGCATCCCGCCCGCAAAAGCGCTCAAGGAAACCACGGCCATCCCACCGCCCAGGAATACAATCGCGAATGCCGCGCCCATGCTCGCGCCCGAGGCGACCCCGATCAGGTCAGGGGAGGCGAGCGGGTTCCGAAAGACAGTCTGGAATACCGATCCCGCCAGGCTCAGCCCAAATCCAGCAAGGGCCGCCATCAGGGTACGGGGCAGACGCAGGGTGAAAAAGACACTGCGCGCGGTTGAAGGGCCAGTTTTGCCTGACACCAGCCCGGCCAGCTCGGAAAGCGGGATGGGATAAGCGCCCACGCAGAGCGAGACAAGAAAAGCAGTCCCCACAAGCGTGAGGACTGTGATGAAACATAGGAGGTCTCCCGGACGGGCAGATGGTCCGCGCCTCATCGGGTGATTTCCTCCGTATTGATCTCGATGCCGTAAAACTGCCGGTAAAACGCGGCGGCATCCTCCCGCATCTGCGCGAGCGGGTACGCCTGTTCGTGGAGCAGGCTGGTCATCCAGAGCATCCCGAGGGCGCTCGAGGTTGTCGGGGAGTCCCACGCTTCAAATGCGCTTGGGAACTGGTAGACCGCGTTGTTCTGGACCGCTTTCAGCCCCGCGAGCTGTGGGTCGGAGAGCAGGTCATCCTTTTCGTAGCCGGCGTCGGACGCGAGTACAATCAGGTCCGGGTCATAGGCGAGGAGTTGTTCATATGACACAGTTGCCCAGTAGGTGTCGTCGATCTCCGCAGCGGCATTGTGCCCCCCAGCGGCTTCGATCAGGCTGTTTTGATACATCTTTGCGGTTGCGGTCGAAAGGAAGCTGCTGTTGCCCGCCAGGTAAACCACCGTTTCCACCGGGTCGTCTGCCGCGATCTGCTGCGCCTGTGCCAGTTTGTCCTCGTAATCCGAAACCAGCGCGGAGGCGCGTTCCCCAGCGCCCGCCGCTTCGCCGATCATCTGAATCGTTTCCATCAGAGAGGACTGCTCCTCCGGATTGACCCCGATTGCAGGGATTCCTACCTCCTCTAGCGCGGAGATGCTGTCTTTCAGCCGGACCGGAAGGATCACCAGATCCGGTTCAAGCGCGATACAGCCTTCCAGATTGAACTCCTTCGCCGAACCCACGTTGGGCAGGGCGAGCAGCTCCGGGGCTGCCAGCGCATAGATCGGGCGGGTATCGGCCTTGGCTTCGATACCCACTACGCGGTCGGTCAGCCCAAGCGCGATCAACATAGAGGAGGTGATGTAGTACCCGCTCACAATCCGTTTGGCCGGGGCCTGAAGGGTGACCTGCCGCCCCAGATGGTCGGTGATCGTGATTTCACCCGCCGGTTCCGCCTCGGAGGGGGCGCTGGGCGCGGAATCAGCTGCACTGCCGCTCTGCTCTGCCGGTACGCTCGAAACGGATACAGGCGGCGCAGAGGAGGCGGCTGGGGCGGTCTGCCCACAGGCAGCCAGCGTCCATATGAGCGCCGCGGCCAGCAGACCGGCACAGGCGCGCTTTCGAATTCGAGATTGATTTTGCATGGTATCCCTACTTTTCAATGAAGTCGTTATCTTTTTAAAAATATAACGGTTCCATTTTACCACCGTGGGACAAAAAACGCAACCGGTAAAACGTAAGGTGTGCCGCTGGGCGGCATGGGGATGCGGGGTGCCCGCGCGGCGGGTTCCTTTTCGGATGCACGAAAAGGAACCAAAAGTGCACGCAAGAGGAGAACCCCTTACGTATCCCCCACGCCCCCAGACAAAGTGCTCATGCTCAGGGCTGGCTTGCACCCTATTTCGCCCCCAAACGTCGAAGCGGCGAAGAATGGGGGAGACAAGGGCACCTAGCCCGGAGGGGGGAGTTCTCACAAGAGGGGGGCACGGCCACCCCTCCTGTGGGGCGCGCCGGCCGCTGTCTCAATGTTCCTGAATAGAAATAGGTCCTGCCCCCTAAAAGGGCAGGACACAGGAGAAATTCGATTTATTTGGGCCGGACATAGATCAGCTTGGCGCTATTGTCGTTGGTGCGCACGCTTTTGATGTCAAACAGATCGAGCGATTCGATGAACGGAGTCAATTTAGAAAACCCAAAGTTGCGGACATCAAAATCGGGGTACCGCTTGACCAACAGGCTCCCGATCGTCCCGATGAAGATCCAGCCATCCTCGTCCGAGGTTTCCTCCGAAATGCTCAGAATCGCCTCCTTGAGCGTCTCCAGCGTGCCCATCTGTGGCTGCGGCTTATCGGCATTTTTGACGCTCTTTGTAGGCTTGCTGGCCGGGGATTTCTCGTTTTTCTCTATCTTTTCGGGCTTTGCTGGTTTTTCAGATTTCTTGGTGTTCTTTTTCTTCTCTTCCTCTGCGCTGGCAAAGAGGATGTCCAGGTATTTAAACCGGTTACACGCCGAGATGAAAGACTTGGGTGTTTTGCGTTCCCCCATGCCGATCACCTGCATCCCCGATTCCCGCAGGCGCGCGGCCAGCCGGGTGAAATCGCTATCCGAGGAGACGATGCAGAATCCGTCCACCTGCCCTGAATAGAGGATATCCATCGCGTCGATAATCAACGCGGAATCGGTCGAGTTTTTGCCGGTCGTGTAGTTGTACTGCTGCATCGGAAGGATCGAGTTATCAAGCAGAATTGATTTCCATGAAGAAAGCGCGGGTTTGGTCCAGTCGCCGTAGATCCGCTTATAGGTGGCGATACCGTCCTTGGATATTTCGTCAAGTATAATTTTGATATATTTATCCGATATGTTATCTGCGTCGATCAGCACCGCAAATTTGCAATCATTTGGCATTTTTTCCATCCTGTCTGTTGTTTGTTTACCCGTTTCAGGGGCTGTTTCAAAAACGGAACTACCGTTTTTTCCAGATTTTCACGCAAGTCCGAACCACTGGCCATAAGCCCAATAGAACAAGCTTATTTATCAATATTATATCACACCGGCTGAAGGATGTCCACAGGCTTTGTCTTGCGTACTATTCTTAGTTGTGCTAGAATATAGATTGTATCATTGCAGGGATCAAAACGATTGATAAAATTGAGATTTAAGAGGGGTTCTGTTTGAGAAAAAAAGTGGTGGCCGTACTATTCGGCTCAGTTTCCAGTGAATATGAAGTCTCGTTGATGTCCGCAGCTTCGGTTTTGCGGAACATCCCGCGTGAGAAATACGACGTGGTCATGCTCGGCATTACCAAAGATGGGCGCTGGTTGGAGTATACCGGTGACATTTCGTTGATCCAGCCCGACCAGTGGCAGCAAAGCGGCTGTGTGACGCCCGCGATCCTTTCGCCCGACCGCTCCACCGGCGGGCTGCTGCGCGTTCTTCCGGATGGCCGGACCGAAGCGGTCAAAATTGATGTGGCGTTCCCGGTAGTCCACGGGGAAAACAGCGAGGACGGCGCTTTACAGGGCCTGTTCCAGCTGGCGGGGATCCCCTATGTGGGTTGCGGGGTGCTCGCTTCGGCCACCTGCATGGATAAAGAGGTCACCCACATCCTGCTCGAAGCGGCGGGGATCCGTACCGCCCCGTACAGGGTGATGACCCGCCCGATGCTGGAACGGTTGGAAGAGATCGAACCGGCGCTCCGCGAATCGCTTGGTTATCCGATGTTCGTGAAACCGGCGAACACCGGCTCCTCGGTCGGGGTGGGCAAGGCGAAGGACCAGGCCGGGCTGAGAGCCGCGTTGCAGGAGGCGTTCCGGTATGACCGCAAGGTGGTGATCGAAACCACCATCACCGGCGCGGAGGTTGAATGCGCGGTGCTCGGCAACTATGATAGCTGTACCGCTTCGGTGGTGGGGGAAATCGTGCCCCATCACGAGTTTTACGACTACGAGGGCAAGTACCTCGACGATTCGACCGACCTCTACATCCCGGCGCGGATTCCGGAGCCGGTCAGCGAGGTCATCCGGCAGACTGCTTGTGACGCATTCGCCGCGATGGGGTGTACCGGGCTTTCTCGGATCGACTTTTTTGCGCAGGAGGACGGAAGTGTGGTGCTCAACGAGATCAACACCCTGCCTGGGTTTACTGCGATTTCGATGTACCCCAAGTTGTTTGATGCGGCGGGCATCCCCTATCCCGAGCTGATCGACCGGCTGCTCCAGCTTGCACTCGCGCGTGCGGCAGAGCAGTGATGCGCCTGCCCGAATCTAGATTGAGAGGTACCGGATATGGACAATAGAGCCATCGGTGTTTTTGACTCGGGGCTGGGCGGGCTGACCACCGTCAAGGAGCTGCGCCGCCTGCTTCCACAGGAGAATCTGATCTATTTCGGGGATACCGGGCGGGTCCCCTACGGCACCCGTAGCCGTGAAACGATCCGCCAGTACGCGATGCAGGACATCGCCTTTCTCAAACGGCATGATGTCAAACTGATTATCATTGCCTGTGGAACGGTCAGTTCCCAGCTCACGCCCGAGATGTCGGCAAAAATCGGGGTACCCCATTCAGGGGTGGTGCTTCCCGCGGCACAGGCCGCCTGCGCCGCCACTGCAACCGGCAAGGTCGGGGTGATCGGTACCACCGCAACCGTACGGTCGGGCGCTTACGGCCGGGCAATCCGCTCGATCAATCCGGGCGTACATGTCTTCGGGAACGCTTGCCCGCTCTTTGTCCCGCTGGTCGAAAACGGGTTCATCCAACCGGACAACGAGGTGACCTCCAAGGTCGCCGAGCTCTATCTGGCGCCGATCCAACAGGCGGGGGTGGATACCCTGATCCTCGGCTGCACCCATTATCCGCTCCTCTATGAGACGATCAACCGGGTGCTCGGCTATGAGGTGACACTGATTGATGCAGGCAAGGAGGTCGCGCGCTGGGCGCAGCAGTTCCTGGCGGCGGAGGACCTGCTTTCGGATAGGGACGAGGGGACCAGCAGTTTTTATGTGAGTGATTCCCCCGAGCTATTTGCCGAGACCGCCGGAATCTTCCTCGGGGAGCAGGTGGGCGGAAACGTCCATCAGATCAGCCTCGAACTTTTAACCGACAGATAAAGGAACGTAAAAATGAAAAAAGATGTACTGATTGATATCAAGGGAATCTACCGGCAGGACGGGGAACAGGATCAGGTAGAGCTGGTCACGACCGGCTCTTATTATAAGCGCAATGGGGATTATTATATCGCCTACGACGAATCCGAAATGACCGGCTTTGAGGGGACCCGTACGGTACTCCGGGTAGAAGGTTCCCAGCGGGTGACCCTCTCCCGCTCGGGCAGCACCAAAAGCCAGCTCATCATCGAGCGGGGGGTGCGGCACCAGTGCCACTATGACACCGGGTATGGCGCGATGACCATCGGCGTCTCGGGCGACCGGGTGTCCGCTGATTTGGACGACCACGGCGGTAGGCTTCAGTTCTCCTATTCGCTTGATGTGAATACCTCGCTTGCCAGTGAAAATGAAGTGTTTATCAACGTCCGGGAGAGCGCGGGCGCACCGGCGTAACCAAAAAGATTTTCAACGGCAGCGGAGACAGCAGGACGTTTGGCTTCGGATAAACCTTCTCTGGCATGTGTCCGGGCTGTGGACTGGGGCGAAGCGTTTCGGGACCAACCGTAGGCGAAGGGGGGCTTTTTCTCTTGCAAAAAGCCCCCTCTCGGCACTGACTTACAGTCAGTGCCGATTCACCCGAAAGAAGCGCTTCTCAGGATAAAGTGTTTCGCGTCCTGTGGGACGCGACCAAAGGCTCTGCCTTTGGAAACCGCGATTTTTTGAAAAAAATCGAGTAAAACTTTCAGCTTCTTTTCAACTAAAAGTTTCGTCCACCTTTTCAAAGGTGGCGGGGTCGAGGGGCGGAGCCCCCGTGTAATTTGAGAATAATAGGATGTGTAAAAGATGATGACCAACCCGGTATCCGACATCAAACAAGCAATCACCGCGCTGGTACGTGCCGCGCTGGATGCTGCGGCAGCTTCCGGCGCGCTTTCCGCCTGTGCGGAGCTGCCCTCCTTCGTCGTGGAGATCCCCGCAGACACCTCCCACGGCGATTTCGCCACCAATGCCGCAATGGTCTGCGCCCGCGCTTTCCGGTGTGCACCCCGCAAGGTCGCAGAGGCAATCTGCCAGAATCTTGCGCTCGAAGGGTCGGGGATCGAGCGGGTCGAAATCGCCGGACCCGGCTTTATTAACTTTTTCCTCGGTCGGGATTGGTTCTCGGATGTGGTGCGCTCGGTGCTCGCGCGCGGGGATGACTACGGCCGTACCGATTTTGGCAAAGGGGAAAAAGTAGAGGTCGAATTTGTCTCGGCCAACCCCACCGGCCCGATGCATATGGGTAACGCCCGCGGCGGCGCAATCGGCGACTGCCTGTCCGCCGCGCTCGATTGGGCGGGCTATCAGGTGACCCGTGAATTTTACGTCAACGATGCGGGTAACCAGATTGAAAAATTTGGGCGGTCGCTTGAAGCGCGCTACCTTCAAATCTACCAAGGAGAGGACGCGGTGGAGTTCCCCGAGGACGGCTACCACGGGGAGGACATCAAAGCCCGCGCCCAGGAGTTCGCCGACCTCCATGGAGACCGGCTGGTGCAGGCGGACGGTGCGGAGCGCCGGCGGGCGCTGACCGATTATGCGCTCCCCAAAAACATCGAAAAGCTGCGGCAGGACCTGGAATCCTACCGGATCATTTACGATGTCTGGTTCCTAGAGAGCACCCTGCACAGCGGTGCGATTGACGAGGCGATCCAGCGGCTTGCCGACCGGGGGATGACCTACGAAAAAGAGGGGGCGCTCTGGTACAAGGCGACCGAGAACGGCGGAGAGAAGGATGAGGTGCTCGTCCGGGCGAACGGCTTCCCGACCTATTTCGCGGCGGATATTGCCTACCACTACAACAAATTTGCGGTGCGCGGGTTCGACCGGGTCATCAACGTCTGGGGTGCGGACCATCATGGGCATGTGGCGCGGCTCAAGGGCGCAATGGATGCAATCGGCCTGGATGGCTCCAAGCTGGACATTGTGCTGATGCAGCTTGTCCGGCTGATGAAGGATGGCAAGCCGTATAAGATGTCCAAACGCACCGGTAAGGCAATCTCGCTCACCGACCTGATTGAAGAGGTCCCGGTGGATGCAGCGCGGTTCTATTTCAATATGCGTGAGCCGAACTCGACCTTCGATTTTGACCTCGACCTCGCGATCGAGCAGTCGGCCCAGAACCCGGTCTACTATGTGCAGTACGCGCACGCCCGCATCTGCTCGATTCTGCGCAAGCTGGCGGAAGAAGGGGTGTCCCCGCGTGAATGCACCGCGGACGAGCTGGACGCGATGGACAGCCCGTTTGAAACCGAGCTGATCCGATGCCTGGCGCGGTTCCCACAGGAGATTGTCGAGACGGCGCGCAGCTACGACCCCGCCAAGCTCACCAAATATGCAGTGGAGGCCGCCACCCTGTTCCACAAATTCTATGATAAATGCCGGATCAAAGGGGAGGCGGAGCCGCTGATGCAGGCCCGGCTGAACCTCTGTTTGGCGGTGCGGGTGGTACTGCGCAACGTGCTGACCATCTTGAAGATAACCGTCCCGGAATCTATGTAACGATTGAAAATAAAGGAAAGGAAAATCAGAACTGCTATGAACGAAAACGGCCGATTGTGCCTGCCCCTGCTGCTGGATGGGGCGACCGGCACCCAGTACATGAAAGCGGGAATGCCCAGCGGCGTTTGTGTCGAACAGTGGGCGAGTGAGCACCCGGAGGTGATCCGTCAGGTAGTCTGCGGTTACGCCGGTGCGGGCAGCGACATCGTTTATGCCCCCACCTTCCTTGCCAATGCCGGCAGCCTTGCGGCTTACGGCCTTGAGGGGCAGGTGTCCCCCCTCAACCGGAAGATCGTCGGGATTGCGCGGGAGGCGCTCGAGGGGTGGCCGGCGGTCAAGCTGGCGGGGGATATGTCCACCACCGGGCTGATGTGTGAACCGTTCGGTGAGGTCCCATTCACCCGGTTGCTGGAGATCTATTCTGAGCAGGCGCAGGCGCTTGCGGAGGCTGGGGTTGATCTGCTGGTGATCGAAACCATGAGCTCTCTGTCCGAATGCCGGGCAGCGGTGATCGCAGCACGAAAAACCGGCCTGCCAATCTTCCTGTCTATGACAGTCAACGGGGAAGGCCGCACCATGTGGGGGGATGATATCCTCGCCGCAATGCTGATCCTTCAGGATATGGGTATCTCCGCCTTTGGGCTGAACTGCTCGGAAGGCCCGGACGACATGGTTTCGCTGTTCGAGCGGATCGCGCCCTATGCCAAGCTGCCGCTGATTGCAAAGCCCAATGCGGGAAATCCGCCGCTTACCCCGGTCCAGTTCAGTGACCGCTGCGCGCGGCTCATGCGGCGCGGGGTGTCAATCATCGGCGGCTGCTGCGGCACCGACCCCGAGTACATCGCTGCCCTGCGGCATATGGTCGATAACTTTGATGTCGAGAAGATCCGGATCAAGCCGGTCGATTACGAAATCCTGGCGGCGGCGCGTGATGTTTACTACCTCGACAACGACCTCGAATACTCCGAACCGATCACCTGCGAGGTGGACATGGCAGACGCACTGCTCGAGGTTTCGCATGAGAGCTGTGACGCAGTGCTCATCCGGCTGGATACCCCGGACGATGGTTATCAGTTTTCGCTCAACGCCCATATGGTGGATATGCCGGTTGCGTTCGAATCGGAGTCGCTGGAAGCGCTCGAGAACGCGCTTCTGCACTACCATGGAAAGGCGCTGGTCGTTTCGACCTCCTGCGAGCTTGAAAAGGAAGAGCTGGAAACGGTGGCCGCACGTTACGGCGCAATCGTGCTCTGATGCATATGGCACAAACATAGGAATAACGAAAAAGCCCCGGCTTCTGCCGGGGCTTTAAAGTTTCTCTGAGAGATATTTTTAAAGGTCTTTTTTACTCGCAAAAGCCCCCTAACAAACCAGAGCTTATCCCAATACCACCAATATAAAGTTCCATGTTGAAAAGAGATTACATAAACAATGAAAACACATACTGATATATAAATTCTTTTTCTGATATGCCACATATGCAGCTGGCGCAAATGCCAGTATACGAAATAAGTTGTTAAAGGGGAGCCAAAGGTGATATAGTGAAAATAAAATCGCTATGATGATTGGTGTAAACGGTGTTTGTTTTTCATAATGCGATGTTAAATATCCTCTGAAAAACAACTCTTCTGTGATCGGTGCAACGAACACATTGAAAATACCATAATACACACAAGTTATAATCCGTATGGGGAATGAGAAGGTTTTCAGATGCTCAAAATTTGTCCAATCAAAACCAGTTGGCAAGCGATTCAGTACACTGCTTCTTAACCCTGCAAAAACTCCATTTTCAATAGATAAAATAGAAGCGGACAGCAGGCCCGCAATCCCAAAAAACACAAACGCAAATGCCAGCACTTTTCCGATTGCATATTGTTCTTGTCCTGCAAATGCACTTTGAATGGAATATTTCCCATATTCACGCTTACTTGCTTTCAAAATCATGGCCAACTCTGCCGGTACTAAAATAAGAGTTCCCAAAATACAAAACAGCAAAATATGCGGTATGCCGCAAAAAAGCCCCAGCGCGAAATAGCTGAAACTCAAAGCCACAGCAGGCGCAAATATCTTCAACAGAAGTCCTTTTGTATCTATTTTGTACATCTTATCTCTCCGTTCATGCCATGAACAAGTCGCCCTTTAGAACCTATCCAAGATTAGGGGCTCCTTTTTTGCCCTTAACCAAAAGCTTTACTCAATTTTTCTCGAAAAATTGCGGGGACGAGGGGCAGAGCCCCCGCCGCCGCACGCGGCGGAATACTTTATCCTGAGAAGCGCTTTTTTCGGGTGAATTTGCCGCCCAAAGGCGGCAAGAGGGAGCTTTTTGCGAGAGAAAAAGCTCCCTGCAAAAGGTCCTAAACAGGCTCTTCGCGTCATTATATATGGGACCGGGATAAAGGAAAGAGCGGCCCAGCCTTTGCCGGGCTGCTCCGTCCTTTTAAGAGAGCTTCAGTTTTTCCGCAGAATAGCGCTTGAACGCCGCTTCGTTATAGGTGACATCCGAAAGCGCGGCCGCCCATTCGGCAATCAGGGCGTCAAACTCCTCGGATTTCATCTCTGCGAGGATGCTCGCCTTGCGGGAGGTGAAGTCATTCTCGTTTTCGGTGATATCGTAGCGGGTGAATAGGAAGATGCTGTTCTCATCCTCGAATACGGTCGGCACGCCGTTCGCCGCGGCAAAGATCGCGTCGGTCACCGGCTGGCCATACTGGGAGTTATTCCGGTTTACAAAGGTGTACGAGCTGCCTGCCTCGGGTTTTTCCAGGTCTTCATTGCCGGTTGCCTGTTTGCGTGCTTCGTAAACCAGGTCTTCCATGCTTTCCCCGGCGTCGGCACGTTCCTTGTAACCGTTGATCGTATCGCGGGTGTTCTGGTCGGCCTCTTTCTTGGTTTCCTCGTCCTCGGAACCGCTGAAACTCAGCGGGATCACGATGATCTTGGCGTAATCACTCTCAAATTTGGAACGGATTTCGCTTTCGGGGACCTCCTGGCTGCCGCCTTCCCCATAAATCGCGTTGAACACCTGGGATTTCTTAGTGGTATTTTCGAGGGTTTTGGTGTATGAATCGATTGAGACGCCGTTGCGCTCGTAGACCTGCCCGACATACTGCCAATACATCTCCGCGTTCTGGGGGATCGCCTCAAATGCGAGCGGTTCGGGCGTCAGGCCCAGCTCGTCGAACTTTTCTTCCACCGCGATATAGGCGTTGAGCGCGGAGCGTGCGTTGTCCGAAACCTTCTGTGAGCCGGACTGCCCCTCAAATTGCGTTTTGAGCAGCGCGTCGTTCTCAACCCCCGATTCATCCAGCAGGCCATAGTACCCCTCGACCATCTGGATCAGATAGACGCCTGCCGGGATCGTCTGGTCACCGAATTTTGCAACCCAGTTGGTGTCGCTGCCAATGCTACATGCGCCCAAGCTGCCTGCCAGCAGCAACGCCATTGCCGATGCAGCGGTTTTTTTCAAATAGTTCATCCTTTTCTGTTCCTCCTAATGGGGTTTTCGCGGTGCAGTTTTCTGTTGCAGGGAGATAACTGCAAACGGAAGCCTGCGGCACCGCCGCGGCAGGCTTCCGCGAGAGTGGTTTTGATCGAATCGCCGGCAAATGCCGCTTCGCTGTTTTGTTTCTGCGCACAATTATAGCGCAGTTTACCGAAAAAGTCCACTAGAAATTATGAACAATGCTATGTAGCGGACAGGGAACAAAGGCGCTTGCGCCCGCAGCCCCCTCATGCCGCCCTCTAGGCGGCGGTAAAGGAAATGGGTGTTAGGGCTTGTTTGAAAATAGAGAAATGAACGGATTTTTCGCAAAAAATGAGCAGCTGCAAGGAAAAAAGCACAGGAATACTTGATGTATTCCGAGCATTTTTGACACAGCAGATGCCGCTTTTTGTAGAAAAAGACGGTGATTTCGATTTTTCAAACAGCCCCTAGTCCAAAAAGTCCTTGAGGCGCTTGCTCCGGGAGGGATGCCGCAGCTTGCGAAGCGCCTTCGCTTCGATCTGCCGGATCCGCTCGCGGGTGACGTTGAACTCCTTGCCCACCTCTTCCAGGGTGCGGCTGCGCCCGTCCTCCAACCCGAACCGCAGGCGGAGCACCTTTTCTTCACGCGGGGTGAGGGTCTGCAACACCTCGGAAAGTTGCTCCTTCAGCAGGGTGTGGGACGCCGCCTCCGCCGGAGCGGGAGCCTCTACATCCTCGATGAAATCCCCGAGATGGCTGTCCTCCTCTTCACCGATCGGCGTTTCGAGCGAGACCGGCTCCTGCGCCACCCGCATGATCTCCCGCACCTTGTCGGCGGGCATATCCAGCTCTGCGGCGATCTCCTCGGCGGACGGCTCGTGCCCATTTTTGTGCAGCAGCTGTGAGCTGACCTTCTTCACCTTGTTGATCGTCTCGACCATATGCACCGGGATGCGGATGGTGCGCGCCTGGTCCGCGATTGCGCGGGTGATCGCCTGCCGGATCCACCAGGTGGCATAGGTGGAGAATTTGAAGCCCTTGGTGTGGTCAAACTTCTCGACCGCTTTAATCAGGCCCAGATTGCCCTCCTGAATCAGGTCGAGAAACTGCATCCCGCGGCCGACATACCGTTTTGCAATGCTGACCACCAGGCGCAGGTTGGCCTCCGAGAGGCGTTTGCGGGCTTCGATATCCCCTTCGGCCATCCGCACCGCGAGGTTGATCTCCTCGTCGGCGGAGAGCAGCGGCACCCGGCCGATCTCCTTCAGATAGACCTTAACCGGGTCGTCGATGTTGATGCCCTCAGCGGCGAGCGCGACATCCAGATCGGTGTCCTTCCCGATATTTTTGAAGTCCTCCTCCACCGGCGTGACCATGTCTTCCACGATTTCAATATTGTTCTGCTCGAACATGTCATAGAGCTTATCAACCTGCTCAACGTCATAGTCCAGCTCTTCGAGCGCGTCGCTCAGTTCCTTGGTGGTCAGCTTGCCCTTGGCCTTGCCGGTCTCGATCAGCTCTTTGAGTAACGCTTTCTTTTCCTGTGCTCCCATCAGTTTTTTGTCCCCCTGTTTTTTTTGGATGCAAGCGAGGTGATGTATGCCCTCAGATCGTCGTCCGACATTGCGGCGACCTCGTCCTGCGATTTCTGTTCCTGATAGCTTAATATGGTTTCGATGTATGCATCTGCATCCGCTGTATCAAATGTCATGCCTGAAATCGAGTTCAGCAGCTCGGCGGCAATCCCCATCTGGTCGATCGAGAGTTCTGCGGAAAGCATGGTCAGCTCGATCGACTGCCCGTTTTCCAGCCGGTCAAAAAGCACCTGTGCCAGTTCCCGGTTGCGGTCGGTCACGAAATCCCCGATCTGGATCCGCCCGGAGATATGCCGGTAATAGTCGGGGTTTTTCATCAGGATTGCAAGCAGCTTGTCCTCGGCCAGCGCGTACTTGATGTTGCGTGACCGCTGGAGGTCCACCGTTCCGCGCGCCGGACCTTGGGCTTCGCTGTAGACCTTCAGTTCGGAAGCATCCCGCCGTTTGCCCTTGCGGGCGGCGCGCTTGAGCTCGTAATTGAGCTGGGTGGTGATGGCGGTTTTGTCCACCTCGAGTTCAGACGCGGTTTTTGCGATGTAGACGTCCCGTTCGATCGGGTTGGTTACGCCGGTCATCAGCTTGACAAACTCCCGCAAAAAGCTGACCTTGCCGTCCGCAGTCTCGGTGGGGTATTTCTGCCGCAGCTTGGCGACTTCAAATTCGGTCGCATTGGAGGCGTTTTCGATCAACAGGCCAAACCGCTCCGCCCCAAACGTTTTGATAAACTCGTCCGGGTCTTTGGCGCCGTTCATCGTCAGCACCCGGATTTTGACCCCGGTCTCCGAAAGCAGCCCGACCGCGCGCCGGGTCGCGGTCTGCCCGGCCCCGTCCGAATCGTAGGCGATCGTCACCTGATCGGTATACTGGGCGATCAACCGCGCCTGTTCGCCGGTCAATGCGGTCCCGAGGGTTGCGACCGCATTGTCAAACCCCGCCTGATGCACCGCAATCACGTCCATATAGCCCTCGCAGAGCAGCAGCCCTTTCCGCTTGGACGCTTTGGCGAAGTTGAGCGCGAACAGGTTGCGGCTCTTTTTAAAGACCGGCGTGTCCCCCGAGTTGAGGTACTTTGGCCCGCTGTCCGCCCCCATGATCCGCCCGCCGAAGCCGATTACATTGCCGCGCAGGTCGATGATCGGGAAGATGACCCGGTTGCGGAACTGGTCGTAAAGCCCGCCCCGGCTGTTCCGGGCCGCGACCGCAGCCGCGACCAACTCCTCGTCGGTGAACCCCTTGTCACGGAGGTAACGGGCGGTCAGGTCCCAGCCGTTCGGAGCGAACCCCAGCCCAAACCGGATAATCGTCTGATTGGAGAGCCCCCGCGCGTGCAGATAGTCCAGACCCTCCTTGCCGGAGGGCTGTTTCAGCAGGTTGTGGTAGTACCGGGCGAGCGTGCGGTTCAGCTCAAAGACCCGCACCTTCAGCCGGGCGGTCCGGTCATCCCCGGTGTCCTCGGGCATCGCCATCCCGGCCCGCTCCGCAAGAAATTTGACTGCTTCCACGTATTCGAGATTTTCGATCCGGCGGACAAAGGTGATGATGTCCCCGCCGGCGCCGCAGCCAAAGCAATAAAAGCTCTGGTTGTCCGGATAGACGGTAAACGAGGGGGATTTCTCGGAATGGAACGGGCAAAGCCCGCTGGAAATCCGCCCCCGTTTGCGAAGCTTGACATAGGAGGAGACGAGCTGTTCAATATCGTTGTTGTTTTTTAGCTCCTGCAAAAACAGGTCAGAAATCAAAGGCTGCCCTCCTTCGCGTGCACGCGGCAACGGGGGCTCCGCCCCTCGACCCCGCAATTTTTCGAGAAAAATTGAGTAAAGCTTTCGGTTTTGAACAGGTTCAGCGTTTCGTTTTCTTCAGACGCTCCACGGCTGCGGCACGTATAGCCGCTCATAGGTCGCGACGGCATACCGGTCGGACATGCCTGAGATATAGTCGCAGGCTGCGCGGGCCTCGTCCGAACGTTTCAGGATGATCTTGTATTCCCCCGGAAGTTCCTTGGGGTGTTCGGTAAAATAGGAATATAGCTGCTCCACAACAGCCTGTGCCTTGCCTTCTTCCCCTTTGGCGGCGGGGCTGGTATAGACCGCATCATACATAAACTGGTGGAACTGATGGAATGCCTCACCGGTGGTAGGGTCCATCCGGATCTCCTCGCCGCTGTTCTGGACGACCGACTCGATCAGCGAGGTGATCCGCTGGGATTTGGTCCGCCCGAGGGTGTATTTGATCGTCCAGGGGATCTCCTCCTCTGAAAGCACTTGGGCGCGAATCGCATCCTCCAGGTCGTGGTTGAGGTAGGCGATCTTGTCCGCAAAATAGACCACCCGGCCTTCGAGCGTCTGTGCCTTCCCCTCGGCGGACGGATTGGAGTAGGAGTGGCAGCCGATCCCGTTGCGCACTTCAAAGGTGAGGTTCAGCCCTGTGCCGCCATTTTCCAGCTCTTCGACCACCCGTACGCTCTGCTCTGGATGAGAAAAACCGTAGGGACAGCATTGATTGAGCGCCCGTTCTCCCGCGTGTCCGAACGGGGTATGCCCTAAGTCGTGCCCCAGTGCGATTGCCTCGGTGAGTTCTTCATTGAGCCGCAGCGCAGAGGCGATGGTACGGGCAATCTGGCTGACCTCGAGCGTATGGGTCAGGCGGGTGCGGTAGTGGTCGCTTTCCGGGGAGAGGAAGACCTGTGTTTTATGCATCAATCGCCGGAAGCTTTTACAGTGGACGATCCTGTCCCGGTCTCGCGCGTAGGCGGTACGGATCGGGCAATCCTCGACCGGGCGCTCGCGGCCACGGGAATTTTGAGGGAGGCTGGCATATTTTGAAAGGGTTTCCGTCTGGATCTGTTCGGTTCGCTCACGGATTGTCATGGCTGTCCACCCTTTCTGATGCTGTCATTCTGCCGGTTCCCAATTTCGCTCTAATATATTATACTCCGCCAAAAGAAAAATTCCTGCCCTATGCAAAAATTTCTTGCAATAGACAGGAATCGACCTGTTTCATATCTCAGAACCTGTTCAGCATCTGAAGCTTTACGCAATTTTTCTCGAAAAATTGCGGTTTCCACTGCGAGCCGCAGCGAAGCGTTTCGAGCGCAACCCGCCAAAGGCGGGCACTTAGCGCGAGATAAGGCAGAGCCTTTGGCCGCATCCCGCAGGATGCGGAATCTTTATCCTGAGAAGCGTATTTTTGCTCCGGCCTAAGAGCCGACGCTTCGCGTCGGTTGGCCTCTGCACGCCGCTGCGGCGGCAGTCGGGTGAATTGCTGCCCTTTGGGCGGCAAGAGGGGGCTTTTTACAAGAGAAAAAGCCCCCTGCAAAGGATTCTGAACAGGCTCTAAAAGCTTCACTTGATTGATTTTTTCGCTGCCGTTTGCAAGCGGGGCGAAGCGCCCATGGGTTCCTATGAAAGAGGCTTGGGTGGAGTTGCTCACCCCTCGATACAAGCAAACCGTTTTTCGACAATCTGCGGGACTACCTGTGCCGCGGTCAGCTCGGTCAACTCCTTTTCAAACGGCGCAAGGTCGCAATCCCGCAGCAGAATTTGCAGCCGCACCACCGCCCCGAAGTCGGAAAAGGTTGTCCGGGCGTGATATTTCGGCAGGATATAGGAGATTTTACCGTAGAGGTCGTAGCCAAATTCCAGCGCCAGCTCGGTGCATTCGCTCACGGTCATCCGTTCCGCCGCATCCACCGCGAGCTTTGCCCCATGGGAATAGGCGCGCACCAGCCCGCCCGCGCCCAGCAGGATCCCGCCAAAATAGCGGGTCACCACAACGGCCACGTCGGTCAAGCCCTCCTTTTGCAGGACATCGAGCACCGGCATTCCCGCTGTGCCCTGGGGCTCCCCGTCGTCTGAATAGCGCCGGGTCTGTCCTTCCCGCAGGATATATGCATAGACGTTGTGGGTGGCGTCCCAGTGCGCCGACTTTTTCTCGTTGATGAACGCGACCGCTTCCTCTTCGGTGCGGACCGGACGAATATACCCGATGAACCGGGAGCGCCGTTCGGTGAATTCGTCCGAAGCGTCTGCCCGGATGGTCGTATATGCAATCATAGGTTTCCCTCCGTTCCGCTCAGAAGCGGTCAAAAAAGGTGGCGGTTCCCACTGCGAACCGCAGTGAAGCACGCCAAAGGACAGCAAGAGGGTGCTTTTGCAAAGTGAAAAAGCACCCTTCGAAAGAGGTGAAACAGGTTTTCAGGGGAGAAATGCAGAGATTATTTTCCGTCGGAAGTTTCGGTAAACGCAACGACATCCTCTTCGACTTCTTTTTTGGCGTTTTCGTCAATCCCCAGCTTGTCCTGCACCTTTTTCTTTGCCTTGCGCCAATAGATGCCGGCAACTGCGCCTACTGCGACAACTACGCCCGCCACCACCTGGATGGTGTAGGTCATGACCGAGGGGTCGAGATAAGCGGATACGGCGGTGGAGAGGATCACCGTCAGGCAAATAATCTGAAGGATACGGTTGAACAGTTTCATCTAAAAAGACTCCTATACATGGTTAATGAATGGTTGATACGCATTTTATCATATCGCGTTTTCTGCGAAATGTCAATGACAAATCCGGGCAGAGCAGGACAGGCCAGGCCTGAAAATACCGCACAGGAGGGGCAAAATCTCCTGTGCGGCATTTCTGGTTAAAGAAGGATCAGGTTTTCCGCACGGGCCGTATAGTTCTGTTCCAACATGGCCACATGGGAGAGAAAGTCGGGATCTTCGAACCGTTTGGCGCCCTTGGGGCAGCGGCGCACACATGCCTGACATTTGATGCAAAGACCGGTGGCCTCCGCGGTTTCGGCGTCGATGCTGTGGAGCGGGCAGACCTGAGCACACAATCCACAATGGACACACCGACCGGGATCGGTCGCCGGTTTGGCTTTTAGGAACTTTGCCGGGGTACCGTCCTCCTTTAGGGGGATGTAGTAAGGGCCGATCTCGCTGCGATCGATGGCCAGAGGGGAGAGGGACTCGCCTTTGGCCAGCTTTTCTGCCAGTTTGGCGGCAAAATCGCGCATCTGCTCCAGATCGTGGACGTCGGGCCGGCCTGTACCTACCTTGTCCGAGAAAGCGTGCCGCCCGGCAAAGGCCGCAGCTCCTGCAATTTGGAAGCCGTTCCCCTCCAGCAGGAGCACCAGTTCCCGCAGAGCTTCGTCATAATTCCGGTTGCCGAATATGCATAGGGGCACTGCGGGGGTGTTGTTGCCGAAGAGGTGGGAGGCGTACACAGGCATCAGCTTGTTGGGCAGGCGTCCGGCGTAGACCGGGGATGCCATCACCAGAAGGTCGTCCGCTTCAAAATGATATTCGCGTTGCCGGTTTTCCGGCTGGGTAAAGTTGATGTAGGCCGGCTCCCCGCCCAGATGCTGGGCCAGTTCTTCCGTCACATAACGGGCGATTTTTTCGGTCCCTCCGGTGGGGCTGAAATACAGGGCACATATGCGCTTAATAGTCATGTCCGGCTTCCCTTTCCGTTAGATCACACTTCAGCGATCGCTTCGATCTCACACAGGACGTTTTTGGGCAGTGTCTTTACCGCGACGCAGCTGCGGGCGGGTTTGGAGACAAAATACCGGGCATAGACCTCGTTGAAGGCTGCGAAATCGCCCATGTCGGCGAGGAAGCAGGTGGTCTTGATGACACGGTCAAAGCTGGCGCCAGCGGCCTCCAAAATGGCCCCCACGTTTTTGCAGCTCTGCTCGGCCTGTGCGGCAATCCCTTCGGGAACCTCTCCGTTGGCAGGGTCTACGGGAATCTGCCCGGAAGTAAAGACCAGCCCATTGGTTGCAAACGCCTGGGAGTAAGGTCCGATTGCGCCCGGAGCCTTATCTGTTTGGATCAGTTTCATAATGATTACCCCTTATCCTTAATATATTTTTGGGAGGCGGCGTTCTCTGCTGAGAAAGGTCATCCCTAGTAAAGTCTACCACCAGATTGCGGCTTTTGTCAATGATTACAAATTCTATGAACAATTCAAATCTGCTAGGGGTCGAAGCGCTCCGGCGAGTCCCGCTAGGGGACCGCTGTATTCCAAGTGAGACGTTTGCACATATTTATAGGAATAGAGGGACGCTTGACGTCCTTTTTATAGGACCTCCTGTAGGTCGAGGTCAAATACGGGGCCGTCCAGCTCGGCGCGTTCCGCCAGCAGGTACCGGTAGGCGTCCACCAGCAGGTCGATTCTGGGGGTAGGAACGTTATATTTTTTGCCCAGCCGGCTAACCGCCATATAGCCGTAGGGGACGTCCTCGGTTAAAAACCTGTGATAGGGGCTTTTGGGCAGCTTGACATTCCGCAGGCTGGCATTTTCCAGCCCCAGAGTTTTGATATTGTCATAACGGGTGTTCCAGGCATCGTTCAGCAGCTCTAAAATGGTCTTCGGCTCCACGCCAACGGCTTCCGCCACCGCGCAGCGCTCCCTGTCTGCGGCCATAACAAAGTCCAGCAGGATTGGGGGCAAGCATTCTCCATAGAGCAGGCTGTCCTCACCATTGGCCATACGGGTGATGTTAAAGATACAGAAAGGCACATGGATAGGAGGATTGGTGCTGTTGAGGGAGGTATCCAGCACGTTGGCCGCCGGGTAAAATTCCGGAAAGGCCCGCTGTAGCTCCACCACCACCGCCGGTCCGGCGCTGCCGGGGATGGCGGCAAAGGGCATGGATTTTTTGATGGGTTTCATAAAGATGGCGGCGGGGCAGGTCAGTGTAGGGACTGCCGCAAGGTTTCCGCTGGTCTCACCAATAATCACGCCCTTCTCCCGGGCCTCTTGGCCCAGCACGCTGTAAAACTCATATGCACCCCAGTTCCCTACCAGGACGACGATGCGCTGGCCCTCCTGAAGCCTACCCCGCAGCCGCTCCGCCATGGGCCGGTGGCCCTTGGCCGTGGTGGTTACCACCAGGAGCTTTGCGCCATCGATCGCCTGGCCGATGTCGGTAAACGCCGTTACCCGGAAGTTGCCCTCCAAAGCGCCCGATACCGTGATACCGTACCGGTTGGCCGCCTTTGCTTTCTCCCCGTCCCTTGTGAAACAGGCCACCTCCAGCCCCCGGTCTGCCAGCAGCGCCGCTATCCCGTGTCCAACCTTTCCCAGCCCTAAAACCGCCGCTTTCAATGAAAAAACCTCCCTATCCTTTCTTGGTTCCAAATACAACAGCCTCCGCCTCCCAGAGGGAGCGGAGGCAGATCAGCTTGTCGATAAAATCGACAAGCTGCTGGACGGAGAACCACGAATCTCCGCGCCTCACGGCGTTCGGCTCGCTCTCGTGTTTCCCCGCCAGTACCACCCTTCCTCTTATAAAA
>JAETRV010000084.1 GCA_021770005.1 Anaerotruncus sp. | reverse complement strand
TTGACTGTCGAAGCCTCAAAAACGCCGGAATCCTTTATGGCTTTCAAGTTTTTGAGACAAAGACAGGCGGGAAATTTGCCGGCAAGATGTGTGCGGCGGCTATTGGTACGGCTTCTTGGTTATTTTATGCCGGCGGAAAAACAGAAAGACTGATTACACTATAGCAAATTTTCCATCCGGCTACAATCGATTTTAGCATAAGTTTATGAAAAATTCAATCTCTGCCTGCGCAGATGCCGAGCCGCAGCTCGTAAAACTGCCGCACCCATGCCGGGTCTGACTGGTATGCCGCCGCATCCGCAATCGCTTGCAGGGCCCGTTTCCCCAGCCGCCTGTCCATGACTGCAAAAACCCTGACGAGAGGGTTTTCGGATGCAAGCGCCTGTTGGATGGGCAGGTTGAGATAAGAGAGCGCCGCTTCTAGAAAGTCCATCTCGCTGTAGGTGCCGTTTTCGGCCCATTTGCGGTGCAACTGCGCATCCCCGTCCTCCCAGACGCCGGTTTCTTTCCAGCGCTGGTGGAGGTCCCATTCCCGCAGATAGCCGTCCATCCAGGTAAAACCCGCGATCTCTTTGCCGTCCAAGCGGATCGACGCCCGGCCATAGGCGTTATGCACCGCATGGTACCGGGTGAGGAAATAGGAGATCCGCCCTTGCAGCGGCGCGCACAGGAAACTTTGCAGCTGTTTGTTGAGCCCGGACCAGGATTTGTAATGGTTGATCTTTTTCCCCTCCTTTTACAGGGGGCTTTTTCTCTTGCAAAAAGCCCCCTCTTGCCGCTTCGCGGCAATTCACCCGAAAAAAGCGCTTCTCAGGATAACGTGTTCCGCGCTCATCTCGCGCCAAGAGCCGCCTACGGCGGTTGCGCTCGAAACGCTTCGCTGCGGCTCGCAGTGCGGAGCGCGGCCAAAGGCGCTGCCTTTGGGAACCGCGATTTTTTACTCCGGCCTAAGAGCCGTCGCTTCACGACGGTTGGCCTATGTACGCCGCTGCGGCGGCAGTGAAAAAAATCGAGTAAAACTTTTGGTTATGAAATTTGAAAAAACGCGTAAAACTTTTGGTTGAAACAAAGCAACGGCGCGGATTCGACCGCGCCGTTTTTTCCAAAATTATCTGCCGTGTTTTTTGGCTTCCATCGCGAGCAGCGCGTCGCGGCGGGAAAGGTTGATCCTGCCCTGCTGGTCGATCTCGGTGACCTTGACGATCACCTCGTCGCCGACCGCAACCACATCCTCGACCTTCTCGACCCGGCCCATATCCAGCTTGGAGATGTGCACAAGCCCCTCTTTGCCGGGCGCAAGCTCGACAAACGCGCCGAAGTTCATCAGGCGGGTGACCTTGCCTTTGTAGATTGCGCCGACCTCCGGGTCGTTGACGATCGTCTCGATGATCGAGATGGCGCGGCGGATGCCGTCCGCGCTGGTGGAGGAAACGACCACTGTGCCGTCGTCGTCGATATCGATCTTGACGCCGCAGTCCGCCGAAATCTTCTGGATCACCTTGCCGCCTGAGCCGATTACTTCACGGATCTTGTCCGGGTTAATCCGGATCGACTGCACCTTGGGCGCATATTTCGACAGCTCGGGCCGTACCTCGGGGATCGCCTTGAGCATGATCTCGTTGAGGATATACATCCGGGCGGTGTAGGTCTTTTCAAACGCCTCTTTAATCATGTCGTAGGTCAGGCCGTCGATCTTGAGGTCCATCTGGATCGCAGTAATGCCGTTTTTGGTGCCGCCGACCTTGAAGTCCATGTCGCCGAAGAAGTCCTCAAGCCCCTGGATATCGACCATGGTCATCCAGCGGTCGCCTTCGGTGATGAGGCCGCAGGAGATGCCCGCAACCGGCTCCTTGATCGGGACACCCGCATCCATCAGCGCGAGGGTGGAACCGCAGATCGAGCCCTGCGAGGTGGAACCGTTGGAGGAGAGCACCTCCGAGACCAGGCGGATGGTGTAGGGGAACTCCTCGACCGAGGGGATCACCGGCTCGAGCGCGCGCTCGGCCAGTGCGCCGTGGCCGATCTCACGGCGCCCGGGGCCTCTCGAGGGGCGGGTTTCGCCGACCGAATAGGACGGGAAATTGTAGTGGTGGATATAGCGTTTCTGCTCCTGCTCGTCGATGCCGTCCAGCTTCTGCGCCTCGCTGATCGTGCCGAGGGTGGCGATGGTCAGCACCTGGGTCTGCCCGCGGGTGAACATACCCGAACCGTGGACGCGGGGCAGCAGCGAAACCTCTGCTGCAAGCGGGCGGATTTCGTCCATCTTGCGGCCGTCCACCCGTTTCTGCTCGTCGAGCAGCCAGCGGCGGACAATCTTTTTCTGGAGCTTGTAGAGCACCTCATCCAGAACAGCGGGGTTCTCGGTTTTCTCGTCAAACGCCTCGTGCACCCGGTCGACGATCGGGGCGAGCCGCTCGTCGCGGACCACCTTGTTGTCGGTATCGAGCGCGAACTTGACATCCTCGGCGCAGAACGCCTCCACCTCGTCGAACAGGTCGTGCGGGACCTCCATCGATTCAAAGGTGAATTTGGGCTTGCCGATCTCGGCCTGTACCTGCTTGATGAACCGGACCATCTTTTTGATCTCTTCGTGCCCCTTGATGATCGCGTCGAGCATGACCTCGTTGGAGACCTCGTTCGCGCCCGCCTCGATCATGCAGATGACATCCTCATTGGCGGCGACGGTGAGGTTGAGGTCGCTCATCCGGCGCTGTTCGGCGTCCGGGCAGACGATGATCTCCCCGTTCACCAGCCCGATGTTCGCGCCCGCAATCGGCCCGTTCCAGGGGATATCCGAGATCGAGAGGGCGAACGAGGTGCCGATCATACCGGCAATCTCGGGCAGGCAGTCGGGGTCGACCGACATGACCGTCATAACGACCGAGCAGTCATTACGCATATCCTTGGGGAAAAGGGGGCGGATCGGGCGGTCCACCAGGCGGGAGGCAAGGATTGCCTTATCCGACGGGCGGGATTCCCGCTTGATGAACGAGCCGGGGATCTTCCCGACCGAATAGAGCTTCTCCTCAAAATCGACCGAGAGGGGGAAGAAGTCGATCCCCTCGCGCGGCTTGGCGGATGCGGTGACGTTGACGAGCACAACCGTCTCGCCCCAGCGCACCAGCACCGAGCCGTTGGACAGGCCGCACATCTTGCCGGTCTCAAACGTCATGGGGCGTCCGCCGAACGTGGTCTCATACACCTTGAAATTTTCAAACATTTTGCAGTTTCCTCCGTTTCCATCTTTCAAAATTTTCACGGAGCCGGGAACTCTTTAGCAAGTATCTCAACATCCCGGGACCGTCCCGGAATGCTCAGATAACTGCTAAAAGTGTCGCCGCGGCCCCGTTGTCTTTGGGCTGCGGATACGCGCGGGAAGGCAGGCGGTCCACCGCCTGCCTTCCCCCAGCTTTCTGTTACTTACGCAGACCCAGCTTCGCGATCAGCGCGCGATAGCGGTTGATGTCCTTTTTCGCAAGATAGCTCAGCATATTCCGTCTTTTACCGACCATCTTCAGCAGACCGCGGTTGCTGTGGTGGTCCTTCGGGTGGAGCTTGCAGTGGGCGGTCAGGTCGTTGATCCGTTTGGTCAGGATCGCAATCTGTACCTCCGGCGAGCCGGTATCGTTGTCGTGCTGTTTGTTCGCAAGGATAACTTCCTGTTTCTCTTCTTTGCGCATCATGGTTGTTGTCACCTCAGATTCAAATTCCGTCCGCTTTCTCAGGGACAGGCGGGTGATCTCCCTGCCTGAAGCAGGCGTGCAGCCCTGTCTCCGGGAAATGGCCGTTCAAAAAACGATTATACCATAGTCTGGGCAGCTTGTAAAGCATCCATACAGGCGTTTTTGTAGATTTGCGGGTAAAAAGGAGGGAAATCATGGGTAGCAAGTCCCTCTTTGTGGTGGAACATACCCGCCGAAAGCGGCCCTTAGCGCCTATTTAAAATCTTTTGCAGGGGGCTTTGGGCGCATGTTGTTTTGGAATCCAGACCAAAACAACGCCCTCGCTGCCCGGGCTTTCAGCCCGGAGCGCGCAAAGCGCGACGCTCGGGCAGGATGCGCCCCACAA
>JAETRV010000083.1 GCA_021770005.1 Anaerotruncus sp. | reverse complement strand
ATCCCCATGCAGGATGACGATTACAACAGCGTCCGGTGTGAGTATGTGGAAATGCTGGAAAACCAGATCGCCAAAAGCAACAACGGCATTGTCCGCACAAAGCTCCTGACCTTCGGCGTGAACGTGGACGACCTTCCCACCGCCAGGGCAAGGCTGGAACGTGTAGAGGCGGACATTTGCGGGAACTTCAAAAAGCTGGGCGTCAAGTGCCGCTCCCTCTCGGGGCTGGAACGGCTGGAGCTCCTTCACGGGCAGCTCCACCCCGACAGCGGCTCCCCCTTCCGGTTTTCATGGGATATGATCCCCAAAACCGGGCTTTCCACCAAAGACTTTATCGCCCCGGACAGCTTCGACTTCCGTTTCAGCCGTCTGTTCCGGGTGGGGACGACCTGGGGCGCCGCCTCCTACTTGCAGATTTTGGCCTCGGAGCTCTCGGACAAGCTGCTGGCGGAGCTTTTGGAAATGGATGCGGAAATGACCATCACCCTCCATATCCAGACCGTCGATCAGGCAGCCGCCGTAAAATCCATCAAGGCCAAAGTCTCCGACATTGACAAGATGAAGGTGGAGGAACAAAAGAAGGCAGCCCGGTCAGGATACGACATGGACATACTTCCGCCCGACCTTGTAACGTACAGCAACGACGCAAAGACCCTTCTGGAAGATTTACAGAGCCGGAATGAAAGAATGTTCCTGCTGACCTTCCTTGTGGTAAACATGGCCCCGACCCGCCGGGAGCTGGACAATGACCTGTTCACGGTGTCCGGTATCGTCCAGAAATACAACTGCACCTTGAAGCGGCTGGACTTCCAGCAGGAGCAGGGCTATATGTCCTCTCTGCCCCTGGGCTATAACGGCATTGAGATACAGCGGGGCATGACCACCAGCTCCACGGCGATTTTCATTCCCTTTATGACAAAGGAGCTGCGCATGGATGGCGAAGCCGTCTATTACGGGCTCAACGCACTTTCCCATAACGTCATCATGGCAAACCGGAAAAAACTCAAAAACCCCAACGGGCTGTTTCTCGGCGTGCCGGGCTCCGGCAAATCCTTTGCCGCAAAGCGGGAGCTTGTGAACGTGTTCCTTGCCACCCGTGACCGGATCATTGTGGTTGACCCGATGGGCGAATATTCGCCCCTTATCAGGCGGCTGGGCGGACAGGTCATCGAGATCGCCCCGGACAGCCCCCACCACATCAACCCGATGGACATTGATTTGAGCTTCGACGAGGAAAACCCGATGGCGCTGAAAGCCGACTTTATCCTGTCGCTGATGGAGCTGATCGTCGGCGGCAAGGACGGCTTGCAGCCGGTGGAGCGTACCGTTATTGACCGCTGTGTGCGCCAGATGTACCGGGAACACTTGCAGGACCCGGAAACAAGCAAAATGCCGACCCTCCAAACCCTGTATGACCTGCTCTGTTCCCAGCCGGAGGGCGAGGCGGTACGGCTGGCAACTGCCCTTGAAATCTATGTGTCCGGTTCCCTTAACGTGTTCAACCATGAAACCAACGTGGACCTGAACCGCCGTCTGGTATGCCTTGACTTAAAAAAGCTGGGGGCCGGGCTTCGGACGATTGCCATGCTCATTATGCAGGACTTGGTAAACTCGCAGGTGTCTATGAATTTCCTGCGCGGTATCGCTACATGGTGCTACTTCGACGAATTTCATGTGCTGCTCCGTGACCGTCTGACAGCAAGCTATTGTGTGGCGATCTGGAAAATGCTGCGAAAAAAAGGGTGTGTTCCCAGTGCTTTAACGCAGAACGTGAAGGATTTTCTGGCAAGCCCGGAGATTGAGAACATCTTTGAAAACTCGGACTTCCTTGTGCTGCTCTCGCAGGCACAGGGCGACCGGCAGATTTTAGCCAAACAGCTTGGGATCAGCCCCCACCAGCTTTCCTATGTGACCCATACCAATTCCGGCGAAGGGCTGCTGTTCTTCGGGAATACCACCATCCCGTTTGTTGACCGCTTCCCGCAGAATACCGAGCTGTACGCCATTATGACCACCCGCCCGGAGGACAAAAAACAGGAAATGAACCGGGCATAACGCACTTCGGGCCATGATGGCCCGAGGTTTGGAAAGGAGGGATACATCATCGGAAAGAAACCGGACAAACGGAATTTTCAGAGGCCGGGGCCGACGGAGGATACCGGGGGCAATCGCCCCGGACCGGCTGAACGGGAAGGGCCTTCCCCCGCACCGTCCCGACGCCTGCGGTTTGAGGACGAGGATACCGGGCAGGACAGTCCTTCGGGCCACGATGGCCCGAAGTCCAAAAGCGGTAAGTTTCAAGAGGACAGCCGGAAAAGCCGTCCCTCTGACCGCATGAGGCAGGAGGATGAAGCGGGCGGGCCGCAGGATACCGGCAAGGCACAGGAGCCGGAGGGCTCCGCCGAGAAGGCCGGGAGCAAAAAGGACAAGTACCAGAAAGCACAGGCAAAAGCGGAACACGCCGGGGAAAAGCTGGGAAAGGCCCGGGAGAAACTGGACAAGACCGAGGCAAAACGGGCAGCGAAGAAGCCGCCGGGGCTTGCGAAGAAAGCTGTTCGGGGAGCCCGCACCGAAGCATGGTTTTATCTCCACAACAAAATCCACGAAGTTGAGCATGAAAATGTGGGTGTGGAAGGAGCCCATAAATCCGAGCTGACCGCAGAGGCAGGGACCCGGAAACTGACCCGGTATGCCAAACGGAGATACCGGGAACACCCGGCCCGGAAGGTGGCAAAGTGGGAACGGAAGGACATAAAAGCCCGGGCCAATGTGGATTTTCAGAAGATGGCCTCCGAGCACCCGGAGCTTGCCAGCAATCCGCTTTCCCGTGTGCAGCAGAAATGGAAACTGAAACGCCGGTATTCCAAAGAAGCAAAGGCGGCGGCAAAACAGGGCGCAAAGACTGCAAAGAAAACCGCTGCCGCTTCGGGAACTGTGACCCGTCGGGCGGCGCAGTTTGTGACCCGTCATCCCGTGGCGGTGCTGATCCTGCTCCTGCTGTTGCTGCTCTGTTTTCTTGTGTCGGCGGTAAGCTCCATCTTCCCCACGCTTGGCAGCGGCCTTGCCAATGCGTTATCCGGCACCTCCTACGCCTCGGAGGATACAGACCTGCTGGGCGTGGACGAGGACTACACAGCGCTGGAAAACGAGCTGGCGCAGACGGTAGCGAACATCGAAAGCACCCATCCCGGCTATGATGAGTACCGCTATTCCGTGGACGAGATCGGCCATAACCCCTATGAGCTGGCGTCCTATCTCTCGGCAAAGTACCATGTGTATTTCCGGGAACAGGTGCAGGACGAACTGCGGGAGATCTTTGAGGCACAGTATGAACTGACCTTGACGGAGGAAGTCGAGATACGCTACCGCACCGAAACCAGCACCGACCCGGAGACAGGGGAAACCACCACCGAGGAAGTCCCCTATGAGTATTACATTCTCAATGTGACCCTCACAAACAAAACGCTGCCCGCCGTGATCCTGCCGAGGCTTAACGAACAGCAGCGGGAAATCTACATCGTTATGCAGCAGCTCAAAGGCAACAAACCCTATCTGTGGGAAGGGATTTACAACGGCGGCGAAGATACCGGCCCCAGCTATGAGATACCCGGCGAGGCGCTGGATGACCCGGCTTTTGCGGCGCTCATGGAAGAAGCCACAAAGTACATCGGCTGGCCCTATGTGTGGGGCGGCTCCAGCCCGTCCACCTCCTTTGACTGTTCGGGCTTTGTCTGCTGGGTGTACACGGCCAGCGGCGTCCACAACCTGCCCCGTACCACGGCGCAGGGCATTTACAACCAGTGTGCTATCATTTCTCCCTCCGAGGCAAAGCCCGGCGACATTATCTTTTTCACGGGAACCTATGACAGCCCCGGCCCTGTGTCCCATGTGGGGATTTATGTGGGCGACGGGATGATGCTTCATTGTGGTTCGCCCATCCAATACGCAAACATCAATTCAAGCTACTGGCAGACACATTTCTATGCCTTCGGGCGTTTGTGAGCCAGAGGAAAGGAGTCCTTGCATGAACAAGATCGACAAGCTCGATAAGGAACTGGAAAAAGCCCGGGAGAAGGC
>JAETRV010000026.1 GCA_021770005.1 Anaerotruncus sp. | reverse complement strand
GCGAGCCGCAGCGAGCGTTTCGGAGCGCAACCGCCGCAGGCGGCTCTTAGCGCGGAGATCGGCGTGCAGAGGCCAACCGACGCGAAGCGTCGGCTCTTAGGCCGGAGCGACGCTTCTCAGGATAAAGCTTTCCGCCGCGTGCGCGCGGCGGCGGGGGCTCCGCCCCTCGACCCCGCGATTTTTTGAAAAAAATCGAGTAAAACTTTAAATTTTAAATAGGCTCTAAGAGATGGAAAACACGTCTTTGACCATGGAAAACGTTGCATGGCTGAGGGGGGAACACGCTATGACAATCGCCGAAGTGAGCAGAAAATATGGAATCACTGCGGATACACTGCGGTACTATGAGCGGATCGGGCTGATCCCGCCGGTGCCGCGCAACGGGAGAGGCATCCGGGACTATGACGAAAAAGCTTGCGCCTGGGTAGAATTCATCAAATGTATGCGGGGCGCGGGGTTGCAGATTGACGCATTGACCGAATATGTATCCCTCTTCCCGCAAGGGGAAGCTTCCGCTGCTGCCCGCAAGCAGATTCTTGTGGAACAAAGGCAGCAGCTCGCCGGGCGGATCGCAGCGATGCAGGCGGTGCTTGACCGCTTGGATTACAAAATTTCGATCTATGGGGAAACCGGATTTGCGGGAGAAGCCGAACTTCGTTGATACAGGCAGGGGAGCCGCTTGGGAAAGGCGGTTCCCTTTTGTGTAGGGAAACCCCCGCCGCTGTGCAGGAATACCTGTCCCGCCGGGCGCATATGGATAATGCAGCCTACCGCGATTGCCAGCGGTGCAGAAATGTGGTATAGTCTAGGAAACCAAAACACCCCCAACCGTTTTCTAACGAAGGAGCCTTTTATGAAACATTCCCATCTTTTGCAACCACTTTCCACCCTGCTTGTGGTCCTGTTCTGCCTGCAACTGTCCTCCTGCGCCCCGGTGCAGACAACCATCGAAGCATTTGACGATTTTGTGGAAGAGCTGCCCACCCAAGTAATCGGCGCAAATAACCTCTCGCTGAATGTCTTGTTTGAGAACCCGCAGGACTACGGGTTCCAGACCGCCCTCTACGAATTGCCTTATTCGGACGAGCAGGACTATCTGGATTCGATCGAATGGGCGGACGCATTGTTGGAAATGCTCGGGCAGTTCCCCTATGAAGAGCTGGATAACCAGCAGCAGCTCACCTATGATATCATCGAGGACTATTTTACCAGAAATAAAAAATTACAGGAATATTACTATTTGGACAATAAATATCTGGGGAGCTTTCTGGGGTATCAGGCGAATCTGCCGATCCTGCTCGAGAACTTCACCTTTAATCGGAAAAGCGACCTGGACAGCTATTTCAACATCCTCGAAACAGCGGAAGAGACGTTTCTCAAATATGCGGAGCTGGAAAAGGTGCGCCTGGAAAACGGCTACGGGATGAGCCAAAAGATGCTGGACTTGGTGATCGCCCAGTGCGAGACCTTCGCCGCGGACGGGGAACCGTTCCTGATCGAGTCGGTCAACGCGCGGATCGACCAAGCGGAGTTCCTCTCGGACAAAAAGAAAGCGCAGGCAAAGGAAAAGAATGAAACCCTCCTGAAAAATGACCTGCTCAACGCCTACCGTTCGCTGGGGGAAGCGCTCTCGGAGCTGAAAGGCGCCGAGGAGATGGCCGGCCTTGCGCAGTTTGAGGGTGGCAAGGAATACTATGAGGCGCTGGTACAGGCCAATGTCGGCACCGACCTGACCATCCGGGAGATCAAGGCGCTGCTTTCGGAAGAGATGGACCGCGCGATGCTCGGCTATTCCGATATCATCGACGCCAACCCCGACCTTGACTATCTGCTCGCCGAGCCGCATTATGGGGACTTTTCCTCTGCGGAAGAGGTGGTGGATTATCTCGCCCAGGCGGTCGCTGCGGAGTTCCCGCCGCTCGAGCAGCTCAATTATGAGGTCCGGCAGGTGCCCGACTCGATGAAAGAGAATTTTTCCCCGGCGGCCTATGTTGTGGACGCGATCGACAGCCCACTCTCCTCCCCCCAGATGATCTACCTGAACGGGGCGTTTGACCAGTCGCTCTTCCCCACCCTCATGCATGAAGGGTATCCCGGGCATATGTACCAGGGGATCTATTATAAAAGCCTACAGGCGCCGACCATCCGCTATATGCTCGACTACGGCGGATATTCGGAAGGCTGGGCAACCTATGTGGAGGAGTTTGCCCCCGACTACGCCCCCGATCAGAACCCTGCCAATGAGATTATGGCGGGTTCCAGCCGCGTTTCGATGATCTATACCTGCCTGTTTGATATCGGGGTGCATTATGACGGCTGGGATTTTGCGGAGTTCTGCAACCGGTTCCAGATCGTTTACGGCGAGCAGGACCCGGAACTGCTCGAACAGAACTACCTGCTGTTCCTCGAATCGCCCGGGAACTACCTCAATTACGATTTGGGGGCGCTCCTGTTCGCCCGGTTGCGGGAGCAGACCGAGGAACGGCTGGGGGATGCGTTTTCCCCGGTGGAATTCCACAAGGTGATCCTTGACACCGGGGCCGCCAGTTTCCCGATCCTAGAAAAACAGATGGACCGGTATATTGAGGAAACCCTCTCTTCTGCATCCGCGCAGCAGCTGCCGCAAGCGGCATGACAGAACCGTCCCCCTCGCCTCTGCCTGCGGGCAGAGGCGATTTTCTTTCAGAACGGCCGCTTTCCCTTTCCCAGCCTTAGGGGCTGTTTGCCTTTTCACCAATCCGGCGGGCTGAAAATTATGCTTATATCCAAAATCAGAGGGACCCTGTAAAAAGAGGTTGACAAACAACCCTTTTTGCAATATGCTTGATTGTAGAAGTATGTGCTCGTGCACGAAAGCTCTCTTTCGGGTGGTTTGACGAAAAAAAACAAAGAAATTTTTGAAACGTTTTTTGTGCTCGTGCACGCTGGCGAATTGGTACCCGGATGCCATGGGCTTTCTCCCAGTGACCGCGGTACCGGCTCCAACTGGCAGCGGGTGGTCCAAGGCCTGGTCCTGCTGACGGTGGCCGTGTTCGAGGTGCCCCCAAAAAGCGTTCGACGAAATCATAAGGAGGGACCGTCCATATGGATTATTTGATTGGTATTGACCTCGGTACCTCGGGTACCAAGACCGTCCTATTCGATCAGGGCGGGAATGTCGCCGGTTCGGCCACGGTGGAATACCCGCTCTACCAGCCCCAGAATGGCTGGGCAGAGCAGGACCCCGCTGACTGGTGGAATGCGGCAGCGGCCACCATCCGCCGGGTGATGGAGGAAAGCGGCGTTGCGCCGGAAGCGGTCAAGGGGGTCGGCCTTTCGGGGCAGATGCATGGGCTGGTCATGCTCGACGAGGCGGGCGAGCCGCTGCGCAAAAGCATCATCTGGTGTGACGGCCGCACCTCCCGCGAATGTGCGGAGATCACCGAGCTGGTCGGCAAACAGCGGCTGATCGAGATCACCGCCAACCCCGCGCTCACCGGGTTCACCGCTGGAAAAATCCTCTGGGTACGCCGCAACGAGCCGGAGCTGTATGAAAAGTGCCGCCATATCCTGCTCCCGAAAGATTACATCCGGTATAAACTGACCGGTGTCTTTGCCACCGAGGTTTCGGATGCGTCGGGCATGAACCTGCTCGACGTCCCCAACCGCTGCTGGTCGGACGAGATTCTCGAAAAACTCGGGATCGATCAATCCCTACTCGCGAAGATGTATGAATCCTGTGAGGTCACCGGGCAGGTCACGGCGGAGGCCGCTGCCCTCACCGGCCTTGCAGCGGGCACCCCGGTCGTGGGCGGCGCGGGCGACAATGCGGCGGCGGCGGTCGGCACCGGCGTCGTGGAGTCCGGCAAGGCGTTCACCACGATCGGCACTTCGGGCGTCGTGTTCGCACATTCGGATCAGGTCACCATCGATCCTGAGGGTCGGGTACACACCTTCTGCGCCGCAGTGCCGGGTGCGTGGACGGTGATGAGCTGCACCCTCGCGGCGGGGCTTTCGCTCAAATGGCTGCGGGATAACTTTTTCACCGAAGAGATGCAGACCGCGGCAGGCATGGGGGTGGACCCCTACTACCTGATGGACAAACAGGCCGAACGTATCCCGATCGGCGCGAACCGGCTGCTCTTCCTGCCCTATCTGATGGGCGAGCGGTCCCCGCTGCTCGATGAGAACAGCCGCGGGGTGTTCTTCGGGCTGTCGGCGATCCACACCAAGTATGACCTGCTGCGCGCGGTGATGGAGGGGGTCACCTATTCCCAGCGCCAGTGTCTCGACGTCCTGCGCGGGATGGGGGTCGTCTCGACCGAGATGCTCGCCTGTGGCGGCGGCGGAAGCAGCCCGCTCTGGCGGCAGATGCTCGCGGATGTTTACGGCTGCCCGGTCAAAACGGTCGTCTCCAAAGAGGGTCCGGCGCTCGGCGCGGCGATCCTCGCCGGAGTGGGTGCGGGGCTCTACCCCAGCGTGCAGGACGCCTGCCACGCCATGATCCGCACCAACCCCGCCCAGCAGCCTGACCCGGAAGCCTCCGCGCAGTATGAGCCGTTCTACCAGCTCTACCGGTCGCTCTATCCCGCTCTGCGGGAGAGTTTCCACACGCTTTCCACGCTTTAATGCCTGGGCGCAACGGGGGCTCCGCCCCTCGACCCCGCCACCTTTGAAAAGGTGGACGAAACTTTTGGTTTTGGAAAAACGAAAAGTTTTACTCGATTTTTTCCAAAAAATCGCGGATTCCAAAGGCAGAGCCTTTGGCCGCGCTCCGCAGAGCGCGGAACACTTTATCCTGTGAAGCGTATTTTTCGGGTGAATTGCCGCGAAGCGGCAAGAGGGCGCTTTTTACAAGAGAAAAAGCGCCCTCAAAGATGCGAAATAGATCCTTAGAAGGAGGGAACCATCCGATGAAATCTGTATTTGACAAGGAGTTTGCCGTTTATGGCAAGGTGGTCGAGGGGTATGACTTTGCCCCCCTGCTCAAGCTGGTCCGCGAGACGAGCGAAAAACCGGCCGATCACACCATCTATGTCCCCAGCGACCCGGCGGCTGAGGCACTGCCGGTCTCCCAGAAGGTCGCGGAAAGGGTGTTCGGCGGGATGCCGGTGCAGGTCGGCTACTGCAACGGCCACAACCAGAAACTGAACTGCCTGGAATACCACCGCAACAGCGAACTGAATATCCCGGACGATGACATGGTGTTTCTGGTCGCATCGCTCCAAAAGGTGCAGGACGGCAGGCTGGACACCAGCGAAGTCGAGGCGTTCTCCGCTCCGGCGGGAACCGCGGTTCTGCTCTATGAAACCACCCTGCACTATGCGCCGGTGACCATGCCGGGCAAGGAGGGGTTCCGAGTGGCGGTCGTGCTGCCGCGCGGCACCAATACCGATATGCCGGCAATCCAGCCGGAGACGCTGGAAGACCGGTTCCTGCGCGCCCGCAACAAATGGCTGATCGCCCATCCGGATTCCAACGAAGCAAAGGAAGGCGCTTTTGTCGGCCTGAGCGGAGAAAATATTACCATAAAATAAGAGGAGAGAGCATCCATGAAAAATATCCCTGAAGTCAAGCTTGGTATCATCGCCGTCTCGCGCGACTGCTTCATCGTTTCGCTGTCCGAGCGCCGCCGCAAGGCGATTGTGGACGCCTACACCGCAAAGGGCGGCAGCATCTACGAGTGCAAGGTTGCGGTGGAGAACGAAAAGGACATGCTGAAGGCGGTCGAGGACGTCAAAGCCGCCGGCTGCAATGCGCTGTTTGTCTATCTGGGCAACTTCGGCCCCGAAACCCCCGAAACCTTGATCGCCCAATATTTCAACGGCCCGGTGATGTATGCCGCCGCTGCCGAGGAAACCGGCAAAGACCTCATTAATGGACGCGGCGACGCTTACTGCGGCGTGCTCAACTGCTCCTATAACCTCGGCTTGCGCAAGCTGAAAGCGGTGATCCCCGAGTACCCGGTCGGCACCGCCGAGGAAATCTGCGGGATGATTACCGATTTCCTGCCGGTCGCGCGCACCTTGATCGGGTTGAGCTCGCTCAAGGTCATCACCTTCGGGCCCCGTCCGCAGGATTTCTTCGCCTGCAATGCGCCGATCAAGGCGCTCTATGATCTCGGCATCGAGATCCAGGAGAACTCCGAGCTGGACCTGCTGGTCGCCTACAAAGCGCATGAGGGGGATTCCCGGATCGAAGGGGTGGTCGCGGATATGGCGGCCGAGCTGGGTGTACAGGGCAACCAGTACCCCGACCTGCTGCCCCGCATGGCGCAGTTTGAGCTGACCCTGCTCGACTGGGCCGAGGCCAACAAAGGCTCCCGGGACTATGTCGTATTCGCGGACAAATGCTGGCCCGCGTTCCCGAAAGAGTTCGGCTTTGAGCCGTGTTATGTCAACAGCCGGCTGGCTTCGCGCGGTATCCCGGTCGCCTGTGAGGTGGACATCTATGGCGCGGTCAGCGAGTATATCGGCGCCTGTGTCACCGGAGCGCCGGTCACCCTGCTCGATATCAACAACTCGGTTCCGGCCGACCTGTTTCAAGAGGATATCGAGGGCAAATACCCGTATACCCTGCACGACACCTTCATGGGCTTCCATTGCGGGAACACCCCGTTCTGCCGCCTGAAGGCGGGCGCGGTCAAATACCAGCTGATCCAGAACCGTCTGCTCGAGAACGGCGGCGACCCGGACTTCACCCGCGGCACCCTCGAAGGGGACATCGCGGCGGGCGGTATCACCTTCTTCCGGCTGCACTCGAACGCGGACACTTCGCTTCAGGCGTATATCGCACAGGGCGAGGTGCTCCCGGTCGCGACCCGGTCGTTTGGCGGCATCGGCGTCTTTGCGATCCCCGAGATGGGCAGGTTCTACCGTCATGTGTTGATCTCCAAGCGGTATCCGCACCATGGCGCGGTGGCGTTCGGGCATGTGGGCAAGGCGCTTTATACCATCTTTGACTATCTCGGCGTACCGGACATCGCGTTCAACCAGCCGAAGGGGATGCTCTATCGCGACGAAAATCCATTCGTATAAAGCATATCGACACAAATTGCTGGTAATCCTGTCGAAAAAGGTGTAGAATAGGATTGGGCGGAGCGGCTTTCTGCCGCTCCGCCTATTCAGTTTGCCGATTTTATTGGCAAACTGCTGGACGAGGAACCCGGACTACGCGCTAAGAGCCGTCTACGGCGGTTGCGCTCCGAAAGGCGGCCTGCGGGCCGCACTCGCATCATCTCGCTTGTTTCCCCGCCAGCACCACCCTTCCTCTTGTAAAACCGCCCTACGAACGGTTTTACGCTTTGAGGAATTTTTGTCCGGCACATGTCCGGACAAAAATAAAATCTGTCAAAAAAAGTCTCCCTATCGACTTTTTTGACGGTCTGGGTGGGCAGAGCGGCAGAAAGCCGCTCCGCCTATCTTTTCAAACTGCAATTTGGGAGGAATGAAGTGCATGCCGGCCACAATCAAACAGATCGCAGCGGCGGCGGGGGTATCCCGCGGGACAGTTGACCGGGTGCTGCATAACCGGTCGGGGGTGAAACCCGAAATTGCGGCTCATGTGCGCCAGATTGCAAACGACCTGGGCTATGAGCCGAACCGCGCTGGAAAAATCCTCGCGGCACGTAAACAGCCGCTCAAAATCGGGTGTTTCCTGCCTGGGATTGGCAACGCTTTTTATGAAGACGTCGTCACAGGCTTCCGGCAGGCAGAGGCGGAATATGCGGATTTCGGCGTAACGGTTGAGCTGTCCCGGGTGGAGGGATACGATGTTCAGACACACATCCGGGCGATCCAGGGGCTGGTGGATGCAGGCTGCCAGGCGCTTTGCGTCTCTACGGTTGATACCCATGAAATACGCAGCTTCCTCAACCGGCTGATCGAATCGGGGATCCCGGTTATCACCGTCAATACCGACCTGACCGGCACAAAGCGGCTCTGCTATGTCGGGTCGGACTATCTGCGCGGGGGCAGCGTCGCCGCGGGGCTGCTCTCCATGATGAACCCCTCCCGGCTCAACCTGCTGATTGTCACCGGGTCCCTCAAGATCAAGGGCCACAACGAGCGCATCCGCGGCTTCTCACGCACCCTTCGGGAGAAAAAGGTCCCCTACAGGCTGGTGGATGTCTTTGAATCGCTCGATAATGATGAATATGTCTATCAGCCCACGATGCAGGCGCTCTGCGCCCATCCGGATATCAACTGTATCTATATCGTCGCAGCCGGTGGGGCAGGGGTCTGCCGGGCGGTCACCGAGCTGGGGCGTCAGGACCGGATTTACGTGCTCTCCTATGATGAGATCGAAACCACCCGGCAGCTCGTGCGGGATGGGGTTATCAATTTTACGATCGGGCAGGAGCCGGTGGAACAGGGGCGCTGCTCCATCCAGCTGATGTTTGATTATTATATGAGCGGGAAACAGGTGGTCCCACAGGACCATATCACAGGGACGGTCATTAAAATCAAGGAAAATATCGACTGATTACAAAACGAAAACATGCAGGGATACACGGGGTATCCCTGCATGTTTTTTCCGTAAGAGCCTGTTTGAAAAATCGTGGTGAAAAAAGTTTCGCCAGCCTTTTCAAAGGCTGCGGGGTCGAGGGGCAGAGCCCCCGCCGCGTCCCGCAGGACGCGGAATTCCTCTTGGGCACATTTGAGGGCTACCTCCCTGAGGCAGAAAAACAGGGCCGCTCAAGGTCTGCCGGCCCGGTCCTCTGGGTGCAGCAGTGTGCGGAGCCGAAGCCGGAAAAGGATAATGCAGGTGGTCGCGGCGATCGTATCCGCAACCGGTTCTGCGATGATGACCCCCCAAACCGGGGAGGGCAGCAGTTTCGGCAGGAAGAGGATCAGCGGGATCAAGAGGATCAGCTTGCGCAGCGCGGCGATGAAGATCGAAACCTTGGCTTGTCCGAGCGCAACGAATGCCTGCTGGAATGCAATCTGAAATCCAAAGATCAGGATGCCGAGGAAAAATACCCGCATGGTCTGGGCGGTGAGTTCGATCAGTTCGGGGCTCCGGGTGAACATCCGCACCGGGATGGTGGGGAAAAAGACGGTGAGCGTCCAGACCACCCCGGAGAACAGGACGCAGAAGAAGGTGCTGTACCGGATTGCCGAGCGGACGCGGTCGTGGTCGCCCGAACCATAGTTGTAGCCGATGATCGGCTGTGCCCCCTGCGCAACCCCCATGGCTGGCATCAGCGCAAACTGCATCACGCTGTTGAGGATGACCATTGCGCCGACATAGAGGTCCCCGCCATAGTAAGCGAGGGAGGAATTGAATGCCACCTGCACAAGGCTCGTGGTGCTCTGCATGATAAACGGGGACAGCCCCAGCCCCAGGACATTGCATGCGATCTTCCATTCAAACTTCATGTTTTTGACCCGCAGCCGCAGATTGGAACGGTTGGAGAAAAAGAAGGACAGCACCCAGACTGCCGAGACGGTCTGCGAAATGACAGTCGCCCACGCCGCACCGCGCACCCCCATCCCCAGCCCAAAAATCAGGATCGGGTCGAGGAGGATGTTGAGGGCAGCGCCAATACAGACGGTGAACATCGCGGTTTTGGCAAATCCCTGCGCCGAGACGAACTGGTTCATCCCCAACGCAAGCTGCACGCTGATCGTGCCGGTCAGATAGATCCGCAGATAGCTGGAGGCATAGGGCATGGTTTCCGGGCTTGCGCCGAAAAGCGGGAGCAGATAGTCCTGGGTGGGCAGCAGCAGGATGGTCAGGACCAGCGCACAGCCAATCAGCATCGAGAAGCAGAACCCCAAGATCCGCTCCGCGCCTTCCCGGTCCCCCTCCCCCATCTTGATCGACGAGAGCGGCGCACCGCCGAAGCCCACCAGCGCGGCAAAGGCGGAAACCATCATAATAATCGGAAAGGTCACCCCCACGCCGGTGAGCGCCTGTGTGCCGTCCCCGGGCATCTGCCCGATATACATCCGGTCCACAATGTTGTAGAGTGCGTTGATTACCTGTGCGGCGATCGCTGGCGCCGCGAGCGAAACGATCAGTTTGGGCATCTTCTCATGTGAGAAACGGTAGTCCATGTCCTGTTTCATCCTGTCTCCTCTTTTCCAAGGGATGTAAATTTTTAAAATGTCAGTTTCTGAGCCGCTATCGCGAAACCGCCCACATCCTGGGGCGTTTGGGTTCTCTGCGGTGATGTTACAATAGTATTATACCATGGTTACCGGCAAACGCAAAGCGATTTGCCTCCAATGCCCTCTTTTCTTCCATTCAAAAACATAGGACAGGCGGGCCGGCACATAAAGATGGGGGGAGAGGTGGGGGCCTATGTTATTTGATGCGGGGCGCTATGGGATGGTGGATGTTGACAGAGTCATAGACCTCGGGGACCGGGAACGCGGGATCATCCATCCTGACGGGGCCTACAACAAGATTATCTATACGCGTTGGAAGAAAAACGGGGCCTGTTCCAAGAGCATCCTGCTGCCGCCACAGGACCTGTCCGCAGAAACGCGGGAACAGACCCGCCGGGAGATTGCCCGGATAGGGGAGGAGCTGTTGAAGAACAGAAGGGCAGGTCTGCCCAACCATTAGAACCTGCCCAATCCCTTCCGAGGGGGCTTTGGGAGGCGGTGAAAAAAGCGGGAAGCCACCCGCGGAAAGAGTTCTTGATAAATTCACATTTATCAGATTGAATCCGCATGGGGATTCTGTTACACTCTAACTGACTAGGGGCTGTTTGAAAAATCGAAATCACCGTCTTTTTCTCTATTTTCAAACAAGCCCTACACCTTATTTCAGATTTTGAGAAAGAGACTGCTTATGAAACGCCTGATCCCGCTTCTGCTGACCTTCTGCCTGCTGTTTTCGGCTTGCGGCGCAAAGGGCAGCATCCTGAAATATGATATACCGGCCCCGGTCGCCAGCCTGGACCCGCAGTTTGTGACCGATACCACTGCCAGCATGATCGTATCCAATGTGTTTGAAGGGCTGTTCCGGCAGCTCCCTTCGGGCGAGGTGGAGCCATGCCTTGCGCAGACATGGACCGTCTCCCCGGATGGGCTGGTCTATACCTTCCAGATCCGGCAGGGCATCCGCTGGAACCGTTCCCCCTCCGAAAAGGGGGTGTGGACCTCCAACCCCGCCCGGTGGGTCGACCCGGAGGGGACCCCGGTCACCGCGCACGACTTTGTGTTCGCCCTGCGGCGGCTGTTCGACGAAAACCATATGAGCGAACTTGCCGCGCATTTTCTCTGCATCCGCAACGCCCCCGAGATTCTCGCCGGAAAGATGAGCAACCGGATGCTGGGGGTGCGTGCAGACGGGGACTACACCCTCGAAATTACCCTTTCCCAGCCCAACCGGCAGCTCCCCGAGCTGCTTGCATCCAGCGCCGCCATGCCCTGCAACCAGGCATTCTACGAGAGCACCCGCGGGCGGTATGGGCTGGATGTCGATACCCTGATGAGCAACGGGCCATTTTACGTCTCGATCTGGAACAACGACACCGCAATCGCCCTGCGCCGCAGTGAGGTCTACCGGGAGGACCTGCCGGTGCGTGCGTTCGGGGTAAACTTTTATTTCCCAAACAGCGAATCGTTTGACCCGCTGGCGCGGTTCCTGAATGGGGACACCGACGCTTATGCGATCGACTATGGGCATCTTGCCGAGATGGAAAAGGCAGGCTGTTCGGTGACCTCGTTTGAGGATACCGTCTGGGTGCTGGCGCTCAACCAGGACAAGCTGGGGACCGAGGGCCACAGCTTCAGCCGGGCGGTGGCGCACACCGTCGACCGGGACAGGTTCTCAACCTATCTCACCGAAAACCTCCGGGCCACCAGCGTCCTGATCCCGCCGGCAGTTTCCTCGTCCGGGGAATCGTTCCGTTCGTTCGCCGGGGAGCTTTCGCCAACCGTCTACAGCCCGTTCCTGGCCCGGCAGTATTATGCCGAAACGCTCGAACAGGGGGACGAGCCCGAACTGCGGGAGATCCTGGTTTGCGATGAGGGCAACCTGCCGCTTTTAGCGGGATATATCCAGCAGGGGCTGCAAAACAACCTTTCGATCTACACCACCCTCGTGCGGCTTCCCCGCAAGGAGCTGTTGGAGCGGGTTTCTATGGGGGATTATCAGGCGGCCATCCTGCCGCTGACTGTCTCCTATTCCTCCCCCGAGGCGGTGTTTTCCCGTTTCCGCGCGGGATCGTCACAGAATTTCACCGGCTATGAAAGCCAGCCGTTTGAGGAGCTGGTGTCCAGCGCGGCGCTCATCCCGGTAGACCAGCTCTACCCGATCTATAAGGAGGCGGAGCAGCGCCTGCTCTATGATTGCCCGGTGGTCCCGCTCTTTTTCGAGACCTCCTATTATGCGGTTGCCCCGGGGGTTTCGGGGATCGCGTTTTCGCCGTTTCTCGCGGGGATGCGGTTCCAGGACGCCCAAAAGAAGTGAGCCGCGGGCGTCAGGGACCCCGCGGCCAACCCCGCCGCTTTTGGAAAGGCGGACGGAAGGTTGGGATATTATTTTGTGCGGCAGGTCTCTGGACTTTCTGGAATTCTCTGTTATAATCGAATCTGGTCCCTGTGGGGAGGGGTGCCCTTTGTCCCACAGAAAATCTGGAAAGGGGTCGTCAGAATGGAAAAAAGATGGTGGCAGGAGGAGATCGTTTATCAGATCTACCCCAAAAGCTTTTACGACAGCAACAACGACGGAATCGGAGACCTCAAGGGGATCACCCAAAAGCTCCCCTATTTGCAGGAGCTGGGCGTGACCATGCTGTGGATCTGCCCGTTCTACCGCTCGCCGATGAACGACAACGGATATGACATCTCGGATTATCAGGCGATTGCGCCCGAGTTCGGCAGTATGGAGGACCTGGACGAGCTGATTGCCCAGGCCGGACAGCGTGGGATCAAGATCGTGATCGACCTGGTCATCAACCATACCTCGGATGAACACGAGTGGTTCCAGAAGGCGCTGGCCGACCCGGACAGCCCATACCACGATTATTACATCTTCCAAAAGGGGAGCACCCCGCCCAACAACTGGCGCTCCTGTTTTGGCGGCAGCGTATGGGAGCCGGTGCCCGGCCGGGACGAGTACTATTTCCATACGTTTGCGAAGAAGCAGCCGGACCTGAACTGGGAGAATCCGGCTTTGCGTCAAAAGCTGTATGAGATGGTCAATTGGTGGCTGGACAAGGGGATTGCCGGGTTCCGCCTCGATGCGATCACCTACATCAAGAAAGACCTGACCTGGCGCGACGGGGAGCCGGACGGCGTCGATGGACGGGCGGTCTGCGCCTGCGGGGCGCTCAACCAACCGGGCATCAACGAATTTCTGCATGAGCTGCGGGAGAACACCTTCGACCGGTACCAGTGCTTCACAGTTGCGGAAGCGCCCGGCGTCCCCTATGACCAGCTGGATGCTTTCATCGGCCCGGATGGGCATTTCTCGATGATCTTCGATTTCAACTATGCGGACCTGGATATCGGCCCTGGTGGGGAATGGTTCCGCCCTGTGGAATGGACCATCCCGGAATTGAATCGGAAGATCATGGCCTGTCAGGTGGCGGTGCAGAAATGCGGCTGGGCAGCCAACTTCCTCGAAAACCACGACCAGCCCCGCTCGCCCACCAAATATCTGAAGGAAGCCCAGCACAATCCGGATGCGGTCAAAACGCTGGCAGCGATGTACTTTTTGCTGCGCGGCACCCCCTTCATCTATCAAGGGCAGGAACTGGGCATGGTCAACTGCAAGAGGAACGGGATCAGTGCGTTTGACGACCTCTGCGCCATTGACCAATACGCCCGCTCGATGCAGGAGGGATTTTCGGAGGCGGAGGCGCTCGAGTTTGCCAACCGCCGCAGCCGGGACAACTCCCGCACCCCGTTCCCATGGAATGGAGAGCGGTACGGCGGATTTTCACAGGCCAAACCCTGGCTGGGCATGGCGGAGGAGTATCCGGCCATCAACGCGCAGGCGCAGCAGAGCGACCCGGACAGCGTATGGCACTTTTTCAAGAGCCTGATTGCGTTCCGTCAGAGCGGCCCCTATCGGGATTGCCTGATCTATGGGGAGATCGAGCCGCTGCCTGCAAAGGAGATGGTCATCGCCTACCGCCGGTTTACGGACAAGGAATCCCTGTGCTGCTGGTTCAACCTGGGCGGTGAGGCGGTGTGCGAGCCTCTGCCCCAGGAGGGTATGGAGCCTGTTTGGCATACCCAAAACGCAGTCCGGATCGAAAATGGGGCGCTGGTCCTGGCGCCTTACCAGTCGGTTATTCTGCGGGAGCGCCGCGTGTAAGCGTGCTCCCGCGTTAGCCGGGTTCCGGTCCGGAACCCCAAAAGAACATACCCTCCAAGAAGCCCCGCAAAAACCAGAAAGACGCTGTTGGAATCCTCCCAACCAGCCCACAGCCTTCCGGCTGTGGGCTGTATTTTTCAGGAAGAAAATTCCACTTTACCTTTCCGGGGATTGCGCCGACAAAATTGCGGCAAAAATTTTGGACAAACCGCCAATAAGTGACCTTTAAAATGCACTTATTTGGTATATTTTTGTCAGATATTCGTATTTTATACAAGATATTGTGTTTTCCCGCGTGAAATTGTACTAAAAAATGTGTTTCGAACCCATTGACAGAACCTCTTGAATCTACTAAAATAAATTACGATAGCATTTCGGAATTACAATATTTAGTAGTGTGTATTTTTTCAATACATATATGTAGTAGTTTGGACAAGGAGTGGAATGATGATTAACACCATTGTCAAGCGCGACGGACGGTGCGTGCTGTTTGACATTGATAAGATCACCGACGCGATTTTCAAAGCGGCGCAGGCGCTCGGCGGCAACGACCGGCAGACTGCCCGGGAACTGGCGGAACTGGTGGTCAAGCATGTGGAACAGGCCCACACGGACGACAACCCGCCCACGGTCGAAGAGGTGCAGGATGCGGTAGAATACCAGCTGGTCGAATCCGGCCACGCCCGCACCGCTAAGGAATATATCCTCTACCGGGCGCAGCGCACCCGTATCCGCGACATGAATACCCGCCTGATGAAAACCTACGAGGAACTGACCTATCAGTCCGCAGGGGAAAATGATGTCAAGCGGGAAAACGCCAACATCGATGGGGACACCGCGATGGGCACCATGCTGAAATACGGCTCGGAGGGCGCAAAACAGTTTTATCACATGTTTGTGCTCAACCCGGTCCATTCAAAAGCACATCTTGAGGGTGACATACATATCCATGACCTTGATTTCCTCACGCTGACCACCACCTGCTGCCAGATCGACATTGAAAAGCTGTTTCGGGGCGGGTTCTGCCCAGGACACGGGTTCCTGCGGGAGCCGAACGACATTCAAAGCTACACCGCGCTCGCCTGTATTGCGATCCAGTCCAACCAGAACGACCAGCATGGCGGGCAGAGCATCCCGAATTTTGACTATGGAATGGCACACGGGGTCCGAAAGACCTACCGCAAGCTCTATTCCCGCAATCTTGCCAAGGCGCTCGAACTGCTTGTCGGGCTGGAAAATGCGGACGAGGCCACCAAGGCGGTCCGGGAAAAGGTCCACGCGGCACATGGGCTCTATCCGGTGCTGGCGGATGACAACGGCTACCGCGACCTGGAGCTGCCCGAGCTGGCGGGATTTGCCGACGAGCCGACCCTGATGAAGGCGCAGGCGTTTGCTGTGGAGCAAGCATATCAGGAAACCAAACGGGCAACCTATCAGGCGATGGAGGCGTTGGTCCATAACCTGAACACCATGCACTCCCGCGCGGGCGCACAGGTGCCGTTCTCGTCCCTCAACTATGGGACCGATACCTCGCCCGAAGGCCGGATGGCGACCGAAGCAATCCTTCTGGCGACCGACGCCGGCCTGGGACACGGGGAAACCGCCATCTTCCCGATCCATATTTTTAAGGTGAAGGAAGGGGTCAGCTTCAACCCGGGGGACCCCAACTATGACCTGTTTAAGCTCGCCTGCCGGGTATCGGCCAAGCGGCTGTTCCCGAACTTCAGCTTTCTGGACGCGCCGTACAACCTTCAGTATTACAAGCCTGGGCACCCCGAAACCGAGATCGCCTATATGGGCTGCCGTACCCGCGTGATCGGCAACTGCCATGACCGCTCGCGCGAGATCGTCAACGGGCGCGGGAACCTCAGCTTTACCTCGATCAACCTGCCGCGGATTGCGATCCGCGCCAAAGGGGACATCGACTTTTTCTTCGAGGAGCTGGACCGCAAGATCGACCTTGTGATCGACCAGCTGATGGAGCGGTACCAGATTCAGGCGAAAAAGAAGGTCCGCAACTTCCCGTTCCTGATGGGGCAGGGAATCTGGATCGATTCCGACAAGCTCGGCCCGGACGACGAGGTGGGGGAGGTGCTCAAGCATGGCACCCTGTCGGTCGGGTTCATCGGCCTGGCGGAGACGCTCAAGGCGCTGATCGGCCAGCACCACGGGGAGAGCGAGTACGCGCAGAACCTCGGCCTTGATATCATTGGGCATATGCGCAAGCGGATGGACGACGCAACCCGGGAGACCGGCTTCAACTACACGCTGCTTGCAACCCCCGCAGAAGGGCTTGCGGGACGGTTTGTGCGGATCGACCGGAAACTGTATGGCGAGATCGAAGGGGTCACCGACCACGATTTCTACACCAATTCATTCCATATCCCGGTTTATTACAACATCTCGGCCAGCGAGAAGATCCGATTGGAAGCGCCCTACCACGCGCTGACCAATGCGGGACATATCTCGTATATCGAGCTGGATGGAGACCCGCTGAAAAACCTCGATGCATTTGAGCAGGTCGTGCGGTATATGAAGGAGTGCGGGATCGGCTACGGCTCGATCAACCACCCGGTCGACCGGGACCCGGTCTGTGGATACACCGGCATCATCGACGAGGTCTGCCCGCGGTGCGGGCGGCATGAGGGGGAAGCGGTCAGCGTAGAAAAACTGCGCTCGCTTGGTTGCTGGAACGGCAACGTGGATTGCGGCTACTGCGGTGACCCGAACGAGGAAGCCGCCCGTCTCCCCAATTCGGTGGTGGAATAAATATAAAAGTTTTACTCGATTTTTTTCAAAAAATCGCAGGGTCGAGGGGCAGAGCCCCCGCCGCCGCGCGCACGCGGCGGAACACTTTATCCTGTGAAGCGTATTTTTCGGGTGAATTGCCGCCCTTCGGGCGGCAAGAGGGGGCTTTTTACAAGAGAAAAAGCCCCCTGCAAAGATGCGAAACAAGTTGTTAAAGTCACAAGACCAAAGGGAGGTTTTACCATGGAAAATCTGAATGTACAGAACAACGACAGCGAGATGATGGTCGGCGAAGGGGTCGGCTTTGAGCGGATCCGCCGGATCACCGGTTATCTGGTCGGTACCCTCGACCGGTTCAATAACGCCAAGCGCGCCGAGGTGAACGAGCGTGTAAAACATGCGGTCACCCGGGAAGTGAAGCTGTGAGCATCCCGCTCCGGATCTCCGGCTGCATTTCCGATTCGATCGTGGACGGGCCGGGGATGCGGTATGTCGTATTTGTGCAGGGCTGCCCGCACCACTGCCCAGGCTGCCACAATCCGGATACCCATGACTTTGAGGGCGGCTATCTTGCCGACACCGAAAAAATCCTCCGGCAGATCGGGGCCGACCCGCTGCTCAGCGGCGTGACCTTTTCGGGTGGGGAGCCGTTTTGCCAGGCAGCGGCCCTCTGCGAGCTGGGGGAGCGGGTCCGGGCGCTTGGGAAAAATATCGTAGCCTATTCGGGCTACACCTTCGAGGAGCTGCTCGAAAAGGGGAAAACCGAGCCGGATGTTCTGCGGTTGCTCCGCCTCTGCGATCTGCTGATTGATGGGCGGTATGTCGAATCGCTGCGGGACCTGAGCTTGCAGTTCCGGGGGAGCAGCAACCAGCGTTTGATTGATTTGAAAAAGGAGTTTGCGGAACCTTCCTGATTCTGCAAACTCCTTTTTTCTGCGGTTCTGGCGCCGTTCAGATGCTGTCTGCGGCGGGGATCATCCCCCTGGTACCGGCAGCGCCCTGTTTCAGTTTAGTGAACGCAAGGGCGTAAAGCAGGGCGGCAAGCAGCAGGGAGAGCAGGTCCGCGACCGGCTGCGCCCAGACCAGACCAGCCGCGCCCATGAGCCGCTGTAGCAGAAAGAGGGCAGGGATGTAAATCAACCCCTGGCGGCTGATATTGATGAAGAACGAGGGGACCGCGGCCCCCATCGCCTGAAGCGCATTGATGAGGCAGTAGAAAACCCCGAACAGGAACCCGGTTGAGAGCAGGATGCGGGCGAACCGGACGCCGTATTCGAGGGCGGCGGGCTGGGTCAGGAACGCGCTGACAATGGCATCGGTGAACAGGTAGCAGGCGCCGGTTAGCACGACCCCCATGCCCAGCGAAAGCAGCATCGAAAACCGCAGAATTTTGCTGTAGCGGTCCCAGTTTTTCGCGCCGATGCAGTAGCCGAGAAGCGGCTGGATTCCCTGTCCCAGCCCGATCGACACCATGCCGATCATCATGGTGACCTTCATGGCAACCCCGATTCCCGCAATCGCCATATCGCCGTAGCCGGACATCAGGCTGTTGGTGACGATCTGGGAAACGCTCATCAGCAGGGAGCCGAGCGAGGCGGGCACCCCGATTCCCAGCACCGAACGGCAGACCCCGTCCCGGACGGTAAACTCCGAAAGGCTGATGCTCAGGTTGGAGCTGCCCCGCAGGAAATAGAGCAGATAATAGGCCGCGCCCGCGATATTCCCGATAACGGTGGCGATTGCCGCGCCAGCGGTTCCCCAGCCGAACCCGAGGATCATCACCGGGTCGAGGATAACGTTCAGGAGGTTGCCGAGCACCATACCGGTCATGGCCCGGGTTGGCTGCCCCTCCGCACGCAGAATATTGGAAAAGCAGTTCCCGACCAGTACAAACGGCCCGCAGAGGGTCACGATGTTTAGATAATCTCTGGTCAGCTCCCAGGTTTCCGCGCTGGCTCCGATCAGCAGGAGCAGTTCATCCATAAAGAGGTAGAATAGTACGGCTACCATTAGCCCGACTGCGACACAGGACCACATGCAGAACGCCGAGACCTTCAGCGCGTAGTCCATCCGTTTTTCCCCCAGCGCGCGGGAGATCACCGAGGTGCCGCCGACGCCGAACACCGTGCCGAGCGCCATAAAGATTAAAAAAACGGGAGTGGCGAGCGAAACGGCAGCAACCTGATAGGCGTCATGCGTCTGCCCGATAAAGAAGGTGTCCGCCAGGTTGTAGACCAGGACCATCAGCATTGCGAGGATGGCAGGAATCGCGTTTTTCAGTACGGTTGCGGCAACCGGCCCAGAACCGAAGGTCTCTAAAGTTCCATCTTTTTTCATCACTTATCGTCTCCTTTTAAATCGCGTCATATTGATATGATACGATTGATTTAGCCAAAAAAATGATCCCCTCAAAAGCGCTTCTCAGGATAAAGCTTTCCGCGGGGGCTCTGCCCCTCGACCCTGCAATTTTTCGAGAAAAATTGAGTAAAGCTTTCGATTTTAAACAGGCTCTTAGAAGGAAAGGGGGGATCAAGAGAGGTTTTGCAGGACCCTGTGGAGCAGTTCCAGGAGGAGCGCCTGCTCTGCTGGGCTGATTCCGGCGAGGAATCGCTCTTCCGAATGATCCATATGTTGCCGCGCAGCGGCGCAAATATCCCGTCCTTCGGGGGTGATCCGTACATGTTTGATCCGCTTATCGTGCGGATCCCCATAGCAGGCGACAAATCCCTTGCGCTCCGACCGTTTTACAATCCCGGCCATTGTGGATTGGGCAAGGCGCAGCCTTTTTTCCAGCTCTTTCAGGCTGTAGCACCCGTCGGGGCAGTCCTCCAGAAGAAAGAGCAGATGCATCTGCGCCATCGTCAGGCCGTCGGCACGCAGCAGATTGTTCGCGTTTTTTTCTAGGGCGTCATGGACCTGCTTAAAGACAGGACCAAAACGGTCTGGCTGAGACATGGGTATCCCTCCCTTGGTATGCGTTCATTTTACTACAAAGACGGGCCAATGTCAATAGCGTACGATTATATTTAGAAAGCCCCTAGATTCCATAGACCGCAAGCCCCAGGCCCGCAGCAATCAGGATCAATAGGATCGGGGAGAGTTTGTTTCCGCGCAGTTTTTTGAAGCCGAGCATGATGGCCGCCAAGGCCACGGTGATGAAAACAGCAGATGGGTCGGGTGCGTTTCCCTGTTTGAAACAGTTGTTGAGGGTCATATAAACACCGGTGGCGAGGATGATCCCGATAACACAGGGCTTCATCCCCCGGATCACCGCCTGTACCGAGCGGTTTTTCAGGAGATTTTTCAGCACCGCTACGACAAGCAGGAGGATCACGAACGAGGGTAAGACGACAGCAAGCGTTGCGAGGACAGCGCCCCAGAAACCCGCTTGGCTGCTCCCGACATAGGTAGCGAGATTGACAATGATCGGGCCGGGCGTGCTCTCGCTGACTGCGATCATGTAGGAGATCGACGGGTCGTCCAGCCAGCCGTAGGAGAGCGCCACCTCCCGGATCAGGGGGATGGCGCCGTATGCGCCGCCAAAGGCGAAGCAGCCCACCCGCAGAAAACCGAAAAACAGGTCCCAGTAGATCATTTCTCCCCACCGCCTTTCTGCGCGGACATGCGCTCTCCGGCGGACACCCCGAGGCTGACCGCCGCCGCGAGCAGCATCAGGCTGATCGACGAGATGCGCAAGGAGAAAAAGTTGGTCAGAACCATCGCCACAAACGATCCGAGCATAATCGCCCGGGGAAGCGGCTTTTTGGGCATCTTGCGGAGCATGGTGACCGCCGCATCCAGGATCAGGAGGCCGACCGCAATTTTGATCCCTTTGAATGCGCTGGCAACCGCGGTGATCTCGAGGAAATGGTCGAGGAACCGCGAGATTGCATAGATCACCGCAAAGGAGGGCAGCACGATCCCAAAGGTGGCAACCACCGACCCCGCAAGCCCTGCCTGCCGGTAGCCGACAAAGGTCGCACAGTTGATCGCCATAGGGCCGGGAGTCGATTCGGCAATCACTGTGATGTCCATCATTTCATCATGGGAAATCCACTTCTTCTGCTCGACGCAGATCGACGAGATGACCGGGATCATCGCATAGCCGCCGCCAAAAGTGAACAGCCCGATCTTCATAAAGGTCAGAAGCAGGTCGGATAAAATCTGATTTGGTTTCATAGGTTCCCCGCGCTGGGATTCCTCCTTCTTAGACAAGCGCTTAGAGCCTGTTTGAAATTTTTTGCAGGGGGCTTTTTCTCTTGTAAAAAGCCCCCTCTTGCCGCCCTTTGGGCGGCAATTCACCCGAAAAATACGCTTCACAGGATAAAGATTCCGCGTCCTGCGGGACGCGGCCAAAGGCTCTGCCTTATCTCGCGCTAAGAGCCCGCCTTTGGCGGGTTGCGCTCGAAACGCTGCGCTGCGGCTTGCAGTGGAAACCGCAATTTTTCGAGAAAAATTGAGTAAAGCTTTAGTGAAGCTTTAGATTCTAAACAGGCGCTTAGGCCGGAGCAAAGGTGGGGGTCAAGATTCGCTGTAGGTCACCTTGACCATCTTCTGCTCAGCTTTGGGGCGGTCGCTGTAATCGGTCGGCTGTCCGGCGATCTCATCGACCGTTTCGATCCCCTCGACCACCTTGCCAAATGCGGCATACTGCCCGTCCAGATGAGGCGCATCCTCATGCATGATGAAAAACTGGGAGCCTGCCGAATTCGGGTCCATGGCGCGCGCCATCGAGAGGACACCGCGCGTGTGCTTGAGGTCGTTTTTCACCCCGTTCGCCGCAAATTCCCCCTTGATATGGTAGCCCGGGCCGCCCATGCCGGTCCCTTCCGGGCATCCACCCTGGATCATAAACCCGGGGATCACCCGGTGGAAGATCAGGCCGTCATAAAACCCTTCCTTCACCAGCTTGACAAAGTTTTCCACTGTGATCGGGGCAATCTCCGGATAAAGCTCGGCCTTGATCTGTTTTCCGTTTTCCATCTCAATCGTGATTGTCTGCATAAAGAACAACTCCTTGTTATTTTTTTGGATTATATTCCTGTTCGCAATAGATGCACCGGTAAACCCGGCGCTCCCCCTCCTCCGAGAGCTTGAAGATATGCGGGAGCTCCTGCTCAATCGAGGTGATGCAGCGCGGGTTTTTGCATTTTGCAACGTTGGTCACCTGTGCGGGAAGCTGTAGCTTGCGCTTGTGGGTGATCCGCCCACCCTCCACCACGTTGACGGTGATATTGGGATCAATGAATCCGAGCACGTCAAGATCAACATCGATCTCATCCTCGATCTTGATGATGTCCTTTTTGCCGCTCTTGCCGCTGCGGGCGTTCTTGATGATTGCCACGCTGCAATCCAGCCGGTCCAAATCCAGGAACCGATAGATCTCCATACTTTTTCCCGCCTGGATATGGTCGATCACCAGGCCCCTTTGTAGGCTATCCACATTCATGCTTCTACCCCCAGCATCTTCAGAATCAGCGCCATGCGCACATACTTGCCATAGAGCACCTGTTTGAAATAGCAGGCGCGCGGGTCGCTGTCCACCTCGGTTGCGATCTCGTTGACACGCGGCAGCGGGTGCAGGACGATCATATCCTGTTTGGCCAGCTTCATCTTTTCCCCATCGAGGATGTAGCTGTCCCGAAGACGGACGTAGTCCTCCTCATTGAAGAACCGTTCCCGCTGGACGCGGGTCATGTAGAGGATATCCAGCTCGCCGATGACCTCTTCCAGCCGCTCGGCTTCGCGGAAAGCGAGCCCGCGGCGCTGCATATCCGCGCGGATGTAGTCGGGAATGCGCAGCTCTTTGGGGGAGATGAGCAGGAAGTTGACCCCCTCGTACCGCATCAGCGCACGGATGAGCGAATGCACTGTCCGGCCGAAGGTCAGGTCGCCGCAGAGGCCGATGGTAAACTGTCCCAACCGGCCTTTCAGCGAGCGGATGGTCAGAAGGTCGGTGAGGGTCTGGGTCGGGTGCTGGTGCCCGCCGTCCCCCGCGTTGATCACCGGGATCGACGCATGCAGCGAAGCCACCTTTGCAGACCCCTCTTTTGGATGGCGCATCGCCACGATATCGGCATAGCATTGCACAGTGCGGATCGTATCGGCAACGCTCTCCCCCTTCATCGCGGAGGATGAGTCCGCCGAAGAAAAGCCAAGCACACTCCCGCCAAGCTCAAGCATTGCTGCTTCAAAGCTCAACCGGGTGCGGGTGCTCGGCTCGTAGAACAAGGTCGCCAGCTTTTTCCCCCTGCATTTTTGCGCATAAGCAGGCGGATCGGCGATGATTTTTTCCGCAAGGTCCAGGATCCCGTCAACCTCCTGCGGGGTCAGGTCAACCGGCTCAATCAGATGTTTCAATCAATCCCCTCCCAGATTTCATTCTCTTTCCACTTAAGTTTACTACAACCTGCCTGCCCGCGCAAGCCTGCCGCCCCAATTTTCAGGAATTTTTCTCTGTTGCGTTTTTGCGCAAGAACCACTATACTATAATTTCAGGACTGCCTTGTATCAGTGCGTGTTGGGTGCGCGGCGTTTTGGGTTCCGGGGTACCTGTTGTTTTGAAATCCCAGCCAAAACAACGCCGCTCGCTTCTCGGGCCGTTGACCCGAAGCGCGGCTTTGGCGTTTGGGGGCGGAAGAGGATGCAAGCCGGCCTTGCGCATGAGCGTTTTGCCTGGGGGTGCGGGGGATACATATTCGTGCATCCGAAAAGGAACCCGCCTACGGGGGCGGATTCCCCGTATCCCCTGCAAAGATACCAGGCAGGTCCTTAGAAACCGATCCTTTAGGAGGTCCAAACCGATGAAACAAAAATTGACCGCCCTGTTTCTGGCAGGGCTTCTGGTGGCTCTCCCGGGGTGTATGCAGCCCCGGCGCGCCGGTTCCAGCCCCTCCGAGGCTTCCGCTTCTTCCGAAGAGGAGGAGATCATCTTTGAATGGGAACGGTCTTCCCAGGAGGAGGTTTCCTCCACCCCGGCGCCCGAGATGCCGGAGATGTCCCTCTACGACTGGTGGCGGGACTACCTCTATGACGCGGTGTATTCCATGCAGGGGGATTATCCCACCCTCGTGCAGTATGACAGCCGGTCGCTGGTCGAATATTGCGGGATCAAGATGTACCGCGACGCAGTGATCTCCGAGGCGGGAAAATCGGCAGGGGATAGCGTCCTGCCCAAAGACAAGCTGGCGGATTATATAAAACGTTATTTCAATCTAAGGTTAAACGATTTGGACGTTTCCCGGCTCGAGTCCGAGGAGGGAAATGCGCTTCTGTACTATCTGCCGGTCGGGTCCGACCGTTCCGGCGAGAACCCGGCAAACGAATCGCTCAACAAAAACGATGTGTTCAAGCTGGTGGAGGCCGCGCCTGCGGATGCGGACGGGGTGATCCGCCTGCGGGTCGACCGGGACGACGGCCAGATCCACTATTTTGACATGGCGCCCCACGAGGACGGCAGCGGCTACTATTTTAAACGGATCGAGATCGACCACGGGAAACTGCCCAAGGAGATCAAATTTGAAGGGGAGTACATCACTGCGGACACCCTGTTGGGAATGCCCGCATCCGGGGCGGGTTCCCTGCACTGCTGGGGGGAGATCGGCGGGAAGCTGCTGCTTTCCTGGTCGAGCGAGGAATCCGGCTACGTGGTGCTCGGGCTGGCGGATAGCTATGACCTGACCGAAAAGCGGTATGAGTTCCAGCTGCGCGAGGGGGAAACCTTCCTTTCGGCAATCCCGCAGACCGAGCGGATCGTGTTGATTACCAACCAGCGGATCGCGACCCGGGACATCAACTTCGAGGACCCGCGGGAGGTGCCGATCCCCGAAAAGATGAAGCAGGGAAACGAGGGAACCGTCCCCGACTTCGACCTCTCGGCCGACCGCAAAAAAGCGGCCTTTGTCAACGACAAGGGGCTGTGCCTCTATGACTTCGGCACCGATTCGGTCCGGCTGCTGGCCGAACATCCCACACGCGAGGCGGAAGAGGAGCCGGATTCCTCTTCTGAACCGGAGGGCTCCTCCGAAGGGGGGGACCAGGAGCTGTCACAGGCGACCTTCACCAAGCCCGCCTTTTTTGATAACGACACCAAGCTCTACTGCCACACCGCCGGGTATGAGTGGATAAGCGGGCTTTATATTTATGATCTCGTCGAAAACGAGGGGCGGGAGATGGACGAGGCTTATAGCTGGGTCAACAGTGCAGGCGGCGAGCAGATCACCCTGGTTGGGAACAAGGCGTTCGCATTCGGGCTGAGCAGCGAGCAGAGCATTGTGCCGCATCTCTGGCTCGACCTTGCGACCGAGGAAACCCATACGGTGGAGCTGCCCTACGAGATACGCAACATTGTGACCGCCCCCTCCAAAAACGGCCTGCTGGTGCTCGGTTCCGCCGGGGCGGGGCAGGGTTGGCAGCTGTTCGAGATGGATATGGCTACGATGCAGCTCAACAATACCGGGTTTTCGATCCGGGGGCTGGACCCCCAGGTGATCGGCGGCGCGGACAACGGACGCCTGCTGCTATCCTATTACAGTCTGGACGGTGGCGGCGGCGGGTACCTGCTCGCCAATACCGGCAGTGGGAACGGCGGAGAGCCCGCTGCCTGAGCGGCAGGTCAATAGAGATTGCAAAAAGCCCTGATCCTTGGAAGAGGATCAGGGCTTTTGAGAACAGGCGCTAAAATTTTATGCGGACCCGGTTATGGTTCCATACAGACAGATAGCTCGGAGGCGGCGTATGCCTTTGTTACGTAACATGCGCGGCCGTTCTCTTTGGCCTGGTATAACATCTGATCGGTTTCTGTCAGGATATGCTTTACACTCTGCGGGAAAACGAATTGGTAGCCACCGATGCTGCAACTGATTTTTCTATCCGGCAGCGTGCCGGAGATCGCCTCCAAAAACTGCTCCAACCGCTGGTCCAGCTTCTGCTGCAACATGGGCGTTTCGATGAGAACGGCAAACTCGTCCCCGCCAATCCTGCCAACCTTGCCGTCCTCCCCAAAAGCAGCTTGCAGATTTGCCGCAATCTCCCTCAAAACCTGATCCCCAACCGCGTGCCCAAAGGTATCATTGATCGCCTTAAAATAATCCACATCCACAAACAAAAACCATCCGGTTTTTTCCGGGCCTGGGCGGCTCGTTTCCTGTGCTTTGTTGCAATGGTAAAGAAACATCCTTCTCCCCATAATCCCTGTCAGTTCGTCCATTTCCCCGCGGTACTCTTTGTATGACATATATTTGTAAATGGAGATCAACAAAATAACAGAAATGACATTTAACGACAGGGAAGCGATCAGAAACTGTACCTGTAAATGCAGTAGGTCGGTAGAAATAATCTCGGATACGACTACGCCATGTTGACCCAGCATATACGATTCCCTCTGGGAAAAATAAACGGTCGCAAAAACCGCCATGCACAACAAAAAGAAATCGAATATGGCAAAGAATAAATAGACCCTTTTGGATGCATAAGGGTTATGGACCGACTGGTCGATATATGATTTTGCATTTTGTATGGTATCGCTCTGATAGATGGTCCACAGGAGTTCCACGACGAGAACGCAAAGGGCCGCAAAGAGCGTATCGTCCAAATCCCATTGGAAGGCGGAGGTGTAGCGGCGGCCAAGTTCCGGGAACAGAATGCCCATAGCCGTATAAACAAGAAGCGAATGCACCTTGGGTGCAATCGCAGAAACCAGGCCGGCCCATAGGCGGCAATGTTTGCTTTTTTTCGCGGCCAGGAACGCGAACCCGATCAAAAGCCCAAACAGCGATCTTGTCCCGATGCTCAACACAAGGCTGCTGGCCGGGGCTTCGCTCAAAAAAGGGGAAAATACCGCATCCGCCGGCATCACATAAAAAGCAGATGCTTTATACATGCTGGCGATTCCAAAAACAACCCCAACGGTTACAGATTGCACAGTACCCAAAAGGCACCCTGCAACCAGAATGGGAAGGTATGCGATGGTAACAGAAATTGGGGGGATATGGATATACCCCAAAGAAGTAAATGACATCAAAAGCTCAATCGCAATGAGAACCCCCAAAAAATAACGATCGAAACAGGAACTGCCCCATAGTTTTTCGATGATTTTCATCCCATATCCCTCTCCGCCAGCCAGCACCAATCTATGCAGCCGGTGTTGCTGGCCCCTCACCATATACGTCGATTTGTTTCTTCAGAAATAGTCCCTGTCGTTTGTCACTTATTACTAAATAAGTATAACGGATTAAAAATAAAAAATCAATGTTTCATAACAAAAATATATACTTTACGCGCTTTCGATCGCATCCACTTGCTTTTTCAGGCAATTTTCGGTATGATATAGGAATCAGAGGAAGGTGGTTTGGAGCCACCGATTTTATGAAGGAGCGAAACCGAATTATGGCAGATCAGAAAAAAATGGTGGAAGCGATTACCTCGATGGATGAGGATTTCGCAAAATGGTATACCGACATTGTGCGCAAGGCCGACCTTGCGGACTATTCCTCGATCCGGGGCTGTATGATCGTGCGGCCGTACGGCACTGCGATCTGGGAGAACATCCGCAACGACCTCGACAGCCGGTTCAAAGCCTTGGGTCATGAGAATATCCAGATGCCGCTTTTCATCCCGGAGGGGCTGCTGCAAAAGGAGAAGGACCATGTGGAAGGGTTTGCGCCCGAGGTCGCGTGGGTGACCCATGGCGGCGAGGAGAAGCTCACCGAGCGCCTTTGTGTCCGCCCGACCTCCGAGACCCTCTTCTGCGAGCACTACGCCAAGATCATCAAATCCTACCGCGATCTGCCCAAGCTCTACAACCAGTGGTGCTCGGTGGTGCGGTGGGAAAAGACCACCCGCCCGTTCCTGCGCACCTGTGAATTTTGGTGGCAGGAGGGCCACACGATGCACGAGACCGCACAGGAGGCGTATGAGGAGACCGAGCGGATGCTGAACGTCTATGCGGATTTCTGTGAGCAGTCGCTGGCGATCCCGGTTGTCAAGGGGCGCAAGACCAAAAAGGAGCAGTTTGCGGGCGCGGAGGCGACCTATACCATCGAAGCGATGATGCACGACGGCAAGGCCCTCCAATCCGGGACCTCCCACTATTTCGGCGACGGGTTCGCCCGCGCGTTTGACATCACCTTCCAAGGCCGGGACAACAAGCCGCAGTATCCGCACCAGACCTCCTGGGGGATGTCTACCCGGATCATCGGCGCGATCATCATGACCCACGGGGACGACAACGGCCTTGTCCTGCCGCCCGCCATTGCGCCGGTGCAGGTGGTGGTGCTGCCGATCGCCCAGCATAAGCCGGGCGTGCTCGAAAAGGCGCGTGAGGTCTCCGCCCGGATCGGGCAGTTCTGCCGGGTCAAGGTCGACGACAGCGACAATTCCGCAGGCTGGAAGTTTGCCGAATACGAGATGAAGGGGGTCCCGCTCCGGCTCGAGATGGGCCCGCGCGACATCGAGGCGGGCCAGTGCGTGCTGGTGCGCCGGGACAACCGCGAAAAGACCGTCGTCCCGCTCGACGCGCTGGAAACCAAAATCCCCGAGCTGCTCAAGGCGGTGCACGACGGCCTCTACGCCAAAGCCCTTGCCAACCGCGAAGCCCGCACCTGGGCGGTCTCCTCGTTCGACGAGCTCAAACAGGCCGCGCAGGAGAAATCCGGCTTTTTCAAGACCATGTGGTGTGGGGACGAGGCGTGCGAGCTGAAGGTCAAGGAGGAGGCCGGCCTGACCTCCCGGTGTATGCCGTTTGAGCAGGAAAAGCTGGGGGAGGTCTGCCCGATCTGCGGCAAGCCCGCCACCACCAGCATCATCTGGGGGAAGGCGTACTGATGCCGGTGTCAAAAATTTGATTGAATTATGTGCAGATTGTGTCCAAACAGAAAATTTTACAGAAACTGTCCCCTTTTCCCGGCAAAATCTGTTTACAGGATAGCGAGTCTGTTGTATGATGGGAGCAATGGGGGCGACACTCCCGGCGGTTCCCAAAACGGCCGCTAGGGGCTGTTTGAAAAATCGAAACCACCGTCTTTTTCTACAAGAAACGGCATCTGCTGCGTGAAAAATGCTCGGAATACACAAAGTATTCCTGCGCTTTTCTCTTTGCAGCTGCTCGCCTCTTGCGAAAAATCCGGCTATTTCTCTATTTTCAAACAAGCCCTAATTTTAAAAAAGAAGGGTGAACTATGAAAACAGTCAGCAAAAAACTCCTGAGCCTGCTGCTTGCGGCAATGCTGGTGTTGAGCCTCGGCGTGATGGCGAGCGCGGCATCCTCTTCCGTCTACAGTATGCATGTCGCCAACGGGAAGGTCCAGTTCGTGCAGAACGGCGCGGCAGTCGGCAGCTTCAACCTGAAATCCGCGGATTTCTCCCTCAAGACCGATGCGGACAAGGATTTCGTTGTCTGCTTCGTGGATGCGAACGGCAACGGCAAGGCGGTCAACCTGTCCAAGCAGACCTCCCTTTCGATCAGCGGTTCCATGAATTCGTTGACCGTCGATAAGAGCCTTGACAGCGCCATCTCGGTCACAATGAACGGGACCGCAACCAAGATGACTGTCAACGCCCCGAACAAGGTCAACGTCAACGGCAGTGTCACCACCTTGGCGGTCAATGCGGCTGCAAACGTGGTGGTCGGGGACAAAGCCTCGATCAAGACGGTCAATGTCAGCAACAGCAAGGCGACTGTGAAAAATTCGGCTGGCCAGTCGGTCAAGACCAACACCGTTTCCTCGCCGTCCGCCTCGACCAACAAAAATACCATCAACACCTCTTCCAACAAGGGCAACACCATCAATATCAAGAACAGCAACACCTCCAGCTCGTCCGATAGCCGGATCCGCCTGACCACCAAGGCGATCAACGCCGATTATGACGATACGCTGGATGACCTGATCGACGAGCTGAACGACAATGTAGAGGCTTACGACACGGTCAACAAGGAGTATCTCTCGGGCGATTGCGATTGGAAGAGCAGCCGCACCAGCTATTCGCTCGATAAGAGCGGCACCCATTCGTTTGTCTTTACCCCGGATGACAGCAGACTCCCGACCGTTACCGGCAATATCAAAATCTATGTGGACGGCAACTCGGAGGATGTCACCCTGCGTTATAACAGCACCATGTACTTTGAGGAAGGCGACCGCCTCAGCGATTACACCAGAGAGCTGAAAGACAGCATCACCGCCCGCAACGACGAAGGCGACGAGATCCGCGGTTCGGTTTCCTGGAGCAACGGTTCCAAAACCGAGATCCGCAGCGGCCGTTCCTACACCTTCAAGTTCAAACCTTCCAGCTCCCGTTATGAGACGGTCGAGGGCAGCGTAAAGTTTGTCCTGAACGACTGATCCCCAGCAACAAGCGTTTGTAAAAATATACGCCCTCCGGCGATCCAATCGCTGGGGGGCGTTTTTTCCATTTAAGGGCCTGTTTCAATTCGAGTAAACCTTTAGATCCTAAATTGGAATCTAAGCTTTTGGACCAAAAGAAGCCCCGGAATCCCGGACGGATATAAAAAACAGAAAATACTACTTTTAAACCGGCCCCAAACGTGGTATAGTATTAAAAGCCTTGTATTATTTATCGCCTAGAGGGTGAATACGGGCTTTGAACAGCATAATTCTGTGCTCTGCACACAGGAGGCAGGCGGCGCAGACCGGCGCCGCGGCAGGAAGGACGATCAAAAATGTTGCGTGAAAAATCGTGCGGTGCACTGGTCTACCGCAAGCGAAAGGAAAAGTATGAGCTTTTGCTGATTAAGCATAAAAGCGGCGGTCACTGGTCTTTCCCGAAAGGGCATGTGGAATCGGGGGAGAACGAGCTGCAAACCGCACTCCGGGAGATCAAGGAGGAGACCGGGCTGGATGTCAACCTGATGGATGGATTCCGGCAGAGCGTCGAATATTTCCCCAAGCCGCATGTCAAAAAACAGGTGGTCTATTTTCTGGGGAGCCCCAAGGCGGACGATACCGTCACCAAGCAGGAGGAAGAGATCAGCGACTACCGCTGGTGCCTGCTGGACGAGGCGGATGGGCTGGTCACCTTCCGGAATGACAAGAACCTGATCCGGGAAGCCAAGCGGTTTCTCACGGTCAAACCGGAGCCGTGACCGGCTCTTTTCCGGTTCGCATCTCCCGCCCGGAGCCGTTCGGCCGCGGGCGGCCGGGCTCGCGGACCCAGTTTCTCTTCCGGTTCCCGGCCCGGACGATCGCGGTGAGCTTTGCCATGGTAATCCTCGCCGGCACTTTTTTATTGATGCTGCCGGTTTCCAGCCGGGAGGGCAGCTGGACGCCTTTGCTCGATTGCCTGTTCACCGCGACCTCGGCAACCTGCGTCACCGGGCTGGTAATCTATGATACTTACACCCACTGGACCGGGTTCGGACAGTGCGTGATCCTGCTGCTGATCCAGACCGGCGGGCTTGGGCTGGTCACAATGACCAGCTTTTTTTCCATGGCGGTCGGCCGGCGGCTGGAGCGCAGAAGCCTCGACCTCGCGCGCGAATCGATCGGCACCCAGCAATTTACCATCCGCCCGCTGCTCCGTCTGGTGGTAGGCGGCGCGCTTGCCGCGGAAGGGACCGGCGCGCTTTTGCTGATGTTCTCGCTGGTGCCGCAGTACGGCGTACAGGGGGTCTTCTTCGCGGTCTTCACCGCGGTTTCCGCATTCTGCAACGCGGGATTTGACCTGTTCGGCGGCCAGGGGGCGTTCTCCTCCCTCACCAACTACAACGCAGACCCGCTGGTTATGGGGACGGTCAGCGCGCTGATTATCGCCGGGGGGCTTGGGTTTGTGGTCTATTACGACCTGTTCCAGTACCGCCGCACCCGCACCTTGCAGCTCCATACCCGGGTGGTGCTGGCGGCGACCGGCGTCCTGCTCGTCTCCGGCACGCTCATGACGCTGCTCTGCGAATGGACCAACCCGGCCACCCTTGGCGCGCTGCCGAACAATGCCCAGCGGCTGGGAGCCGCGTGGTTCTATTCGGTGACCTGCCGCACCGCGGGCTTTAACTCGTTCCCTTGCGATCTGATGCGGGGGAGCACCAAGGTCCTCTCCGCACTGTTTATGTTTATCGGAGCTGCCCCCAGCTCGACCGGAGGCGGCATTAAGTGTACGACTGCTGTTGTTTTGGCCGCGACCGTCTGCTCGGTTGCCCGCGGGGATGAGGAGGTCGTCCTCTTCCGGCGGCGGCTGGACCACGGGACGGTCTACAAGTCGCTGGCGGTCGTGCTGATGGGGTTGGCTGCGGTCTCGATGAGCGCGGCCTGTGTGATGCTTACCGATGGGCCCGCCGAGATCAGCGGGATCGACGCGTTTTATGAGAGCGTTTCCGCGTTTGCAACGGTCGGGATTTCGGTCGGGGTGACCGGCGCCGCAAGCCCGGTTTCCCGCGGGCTGCTCATCCTCCTGATGTATATGGGGCGGCTCGGGCCGGTCTCGTTCCTGCTCTCGCTCGCGATGCGCAGGGAACCGTCCAGCCGGCGGGTGCTGCCCGAAGGGCAGATCGGGATTTAGGGGCTTGCCCGCCGTTCCTTTTGTAAAAGGAACGGCGCCCGCTGCGCCGAACATACAAAGAAGGGAGCCTTTCGCAGCCGAAAGCCTCCCTCCTCTCTCAATGCATGAGATATTCCACGCTGTCGAGCACGTTCCCAAGCGTTTTGACCGCCTTGGTCGCGTTGCGTTTGAGCTTTTTGCTGGTGCTGTTTTTGCCATGCCCCGAGAGCATATATGCCGCAGTCCCCGCGGCCATCGCAACCGCAACACCAGTCATCGCTGTGGTAGCTGCCTTGTTCATCCAATCCACCTCCCCATCTGCGTATTTCAGGGCCTCCTGCCGGATGGCCCGGGGCGGAATCCGCCGAAACTAGTTTGCCCGGTTCGCAGAACAAATCTACAAGCCGCCCGGGCGAAAAATGAATTTCCAGAATCTTTTCAAAACCGAGGAAAGTGCAGGTGTCCGCTTATGAACAACCGTCCGCCAAGAGTCGCGGCGATCCACGCGCTGGCCGGGTTCGGACGCAGCTCGCTCGCAGTCGTGATCCCGACCCTATCGGCCATGGGGGTACAGGTCTGCCCGATCCCTACCGCTGTGATGTCCACCCACACCGGCGGGCTGGGCGAGGTGGTGCACCGCGACCTCTCCGACTATATTTATCCCACCGTCGAGCACTACCAGCGGCTGTCGGTAGACCTGGAAGGAATCTATTCCGGATTCCTCTCCAACCCCTCCCAGGCGGGCGACATGAAGGCGTTCATCTCCGCCTATCCGGACGCGCTCGCGGTGGTCGATCCGGTGATGGGGGACCATGGAAAAATCTACCGCACCTATACCCCCGAGCTGGTGGAACAGATCCGCCTGCTGGTGCAGTCGGCGGCGGTCATCACCCCAAACCTGACCGAGGCATACCTGCTTTTGGGGGAGCCCTACCGCCACGAACCGCTCACCCGCCAGCAGCTCAAAAGCATGATGGCGCGGCTTTCCGAGCTTGGGCCGCGGTATGTGGTGATTACCGGGGCGGAGCTGGCTTCCGGCGAATGCGCCAACGTGGGCTATGACCGCCGGCAGAACGCCTACTGGTGTGTAAACTATGACTATGTGCCGACCTCCTATCCCGGCACAGGGGACATCTTCGCGAGCGTACTCACCGGCGCGATGCTCACCGGGGACAGCTTCCCAATGGCGATGGACCGGGCGACCTGTTTCGTCGAGCTGGCGATCAAGACAACCTTTAGCTATGGGACCGACACGCGCTACGGGGTGATGCTGGAAAAATGCCTCGGATGGCTGACCCATCGCGAGGTGCTCACCAACTACCAGCTTCTGTAAGCGTCTGCCCGGCTTCTCGCTGGGAGGGGATTTTTTACAGGTTTCAAAGTCGAATCTGGTCGAAACATGTGAATGGAGGGATTGCTTTGCGATGGGGAGCGGCAGCCGCCCTGCTCGTCTGTGCAGCGCTGACCCTGACCGCCTATGGGGCGCGCCATGCGGACCCCGACAAGACGGTCTACCTGGAACAGTTGGCACAGACGCAGGGGGAAGGGTTTGCGAAGGGGTACGCCAAAATGTTGCAGGAATATGAGCCACACGGGGAAACCGCCGACATTGTCTTTTTTGGGGACAGCTTGACCTACCGCGGGGAATGGCAGCAGCTTTCCAAGACGCTGAAAATCGCCAACCGCGGGATCGACGGGGACCAGATCGCCGGCCTGCAAGCCCGGCTGGATCAGGTCGTTGCCTTGCGGCCCCGGACGCTGTTCCTGCTGGTCGGGATCAACGACCTCGGGGAACGCGCCCCAAAGGAGGTCTGTGCAGACTATGCCGGGCTGCTCGACCGGATACAGCAGGCGCTGCCCGAAACCCGCATCTATGTCCAGAGCCTGCTGCCAATCCGCTCGGATATGCGCACCCTGCCGGATAACCGGCAGCTCGAACGGGTCAACCGGTCGATCCGGCAGATGGCCGAAGAGCGCGGTCTGGCATATATCGACCTGTTTTTTCCCATGCTCGACCGCTCTGACTGGCAGCTTGCATACGACTACCAGCTCGATGGCCTGCATCTGAGCCAAAGGGGCTATGCGGTCTGGCGGGAGGCGGTCCGCCCTTATATTTCCGAGGCCGAGTCCGGGCAAGCCCCGGCTCCGGAAAGTCCGGGCAGCTGGCATCCAGGGCGGATCGGAGTCTGGACGCCGGATGCGGGCACGGCCCCTGCCGGACAGGCTTCCCCGGCGTTTTTCTCTGATCTCAAGAAGCTGTTTGACAGATGAAGATCGACGGAGAGGCCTTTATTTGGCAAACAGTGAAACGATCGAAAGTTTTACTCGATTTTTTTCACTGCCGCCGCACTGCGAGCCGCAGCGAGCGTTTCGGAGCGCAACCGACGAAGGCGGCTCTTAGCGCGTAGATCGGCGTACATAGGCCAACCGACGCGAAGCGTCGGCTCTTAGG
>JAETRV010000082.1 GCA_021770005.1 Anaerotruncus sp. | reverse complement strand
GTTCCGCGCTCATCTCGCGCCAAGAGCCGCCTACGGCGGTTGCGCTCGAAACGCTTCGCTGCGGCTCGCAGTGCGGAGCGCGTCGGGGGCGCTGCCCCTCGACCCTGCGATTTTTTGAAAAAAATCGAGTAAAACTTTTGATTTTAAACAGGCTCTAGGGGCTGTCTGAAAAATCGAAACCTCTATTGACAAACAAGCCCTAGAATCATCATACCCCAAAAATGGTCGGAATTCAAGACTGCACCAAAAATCGCCTCCAAAGGAAAGGCGATGGAAGCGCTCCGGCATAGTGGTTTCCAATATCGTGAAAGATTCGTAAATAAACGGGCGCGTTCATAGAATATTCATAAACAGCCGGTAAAATGGGGACAGATCGAAGATAAGGAGGATGATCGATGGAGAAACCTGCGGTCAAACAGAGAAAAACGACAGCAGGGAACCCGACAGAACGACTGAAAAAATACATAGCGTCAGCAGGGGCAGGGGTTGCATTCCTGTTGCTCTGTGCGTTTTCTCCCGGGATGCAGGCCGAGGCGTTGACACCGCCTGCACAGGAGACCAAGACTGTGACTGTCACCGAAAAAATCCCGTTTGAGACGACCTATATCGACCTGCCCAATACCTACCGGGGATATACCGAGCTGGTGAGCGAGGGCGTGATGGGCGAGCGGCAGGTCGAGGCGCAGGTGATCTATGAAGGGGATAAGATGGTAAGGGTGGTTTCGATCAAGACGACCGAGACCGGCCAGCCGGTGAACCAGGTGATCCGCCGTGGGACCAAGCTTCTGCGCACCCAGACGGTGGACGGGAGCGTTTGGAAAACCTCGTTTGCGAACCCGCTCAAGACCAAGGGGTGGCTATCCGCGGATTTCTACGACTACCACGCCCACAATGGGATCGACCTCGCCGCACCCTATGGAACGCCGGTCTACGCGGCAGCGGGTGGCACTGTCGAGCTATCCGGCTGGTACGGGGAGTATGGGCGGTGTGTCATCATCGGGCACGCGGATGGCAGCAAGACCCTCTATGGGCACAACAGCAAGCTGAATGTGTCGGTTGGGCAGACGGTGAAACAGGGGGAGAAGATCGCTGAGGTCGGCTCAACTGGGAATTCAACCGGGAATCATCTGCATTTTGAAATTCGAGTGGGAGGGACCTTCCTCGACCCGCTTGTCTATATGGACAAATAGTAGCATAAATGGCCGGAGGCCCCGATTTTTCAGGGCCTCCGGCCTTGTTTGTTTGCTATTAGAGCCTGTTTAAGATCTAAAGTTTTACGCGATTTTTTGCTCGGCCTAAGAGCCGACGCTTCGCGCCGGTTGGCCTCTGCACGCTCGCTGCGGCTCGCAGTCAAAAAATCGCGGGGTCAAGACAGCGGGACGTTTGGCCCCACCCCGGCAAGCTAGGTGGAGCTCCTTTCTTTTCCCTTAATTAAAAGCTTTACTCAATTTTTCTCGAAAAATTGCGGGGTCGAGGGGCAGCGCCCCCGCCGCCGCGCGCACGCGGCGGAACGTTTTATCCTGAGAAGCGCATTTAGGGGGTGAATTGCCGCGAAGCGGCAAGAGGGGGCTTTTTGCAAGAGAAAAAGCCCCCTCTGCAAAAGATTTTGAACAGGCTTTTAGAGGAGGATTTCATCTTGGCGCATCAGGCCAACCCTCCGGCAGGCTGCTCAAAGTAGCGATCGTCGCACAGCCCCAGCACGCGGCCCTGGCAGCGTGTATCGTTTTGCAGGGGAATGGGTGGATACTTGGCGTTGTGGGAGAGCAGCACGCCGTCCCCGAGTTCTTTGATGTACTGGTCGCCGCCCATCGAGAAGACGCCGATCTCCCCAGGGAAGATATCCACGGTAGCGCGAACGAAAACGCGGTCGCCGTCGTGATAGGTGGGTTCCATGCTGTCCCCGCTGATATGCGCGATATAGGATGCGCCGCGGGGCGGCTGCCGGGTCAGATGGGCGTTCTCCGGGCGCTCGTCAGCTGCCGGCTGCCCGGAGCCCGCGCTCACCCTGCCGAAATATTCCGGGATGATGTAGCGCACCCCTTCGCCTGCGGGCGGCGGCGGGGCAGCTGGACGCTGCTCCTGCTGCTCGCTAAGCTCGGCGGCACAGCGTGCCATTTCGTTGTCTGCCACCGTCCGCACTTGCTTACGTCCCCAGCTGTCCAGCTTGTGGTCGTAGTCCCTCGCTAAATCCAAAGCCTCGCTCGAATAGAGCGAGGTGTTTTTGATTGCTCCGCGTTTCTCTATCTCGTCAATCGCAATCGCTACCAACCGAGCCACCGCTTTGCTCTGGGTGCTTATTTTGTTGTCCTTTTGGTATTGACGGATCCTACGATAGGAATCGTCACTAAACGTAACAGAAAATCTTGGCTTTTCCGTTGCCATCCGATCACCTTCTTTTCTCTCGGGTTCATTTTACCACAAGTGATTCACTTTGTAAAGAAAAATAAAATTTTTGATTCATAGAAATAAGTGGTTCACTTTTATTCAAATTGACAATTGATATGATTCACTTATTGTGCTATGATAAAAGTGAACCAAAATTAACGTGGAAGCAGCGAAAAATGATTCAAACAAAGGAGCTTCAGACATGGCCAATAGGAACAGGACATCCATCTCTTTCCCTGATGCGTTAATGAGACGCATATTCGCTCTCCGGAACAACGGCCGGTTTACCCGTTGTTCTGACTCCGAACTGGTTCGTCAACTGGCAGAGTATGGATTGCAGTTATCAGAGGGACAGGCGATCGATGATGTTCAAGCTAAAGCGCCGACAAGCTGAAACAAGCCGCCCCATAGCGGGCGGCAGAAAGGGGATGCAAGGTGTAAGGAGGTTGACGCCTCTTGGCAAAAAAGTATATAAAGGTTTATTTTGATCTGCTGGATGCGTTGGAGCCCTTCGGGGACGCGGAGCGCGGACGGTTGTTCACGGCAATGCTGGAATACGGCAGGTCGGGCGCAATCTCGGGGCTAAGCGGGAACGAGCGGTTTCTGTTTCCGATGATTCGGGCGCAGTTGGACAGGGACAAGATCAACTATGAGGCGCAATGCCAGATCAATTTCGAGAACGGGAAAAAGGGCGGCGCACCGCAAGGAAATTCGAATGCAGCGCAAAAACAGGCGGAAATATCGGAAATTTGGGAAACAACCGGAATCAACCAAAAACAACCCGAACAAGCAAAACAACCGAAATCAAGGCAAGACAAAGAGAAAGACAAAGAAAAAGAAAAAAAGAATCCCCCCCATATCCCCCCCAAGGGGGATGCGGGTGTCATTTCGGATGGGTTTGAGCGCTTTTGGGCAGCGTATCCCAGGAAGAAAGCAAAATCGAACGCCTTGAAAGCGTTCCAGAAGCTCGAGCCGGACAGCGCTCTGCTGGGCCGGATCTTGCGCGCGCTTGAGGTGCAGAAAGCAAGCCAGGATTGGCAGAGGGACGCAGGGCGGTATATCCCCTATCCGGCGACATGGCTGAACGGTATGCGCTGGGAGGATGAAACCGTTCCCCAGCGTCGGTCAGCCGATACGGGCCCAAATTCGTCTATTGACATGGAAAAACTGCATGAGATGCTGCATAGGGACAGCATGTAGCGGAGGCCTATGCCGCTGAGACGGACAGAGCGAGGGGGTGTATTCTGTGCAAGGGTTCATCAATGCGGCCAGAGGCGGTGGCAAGCCCGCAAGATGCAGAGAAAAAAATCTGGGAGGGGCTTGGATGATGGATATTTTAAACGATCTTTTGAGCGCGGTCTCGGCCGGGCTGGATACCCTCTATCCGGAGGTGCCGGTCTTTGCCGGGCTGGCGCCGGATGAAATCCCCGCCTGCTGCTTTTTCGTGGATTTCGCGGGCGAGCCGCTGCTGGATAAGACGGTCTGGAACCGGCACGAGGTATCCGGCAAGCTGGACATCGCCTACTGCTCGCAAAAGACCGGGAGCGAGCTACAGCGGGAGCTCAACGCGGTCTGCGCGAACCTCTGCCTCAACCTGCGGTCGGTCTCGTACGGCGGGATCACCGCCCGGCTGAGCGGGCACCAGCGGCAGGTTGTGGACCGGGAACTGCATATCCTCTGCAATTTTTGCGTGCATCTCTACCGCATCGACAACACCCCGCTGATTGATACAGTCCGGATTGGGGAAAAGACCGTCCGGGCGGAAAGGAACAGGACATGAGCGAAAAGAACACCAACACAGCCAAAAAGAAAGCTGCCGCGCCGCAGTATCCGGGGCGGGAGCTGATCCGCGCCGCGAAAGGGGTCAACCGTGACCTGCTGGCGGCGCTGCTCGAGCCGGAAAAGCGCTACACCGAGGCACAGGTCAACGCGCTGGTGGAACAGGCGCTGAATAAGGAGGTGGATACGGATGCCCGGAGGTAACTGGATTACGCAGAACAAAAAGCTGCCCGGCGTCTACATCAACTATGTGGGCGAGGGCAACAACCCGCCGGTCACAGGGGACCGGGGCGCGGTCGGTATCCCGACCCTGTTCCCGTGGCTGCCGGACCATACCGCCATCCCGATCTATCCGGCGGATATGGCGCAGTATATCGCGGATTATGGCGACGACACGATCCTACTCAGCGAAGCCATGAAAAATGCCACCGTTGTCTATCTCTACCGGCTGAACACGGGCGTCAAGGCCAAAGCCGAGATCGGCAACCTTGTCTGCACTGCCAAATATGGCGGCAGCTACGGGAACCGTTTTTCGGTTTCGGTCGAGAACGTCCTAGGAGAGCCGGACAGGTTCGCGGTCGTGACCTGGTTCGATGTGGACGAGATCGAGCGGCAGACGGTCGCGGATATCTCGGAGCTTGCGGGCAATGACTGGATCGACTTTTCCGCCGCGGCGCTGGACAACGGGCTTGCGGTAAATGCCGGGGTCGCGCTCACGGGCGGCGAGGACGGCACAGCCACCATGGGGGATTACGTCAAATTTTTGTCCGCTATCGAGCTGGTGACGGTTGACGCAATCGCCTGCCCGACCGAGGATGTGGACATCCGCAACCTGTTTGTGTCGTTTGCCAAGCGGATGATCCAGGACGAGGGGAAGTATTTGCAGGCCGTTGTGGCGGACAGCCAGACCGCCGACTTCGAGGGGGTGGTCTCTATCCAGAATGGGGTCTACCTCGAAAACGGGACCCATGTCACCCGCGCGATGGCGACCGCTTACATCGCGGGCGCAACCGCCCGCTGCCCGCTCGAGGAGAGCCTCACCAACGCGCGCTATACCGGCGCGGTGGATGTGGACGAACGGTACACCCGGCAGGAGCAGGAGGCGTTTGCCTCGAGCGGACAGCTGGTCTTTATCCCGTCGCCCACGGTGGGCAACCAGGTGCTGATTCAGAAGGATATCAATACCCTGACCACCTTCACGAAGAAGCGCACTTATGCGCTCTCTAAAAATAAGATTATCCGCATCCTGTTTTCGGTGGCCACCGAGATCACCAACCGCGCGATGGCCTATTATTCGGGCAAGGTTCAGAATAATAAAGACGGGCGGGAGCTGTTCCACGCGGAAATCCTCTCCTACTTCCGGGAGCTGGAAGCCAAGGGGATTTTGCAGGGCGTCGTGCCGGGGGATATCGTTGTGGAGCGCGGCGATCTGATCGACGCGGTGGTGGTCAACTATGAAATCCGCCCGAGCGACGTCATGGAGACGTTCTATAACACGATCAAGGTCGTGGGCTAAGAGCCTGTTCAGAATCTTTTGTAGGGGGCTTTTTCTCTTGCAAAAAGCCCCCTCTTGCCACCCTTTGGGCGGCAATTCACCCGAAAATGCGCTTCTCAGGATAAAGTTTTCCGCCGCGTGCGCGCGGCGGCCAAAGGCTCTGCCTTTGGAAACCGCAGCCTTTGAAAAGGCTGGCGAAACTTTTCGCGATTTTTTGACTGCGAGCCGCAGCGAGCGCGCAGAGGCCAACCGGCGCGAAGCGTCGGCTCTTAGGCCGAGCAAAAAATCGAGTAAAACTTTAGAGATTAAATAGGTTCTAAGGAGGTTATGATCTATGCCTAACTACAGAGACCCGAACGATTTCGCGCTCCCAGAACAGGAATGGAGGGCGCGCGAAGTCCTTTCCGCCCGCGAGGGCACCGCATACATCACCATCAAGGGACAGAACCATCCGCTGTTTTATATCCAGAAGGTGGAGGCGAAGTTCAAGAAAAACAAGGTGGAAGTCCGGGCCATGGGAAAACGCGGGGTGGGCAGCAAAACAACCTCGTGGAAGGGCACCGGCACGCTGGTCATCAACGAGATCACCAGCATGTTTAAGCAGGCGTTTATCAACTACGCGAAAACCGGGCGAGACCTGTTCTTCGATCTTAAAATCAGCAACGAGGATGCAACATCCGGCCGGGGGCGCGAAACAAAAATCCTCCGAGACTGCAATCTGGATGAGATCACCTTTGCGATGCTCGATACCGAGGACAAGATTTTGCAGCAGGAGCTCCCGTTTACGTTTGAGGACGTGGACCTGCTTGAGACCTTCAGCATCGCCGCCTCGGATGACATCAACGAGGACAACAATTACTGATTTGGAGGGATAAAAAATGTCACTGAACTCTTTTCTGCGGCAGAATGCCGTGAAACCCGAACCTGTCAAGGCTGCAATCAGCGGCCGCTTTTTGGACGAAAACGGGAATCCGGAGCTCTGGGAGCTGCGGCCGATCGATGAGGCGCGCAATCTGCGGATCAAGGACAGCTGTATGCGCCGCAGCTCCAAAAAACGCGGTATCCCCGAGCTGGATACATCGCTTTACACCCTGCGGATGACAGCGGCGTCGGTTGTTTATCCCGATCTCAAGGACGCCGGATTGCAGGCGAGCTATGGCGCGGTTGGGGAGGAGGAGCTGCTCAAGGCGATGCTGCTCCCTGGGGAAATCGCGAACCTCTACCTCAAGGTGCAGGAGGTCAACGGGTTTGACCGTGACCTAACCGAGGAGGCCAAGGAAGAGGTAAAAAACTCCTAAAGGGAAACGACCGGGACACGGTATACAGCTTTTATCTGTTTTGCCAGTTTGGACGTTTCCCGAGCGAGTGGCTGAATCTGCCGGAGGCGGAGCGGGCCGCGATTATGGCGATGGTGGACGAAAAAGCCCGGCAGGACCAAGAGGCCCGCAAAAAGGCCGGGCAATAAAAAGGAGGTGGGCAGGCTATGGCGACGCTGTCCAGTACGCTGGCACTACAGGACCGGTTTACGTCGGTCATCCAGCGGACAATCAACGCAATGGGCGATATGGTAAGCGCGATGGAGACGGTCAGCGCCGGGATGGACGCGCACATTTCCAAAACGTCCTCCGGATTTGGCGGGCTCAGCAGGGCAATCCTGGTTGCCAACCAGGGCTTGCAGCGGCTTACCACCGCATGGGGCGCGCTCGAGTCGATGGGGGAGCGGGCGGATATGCGCATCAACGTGGACACCCGCCTCGGACGGATCCGGGACGGCAGCCACACACAGGAGATGCTCGAGGCACAGGTCATGCAGGCGGCGATAGATTCGCGCGCGCCCTATGAGGACACCGCGGAGCTGGTCGCCAAGCTGGGGCGGCAGGACTACTTTGCAGGCAACAATGATGCCGCAATCCGGTTTGCGTCCGCCCTAAATAAAGGGATGGCAGTCAGCGGCGCATCCGCCGCCGAGGCGGGCAGCGCGCTCACCCAGCTCTCACAGGGTCTCGCCTCGGGCGCGTTGCGCGGCGAGGAATTCAACTCGGTCATGGAGAACGGTTCCGCAATTGCTGAAATGATGGCGAAATCGCTCGGGGTTACAGAGGGTGAACTGCGTGAACAGGCCGAAGCAGGAAAACTAACCACCGCTGTGGTCGTCTCTTCGATCATGCAGCAGGAGGCGTGGATTGAAGAGCAGTTTGGCAATCTCCCAACCACCTTTGGGCAGGCGTCAACCGCGTTTCAGAATGATGTAAGCCAGCTCATGGACGCCTTGTCCCAGCCGGGGCAGGCGGTGGATG
>JAETRV010000081.1 GCA_021770005.1 Anaerotruncus sp. | reverse complement strand
GTTCCGCGCTCATCTCGCGCCAAGAGCCGCCTACGGCGGTTGCGCTCGAAACGCTTCGCTGCGGCTCGCAGTGCGGAGCGCGTCGGGGGCGCTGCCCCTCGACCCTGCGATTTTTTACTCCGGCCTAAGAGCCGACGCTTCGCGTCGGTTGGCCTATGTACGCCGCTGCGGCGGCAGTGAAAAAATCGAGTAAAACTTTTGATTAAGGGAAAAGAAAGGAACTCCCCCCGGCAAGCTGGGTGGGAAAACGGATCGGAGCGTTAGATATTAGACAGGTTCTAGGAGAATCCATGAAAGGCCCTTATGAGGCGACTCGCCCGGCCCTCTCTAAAACACAAACTGCACCAATAACATATAGCACAGGGTCCCTCCGGCGATCGAAAGCAGCATCTGCCGCTTCCAAGCGTGCAGGCCGATGACAACAGCGATCGCGAGCATCTCCGGGAGTCCATGGCTCCCGGAAAACAGGCTGATACCCTTCAGACAGTAAACAACCAGCAGGCCGAACACAGCCGAAGGCAGCGCTGTCCCCAGGTATCGGATATAGTTTGGAGTCGGTTTTCCGGCGGGAAAGAGCAGGAACGGCAAAAAACGTGTCAGCACCGTTCCCAAGATCACCATGCCAATGGTAATCAACTGCTGCGAAGCTGTCATGACGCCTCTCCCCCTCTCTCAAGCCGACCCCGCAGGCCGGTTAGAGCCGCGAGGATCGCCGCCATTGCAGGAATCATAAAATCATCCGCGCCAAAAGCGATCAAACAGAGCAGGGAAAGCCCCACCCCCACCAGCGCGCTGGTGTGCCGTTTTTCTTTCAGCCATTGTTCCATAAAGATGACCACAAACATCGCTGTCATTACGAAGTCCAGCCCCTCTGTATTGAAGTGGAGCAGCGAACCAAAGATACCGCCCAGCGTCGCGCCGGAAAACCAGTAAAAATGGTTGAGCAGCGTCACGAAAAACATGAACCAGCCCCGGTCAACATCCTCGGGGATGTTTGCAGTATAGTTAATAGAAAAGCTCTCGTCGCACATTCCGAAAATCAGATAGAGCTTTTTCCAACCGGTCCCCCGGTACCTATCCAGCATAGAAATTCCGTAGAACAGGTGGCGGGCGTTGATCATCAGCGTCATGACCAGGGCTTGCAGCGGATTAAATGCGCCCAGCAGCAGGTTGACCGCCACAAATTCCATAGAACCGGCAAAGATGGTCAGGCTCATGAGCATGGGGTACCAGAAGCTGAACCCGGAAACATTCATGTAAATGCCGTAGGTCAGGCCCAGGAACCAAAACCCGGCAAAGATCGGGATGGTATGCGGAAAGGCAGAGCGAAATGCCTTCCGGATGGTTTTTGTCTTACTCTGTTGCATAATAGGCGAAGCCTCTCAAATGTTTTTCATCGCACCATAACAGTATGCCTTGTCCCTACAACAAAGTGCCTGCACCAACCGCACAGACACTTTGTTGGGATATCCGGTCCTCTAAGAAGCTGTACCATTAGCCGAAGTATGCAGATTGGCGAGCAAATTTTTTGACTGTCGAAGCCTCAAAAACGCCGGAATCCTTTATGGCTTTCAAGTTTTTGAGACAAAGACAAGCGGGAAATTTGCCGGCAAGATGTGTGCGGCGGCTATTGGTACGGCTTCTAATGTTCCTCTTTGATCTCCCCGGTTTTGTAGGCCAGAAGCAGCCATTTCAGGTCGTCGATACGCTGTTGGAGCAGGGCGCCATTGTCTGTTTCGTTGATCCGGATCCGGGACTCCATCCGGTCGAAGATCACCGAGGTGGAGAAGATGTCCTTGTTGTTGCGGATGGCGTCCTGCACCCCGCTGAACGGCTCGTGTGCCGAAATCCGAATCCCCCACGAATTGTAGATCAGGGTGTATCCCGCAATGCCGGTGGTCGGCTGGTAGGCGCGGCAGAAGCCGCCGTCAATCACGATCAGCCGCCCATGCGCCTTGACCGGGTTTTCCCCGTCCTTGGATTTCACCGGCACATGCCCATTGATAATGTGGCAGTGGGGGCCTTCCAACCCAAACTCTTTGAGAATCCGTTCGCAGACCTCTTCGTCGTTGTAGTAGGAATAGTAGGGGTTTTTCGGCTCCGCCCAGGTCGACTCATCCGCGACCAGCCGCCGCTCGAGCGTCGCGATATGATCCCGCCCGAAGAGGGGGGAATTGCGCCCGCACCAGAGGAACCAGAGGAAATCCTTCCCAAACTGTTTTTCCGGGGTGCCGGGCCGGGCATAATACCCCTGCCGCGCGATCGACTCCGCATGGTCGAGAAACGCCCTGCCCGAAAGCTCCTTGCATCCGATGCTGAATTTGAGGAAGTTCCCTTCCGAATCCATGGGGATGCAGCCGTGGAAGAGCAGGTTGCCGTTGTAGCACTTATAGAGGCCGCCCTTGGAATAGAGGAATTTGATATGGCGCTGTAGCTTCTCACTGCGCAGGAACGAATATTTGAGCTGGTCCATCAGTTCGGTTTCCTCTTTGGAGAGCTCATACGGCGCGGAGGGCAGGATGGTCGGGAAATCGCGGTCAAGCAGGGGATATTCGGCATCCCCGAGGCGGATCGTCCCCTTTTCAAAGTCGATCTTATCGAGCAGCAGGCGGTCCTGCATCTGGAAAGAGGGGTTGCGCAGAATCGTCTGTCCCTCGAGCTTGAAGAGGATCACCGCAATCGCCTTATGCATCCGCGCGCCCAGGCCGTTTTCTTTGTCGCTGTAGTTGCCGCCTCCGATATGCTTGGTCTTGAAACAGGAGGTGTCGCAATCCGCATAAATCTCGTTGGCAAAGAGCGCCAGGGGACGAAGGCTGATCCCGTATCCGGTTTCGATCACCTCAAGGTTGTTGTAGGTGATCGAGTTGTTCAGTACAGTCGCAATGCAGGTGCGGCTTCCGGTCGCCGCGCCCATCCAGAGAACGTCGTGGTTGCCCCACTGGATGTCCACCGAATGGTGCCCGATCAGCGAATCCATGATGATATCCGCACGCGGGCCGCGGTCGAAGATGTCCCCCACGATGTGCAGATGGTCAACCACCAGCTTCTTGATGACCCGGCACATGTTGATGATAAAATTTTCCGCCTGATCGGTGGCGATGATGGTCGAGATGATATTTTCGTAATATTCCTTTTTGTTATGTACCTCGTAGTTGGTGTTGAGCAGCTCATCGATGATGTAGGCATAGTCCTTTGGCAGCGCTTTGCGCACCTTGGAGCGGGTATATTTGGAGGAGGCCAGGCGGCAGATCTCGATCAACCGGTTGAGGGTGATCTTGTACCATTCATTGATATCCTCCACCTGCGCCGCGATCTCTTCCAGTTTTTCCTCTGGATAGTAGATCAGCGTTGCGAGCTGGGCGCGCTCCTCGCTGGTCACCATGTTCTGAAACAGGATGTCTACCTTTTCCCGCACTGCGCCTGATGCATTGTTCATGATGTGCAGGAACGCTTCATACTCCCCATGCAGGTCGGACATAAAGTGTTCGGTCCCCTTGGGGAGGTTGAGGATCGCCTGTAGGTTGATGATCTCGCTGCTCGCCGCCTGCACATTTGGATATTGGCGCGCAAGCAGCTGTAGATAACGCAGATCTTTTTGCTGGCTGGTTTGTTCGTTCATCGGACCGCCCTCCTGAATCTGTCATAAAATTCTACCGCTTTCGGGTTCCCCTCTATTATCCCACGAAATCTTCCCGCTTGCAATGGACTTTTTGCTGAAATCTGCTATACTGGAAAAAAACAACCCATAAAAGGAGCAGAAAAATGGAACAGAAAACAAAAACTTTGATCGCAGAATTTAAAGAATTCATCTCGCGCGGCAATGTCGTGGATATGGCGGTCGGTGTTATCATCGGTACCGCCTTCACCAGCATTGTGAATTCGCTGGTGAAGGAGATCGTGACCCCGTTTCTCGGCTGGCTGATCGGCGGGCTGGATTTTTCCGGCTATAAGCTGGTGCTCTCCGCTGCCTCCGGGGAGAATCCCGAGGTTGCAATCCTCTATGGAAGCTTTTTGCAGCAGGTGGTCAACTTCCTGTTGATCTCGCTGGTGGTATTTACAATGGTCAAGCTGCTCAACCGGTTCCGCCGCAAGAAGGAGGAGGAGCCGAAAGCCCCTGCCGCGCCTCCGGCGGATATTGTCCTGCTCACCGAGATCCGCGACCTGCTCAAGGAGCAGAGCGCCGAATAACCAGCGGACTAGGAACCTGTTTAAGAACCCGTATTCACAACCGTTTGACGCCATTTGAACGGGCCTTTTTCCGACCTGCTGCGTTGAAAAGCCTTGCAATACACAAAGTATTGTCTGCGTTTTTTCGCCTTGCAGGGCGAAAAAACGCCTCGTCCATCCGACATCCCCCGA
>JAETRV010000080.1 GCA_021770005.1 Anaerotruncus sp. | reverse complement strand
TCCAAAACAACATGCGCCCTGGGCCCCCGCCGCCGCGCGCACGCGGCGGAATACTTTATCCTGAGGAGCGCTTTTTCGGGTGAATTGCCGCCCGAGGGGCGGCAAGAGGGGGCTTTTTGCAAGAGAAAAAGCCCCCTGTAAAAGATTTTGAACAGACGCTTCGTGCGGAGCTAAAGATGGATGAAACTTTTGATTACAGAAGGAGGTTTTTCCCATGAAATCGGATATTGAAATTGCGCAGTCTGCTGCGATGCTTCCAATCAGCGAGATTGCGGACCGGCTGGGCGTACAGCCGGAGGAACTGGAACCCTACGGACGGTACAAGGCGAAACTGTCGGAGGAAATTTTCGGGCGGCTTTCCGGCCATCCGGACGGTAAGTTGGTGCTGGTGACCGCGATCAACCCCACGCCAGCGGGCGAAGGCAAGACCACCACCACGGTGGGCCTTGGGCAGGCGATGGAGAAGATCGGCAAAAAGGCGATTATCGCGCTGCGGGAACCCTCGCTCGGCCCGGTATTCGGGATCAAGGGCGGCGCGGCAGGCGGCGGCTATGCACAGGTGGTGCCGATGGAGGATATCAACCTGCATTTCACCGGCGATATGCACGCAATCACCGCCGCGAACAACCTGCTCTGTGCGCTGATTGACAACCATCTTCAGCAGGGCAACGAACTCGGGATCGACCCGCGGCGCATCCTCTTCAAACGCTGCCTCGATATGAACGACCGCGCCCTACGCAACGTGATTGTCGGGCTGGGCGGCAAGGTCAACGGGGTGCCGCGTGAGGATGGGTTCCTGATTACGGTGGCCTCCGAAGTCATGGCGATCCTCTGCCTCGCTTCCGACCTGGAAGACTTGAAAAAACGTTTGGGAGAAATCTTGGTTGCTTATACCTATGGTAATCAACCGGTCTATGCGCGTGACCTGCACGCGAGCGGCGCGATGACCGCACTGCTCAAGGATGCGCTCAAGCCCAACCTGGTCCAGACGCTTGAAAACACCCCCGCCCTGATGCATGGCGGTCCGTTCGCCAACATTGCGCATGGGTGCAACTCGGTGCGGGCGACCAAACTTGCACTCAAACTCGCCGATTACACGATCACCGAAGCGGGATTCGGTTCAGACCTCGGCGCGGAGAAATTTTTTGACATCAAATGCCGGTATGCGGGGCTTGCACCCTCTGCGGTTGTGCTGGTTGCGACCATGCGTGCGCTCAAGTATAACGGAGGCGTCCCCAAGGCCCAGACCGGCGAGCCGAATGTGGAAGCGCTCAAACGCGGCCTGCCCAATCTCGCCAAGCATGTGGAGAATATGCAGAAATACGGGGTCCCGGTGGTGGTGGCAATCAACCGGTTCCTGACCGATTCGGACGAAGAAATCAAACTGCTTTCCGACTTCTGCGCCCAGACCGGCTGCAAGTTTGCGCTCTCGGAGGTGTTTGCCAAGGGCGGTGAAGGCGGCGTCGAGCTGGCCAAAGCGGTGGTCGAAGCGTGTGAGCAGCCCTCCCAGTTCCGCCCGCTCTATGACACCGAACTGCCGGTCAAAGAGAAGGTTGCCAAAATTGCGGCCGAAATCTACGGGGCGGATGGGGTCACCTACACCGCCGCGGCGGAAAAACGGCTCGCTGAGATCGAAGCGCTCGGCAAGGCGGGGCTTCCGGTCTGCATGGCCAAGACCCAATATTCCCTCTCGGACGACCCCTCCCGGCTTGGACGCCCAACCGGGTTCACGATCACCGTCAAGGACTTGCGGCTAAGCGCGGGCGCGGGATTCATTGTCGTGCTCACCGGTGACATTATGACCATGCCCGGCCTGCCGAAAGCGCCTGCCGCCCACCAGATCGACGTGGATGCCGCCGGACAGATCTCCGGCCTGTTCTGAGGGGGCCGCTGTGACCCGGTTTATCAGCCATTCGGCGGAGGAGACCGAGCAGTTTGCGGAGCAGTTCGCAAAAAAACTCCGTCCTGGTGATGTGGTCGCCTGCTTCGGCGGGATGGGGATGGGAAAAACCGTGTTTGCGCATGGGCTGGCGCGCGGGCTGGGGCTATCGGACGAGGTTTCCAGCCCCACCTTTGCGTTGGTGCAGGAATATACAGATGGGAATATTCCACTCTACCATTTCGATATGTATCGTGTTTCGGATTTTGACGCCCTCTATTCGACCGGCTTTTTTGACTATCTGGAACAGGATGGCGTCCTGCTGATCGAGTGGAGCGAACAGATCGAATCCGCCCTGCCGCCGGGCGCGATCCGGCTGTCGTTCGCGCGGCTGGACGAAAACACCCGTGAGCTGACGATTGAGGGGGAAGGGTTTTGAGAATTCTAGCAATCGATACTTCATCCCAGTCGGCGGGCTGTGCCCTATTGGAGGATGGCCGGCTTCTGGGGGAATTTTTTACCAATGTGAAGCTGACCCATTCGCAGACCATCCTGCCGATGGTGCAGAGCCTGCTCGACCAGACCCGCGCCTCGCTTTCCGATGTTGACCTGTTTGCGGTCACAACCGGTCCCGGCTCGTTCACCGGGCTGCGGATCGGGCTTTCGGCGGTGAAAGGGATGGCCCACGCGCTGGGGAAACCGTGTGTGGGCGTCTCCACCCTGGAGGCGCTCGCCTGGCAGTTCTGCGGGCAGGAGCTGCTGGTTGCCCCGGTTCTGGATGCACGCTGTGCCCAGGTTTACACTGCGCTGTTTCGCTGGGAGGGGGAAACCCTGACCCGGCTTGAACCGGATCAGGCGATCCCGATTGCCCAGCTCGAACAACGTCTGAAAAATGAGAAAAATGCTGTATTTCTGGTTGGAGACGGGGCGGAAATGTGTTATAATATGCTTAACGAACGGGTGCCTCTCCTGCGGCTCGCGCCGCCAACCATGCGTTATACCCATGCGGGCGCGCTGGCGCTCGCGGCAGAGCGTGCGGCCGGGTTGGGATACACCGTTTCTGCCGAACAGCTTGCCCCTGCCTATCTGCGCCTGCCGCAGGCGGAACGGGAGCTGCTCGCAAAACAACAATCAGTTTAGGGGTGGAATCTTTATGATCGCACTGGCAGCGGATCACGGCGGCTTTGCGCTGAAAGAACAGGTGAAACAATGGCTGGACGAACAACAGATCCCTTACCGGGACTTCGGCACGCTTGATGGCGCGTCCTGCGACTATCCGGACATGGCGGCGGCGGCGTGTGACGCGGTAGTGGCGGGGAGCTGTGAGAAGGCGCTGCTCTTCTGCGGCACCGGTATCGGGATTTCGATGGCGGCAAACAAGATCAAAGGGATCCGGGCGGCCTGCTGTTCCGACTATTTCAGTGCGAAATACACCCGTATGCACAACGACGCGAATGCCCTCTGCCTTGGCGGGCGGGTGGTAGGTGCGGGGCTGGCCATCGAGCTGGTCGATGTCTTTTTACATACCGCGTTTGAGGGGGGCCGCCACCAGCGCCGGATTGATAAAGTTGCCGCGCTTGAAAACCGCTGAACGACCGAAACCACATGAGAAGCCGTACCAATAGCCGCCGCACGCATCTTGCCGGCAAATGGTACAGCTTCTGAAATCAAGCTGTAAGGGGTAATGATGATGTTGAAACCGTTTATTATGGACCATCCGCTGATCCAGCACAAGATCACCCTCCTGCGGGATAAGAACACCGGCTCGAAGGAATTCCGCGAGCTGATCAACGAGGTCGGTATGCTGATGTGCTACGAGGCAACCCGCGACATGCCGGTCAAACAGATCGAGATCGAAACCCCAATCTGCATCGCAAAAGCGAACGTGATTTCAGGGCGCAAGGTTGCGTTTATCCCGATTCTGCGGGCAGGGCTGGGGATGGTCGACGGCCTGCTCAAGCTGGTCCCGGCGGCGAAGGTCGGGCATATCGGGATGTACCGCGACCATGAAACCCATCTGCCGGTGGAATATTATTGCAAGCTGCCTGCTGATATTGAGGAGCGGGATGTCATCGTGCTCGACCCGATGCTTGCGACCGGCGGGTCCGCGGTCGACGCGATCGACCAGCTCAAAAAACATGGCTGCTCCAACATCAAATTTATGTGCATCATCGCCGCGCCCGAAGGGATCGAAGCGCTGGCCGGGAAGCACCCGGATGTGCAGATCTATTGCGGCGCGCTTGACGACCGCCTGAACGAGAACAAGTATATTGTCCCGGGCCTGGGCGACGCGGGCGACCGCATCTTCGGCACAAAGTAACCACCCGGACATTGGGGCAAGGCAGCGGGGATTTGGGCGCGGTTCAAATCTCCGCTTAGAAACCTGTATTCATAATCGGAGTATGTCGGATGGACGAGGCGTTTTTTCGCCCTGCAAGGCGAAAAAACGCAGACAATACTTTGTGTATTGCAAGGTTTTTCAACGCAGCAGGTCGGAAAAAGGCCCGTTCAGACGGCGTCAAACGGTT
>JAETRV010000079.1 GCA_021770005.1 Anaerotruncus sp. | reverse complement strand
AGTTCTCACAAGAGGGGGGCACTGCCGCCCCTCTTGTGGGGCGCATCCTGCCCGAGCGTCGCGCGCAAGCGCGCTTCGGCGCAGCCGAGAAGCGAAGGGCGTTGTTTTGGTCGGGAACCCAAAACAACATGCGCCCCATGCCCCTTAAATGCACTTTTGGTACCTTTTCGTGCACCCGAAAAGGTACCCGCCGCGCGGGGGCGGATTCCCCGCATCCCCTGCCGCCGATAGGCGGCATTCTTCTTAAAAAGGGGAGAAAAAAGGAGGGGAAATATCCCCTCCTTTTTATTGACTGGAAAGTCCCTCCATGGTAGAATAAGGACAAGGTGCTACCACATACGGTTGCAGGCGGTTGGCCCCCGATCTGAACGGGGGTTTCCCCCGTTTCGGAAGAAAGGGGGAGATGCTTATGGTTACATATTCGGAACTGTTCCAGTTCTGTCTGGTAATTCTGAGCGTTGTTACTGTCGTTCTCGAAGTAACAAAAAAGAAATAACCGCCACTCCCCTAAAGTGATGCGGTTATTTCCGTAATACCAAGGGGCTGACCGTCTGCCGGTAGCACCTTTCCTTATCTATCATTATATCCTGCAATTAAGGCGCTGTCAAGCGCCTTGAGGGGAGAAAAAAGGAGGGGAAAAATCCCCTCCTTTTTTAAGAATTATTCCTCGACACCCGAGGTTTTCTTGGACTCGTTTGCCCAATCGTCGAACCGTTTCATGACTTCGGTATAGGTGTTCTGGCTGATCGAGGGGAGCTCACCGCCCAGCTCGACGCCCGCAGCCTTGAAGCCTTTCTCGACCGCCTTGCGCAGCTCTTCGATCTTGGAAGGGTCGCCGCCCGAGAGGGCCTTAGCCATATCCATGATCCGGCCCGCGACCGCGTCGACCGAATACTCGCCGCCCGGCTCGAGGGTTTTCGCCGCCGCCGCGCTCTGCTCGGGGCTGACATAGAGTTTCATGCCGAACAGGGTGAGGTTGCTCTGCTGGCCCTGCTTGACGATCATGCTCTGGAGCATCTTGGAGAAGCTCTCCTGACGCGCCTGCTCCGCCTGCTGGAGCGACTGCACCTGAGCGGAATTGAGCTGGTTTTTGCTGTAGGTGACCGGCTTATCGTTGCCGGTTTTGGTGAAGGTATCCTGGTTGACCTTCTTGTCGGACGCGGAAGCTTCCTCTTTTACCGCGGTATCCGCAGCCTCGGAGGAGGCTTTCTGCGCTGCTTTTGCCGCCGCAGTAGACCATGTTGCGCCGGAATAGCCTGCATTGTAAACAGAATTATTCGTGATCTGCATCCATTATCCCTCCCGAATGAAACTTTAGATAAACGAATTCATCATCATGCCGACTGCATAATAGTTGGACATGTTGTGCACGCCGACGCGGCTATAGGTGCTCATCATCTTGAAATAATCGGTGTTGCCGAACGACGCGCCGCCGCTCAAACCGCTGAACGAATTCTTGTTCGCGCTGCTGGCGCTGCTGGTCGAGTTGCTGACCAGGCTCGCCGAAGGCGCATTCAGGCCGGTCTGCGCGTCCTGCTTGGAGTTGTCCGCAATCCGCTTGGTGAGGTCCTTCACGAAGCTGGCGTTCTCGTCCATCTTCTCTATAAACTTGTCGCCATCGATCTTGAGCTTGCCGTCTTTGCCGACCGACATCCCGATCAGGTTGAGCGAACGCTCGGAAACCGGCGGTGTCACCATCCGCTTGAGCTGCTTGAGCACACCCACTCCGCGGTCCTCGTTCTTCTCGAGGAAGCTGATGACGTCGTTATAAGCGTCAACCAGGTCTTCCATCGCGTCGAGCGCTGCGGCGGAGTCGTCCCCGCCCGCCTTGATCTTGGTGGAACCGGCGCCCTTAAAGTTGACGGTGACCCCATCCACCTCGACGGTATTGGTCTTGGACGTAAACGTCTCGGTCTCCTCGCCGTTCTTGGTCAGGGTGAAAACCGCCTCGCGGCCCTCGGTCTCGATCTTGTCCAGCCCGAGCGATTCCGCGGCGCTGCCGCTCGCTGTGAAGCTGCCGTCGCCGGTTCCCGCTTCCCCTTCAATCGAAAGGTAGGATTTCCCATCCTTTTTGGTGACCGACGCCGTAACGCCCGCGTTCAGGCTGTTGATCTTCTCCGCGAACTTCTCGAGCGCTTCGTGGTTGGTCTTGGCGCCCGCCGAGCTCAGGCTGAGATTATAAGTTCCCTTGGCAGTCTGGAGCTTGAGCGATCCACCCAGTGCGGGCAGTTCGCCGTCACTGTCGTAGCCGTTGGAGCGGTTGACTTGGCCCGAGGCGGTCTGGGTGACCAGCAGTTCATAGACATCGTCCTTGTTCTGCAATTTGCCCGAGACAGTCGCGACTGTGCGGTCTTCCGACGCAGCCGCCATCTTATCGGCCTTGCCGTTGATGACCTTGTCCGCCGCAGCTTCCAGCTTGGACAGCTTCTCGCTGTACTCTTTCAGGAACTTGGTATCCTCCGTCCCCAGCGTGCTGCTCGAAGTGGAACGCGATGCGCCCACTGCTCCCACGCTCTTATTGCTGCTCACCGATGTCAGATATTTCATCTGATTCATCTGGGAATATCCCGAGAGGACTGTATTCATCCAGTTTCCCGAATTGACAGATAACATGGCCTTTCCTCCTTACTCTTAGAGTCTTGGCTGGACGCGCAGGTTCGCCCGCGCATCCGCTTCCTACTATAAATGTTCGCCCGCGGTTCCCGAAAAACAAGCCGCCCAGCGGGTTTTTTTCATAAATTTTCATTCCATTCACGCTGCCGCGAGAGGAGCGCCAGGCAGCGTCCGTTTGGTCAGGAGCCAAACGTCCGCTGTCCACAAGCCGCCTGTCCGTGCGGGAACGGACACCCCGTGCCGCATCACTGCATAAAAAATGACATTTTGGTAACAAACCGGCGCAAGAAATTACAATTTGGTTACAAAATGGTTACAAATTGACTTGACGATCCGGGTTTCGGTGGTATATACTATAAAATAAGGAAAAAAATCTGCCAGCATTCTGGCGTGGAAAAAAGGAGGGATACGGCATGAAGCGGGTTTTCGCGTTGATTTTTGCAGTTCTGGTGATGACATTGCACAGTGTTACGGCGGCGGCGGTGCGCGAGCCGGTCGAACCGCTTGCCGTATCCAGCGAAGCGCGGGAGGACAGCTCTTATGTAGCCATGCTCGACGATGGCGACGCGGTCCTCTGGGGGGATGGGGTAGCAGCCCTGACCTTCCCCGAGGGGCAGGGGCCCGGGCGGTTTTATGCCCGGCTTTCCACCCGGGAGGACAGCCGGATCCTGCGGGATTACCTGCGTCCGGCGGGTGCGCAGGCGTGGTTCTATTCATTCGAGGGGCGCCCAATGGTGCCCGGCGCCGGCCGTGCAACCCTGACACTCGGCGTCCCCTGGGAGCGCGGCGCGCCCGACGCGCCGGATGTGCACCAGGTCTGGTTTTACAAGATTGATGAGGATGGCCGCCTGACCGACTGTACCAGCGAATTTCGGTATTCCGACCGCAGCCAGGACCCGATTGCCGGATGGTCTGCAACCGTCCGAATCCTGGGGAGTTACCTTGTCACCGACCAGCCGCTTGCGCTTTCGCTCACCGAAGCATCCCCCGCAATCCCCTCCACCGGTTCGTCCACGGCTGCCGGGCTTGCCGCCGCTGGCGTGATCGTCTCGGGCGTGGTGGCGGGCGCAATCCTCTGCCGCAAAAGATGAAAACAGCTGCCATCTGGCAGCTGTTTTGCTGTTACCGGAGGGGCCTGCTCGGGTAAAAGACAGGCCCGCCGCAACAAAAAAAGCCCCGCAAAAGCGGAGCTCTCTTTTTGGAGCAGGTGACGGGAATCGAACCCGCGTTGTCTGCTTGGGAAGCAGAAGTGTTACCATTGCACCACACCTGCAACGTCGGTGTCTATTATAACGTATCCGCACGCTTTCGTCAAGCTGTTTTGGAAAATTTTTTTGCAATACATCCACCGCCAGCCGCAACAAGGGCAGCCGTCCCGGCCTTGCGGGCAACGCCCAGCGTCAACCCGCAATCAAAACAACTGGGCCGCTTTAAAAAGGATATCGAAAATCAGCAGGAGCTGGGAAAACCGCATCACCCGGGAAAGATACCGGAAAACCTTTTCATCCGTCTCGGGATCAAACACCACGGGGATTTTTTCCCGGCGCAGAAAGGTATAGACCACCCCGACCACAAGCAGAACCGTCCCTGTCACGAGCAGGAAAAACGAGACACTGCTTTTTTTCAGGAGGAGGTCCGCCAAAACCACCCCAATCGAAAACACCGGAAAAAGGGCTGTCAGGAATATGAAAAGGAAGCCGCATATCTTTTTCATTCTCTTATACCCGTATCAGTCAAGAAAAATCCGTCTTTTTCCCATATTTCTATCATAAAACGCCTGTCGGATTTTGTCAATTGTTTTGGGAAAATTTTGTGGGCAGCAGGCGGTTTCCCTCTTTTTCTTGACTGGAAAGAGATTCCATGCTAGAATGGGGGACAGGCGCTGCAACAACGGCAGGCGGTTGGCCACACCACCCGAAAGGGGGTGAGGCAATGCCAATTACCATCACGT
>JAETRV010000078.1 GCA_021770005.1 Anaerotruncus sp. | reverse complement strand
ACGGGAATGTGACCATCCCGTTTGTGGATCGGTTCCCGAAGGGGGAAATCTATGACCTCTTAACCACCCGACCGGAGGATATGAAGAATGAAGCGAAAACCGAATAAACCACGCCCAGAGTCCCAAACGCATACGGAACCCGGAGGCGGAGCTGCCGAGCCCGGCGGCCCTGCTTTTGGGGCTGGCTCTGAACAGGCGCCCGGGGCGGCTGGCACTTCGGGACAAAGTGTCCCAAAGTCAAAATTTCGGCAGAAAAGCCAGCAGGAACAGGCGGCGGCATCCAAGCTCCGCATGGAAAAGCGGGGCGAAAAACGGGAAGCCGCCCGGGAAAAGCTGGCAAAGCAGAAGCCGCCCAAACAAAAAGGCCCGATCCGTAAGGCAGCGGGGGCCGCCGGATGGGGCGTTCACGGCTTTGTGCATGGCAAGCTCTACGAGGTGGAGCAGGAAAATGTAGGAACGGAAGGGGCCCACCGTTCGGAGCTTGCCGGGGAGGTTATCCTGCGGCATGGCTCCCGGTTTGTAAAGCGCAAAGTCCGGGAGCATCCGGCAAGGGCGGCCAGCCGGGCCGAGGCCAGGTATCAGAAAGCGGCGGCGGATTATCATTTCTACACCGCCGCACAGGAGCACCCGGAGCTTTCCAAAAACTATTTTACCCGGTACTGGCAGAAACAGCGGCTTAGAAAGCAATACCAGAAGCGGGCGAAGGAGGCCGCAAAACAGAGCGCAAAAGCCGCCGGGAAAACAGCCGCCGCCACGGAAAAGCTGACAGCCCGGACCGCCGGGTTTGTGAAGCGCCATCCAGTCGGATGCCTGCTGGCGCTGGCCTGTGTCCTTGTGATCGCCCTGCTCCAGTCCTGTTCGTCCTCGCTGGTGTCCATCGGCAACGCCGGAGCCGGGGCGCTGGGAGCCACCACTTACCCCTCTGCGGATGAGGCGATTTTAGGGGCGGAGGCGGCTTATGCCGGGCTGGAGGCAGAACTGCAAACCTACCTTGATACTTACGAAAGCACCCATGATTATGATGAGTACCACTTCGATCTGGACGAGATCGAACACGATCCCTATGTGCTCATTTCCCTGCTGTCGGCACTCCATGAGGGGGAATGGACGCTTTCACAGGTGGAGGGCTCCCTGCAAATGCTCTTTGACCGCCAGTATATTCTGACGGAGCGTGTGGAGGTGGAGACACGCTATGACAGCGACGATGAACCCTATTCGTGGTACATCTGCTATGTGACGCTGGAAAACAAAAACCTGTCCCACCTGCCTGTTTCCTTGTTGAGCGAAGAACAGATGTCCCGGTATTCCATCTATATGTCCACCCTCGGCAACCGTCCCGACCTGTTTCCCGACTCTCCCTATGTGGACAAATACATTACCAACCCGCCGGAGGGCTATGAGGTTCCGGGGGAATATCTGGACGATGAAACATTCGCCGCTATTTTCTCGGAGGCAGAGAAATACATCGGCTATCCCTATGTGTGGGGCGGCTCCAGCCCGTCTACATCCTTTGACTGCTCCGGCTATGTGTCATGGGTGATCAATCATTCCGGCTGGAATGTGGGCCGCCTTGGGGCGCAGGGGCTTTACAACATCTGCACCCCGACCAGCTCCCCAAGGCCCGGCGACCTTGTTTTTTTCAAGGGAACCTATGATACCCCGGGCGTGAGCCACTGTGGGATTTATGTAGGCGATGGGCGGATGCTCCACTGTGGCGATCCCATCGGATACGCAAACTTAAATACAAGCTACTGGCAGTCTCATTTTTACGCCTACGGGCGTTTACCATGATTGGAGGTCATTTATGGCAACGGCAAAAAGCATGAAAATCCAGGCCGAGATTGATAAGGTCAAGGCCAAAATCAGCGAACAGCAGGCCCGGCTCAAGGAGCTGGAGCAGAAAAAGCTGGAGGCGGAAAACAGCGAGATCGTGGACATCGTGCGTGGCATGAGCATCCCTCTTGCGGAGCTGCCCCTGCTGTTTGAAAAGCTGAAAGGCGGCGGGGCTTTGGGACAAAGTGTCCCGAAGTCCGATGATGAGGAAAAGGAGGAAAACTGAATATGAAACGGTTTCGAGTTTTGACAGCGGCGCTTTGTGCCGCTGTTTTGTTATGCGGCTTTAGCGTTCCCGCCTATGCCTACGCAGGCGGCGGCGAGGGCGAGGACTACGGCGATCCCACAATGGAAACCCCGGCCCCGGAGCCGACTATTACGCCGGGCGAGGGCTTTGACCAGGAGGGAAACCTTGTAACCCGTGATCTGCTCTATGACGAGCACACCAACAAGCAGTTTATTACCGTCCAGACCAGCGGCGGCAATACCTTTTACATTGTCATTGATTATGACAAGCCTGTGGACGAGGAAGGTGAACAGTATGAAACCTACTTTTTCAGCGTTGTGGATGAGGGGGATCTGCTGGCCGCAGCCGAGGCCGCTGGCGTGGAACAGGCGGTCTGCTCCTGTCCGGAGAAATGTGCGGCGGGGACTGTCAATACCGACTGCCCGGTATGCTCTATCAATATGGGGAAATGCGTAGGCGCAGAGCCGGAGCCCGAGCCTGCCCCGGAGCCTGAGCCGGAACCCGAGAAGCCGGGCAACGCCGGGATGATCCTTTTGGTGCTGGCTGTCATGGGCATCGGCGGCGGGGCCGCATGGTATTTCAAGATTTACCGTCCGAAACACCAGCAGGCTGACCAGCCCGAGGAGGACGATGGCGGGGAGTACCCGGACTATGACGAGTTTGAAGATGACGGCCCCCCGTGGGACGAGGAGGACGAAACCGAAGAAAAGGAGGAAATCAGATGAATTTAACCAGCAGTCCCTTTGAACGAATGATGAAAGAAAAACCCCGTCCCCAGGCTCCCGCTGAGAACAGGCCGCCCAGGGGCTCCGCCTGTTATGGCTGCTGTTACTGGCGGGGGATCGCCTGTGTGTCCTGCTACAAGGAGCTTTTGAAGGCCGGGGCTGGCGGGAGGTGATGGATTGTCCCGTGAACTGACACGCAAGGAAAAGACAGCGATCCGCTCTCTTGTGGTAACATGGTGCGCCAACTATGACCGGGAATACGGCTGCCTGCCGCTGGATAGCGATTGCTATATGCTGGGTAAATGCTGGACGGGATCATACTGCCGCTATTTCCGGGAGTCTGTTCTGCCCCTTGATCCGGCGCTGGAAGCGTCCCTTATGAGCGAGGGCCCAAGGCCGGATTTTAAGATATGCCCGGTCTGCGGCGGGGCCGTTGCCCCGGACAGGCGGCAGGCGTACTGTTCGGCGGCCTGTGCAAAGAAAGCCCACCGCTGCCAGCAACGGGAATATATGCGGAAAAAGCGGGGTGCATCCGTTGACAATTAGGGCCTGCAAAACCCGCTTATAGCAAGGCTTTCCGGGGCCGTTCCGTTGGCCTGCCGTATCATTCTACGGTATGGCCCCGTTTGCCCCGATGCTGTCAACATCCATACAGCGGGACTTTGGGACAATTTGTCCCGAAGTCCCTGCTTTCTGAGAGGAGGAATTATGCCGAAATATTACCCCATCAATGAGGAGGCCGCCCGGCGTGCCAAAAACGCCAACAGCTTTTCCGACTATGTTCCCGGCTCCGCTACCGCCGCTTACCGTGAAATGGTGGATCGGGCCTATGCCCTCGGGGAACAGCAGAAAGGGCGTGTCGATCCCATGTACCACGAAAAGATTGACGGGCTCATAGATCGCTATGCCCGCAAGCTGGCGGAGAACATCAACCAGAGCAATCTCATAGACGCCCGTGTACCCTCCATCCTCATCGCCGGAGGCTCCAACTTCCCGGTGCGGAAAAAGGAAAAGCAGAACGCCGCCCGGGATAAGAACATGGGCGAATATATGCAGATCGAGGGCCTGCTGGATAAGGTGCGCTCAACAGGTATGGGCGGGATCAGCGCAGACGATGACCGGGCTGTGGAAAAGCTGGAGGCAAAGCTGGCAGGGCTGGAGGCCATGCAGGAGGAAATGAAAACCGTCAATGCCTACTACCGCAAGCATAAAACACTGGAGGGCTGTCCCGTCCTGTCCGCCGAGGAAATTGGAAAGCTCCAGTCCTCTATGGCATCCGACTGGCGCAAAAATCCCGTACCCTATCCGTCCTATCTGCTTACCAACAACAATGCCAACATCCGCCGCACACGCCAGCGCATTGAGGATTTGAAAAGCCAGTCGGAATATTCGGGTTGGGCCTTTCCCGGGGGCCGGGCGGAAATCAACGAAGGAGAAAACCGCTTGCAGCTCTTTTTTGAGGAAAAGCCATCGGAGGAACAGCGGCGGGAACTGAAAAGCAACGGTTTTAAGTGGGCTCCCAGCCAGGGGGCATGGCAGAGACAGCTTACGAAAAATGCCATCTATGCGGCGGGCCGGATGGAGTTTTTACGCCCGGAGGATGGGCAGAGCCCTTACCAGCTCCAGCCCTTTGCCCGGAAAACGGAAAAGGATATGACACGATGAAGGAGGTGTATTTGTGGACAAAAATCAAGGCTATTCCATTTTGAAGGCTGTGATGCTGGAAAATGGCAGGGGCTTTGCGCTGGGGCATCATCCCAC
>JAETRV010000077.1 GCA_021770005.1 Anaerotruncus sp. | reverse complement strand
TATCAATGGGAAGGAGCGGAAAGCAAGTAACCCCGCAAAAATCTTAATAATATCCACATTTTTCTACTGTTTGAATCCGGTGTATCAAGCTGCAAGAGGCGGCAAGGGAGCAGAAATTCCTTGCCGCCTCTTCTTTTTTATGCTTATTAGCGGGAGGAAACACAATAAAAAGGTCTGATTATGCGGATTAAGGCCGCAAGATGGCAGGGGGAGCGCCCTCCTCCGCTTTCCATTTCTCGAAAAACGCGGGTAACCTTGCGGTTACTCGCGTCTCTTTTTTTATTCGACAGCTTTCTGCAAAATATCCTGTCAAAAAATAGGAGGTTTTGCAGAGGGCTGTCAAAAAATTTTATCGGTTACTGCCGCTGTCACAAGAAAGACGTCAAATGCCAAAATATTTTTTGGAAAAGGGGCGTTTCTGCTCAGTGGCAGCCCTACATAGCTAAATATCCGTGACCGCCAATCTCAACCCAGCACACCCCCCAAAATTTGAGATTGGAGATCGTACATATGAATTATAACATGGAAGAATGCGGGAGCCGCATCCGGCAGCTCCGTATCCAAAACGGCCTCACACAAGAAGAAATTGCAGAAACGCTCAACATCGACAGAAGTTTTTATGGCCGCATTGAAACTGGAAAGAAGGGCTGCTCCATTGATTTGCTGGTGCAACTGTCTGAATTGCACCATGTGACATTGGATTATCTGATCTTGGGCAGATACCTCTGCACGGCTCAGGGAGGGCTGGACATGGCGCGGCTCAAAGAGGATATCAGCGAGCTGGTATGTTGTCTGGAGCGTTTCAAAGAAAAACTTTGAAAATGTGTCCATCAGGCACAAAAGTGTCTAATACTCTCTAAAAAAAGGCGTTTCAGCCCTATACAATAAGGTCAAGGCGAAAGCCCTGAACCTTGAAAATTTCACACCAGCAGTACGGATCACCACACGGACAGACGCACAGTGCGCGCCATGGCCCGGAGGGAGCTTCGCTCCCTCCGGGCCGCGATAAAGCCTGTGCGGGACGGCCCTGGCATGGCCGCCCGTCATCCCTTGGGTTGAAAGCAGCAGAGACCCTTGGAATGTGTCTGTGAAGGTCCGCCGAGCCTTATCTGTGCTGTTCCCAATATCTCATCGGGGGTCGAGCTGAAAATACGATGAGTACATGAAGAAATGAACCAATTAAGGGGATTTTTAGGATGAATACCAACGATAACAGGCAGAATGCCCATAACGAGATAGATCACATTTTCAAAGACCTTCTTCCTAACCGCGGCATGGCGGAGCGTCCCGCCCAGGTGGCCCTTTGCCACCAAATGCTCAACGCCATGCTGGAGGGTTCCATTGCCCTGTGCGATGCCGGGACGGGGATCGGCAAGACCTACGCCTATCTGGCGGCGGGGACGGTGTACCACCGCTTCCGCGCCGCCAGTGGGCTCCCCGCCCGGCCTATTCTGATCTCCACCTCCAGCATCGCCCTCCAGACGGCGGCGAGAGATGAGTACCTGCCCCTTTTGTCGGAGCTTCTGATGCAGGATGGCGCCATCGACCGGCCCCTCCAGGCGGTGATCCGCAAGGGCAAGTCCCACTACGTCTGCGAAGAACGCTTGGAGCGGCGGCTGGGGCAACTGGATCTCAGCCGAAAAAACTGGAGGGCCGGAAACGCCCTGCTCGCTCTGCGGAGTGAGCTGGACATGGATGAGGCCGCCCATCTCAGCGGCTATGACCGGGAGCGCGTCTGCGTCCCCAAAGTCTGCGACTGCCAGCGAGAGACCTGCCGGTACCGCGCCTTTCTGGAGGACTGCGAGTCCGGGCGTTACCTTTTCCAGATCTGCAACCACAACCTGCTGCTGGCGGATGCCATCCACCGGGGCAGCGGGCGCAGGCCCATCCTCCCGGACGCCTGTGCCCTCATCGTGGACGAGGCCCACAAGCTGCCGGAGACCGCCCGCCAAATGTTCGGTCTCACTTTGGCAACGGAGGATATCCGCGCCCTGACCCACGGTCTGCGTGGGGAGCGGTTCCTGCTGGCAGCGGAGACGCTGGACAGCAGCACCGCACCCCTGCTGCGGAAACTGGCCCGCCCGCCGGAGGGCAAGCCCTTTTCCCATTACGCACGGTCCCTGGCCGCGCCGGAACGGAGCTTGATGGTCATCCGCAGACAGCTCCACGGCCTGCTCACCCCTTCCACCCGCAGGAGACTGGACAGCGTGTCCTCCACAGTGTCCCTGTTCCGTCAGGGCCACCCGAATATGGTCTTTTACACCGAGGAGGACGCCCATGGCGGCACCATGCTGTGCGCCACCATTTCCGATCTGACCGCCCAGCTCCGCCAGACGCTCTGGCGGCAGGAGCGGCCCGCTATCCTCACCTCCGCCACCCTGGCCGTAGGCGAGGATTTTCGCCGCTTCAAGGAGAAAACGGGCCTGCTCACCGACAGCCGGGTCACGGAGTCCGTGGCCCGGTCACCCTTCGATTACCAGCGGAATTGTCTGCTGTACTTACCGCAGCTCCCGCCCAGGCAAAGAAGCGCGGCCTATTATGACGAGCTGGCGAAAGAGATCGCCGCCCTGCTGGACGCGGCCCAGGGCCACGCCCTGGCGCTGTTCACCTCTTACGCCGCCATGTCGGCAGTAAAAGAGCGTCTGCCGGATCATGGGTTGCGCTACCCCCTGTTCACCATGGGCCGCAACGCTATCCACACCGCAGAGCAGTTCAAGGCCAATCCGGGGAGCGTCCTGCTGGCGGCGGGGGCCGCCTGGGAGGGCTTCGACTTTCCCGGCGACTGCGTGTCCCTGCTGATCATCCCCCGCCTGCCCTTCGCCGTCCCGGACGCGCTGAAGGAGAAGGAGCGGGAGAACCACCCCAGCCTCCAGCTGTTCATCCGGGCGGTGGTGGTGCCGGAGATGCAGATCAAACTGAAGCAGGGCTTCGGACGGGCCATCCGCACCGAGACCGACACCTGCGTGGTGGCCATTCTGGATGAGCGGGCCAGCGAAGGTAAGCGCTACATCAAGGATGTGCTGGCCGCCCTGCCGGAGATGCCGGTCACCGACAGCCTGGAGGATGTAGCAAAGTTTATTCGCAGCGTGAAAGGGCCGGACTATTTCCGGGAGGGCTGCGCATGATCGATGTAAAGTGCGAGATGCGCTATATTTTGGTGATGCGAATCTTGGAGCATATGGCCCAGGCGGGCTTTCTTTCCGCGGAGGAACTGGCTGTTGCCAAGGGGCTGGTGGTGGAGCGATACCGCCCCGCAACTGTGTGGGAATAGTGCTGGATATTCTGGCCAAAGCGTGGTAGTGTTGTCGGTACCGAGAGGAGGTGGCCGCGATGGCAGACGTGAAAGTGATACCGCCCAGGGAGAAAACGCCGGTCACCCTGCGGGTGGCGGCCTACTGCCGGGTCAGTTCCGACTCCGCCGACCAGAAGCATTCCTATGCCGCCCAGATCCGCAAATACACCGAGGAGATCGGTGGCCATGACGGCTGGAAGCTGGTGGACATTTACGCCGATGAGGCGGTGACCGGCACCCGGATGGACAAGCGGGAGGATTTCAACCGCATGATGTCCGACTGCCGGAAGGGCAGAATCGACAAGATCCTGGTGAAGTCTGTCTCCCGGTTCGCTCGGAACACCAAGGACTGCCTCGCCACCCTGCGGGAACTGATGAGCCTGGGGTCACGGTCTACTTCGAAAAAGAGAACCTTAACACAGAGACGCTCACCACCGAACTGATGGTGAGCGTCTCCGGCGCCCTGGCCCAGCAGGAGTCCATCTCCATCGGACAGAACCAGAGGCAGAGTTACAAGCGGAGGATGGAACGGGGAGAATTTATCACCTGCAAGGCCCCCTATGGGTATCGCCTCAAAGATGGAAAGAATCTGGAAATCTGCACTGAGGAGGCGGCGGTGATTCGAATGATCTTCGCCCGCTATCTGGCAGGAACAAGCACGGAAGATATCGCCGGTGAATTGACTGCCATGGGCTTGCGTACACGGGACGGAAAAGAGCAGTGGAATGTCTTTTCCATCGCCTATATCCTCAGAAATGAAAAATATATCGGCGATACGCTGTGCCAGAAAACACTGGCGACAGACTCTTTCCCCTTCGTTAAAAAGAGGAACGAGGGGGAAAAGGATCAATACTATGTCAATGTCACCCATCCCGCCATCATATCGCAAGACGATTTTGAACGGGCCAACCGCCTCCTGCAGCGGCGGTCTGCAGCGAAAGGGAAGGCGAAGCAGTATCCGCTGTCAAAAATCATCTACTGCGGCCAATGCGGCTCTATATTTTCCCGCAAGGCCCTCGCCCAGCTCCGTGACTTGAACGACGCCCTTCAAAGAGGCAACCCCGCCATGCTGGCGGTGAACCGGGCCATCGCTGAGGAATCTGAGCGCAGCTACAAAGTGAACGCCCTCCGGGCCAAGGGCCTGCTGGACGCCGCCGCCTGTTCCGCCAAGCTGCTGGATATTGAGGCCAAGCTGACGGAGCTTCGGCGGGAGCGCCGCCGTCTGCTGAAAAACGAGGACATCGAGGAGGTCGTGGACACCCTGCGCCAGACAGCGGACCTCATCCACAGCGGCCCGGAACGGCTGGAGCGATTCGATGAAGTCCTGTTCGCCGATCTGGTGGAGAAGATCACGGCGGAATCCACAACCCGCCTTCGCTTCCGACTCTACGGGGGCATTGAACTGACAGAGGTATGCCGGGAGGTAAGACGATGACTAACCGGAAGATTTTATACGGCTATCAGATCCAGCGGGGTGAGCTGGCGATTGTCCCCCAGGAGGCGGAGACGGTGCAGCGGATCACCACCCTCTACCTCGCCGGGGCATCCTACCAGAAGATCGGCGCCAGCCTCAATGCAGACGGCATCCCGTTCAGTTCCGAGGCCACTCTCTGGAACAAGCACAAGGTGAAGCGTCTGTTGGAGAATCCCCGCTACACCGGGGCGGACGGGTATCCGCCTATCCTGGACAGGGATACCTTCCGGGCTGTGCAGGAGAAGATCAAGGAGAAAACCGAGGGCTGCGTCAAACGGGAAAAGCGTCCGGCCCTCGCACTGAAGGAATATCTCCAGTGTGAGTGCGGCGGCCCTCTGTGCAGGACCGCCGGAAAGAACCGGAGGACAGATACCTTGTACCTCAAGTGTGAATCCTGCGGGAAACGATTCATCCTCCCGGACAGCCTCCTGCTCTCGGAGGTATCCCGCCAGATGGCGGAGCATGACGCACCCCCGGAGACTCCCTACGCCCCCTCCGGCGAGGTCGTCCGCCTGACCAACGCTATCAACCGGGGGCTGGAGCGGCCTGACAGGCCAGAGGACATCGTGTCCTTGATCCTTCAAGGTGCCTCCGCCCGGTACGATTGTTGTCCAGACGTAATTGAATATGAATCTGTCTGCCGCCCAGCCGAAGTGAATCTCAAACGCTTCGGTCAGGCGGTTTCTCATATCACCATAACAGGAAATCAGGACATAACCGTCCATTTCAAATAACAGGCAGAGGAGTGATCTCATGGAACAGACCGCATTGGAACGCCGGGTGCGCGTCATCCCCGCCACCAGGCCCGTCCCCGCCAGCGGGCCGCGCCGGAGCGGCAAACAGCGGGTGGCCGCCTACTGCCGGGTGTCCACCGACAGCGAGGAGCAGCTCAACAGCTACGCCGCCCAGAAGAATTATTACACCCAGAAAATTGAGGAAAATCCCGATTGGGAGATGGCGGGCGTATTCGCTGACGAGGGCCTGAGCGGCACCAGCATGAAAAAGCGGACGGAGTTCAACCGCATGATCGCCGCCTGCAAACGGGGCCGCATCGACATGATCCTCACCAAATCCGCCTCTCGGTTCGCCCGGAACACAGTGGACTGTCTCCGGGTCATCCGGGCCTTGAAAAGCCGGGGCATCGGCGTGATCTTCGAAAAAGAGAACATCAATACGCTGACGGAGTCCAGCGAGTTCCTGATCACCCTGTTCAGCAGCTTCTCCCAGGCGGAGAGCGAGTCCATGGGGATGAACATCGTCATGGGGATGCGGCAGAGCATGAAGGAAGGCAAAATCCCCTTCCAGTACAGCCGGACGCTGGGCTACCGCAGGGGGCCGGACGGCAAACCGGAGATTGACCCGGACGAGGCCGAGACGGTGCGGCTGATCTACGCCCGCTACCTGGAGGGGGCCAGCCTGGGAGACATCCAGCGGGAGTTGACCGAACAGAATATCCCCACGGCGGAGGGCATTAAGGGCTGGTCGCGGCAGGTGATCCAGAACATCCTAACCAGCGAGAAGTACATCGGGGATGGGATTCGGCAGAAAACCTACACCACCGGCCCCATCGGCGACCGAAAAGCGGTAAAAAATAACGGGGAGCTGCCCATGTACTACAGCAAAAACAATCATCCCGCCATCATCCCCAGGGAGGTCTACTACCGGGTGAAGGAGGAAATGGCCCGCCGGAACAGTAAGCGGAAAGTGATGCAGAAAACCGCTAAGACCGAACAGGGCAAATACTCCGCCAAATACGCCCTATCCGAGCTGTTGGTGTGCGGGGAGTGCGGGACGCCCTACAAGCGGTGTACCTGGGCGCGGAACGGCAAAAAGCGGATCGTCTGGCGGTGCGTCTCCCGGCTGGAGTTCGGTACGAAATACTGCCACAACTCCCCCACGATGGATGAGAACAGGCTCCACAGCGCCATTGTGGCCGCACTGAACGAGTTCGGCGCCATCCGGGCGGAGGTCAAAGCCGATGTGCTGGAGCTGGCGAGTCTGGCCCAGGGCGGCGGCGAAGACGGCGGGGAAAGCCTCCTGGCGTTGCAGACGCGGCTGAAGGAGCTGTCGGAGGAGCAGGCGGAGCTGATTGACAAGGTGCTGGCGGACATGAAAAACGAGGAGCTGAACACCCAGCTCAAGGCGGTATTGGAGGAGAAACAGGATGTCATGGATCGGATCGCGGCGCAGGAGCAGGATGAGGAAAAGCGGGCCGCCCAGGCGTCCAGGCAACGGGAGATGGAGGAATGGCTGGACCGGCAGCCTATAGAAATTGAACAGAAACTGTGCTAAAATAGGGAAAGAGGAGAATACACCATGGCCATATTTCTCACGGGCGATACCCACGGCGATTTCAGCCGGTTCAGGCCCGATATCTTCTACGAGCAGGCGGGGCTGACCAAGGATGACTGCACCATTATTTGTGGCGACTTTGGGGGCGTCTGGGACGGCAGCCCCGAAGAACAGGGCCAGTTGGACTGGCTGGAGCAGAGACCCTACACCACCCTGTTTGTCTCCGGCAACCATGAAAATTATGATCTGCTGGCTCAATACCCTGTGGAGGAATGGCACGGCGGGCAGGTGCAGCGCATTCGTCCCTCAGTGATCCATCTGATGCGGGGGCAGGCATACGACATTGAGGGCAGGAAGTTCTTCACTATGGGCGGTGCCAGCAGCCACGACATCCAGGATGGAATCCTGGAGCCGGACGACCCTCTGTTCAAGAAAAAATGCAGGCGGCTGGATGCCAGGGGCGCGCTGTACCGGGTGAACCACCTGTCCTGGTGGGCGGCGGAGTTGCCCAGCGAGGAGGAATACCAGACCGCCAAGGCCAGCCTGGACAGAGCGGGCTGGGCAGTAGACTACATCATCACCCACTGCTGCTCCACCAGTGTGCAAGACGCATTCAGCGGTGGCTTTTACCGGAAAGACGCCCTGACAGAGTTCTTTGATGAGGTAAGCCCACGCTGCAAATTCAAATACTGGTTTTTTGGACACTACCATGAGGACATGGTGGTAGAGAAGAAATATGTGATGCTCTATGAGCAGATCATCCGGCTGAAACTGTGAGCAGAGAGAGGACGCCAAGAACGGGGTGCTGCCAGTTCCTGGCGTCCTCTCTTTGCTTTCAGAAACTTCGAGCAACCGGCGGCTTTGAATTTTTCTTTACAATTCTGACCATTGATGGTACAATTCAGAAAAGCGGTGAGCAGTTCCGAGGAAGATGCCATAAAGTGAGGAAACCGTTGCGCTGCAACGGTTTTGAGCCTGCATCTTTTTTGTCAACAAGACACA
>JAETRV010000025.1 GCA_021770005.1 Anaerotruncus sp. | reverse complement strand
CCTTTACCTGAACAATTTCCAGGCCGTCAATCAGCCTGCCTTTCAGAATATCAAGCATTGTTCTACCCATAATATTTTCCTTTCTCGCCTGCCATCATCAGCGCCGGGAGGCGATCTCCGGCGGACGCCCACTTAGGGCGTTTCGGCTATCTGTGAATCTTTTTGGCGGCTCCAGCAAGGTCTTCCCACATTTCACCATTAAACACTGATTAGCAGAACCTCTCGGCATATTCAGCCTCAGCTTTCTCACTCATCCAGCCAGAGAGAAAAGCGATTCGGTCATTTACAGCCTTGACCAGATCAGCGGACGGTCTCGTTTCATAGAGCATCGCCGCGATCTGTGCGAGCTGGTCGGTATCGAGCCGGTTAATGTCTATTGTCATATTCTGAGCCTTCATATTGCTTGTCCTTTCTGCCCCGTCATCGTCAACGCCAAGGGGTGACCCCAGCGGACGCTCTTTTCTAAATTTGATCTTATGACTTCCTTTGGGTTAAGGACCGGGGGGCTTTAAGCATCTATGCGCTCTGGCAATCTCAATCTCCCTTATCCGTTCCCGGCTTTACGCTGCATTCTTGTTTCGGCTTTCCGCCTACTTCGTCTGCCTTCCCTTAATCTGTACCTATAGTATACACGATTTATAGATCATTTTCTACCCATAATAGGTACGAATATTAGAGTATATTTTTGTGAATATTATACTCTTTATTTCGTGTTTTAAAGGGCGTATAATATGAATGGTTGGAGATGTGATTCCAAATTTCAAACGAAAGGGAGTGAGCGTATGCCCCTTGTCTACAAACTGGATGTTCTGCCTGCCTTAAAGGAGAAGGGATATTCGACCTACCGGATCAGGAAGGACAAGCTGTTCAGCGAATCAACCGTACAGAAGTTGCGGATCAAGAAGCCGGTTTCCTGGGAGAACCTTGAGATGATTTGCAGGCTTTTGGAGTGCCAGCCGGGAGAGGTTATAGAGTATGTACCCGATGATAAATCATGAAAATATCCAGGCAGCAGGCCATTAAAGCCCTGTTATCTGTGTGTTACTATTACCCCTGCTTTTTGGCTGTTTTGGTCACTTAAAAAATTCAGCAAAGCCTTGAATTTAAGGCTTTGCTGGGCGTTGAATATTGAACAAATTCGTAGTATAATAACCGCAGCGCGGATATTATAGGGATTATGGCCAGAACGATCCGCGGGCAGTTGCCCGCTTCCGTTCGGACGGTCAATTACACCAAATCGCTCCGCGATTGCGGCGCAGTATCGGAAAAGTATGTAGGACATGGGTGATTGCGCAAGGACCGTTTGCGCATGAAAAAGGCAGGTGGCGGATTTTGAAAAAGACAGTGATTGTAGATGCGCCGGGGAAGATCAACCTTTCGCTGGATATTACAGGTGTGCGTGAGGATGGGTATCACGAGATTGACACGATCATGCAGGCGATTGATCTGCGGGATACAGTAACCATCACCCGTATGTCTGGAAAGGGGATTTATATCTCTTGTGATCGGCCTCGGGTTCCAAGCGATGATACGAATTATGCGCATATCGCCGCGCGTCTTTTTTTTGAGCGATTCGGGCTGGATGCCTCTGCAATCTCGATCGATATCCAAAAGCGTTTGCCGATGCAGGCGGGTATGGGTGGCGGAAGCGCAGATGCGGCGGGCGTTCTGGTGGGAATGAATACGCTGTTTGAAGTTGGGGCGGACCTGGAATCACTTTGCCGGCTCGGCCGGGAGATTGGCGCGGATGTGCCGTTCTGTATTGTGGGCGGGATCCAACGGGCGCGGGGAATCGGAGAGCAGATGATGCCGCTGCCCGCTCTGCCGAAGTGCCATATTGTTGTTGCGAAACCGGCAGCGGGTATTTCTACCCGGGAAAGTTACAACAGGTATGACCGGCGGGGTGCAGCCCGGCGTCCAGATACCGAACGATTGATTGAGAAGCTGAGAGCGGGGGATCTGCATGGGCTGGCCAAGGGGATGTATAATGTGCTGGAGGAGGTTGCCGAGCTCGATGAGGTGCGCACGCTCCATGAACGACTCCTTTCGGGCGGCGCTGCCGGCGCGATGATGAGTGGAAGTGGCTCGGCGGTGTTTGGGTTGTTCGAGAAGCGGTCGCACGCGCGGCATTGTATGCGCAGGCTTTACGACCAGGCCAGTACAGTCTTTTTGACCCATCCGGTCGGGTGTGGGGCAACAGTTGTGGATCTGTTTTAGTATCTGCCTTCTCTTCATCGGTATTCTCCACACGATCAATACAAGATCATTAGGAACAGAAAGGCGCCTTTCAGACAGTTCTGTGTGGGAGAGATCAGGACTTTTGGACCATTCTATTGTGTTTTATTGAAAAAAGTGTTAAAATAGTCCCAATTCGACGATGCGTTCAGGCATTTCCAGGGACGCGGAAAGAATACAGGGTTACAAGGCAATGTAAATTGAGTGCTACGGGGGAATCAGCGTGCCCATCAAACATTGGAGCTTCAAAAGGACAGATGAAGCCGCAGCTGCCTGCCTTGCGGAGAAGCTGAAGTTGCCGCTTCTGGTAGCGCGGGTACTGGCGGCCAGGGGCTATGACACCATAGAAAAAGCAAGCGCGTTTCTTTCGGGGAGCAGGCTTACCGATCCGATGCTGCTAAAGGATATGGACAAAGCGGTTGTACGCATCCGGCAGGCTGCGGAAAACGGTGAGCGGGTGGCGGTCTACGGGGACTACGACTGCGATGGAATCATGTCGACAGTGCTTTTGTATAGTTATCTCGAGTCGATGGGGGTGGATGTCTGCTACTACATCCCCGATCGGGACCGCGAAGGCTACGGCATGAATAAAAATGCGCTCAAGCAGATTCACGATTACGGAGTCTCGCTGGTGGTGACGGTCGATAATGGGGTGACCGCACTGGAAGAGGTCGATTACGCGGTTTCAATCGGTCTGGATGTGGTCGTCACCGACCACCATAAACCGCGCGACGTCCTGCCCCGAGCGGTTGCGGTTGTCGACCCACACCGGCTCGACGATGAAAGCGGATGCGAATATCTGGCGGGAGTGGGGGTGGCGTTCAAGCTGGCCTGTGCGCTCGAAGGCGCAGATGATGAGATGATGCTCGACCAATATGGAGACCTGGTGACAGTCGCCACAATCGCGGACATTGTGCCGCTCTCGGGGGAGAACCGGTTTATCGTTCAACGGGGGCTGGCGTTGCTGCAAAATACTGGAAACGAGGGACTTGCCGCGTTGATCCGGGTCTGCGGGATGTCGGATAAAGCTCTCTCCTGTGAAAATATCGCCTATGGGATCGTGCCGCGGATCAATTCAGCGGGCAGGTTCGACCAGGCGGACCAGGCGATCGAGCTGTTTGCGGGCGGGGCGGATGAGCCCGACACGCTCGCCGGCGGGATCAATGCACTCAATGAGAAGCGGCGGGAGATCGAGGATCGGATCGTCGCGCAGATCATGGAGCGAATCAATGCGGATGAGCAGCTGCTCCGCCATCGGGTCATTGTAATCTGTGGGGAGGACTGGCACCATGGGATTGTGGGAATTGTGGCATCCCGGATGGTCGAGCGGTTTGGCAAACCCTGCATCGTCCTTTCGATCGAGGGGGAAACCTCCCGCGGATCGGGGCGAAGTGTCGAGGGATTCTCGATCATCGACGCCATCAACGCTTGCTCCGAACATCTGACCCGCTATGGCGGGCATAACCAGGCGGCGGGGCTGACCGTCCGGACCGACAAAATCCCAGATTTTATCGACGCAATCAACAGATGGGCGGAGATGCACCATCCGCAGATGCCCCAGCAGACCCTCCGGATCGACTGCACCGTTTCCCCGCGCTCCCTTACAGTCGAGGGAATACAGCCGCTTTCGATGCTTGAGCCGTTCGGTTCGGGCAACGAGTCACCCGTATTTGTTGTGGAAAACTGCACCCTTCAAGGAATCTATCCGATTGGCGAAGGAAAACATCTGCGCCTTCGGTTTTCGGGGGAGGGTACGGTATTCTATGCAGTTTATTTTGGGATGACGCAGCAGAGTTTCCCATATGCACCCGGCGACACGGTCGACCTCGCGGTGACAGCCGATGTAGGGGAGTGGAACGGGGAACTGCGGGTTTCAGTCAAGGTCAGGGACATCCACCTTTCGGGGGTCGATTACGACCAGATTCATCATTCCGAGCAGCTTTACCAACAGATTGCCCGCCGGGAGACACTCGAAAAGCCGGTGCGTGTGCAGGTCTGCCCCAATCGGGACGAGATAGCGGTGGTCTACCGGTATCTGCGCTCCAAGGGGGAACTGGAAGCCTCCGACGAGCTGCTCTACGCCCGGCTCTGCAAGAGCATTTCCAGCCTGTGTAAGCTCAAGATTGCGTTGGACGTGCTTGATGAAATGCGGCTGATCACCTGCCGTCCCAGCGGCTGCGGGAAGAGCCTTTCGGTGGTGCGCAATCCGGAGAAGGTGGATATCTCCAGTTCAAAAATTCTGCGCGCGCTGCAAGCGTAATGCGGGAAATCGGAAACCCGTCGTAGGAGTGATGGCAAATGAAATATTATGAGATACAGGACCTGCTCGACCTTCTGGATAAGAGCGGAAAGCCCCACGATAAAAGCAGGATCACCAGTGCATACGATCTGGCCAACGCCGCCCACCAAGGGCAGTGCAGGGTCTCGGGGGAACCATATATCTCCCATCCGATCGCGGTGGCGATGATCCTGGTCGACCTGGGCATGGACACCGAGTGCATCCAGGCGGCGCTTCTCCATGATGTGGTGGAGGATACCGAAATCCCGCTCGAGCAGATTTCCCGGCAGTTCGGCAGCGACGTCGCCCTACTGGTCAATGGTGTGACCAAGCTGGGGCAGATCAGCTACCAGACCTCGCGTGAGGAGCGGCAGGCGGAGAACGTCCGCAAGATGCTGCTGGCGATGGCGCAGGATGTACGGGTTATCATCATCAAGCTGGCGGACCGGCTGCACAATATGCGCACGATCGAGGTCATGCCCGAGCAGAAACGCCGGGACAAGGCGCTCGAGACGATGGAGGTCTATGCGCCGCTCGCGCACAGGCTGGGAATCCGCGCGGTCAAGGAGGAGCTGGAGGACCGTTCGCTGCGGTATCTCGACCCGGTCGCCTACCGGGAGATCGAACGGATGCTTGCGCTCAAGCAGGTGGACCGCCAGAACTTCCTCGACAAGATCAAACGGAAAATCCGGGAGCGTCTCTCCACCGAATACAGCGAAATCCATATCGATGGGCGGGTCAAGAGTGTCTATGGCATCTACCGGAAGATGTATATGCAGGGCAGAGCGTTCGAGGAGATTTTTGACATCTATGCGGTGCGGATCATCGTTGATTCGGTGATGGATTGCTACAATGTGCTGGGCATCATCCACGACCTGTTCCAGCCGATCCCCAACCGGTTTAAGGACTATATCTCCACCCCCAAGCCCAACATGTACCAGAGCCTGCACACCACCGTGATTGACAAGGAAGCGATCCCGTTCGAAGTGCAGATCCGCACTTGGGATATGCACCATACAGCCGAATATGGCATCGCGGCGCATTGGAAATATAAGGCGGGCATCTCGGGCAAGGATAAGCTGGAAGAGCGGCTCGCATGGATCCGGCAGTTGATCGAGAACCAGAAAGAGGCCGACGATGTAGAGGATATCGTCCACTCGATCAAGAGCGACCTTGCCCCTGAGGAGGTTTATGTGTTCACCCCGAAAGGGCGGGTCATCAGCCTGCCAGCAGGCTCGACGGTGATCGACTTCGCCTATGCGATTCACACCGAGGTCGGGAACCGGATGGTGGGTGCGAAGGTGGACGGGCGGATGGTCGCGCTGGACACCAAAGTGCACACCGGGCAGATCATCGAGATCATCACCACCAATTCCAAGGACCATACCCCGAGCCGCGACTGGCTCAAGATCGCCAAGACCTCTCAAGCACGTAACAAGATCCGCAACTGGTACAAGAAGGAGCGCCGGGAGGAGAATATTGAGCAGGGCCGCAACGAGCTGGAACGGGAGTTCCGGCGCAACATGATCTCGCTGCCCGACGGGAAACTAAAGGAATTTCTGATGGGAATCGCTAAACGCCAGCATTTTGAGGCGGTGGAGGACTTCCTTGCAGCGATCGGCTATGGCGGGGTGCTGCTCTCCAAGATCATGCCGCGGATCAAAGACGATTTTACCCGCCAGTACCGCTCCAACCTGCCCGAGGACCCGACCGAGCGGGTCCTGGCGGCCAAGGTGCCGCCCCGGAAAAAACGGGCGTCGAGCGGCGTGATCGTCGAGGGCCTGGACAGCTGTCTGGTCAAGTTCGCGCGCTGCTGCAACCCGCTCCCGGGGGACGAGATCATCGGGTTTGTCACCCGCGGCTACGGGGTTTCGATCCACAAAAAGGACTGCCAGAATGTCGTCAATTCGCTCAATGACCCAAACAACGCCGAACGATGGGTACACTCCGAATGGGCGATGGAATCGGCCAAAAAGGAGAGCTTCAAGAGCACGATTGAAATTCTCACCGACGGTAGGATCGGCTCGCTTGCGGATATTTCGGTGGCGCTTTCCAGTATGCGGATTTCGATTTCCACACTGGTTGCGCGGGAGGCCAAGCAGGGTGAGAATATTGTCACCGTGACCTTTACGGTCAGCGATATTGAACAGCTCCAGTTTATCATCAATAACCTGTCCAAAATCCCGGGCGTGGAAAGCGTCTCGCGATCGGTACAGTAGAACGGGGTTTTTTATGAAAGCAGTATTACAGCGGGTTTCGTCCGCGAAGGTTGAGACCGGTGAGGAGATTGCCGGTGAGATTGGGCAGGGGCTTCTGATCCTGCTCGGCGTGACTGGCCAAGACGGGGTCGACGAGGCGGATTTCCTCGCGGAAAAGTCGGCCAATCTGCGCATCTTCGAAGACGAAAACGGCAAGCTCAACCGGTCTCTGCTCGATGTGGGCGGTGGGATGCTGGTCGTTTCCAACTTCACCCTCTGTGCCGATGCGCGGCATGGGCGGCGTCCATCGTTCACCGGTGCGGCAGCGCCGGAAACGGCCAATGCGCTCTACGAGCGGTTTGTCGCGGCGGCGAAGGACGCCGGAGTCGCCACGGTGCAGACCGGCGTTTTCCGGGCGGATATGCAGGTTTCACTGGTTAACGACGGGCCGGTTACCATCCTGCTGGATACCGACGAACTCATGAAAAAATAGAGAAGGGGCGGAAAGATGGAACTTTACATCAAACCGGTTGGCCCAATCGGGACCAACTGTTATATCGTTTCGGACGAAAGCGGCGGCTGTGCAGTGGTTGACCCGGGTGCGCAGCCGGAAAAGCTGATAGGTTTTCTCGATGCCAAGGGATTGAAGCCGGAATATATCCTGCTGACCCACGGGCATTATGATCATATCGGTGGGGTTAAGGCGATTGCGCAGAAGTACGGCGCGAAGATTGTTATCAGCGAGCAGGACGCCGAACAGCTCACCGACCGGAGCAAGAGCCTTGCGTCCGCGCGGTTCCCGGCAGGGGAGGACCCCTATCTGATGGAGGCCGACCTGACTTTGAAAGACGGGGACACCATCCGGACCGGCGGGATGGACTTCACCGCGATTCTAACCCCCGGCCATACCAAAGGGGATATCACCTACCGGTGCGGGGAGCTGCTGTTCACCGGAGATACCCTGTTTGCAGGGGACTGCGGCCGGTGCGACCTTTACGGCGGCAACTACCAGACGATGCTCAAATCCCTGAAAAAGCTCGCTGCGCTGCCGGGGGACTATCGTGTCCTGCCGGGGCATGGACCGGAGAGCACGCTCGAACAGGAGCGCAGATATAACCAGTATGTGAGGATGTCGCCGGATGACCTTCTATATTAAGGGCCACCGGTTTGGCTACGAGCTGCAACGGCTCGCCCAGGTCTTTTTCTTCGGGGAAAAAATCGAGATGGCCGAAGGTGCGCCTGATGACGGGGCGGAAGGGGAGTACCTTTATGCCCTGCTGGATGGGCAGCGGCTGCTTTTGCGTGCCCGTCTGCGTGCGCGCGTGCAGAGCGGGCTGTTTACCGATACAGAAAGTTGGGAGGACAAAAAGCCGGTTGTGATCCTGCTTGAGGACTGCGCCGGGCCGGACGATCCGCCCAAGCTGCTCGAACACAAATTTGCGGTCCTGCTCTACGGCCTGCTTTCCCAGCTGACCGGGCTGACACCCCAGTGGGGCGTTTTGACCGGCATCCGTCCGGTTCGGCTGTTTCTCACCCAGCTTGAGAACGGGTTGGAGGAAACCGCCCTGCACCGGCATTTTGTCGAGGGACGTCTGGTGAGTAAAGCGCGGTTCCAGCTCGCGCTCGATACCGCACAGATCGAGCAGCCGCTGCTCGACCGGCTCTCAGACCGGGACTTTTCGCTCTATGTGTCGATCCCGTTTTGCCCGACCCGATGCTCCTACTGTTCGTTCGTTTCGCACTCGATCGACCGGGCGGCAAAGCTGATTCCAGCCTATCTCGACCGGCTTTGTGAGGAGCTGACCGGCCTTGCACAGATTGTCTCCGAATTGGGGCTGCGTCTGCGGACGGTCTATTTTGGCGGCGGCACCCCGACCACCCTCACAGCTGAACAGCTCGCGCGATTGATGGACACGATCTCTGCCTCGTTTGACCTAAGCGGACTGTGGGAATATACCGTGGAGGCTGGGCGGCCGGACACCGTTACCCCGGAAAAACTGCGGACGATCCGCTCCCATGGTGCGCGCCGGGTCAGCATCAACCCGCAGACCCTCGAGGACGGAGTGCTCCGGGAGATCGGGCGGCGGCATACTTCGGCGCAGTTGGAGGAAGCCTATCGGATGGCGCGGGAGGAAGGATTCGACAACATCAATATGGACCTGATTGCCGGGCTCCCAACCGATACACGCGAGGGCTTTTCCCGGACGCTGGACGGGGTTTTGCGGCTCGATCCGGAAAATATCACGGTGCACACCCTCACTGTCAAGCGGGCGGCAAATCTGACTTTTCTACAAGCGCGCGCCGAGTTGGACCTGGTGTGTGGAATGGTGGACGAGGCGCGCCAACGGATCACCAGCGCGGGCCTTAACCCCTATTACCTCTACCGGCAGGCGGGGAGCCTTTCAAGCCTGGAAAATGTAGGGTATGCGAAACCCGGAACCGAGGGCCTTTATAACATCTATATCATGGACGATTCCCATACCGTCCTGGCAGTCGGCGCGGGCGGCTCGACCAAGCTTTGCCGCCGGTCGGACGGCAGGATCGAGCGGGTGTTTAATTACAAATATCCGTATGAATACATCGAACGGTTCGATACCGTCCGGGAGCGCAAGAAGAAGATCCGGCAGTTTTACGGGCAGGGCTGAAAATTAAAATTGTTCAAAAAAACCTACTTGTAACAGCTGTTTCTTTGCGTTATAATAGGATTTGAAAAAGAAAAACGAATGCGTCCGCAGATTTCTCTTCGCGGCGGAAACGCAGATGGAACAGCCGGGCGAAGCGGCGGAAGGGAGTTTTTATGGGAAAATTGGATGAAGTCCTTGCAAAAGCAAAGGATTTGGCGAAGGTAGCGGGGAACAAAACCGAGGAGGTCGTTGAGCTTACCCGTCTCAAGATACAGGCTTCCCAGCTTCGTGGGGACATCGACGCGAACTATCTCAAGCTGGGGGAGATCATCTACGAGCTGAACAAGGCAGGCACCGAGAATGAGGAGCTTATCAGCATGTGCATCGCTGAGATCGAGTCGCAGCGGGAGGAGCTTGCCGAGCTGACCAACAAGATCGACGAGATGAAAAATGTTGTAAAATGCACCGAATGTATGGCGGCGAATCCGGTGGGTGCGCTTTACTGTGCGCGGTGTGGCGCCCGGTTGGAGAGAAAACCAGAAGAACATTCCGAGGAGGACGCATCAGCAGAGGAAGCGCCCGCACAGGAGACGGAGGCGTCCGAAGTCCCCGCGCTGCCCGAGAATGCGGAAAAAGCGGAGGATGCACAGGCATAACGGTCTAGAAAACGGTACAGCATTTTTGCAGGGTGCTTTTTCACTTTTAGATCAAAAGTTTCGTCCACCTTTTCAAAGGTGGCGGGGTCGAGGGGCGGAGCCCCCCGGCAGGCGTTGTGTGAATTCACAAAAACAGACGCATGATTCCATATAGATTGAATCAACCCGCCAATCTTTTGCATGTTTACAGTTTTCTAATTGAAATTACCGGTGTTTTCATGTAGAATCTAGAAAAGAGGATCAAAAGGAGGCGTCAGGATGGTGTGGCAGACGGCGGGATACGGCAGTTTGCGCCGCTATAGCTGCATCTTCGGGCATGTTTTTGTAGCTTATCCGGGTATCCGGAGATAGTTGCGGGATTTTTGCAGGTTGCGGGCCAGACCGCAGCCTGTTTTCATTTTTTGCAGAAAAGGATGTGTCGAAATGGCTGAAAAAAAAGTAGCGGTCATTATGGGCAGCGACAGCGATCTGCCGGTGGTAAAAAGCGCGATTGACGTTCTCAAAGAGCTTGGAATCCCAACCGAGGTGCATGTGATGAGCGCCCACCGCACCCCGGCAATCGCTTGCCAGTTCGCGGCCAATGCGCGTGAAAACGGGTTCGCCGCGATCATCGCGGCAGCGGGCAAGGCTGCCCATCTCGCGGGCGTACTCGCCGCACATACGACCCTGCCGGTCATTGGGATCCCGGTCAAGTCCTCCACCTTGGATGGGCTGGACGCGCTGCTCGCGACTGTCCAGATGCCTGCCGGTATCCCGGTTGCGACGGTCGCGATCGACGGCGCAAAGAATGCCGGCCTGCTTGCCGCGCAGATCATCGGGGTGTTTGACGCGGAGGTCGCTTACCGGCTCACTGTGCGCAAGGACCAGATGGAACAGGAAGTCATTGCAAAAGATGCAAAAATGCAGGAACAATTTCAATCTTAATGGATAGAGAAGGAGACGATTGACATGAAAAAACTGGAACAGCTCTACGAGGGAAAAGCGAAGAAAGTATTTAAAACCGACGATCCGAACGCCTATATTGTTGACTATAAGGACGATGCAACCGCATTTAACGGGCTGAAGAAGGGCACCATTGCCGAAAAGGGGATCATCAACAATAAGGTTTCCAACCATCTGATGCGTCTGCTCGAGAAAAACGGCATCCCGACCCATCTGATTGAGGAACTTTCCGACCGCGAAACTTTGGTGAAAAAGGTCACAATCGTGCCGCTTGAGGTGATCGTCCGCAACATTGCAGCCGGTTCGCTCTCCAAACGCCTGGGGCTGCCCGAGGGCAAAAAACTTGCCAAAACGGTCCTCGAGTACAGCTACAAGGACGATGAGCTGGGCGATCCGATGATTAACGATTACCACGTGTTCGCCATGGAGCTCGCCACCCCGGAGGAGCTTCAGATGATTGCAAACTATGCATTCAAGATCAACGAGATTCTGACCGCCTACCTGAAAGACCTCGGGATCGAGCTGATCGACTTTAAGCTCGAGTTTGGCAGGACCAGCGACGGGACGATCATCCTTGCGGACGAGATTTCGCCCGACACCTGCCGGTTCTGGGACAGCAAGACCGGCGAAAAGCTGGACAAAGACCGGTTCCGCCGGGATCTTGGCGGCGTGGAGGACGCTTACCACGAGGTGATGAAACGGCTGATGGGGGAATAATCCCAGCGGAAACATCCGCCTGGGAACCTGATTTTATAGGAGTGAAAGCATGTTCGATACAATCCATGAGGAATGCGGCGTATTCGGTATCTACGAGAAGGAACAGTCGGATGTCGCGAGCAGCGCCTATTACGCGCTCTACGCGTTGCAGCACCGCGGGCAGGAAAGCTGCGGGATCGCGGTCAACGACGATGGGCTGATCGTCTGCCACAAAGACGTAGGATTGGTGCCCGACGTATTCAGCCGTGACAATCTGGAAAAACTCGGATGGGGGACCATGGCGGTGGGGCACTGCCGCTACTCGACCACCGGTACCAGCAGTGCGGTCAACGCCCAGCCGCTGGTGGTACGCCACTGCAAGGGTGCAATGGCGTTGGCCCACAACGGCAACCTGGTCAACGCGCCCGAGCTGCGCCGTCAGTTGGAGCTGAACGGCGCGATCTTCCACACCACCAACGATTCGGAGGTCATCAGCTATATCATCACCCGCGAACGGCTGCTCTCCCCAAGCATTGAGGACGCGATTGCAAAGGCAATGTATTCGATCAAAGGAGCCTATTCGCTGATTGTTATGTCCCCGAAAAAGCTGATTGCGGTGAGAGACCCCAATGGGTTCCGTCCACTCTGCATTGGTGAAACCGCAAGCGGCGGCGTGGTGTTCGCGTCCGAGACCTGTGCGCTTGATAGCATCGGCGCCAAGTTTGTCCGGGATGTTGAGCCGGGAGAGATTGTGGTTGTCGATGAAAACGGGCTGCACAGCCTGCACTCCCACTGCGGCGGCGAATCGAGCTTCTGCGTCTTTGAATATGTTTATTTCGCGCGTCCCGATTCGGTGATCCAAGGGGTGAGTGTCCATGAGGCGCGGCAGCGTGCCGGACGCATCCTCTACCGAGAAAATCCGGTCGAGGCGGATGTGGTGGTCGGCGTGCCGGATTCGGGCTTGGATGCTGCGCTCGGCTATTCACAGGAGAGCGGCATTCCATATGGGGTCGGGTTCATCAAAAACCGCTATATCGGCCGTACCTTTATCCAGCCGACCCAGGGCCAGCGGGAGGATTCGGTGCGGATTAAGCTGAATGTGATTGCCGAAACCGTCCGGGATAAGCGGGTGGTGCTGATTGACGACTCGATCGTCCGCGGGACCACCTGTGCGCGGATCGTCCGGCTGCTGCGTGATGCAGGCGCACGCGAGGTGCATTTTGCGGTCACAGCGCCGCCGTTTAAAAATCCCTGTTATTTTGGTACCGACATCGACAGCCGGGATAAGCTGATTGCCTGCCGGATGACCGTCCCTGAGATTGCAAAGCAGATCGGGGTGGATTCGCTGACCTATCTCAGCATTGAGGGGGTCAAGGAGATCGCCCGTGGCGCAAACTGCGGCTTCTGCGTGGGCTGTTTCTCGGGGGAATATCCGATCGCGGTGCCCGATAAAATGGAGAAGAACAAGTTTGAAAAGAAGATCAGCGCAGCGAAGCAGGAGGAAGAGACAGATGCAGAATAGTTATTCCGACGCCTACAAAGCGGCGGGTGTCGACGTGACCGCCGGATACAAGGCGGTGGAGCTGATGAAAGCGCATGTTGCGCGGACGATGACCGGCGGGGTGCTCGGCGGGATCGGCGGGTTCGGCGGCCTGTTCGAGATGGATCTCACCGGGATGCCGCATCCGGTGCTCTGCGCGGGCACCGACGGGGTCGGCACCAAGCTCAAGCTGGCGTTTCTGATGGACAAGCATGACACGGTCGGAATCGACTGCGTTGCGATGTGTGTCAATGACATCGTCTGCTGCGGCGCGAAACCGCTTCTTTTCCTTGACTATATCGCCTGTGGAAAAAATGTCCCAGAGAAGATTGCAACGATCGTCTCGGGCGTGGCTGAGGGCTGCGTACAGGCGGGCTGCGCGCTGACCGGCGGCGAAACCGCCGAGATGCCCGGATTTTACCCGGAGGACGAGTACGATCTTGCGGGGTTTTCAGTCGGAGCGGTCGACCGCTCCAAAATCCTCGATTCCAGCCAGGTCGGGGCAGGGGACGCGCTGGTGGCAATCGCCTCAAGCGGGGTGCATTCCAACGGGTTTTCCCTCGTGCGCAAGGTGTTTGACGTTGAGAAGGGCGGGCTTTCCCAATATTATGACGAGCTGGGCATGACCCTCGGTGAAGCGTTGCTCACCCCGACCAGAATCTATGTCAAACCGGTGCTGGCGGTGATGGAGCAGCTGACGGTCAAATCGGTTTCCCATATCACGGGCGGCGGTTTCTATGAAAATATCCCGCGCGCCCTGCCCGATGGGAAACGCGCAAAAATTGAGCGTGCCGCGGTCGAAATACTGCCCATCTTTGACCTGATCCAAAAGACGGGCGGTATCCCGGAACATGATATGTTCAATACCTTCAACATGGGGGTCGGGATGATCCTGACGGTCGGCAGGGAGGATGCGGACCGCGCAGTTGAAATCCTGAATGCGCATGGTGAGCGCGCAAAAGTCATCGGGCAGATCGAGAACGGCGAAAAGGGGATCGAATTATGTTAAAACGGATTGTTGTACTGGTTTCGGGCGGCGGCACCAACTTGCAGGCACTGATCGACGCGCAGGAGCGTGACGAGCTGGGCGCGGGCGAGATCGTCGAGGTCATCAGCTCGAACCCGGACGCTTATGCCATCAAACGGGCAGAAAAGGCAGGGATTCCCTGCGAGGTCATCCCCCGCAGCTTTTACAAGGCGCGCGAGGACTACGACGCGGCAATCCTTGCGGCGCTCCAGCGTGCCAGTGCGGACCTGGTTGTGCTGGCCGGGTTTATGCATATCCTCGGCAGCGAGGTCGTGAGCAACTACACCCGCCGCATCATCAATGTGCATCCGTCGCTGGTCCCGGCGTTCTGTGGGGACGGATATTACGGCATCCGGGTTCATCAGGCCGCGTTGACCTACGGGGTCAAGGTGACCGGTGCGACGGTGCACTTTGTCAACGAGGTGACCGACGGCGGACAGATCATCCTGCAAAAGGCGGTCGAGGTGCTGCCGAGCGACACCCCCGAAACGCTTCAGCGCCGGGTGATGGAGCAGGCGGAATGGGAACTTCTGCCTCGTGCGGTCGCGCTGGTCTGCAACGCGAAATCCAACTGAGACGGAGGATGAAGATGGCAAACAGACAAAATCTGGAGCAGCTTCTGCAAAACAACAGTTATCCCGGGCGCGGTATCGTGATTGGGAAACATGCCGACGGCCGGCATGCGGTGATTGTCTATTTCATCATGGGGCGCAGCGAGAATAGCCGCAACCGTGTCTTTGTGGAGGACGGGGAGGGGATCCGTACCCAGGCGTTCGATCCCGCCAAACTGACCGACCCCAGCCTGATTATCTATCATCCGGTGCGGGTGTTCCGGTCGTTGGAATCGGGAACCGGGGACGGGCCAATCGCTTTTATCCGCGCGGGGGAGCAGCCCCCCGTTGTGCAGGGCGCAGGGTCAGCCCCGATGCGGGGATACTCCGACGGCGTTGTGACCGTCGTGACCAACGGCGACCAGACGGATACCGTCTATGAAGCGTTCCAGCAGGGCAGGACCTTCGAAGAGGCGCTCCGTACCCGCACTTTTGAGCCGGACCCGCCTAACTTCACGCCGCGCATCTCGGGTGCGCTTGAGGGATTCCGGTATCAGCTCTCGATTCTCAAGAGTGCGAACGGCAACCCGGACAGTGTCCAGCGGTTTTTCTATGAATATATGGAACCGGTTGCAGGAGAGGGGCATTTTATCCACACCTACCGGTGCGACGGCAACCCGATCCCGTCGTTTGAGGGGGAACCGGCCTGCGTCGGGATCGACGGTGGGATCGACGCATTTACCGACGCGGTCTGGAATGCGCTCAACCCGGATAACAAGGTTTCGCTTTTTGTGCGGTATATCGACGTGGAAGCGGGCACCTGCGAAACACGAATTGTGAATCAAAACCAGTGAGGAGGAACAGCATGGCAAACCAGCTCGAACTCAAATACGGCTGCAACCCCAACCAGAAACCAGCCAGAATCTTTATGCAGGCGGGGGAACTTCCGGTTGAGGTACTGAACGGCAAACCCGGCTATATCAACTTTCTCGACGCGTTTAACAGTTGGCAGCTTGTCCGGGAACTCAAAGCGGCAACTGGCCTGCCGAGTGCAGCTTCATTTAAACATGTCAGTCCGGCAGGGGCGGCGGTTGGATTGCCGTTGACCGAGACCGAAAAGAAGATTTATTTCGTGGATGACCTCGCGCTTTCACCAGTCGCCTGTGCCTATGCGCGCGCGCGCGGCGCCGACCGGATGAGCAGCTACGGCGACTGGGCCGCGCTTTCGGATATCTGCGACGCGGAAACCGCTACCCTGCTCGCGCGGGAGGTCTCGGACGGGATCATTGCGCCCGGTTATACCGAGGAAGCGCTCGCGATCCTGAAAACCAAGCGTAAGGGCGGATACAACGTCGTGAAGATCGACCCGGACTATTGTCCCGCGCCGGTTGAGCATAAGGACGTGTTTGGGATCACCTTTGAGCAGGGCAGAAATGAGCTGGAGATCAGCGGGGCGCTGCTGGAAAATCTGGTCACCGACGAAAAAGAGATGACCGAGGACGCAAAACGTGACCTTATCATCGCGCTGATTACCCTGAAATACACTCAGTCCAATTCGGTCTGTTATGCCAAAGGCGGGCAGGCGATCGGCGTGGGGGCAGGCCAGCAGAGCCGGATCCACTGTACCCGTCTGGCGGGCAATAAGGCGGACATCTGGTATCTGCGCCAGCATGAAAAGGTGCTGAACCTGCCGTTTAAAGCGGACATCCGCCGCCCCGACCGGGATAACACGATCGACGTTTATATCTCGGACGATTACATGGATGTGCTCGCCGACGGAGCGTGGCAGCAGTTTTTCACCGAATGTCCCGCACCTCTCACCCGCGAGGAAAAACGCGCATGGCTCGACACGCTGGATGGCGTATCACTCGGTTCGGACGCATTTTTCCCGTTCGGAGACAACATAGAGCGTGCACATCGGAGCGGGGTGCGGTATATCGCGCAGCCGGGCGGCTCGATCCGTGACGATCATGTCATCGAAACCTGTAACAAATATGGCATTGCGATGGCGTTTACCGGCATCCGGCTGTTCCATCATTGAAAAATCTCTGCGGGGATGCGTTCTGCGCATCCCCGCAAGCTGTATGGAGGGAAAATGAATGAAACTATTGGTGGTGGGTTCAGGGGGCCGCGAACACGCGGTGATCCGGAAACTCAAAGAGAATCCGAAGGCAGAAAAAATCTACTGCGCGCCCGGTAACGGCGGTATCTCGGCGGATGCGGAATGTGTGCCGGTCAAGGCGACCGACATCGAAGGAATGGTGTCGTTTGCCAAGGGGCAGGGCGTCGATTTTGTGGTGGTCACGCCGGACGACCCGCTGGTGCTCGGGATGGTCGATGCGCTGCATGCGGCGGGTATCCGGACGTTCGGCCCAGATAAGGCGGCTGCACAGATCGAGGGAAGCAAGGTGTTTTCCAAAAATTTGATGAAAAAATACGGCATCCCGACTGCGGCTTACGAGGTCTTTTCCGACCCGAAAGCGGCGATTGCGTATATCGAGCAGCGGGGGGAATATCCGGTTGTCATCAAAGCAGATGGGCTTGCGCTCGGCAAAGGGGTCATTATCGCCCAGAATCAAACAGAAGCGGTGGATGCCCTGCACAGCATCATGGAGGACCGGGTGTTCGGCGCGTCGGGCAGCCAGGTGGTGGTTGAGGAGTTCCTGACCGGACCGGAAGTCAGCGTATTGGCGTTCTGCGACGGAGAGACGGTCGTACCGATGGTTTCGTCGATGGATCACAAGCGCGCGCTGGACGGCGACCAGGGGTTGAATACCGGCGGGATGGGCACCGTTGCCCCTAACATCCATTATACGCCAGAGATCGCGCAGACCTGCATGGATCGAATTTTCCGCCCGACTCTCAATGCGATGAAGGCGGAAGGCCGGCCGTTTTCCGGCTGCCTCTATTTTGGGCTGATGCTCACCCCGAAAGGCCCGTATGTGATCGAATACAACTGCCGCTTTGGAGATCCCGAGACACAGGTGGTGCTTCCGCTGCTAGAAACCGACCTGCTCGAGATCATGCTGGCGATTTCGGAAAAACGGCTGGCGGAAACCGAGGTCCGTTTTTCGAAGGACAGCGCTGCCTGCGTGATCCTCGCAAGCGGGGGGTATCCGGTGAAATACGAAACCGGCAAGCAGATCTCCGGCTTGGATGCGGAAGGGCAAGTCCCCGGTGCGACGGTTTATCACGCAGGTACCAAGCGGGATGGGGATTCCTATCTGACCGCAGGCGGCAGAGTGCTGGGCGTGACCTGTACCGCGCCGGACGGGGAACAGGCGGTCAGGGCGGCTTATGCTGCCGCAGAGAATATCTCCTTTGAGGGGATGCATCTGCGCCGGGACATCGGCGCGAAAAACCGCTGACCTTCAAAAGCTGGTTGACGGGCCCGGTAAATTATGCTAGAATGCAAAAGGCCCGGAGGGGTCTAAAAACAAAAAATGGCTTTGTTGCGCAACCGATGAAATGGCAGGGAACCACAGGACGCGGGACGAAACCTGTATCCGGATCAGGGGAGCCGCGTACGCGCGGCACCCGGTCAGGTATGCAGGGTTTGCCTCGGCAAACTGCCAGAGTAAGAAAGGGTTGTATGCAATGGATCTGGTCAAAAAGTTTTTCAAACGCTACCTGATCGACGCGATGAGCGCTATGGCACTCGGGCTGTTCTCTTCGCTCATCATCGGTCTGGTGATCTCTCAGCTTGCCAAGCTGCCGGGATTGGGTTTCCTGTCGGTGCTCACCGAGGTGTTGTCCGCTTCCTCGCCGGTGGTCGGCGCGGCGATCGGTACCGCGGTGGCCTGGGGGCTTGGCTCCAAACCGCTGGTTACCTTCTCCTGTGTGGCCTGTGGTGCGATTGGTTACGCGGCAGGCGGGCCGGTTGGCGCGTACATAGCGGCGGTGGCTGGGAGTGAAATCGGTTCGCTGGTCGCCGGGAAAACCGGGGTGGATATCATCCTCACTCCGATTGTCACGATCGTTTCAGGTGGCCTGATCGGTGATTTTACAGGTGCGTATGTCCAGGATTTCATGAGTTTTCTCGGCGGGATCATCAATACCGCGACCGAGCTGTCTCCGATCCCTATGGGTATTATCGTTTCAGTGGTGGTCGGCATGGCGCTCACTGCGCCGATCTCCTCGGCTGCTCTCTGCATCATGCTTGATCTGAGCGGGATTGCTGCCGGTGCGGCGACTGTTGGCTGCTGCGCACAGATGGTCGGCTTTGCGGTGATGGGCTTCAAAGAAAATGGCTGGGGCGGGCTTGTGAGCGTCGGAGTCGGCACCTCGATGCTTCAGTTCTCAAACATCATGCGCCGTCCGATGCTGTGGGTCCCTCCAACGCTGGCAGGCGCAATCCTCGGCCCTATCTCGACCCGAGTGCTCGGGATGACCAACACCGCTTCAGGCGCAGGAATGGGCACTAGCGGGCTGGTTGGACAGTTTGGAACGGTCGCTGCGATGGGTGCAGACACGGCATTTCCGATCCTGTTGGCGGAAATGGCGGTCATGCAGGTGATCCTGCCTGCGGTTTTGACGATGGTGTTCTACCATTTCTTCCTCCGGATGGGCTGGATCAAAAGCGGTGATCTTAAAATGAAGGTTGGCTAAAAGGATCCTCTCTGCATAAACTGTGTGGGGAGGTGGTGCATATGGAGACAGGCTCGGCAGGCGTGGTAGGGGCGGCGGGTGCAGGAGCGCTCGATAGCACAAGTGCGACTGGGACCGCAAGTACGGTGGGAAGCCTTGGGCCGATTAAGGGGCAGAAGGGCGCGGCCGCCGCGGCGGGAGGACTGTCCAATCAGGCTCCACAGCCGAAAAGTGGGCAGGGAGCGCAGTTTATCTATGTTGCTGCAACGGTGGCGAATATCCTCTGCGACAATCTGACCCAGACGCAGATCAATCTGCTCGCAAACTTCCTTTCGGTGGTGACCACCTGTGTCTATGCGATTCTGACGGTGGAAAATCCAACCGATATTATAGAAGCATAGGCAAACGGAACATAGTGTGTTATACTGAATGTGCCGGTGGGGACTGCCGGCACATTTTTCATATTTGAAAGCGCTGCCGTGTGCAGCGCGCCCCTGATTATAAAAATTTTACAGATGTGCAGTAAAAGGGAGCCGGCGGCCCACTATATAGGTGAACCGTTTGGCAGGAGAATGGTGGTATAAGATGGTTGTTGACATAAATGCGGTGAGGCAGGCGCGCCTTGGGGATAAGGACAGCTTTGCAAAGGTCTACCAGCAGATTGCGGAGGACCTCTATCGCGTTGCGCTCTATTCGCTTGGCAATTCCCACGATGCACAGGATGTGGTAAGCGAAACATTCATCGAAGCATATAAGGGGATTGGAAAGCTGCGGGACGAGAATAGCTTTAAACCGTGGATTATGCGAATCCTGTCGATCCGGTGCAAACGCAAGATCGGGCAATACATAAGCGGACGCAATCAATTGGATATCGATGATTTCCTCGACCTGTCGGAAGAGGGGGAGGGGGTAGAAGCGCAGTCTACCCAAAAGATCGCGCTTCTGCACGCGCTGGAAACCCTCAATGCGCAGGAGCGGCAGATTGTCGCGCTCGCAGTGGTACAGGGATATACCGTACGGGAAACCGCCCAAATCCTCGGCGCGCCGCAGGGGACGGTCAGCTCCAAGCTGCACCGCACCCTCAAAAAGCTGCGCGCCCAGCTGGAAAGCTAGACAGGACAGAAAGGAGTGAATGCGTGTGAATGTGGCAAAAGAAAGAGAATTGCAGGAAAATCTGGAATTTTTTCGCGGGCAGTTTGATGCACTCAACCAAGACATCAGGCTCCCCCATTCGCTTCAACCGGATAGGATGCGCTATCAGCTGGAACATCTTGATCTGAGCGAGGAAAAACCGCGCAGATACTGGTATTGGAGGGCGTTCGTCGGAGTTGCTGCCTGTTTTGTAGTGGTCCTTGGGTCGGTGAGGGTGATGAACAGCGTGGAAAAAAGTGCGGGTGCACTGATCGGAGAGGAGAAGCAGATGAGTTCGCAGAATGCTGCGGAAGCTTTTCCCGAGGACGTTCCTGCACTAATAGATGCCGGATTGGGAGCGGTGCCAGAAGCGCAGGCGTTTTCCATCCAGGAGGATCAAGAGGATGTCCTGTTGGAATCAGCCGGAGTCGTAACAGCGGATGCGCCGGCAGGAGCCCCTCATTTAGTGGAAGAGCCGTCAACTGGTGGACCAATCGAACACGGGGTAGAACCGCAGATGGGGCGGTCGCTGGAAGAGGACGTGGTGGACGATGTGGAGGACGTGGGTACCGACTATGCTCCCAAGATGGTATCCCCGGATTATCAGCCGTTGGAATCGCTCGAGCAGGCGCAGAAGCGGCTTCCCTGGGGGGACTGGCTGCCAAGGTCCGCACCGTCGGCGACCACCTTTTCAAGCGGTGGGATAGATTCCTATGCACTTTCGGTTTGGTTCCTCAACCAGGATTATACAAAAGAACTGCGGGTTTCGGTCTATGATTATACCGAGGAACAGTCTGTCCGGCTTGTGGACCTAGAAAAGCCCGAGACATTTGATCTAAGGCTGTATGAAATCCCCTATGCGGATTCGATCCCAGAGGAATATTTTGATACAACGCAGAATCCGCTTTTCCGGGCGGAAGAGATCACCCGGCAGGTCTTGGAGGCAAGGCTGCTCCCGTCCGATGAGCCGGGGGACGAAAAGCAGTATTATGGGCATTTGGGGGTTCTTTATCCGGACGGTGTTGTAGTAGAATACGGCTCAACCAATGTCTCTCCGGAGGAGCTTTACCAGATCATTGACGAAACAATGGCATTTGTGGGGGCAACGTCGTCTAGCAGCAGGTGACTTGTAGGCTGCTTGTGTTTAGAGAAACGAAAGAAAAATCCGCCGGGGGTTGAAAAACTCCCGGCGGATTCTATTTACGAGCCCTTGCGTTTTTGATAGAAATCAATATACATAAACCGATATTCCAATAAAGACCAGCTGCAACACAACCATAATCGCAAACAGGGGAGCCATGAATTTGTACCACTTATCCAAAGATATCCCCATCAAGCCACATTCCAGGGAACAGGCAGTCGGCCAGAACATATCAGAAAAGCCGTCGCCGAAGCAATAGCAGAGGACCGCTGTCTGTCGGCTGAGCCCGACAATGTCCGCCACCGGTGCCATAATAGGCATGGTGATGGTCGCCTGACTGGAAGAACCGGTGATGAAAAAGTTGATGATATTCTGTAAAATCAACATCCCCACCGCAGAAAAGACCCGGTTTGAGTAGTTGAGCATACGCGCCAGACCATACACGATGGTGTCGGAGATCATAGCGTTCTGCATCGTGAGCAGGATCCCCCGTGTAAAACCGATGACCAGAATAGAGGGGACGACGCTTTTGGTAGAAGCGATGAAACTTTGGCAGATTTGTGTTGCGTTGTATCCTCCAACCACACCGGTAATCACCATCATCATCAGGAACATGGCGGCAATCTCGTCAATATACCATCCCAGCTGGGTCGTGCCATACAGCAAAATACCGATCGTCACAAAGAACAGGAGCAGGCACAGCTTTTGACGAAGAGTAAATACATCATCTTCTTCCTTGGGGGCCGGGATTTGTACCTCATAGGGCTCCCCATAGAGCACAGATTTGGTAGGGTCGGCTTTGACCCGGCGCGCATACCGCATCACGTACCAGATGGCCACCGTCTGGAATACTGCAAAGATGACAACCCGGTACCCAAGGCCGGAGTTGATCGGCACCTCTGCGATGCTCTGGGCGATCCCCACCGAGAACGGGTTGGTCAATGCGGCGGCAAAACCGGTAGCCACCCCCACATAGACCATTGCGCCGCCAACCAGCGGGTCATAGCCCAGAGCGGTCATAATTCCGATGAACACCGGGACAAGGCCGTAAGTCTCCTCGAAAATGCCCAAGGTCGCTCCCAGCAGGCCAAACAGGAGCATACACACCGGGATCAGCAGATAGGTATGGCTGCCCAGACACCGGACCAGCACCTGAATCGCCCGATTCAGCGTCCCGTTTTCGGTAAGAAGGTAGACATAAGAATAGGCAAACACAATCAGGAACAGGATGTTTGCCGCGCTGACATAACCATGCTGAAGCGCCAGAAAAACATCAAAAAAACCGGGCCGGATTCCCTCCACATAATGGAATGATTCCGGGAGCACCACCATTTTTCCACTCACCTCGTCCAACACCCGCTCGTATTCACCGGCAGGGATCAGATAGGTCAACACTACAACCGAGAGCAGGATCATCGTAAGCAGGACATACGTATGCGGCATTTTGATGCGTAACAGCTTATTTTTCAGATTACCCAAGCGGATACACTCCTTACATCATACGGTGAAACCACCGCAGGCCCCAAATCCTTTGAAGCCCGCGATGGCACCTTCCCGATTTAACAGACCGCAATACCCTCCAGAAATACCTGCTCTGGATTCGCTTTGCAGGCAAACGGATGCTCGGACCAGATGACAATGTCCGCGTCCAGGCCGGCTTTGAGCTGGCCTTTGCGGTCATCGACCCCCAGGACCTGAGCGGGGTTGATTGTGACGGCCTTCAAGCCCTCGATCTCGTCCAGCCCATAGCGCACTGCCAGCCCGGCATAGACCGACAGGAAGTAGAGCGGGGTCACGTCGTGGTCAGCGGTAATGCATACCTTGATGCCTGCCTTATGCAGGATCCCAGCGGTTTCATAGGTTTTATCCCATGTCTCATGTTTGGAACGCGGGGTCATGCCAGGGCCAACGATCACCGGATAGGGGAACTGCGCCAGATAATCCACCACAGGGATCGCATCGGTGCCATGCACCAGAACCATGTCCAGGTCGTACTCCTGTGCCAGCCGGACTGCGGTGCAGATATCGTCTGAACGGTGGGCATGCACATGGATCGGCATTTTTTTATCCAATACCAGCAGCATATGTTCCATGCCCCGGTCTTTTTTGAAATAGCTGCCGGCTGCCTGCGCTTCCTCCTTGCTATGACGGTAGTCCAATGCATCTTCCAGGCATTTGCGGAACTGCCATGCCACCCCCATACGGGAGGCAAATCCATGTTTGGCGCACTTGGGGTTCTCGCCCAAGCTGCATTTCATGGCTGCATACCGGCGCACCAGCATTTGGTCCGCCACCGAGCCGGACAGCCGGATCACCGAAGACACGCCCCCTATGACGCCATCGCTGCCTGGACACACGCAGGCACAGGTGACGCCGGACCGAACCGAAGCCGCGACGGCCCGGTCAAAGGGATACAGGCCATCCAGCACTTCCAGCTCAGGGGTCAATGCATCGGAGTAATCGCAGCAGTCGTCCCCGACATCGCCCATCCCTTCTTCGCTGATGCAGATGTGGCTGTGGGCATCAATCATCCCGGGGGTTACATATTTCCCGGAGGCATCATAGCAGGTCTCGCCCTCTTTGGGGGAGAGGGAAGGAGCAATCTCCGCGATTTTCCCCTCTTCCACCCGGATGTCCCGTACGACAAATCCGCCCTCCTCAAAGAGCAGGACATTTCCATTTTGAATCAGCATGCAACATTCTCCTTTCTGCCGTGAGACGCTGCAAAAAGGATACGGGTATCCCATATCCTTTTTGCCCTCTATTTTTTCATGTGCGTGTGAAAACCTGTTTCCTGCCCGAAGCTGCTGCCTCGGTATTTCCATTAGAACCTGTTTAGCATTTTTCTCAGGGGGCTTTTTCTCTTGTAAAAAGCCCCCTCTTGCCGCCCAAAGGGCGGCAATTTACACTTACAGGATAAAGTATTCCGCCGCGTGCGCGCGGCGGGGGGCTCTGCCCCTCGACCCCGCAATTTTTCGAGAAAAATTGAGTAAAGCTTTAGATACGAAACAGGTTCTTACAGAAAAAGACGGGACAGGTTTTCTAGATTTAGCAATAGCCGATGGCCACTGCGAAGGTCAGGAACGCGAATTCCAACACAACAAAGATCAGGAACAGCGGGGTTGCAAATTTGTACCATTTGTTGAGCGGCACGCCCATCAGTCCACAGCAGAGCGCACAGCCGGTGGGCCAGAAGAAATCTGCGAAGCCGTTTCCGAACTGGTAAGCCATGACCGCGATCTGCTTGCTCAGGCCGACCAGCTCCGCAGTGGGCGCCATGATCGGCATAGTAATAGTTGCCTGGCTGGTAGAACCATTGATAAAGAACTTAATCAGGTTCTGCACAATCAGCATACCGTAAGCGGCGATGTATTTGCTGCCGCCCTCCAACAGGCTGACCAAGCCGTACACGATAGTATCGGTGATGCAGCCCTGTTTCATCAGGATGGTAATACCACGGGTGAAACCGACCACCAGCATGGAGGATACCATGGATTTTGTGGATTCGATAAAGGTCTTGCAGATTTCGGTGGCAGAATAGCCGCTGATGATCCCGGCAGCAACCATGGCCATGAGGAACAGGGCGGAAATCTCATCCACATACCAACCGAGCTTGAGCACCGCATACAGAAGAAATGCGATGGTCCCAAAGAAGAGCAGCAGGCAGAGCTTCTGGCGGCCGGTCATCTTGACCTCGTTCAGGTCCTCCAGATTCTTGCGTTCTACCTGATCCATGTCCAGGCCGTACAGGACCGATTTGGTGGGGTCAGCCTTCACCTTGCGAGCATACCGCATCAGATAGACGATGGTGACCGCTTCGAATACGAAGAAGACCAGCCAGCGCATCCACATGCCCGAATAAAGGTCTACACCAGCCACATCCTGCGCAACCGCCACGTTATAAGGATTGGTGGTACCTGCGGCATAACCGATTGACACGCCGAGGAAGATGGTAGCGCCACCCACCAGCGAGTCATAGCCCAAGGCCAGGAAGATGCCTACAAATACCGGGAACAGACCATACACCTCTTCATAGATACCCATGGTGGAGGCCAGGATACCCAGAATCAGCATGGTAATGGGAATCAGAATTTGTACCTGATTGCCCACCTTTTTGACCATCGTACCCAGTGCCGCATCCATGGTTCCGTTTTTGGTCAATACATAGACAAAGCCGTAAGCGAAGATGATCAGGAACATGATGTCAGCAGCTTCCACATATCCCTGTTCCAACGCTAGGAAGAGATCGAACAGTCCCGGGGCATCCGCCTCAATCGTTGCATAGGACCCCGGCACAACAACCATCTTGCCCGATACCGGATCCTCCACCCGCTGGTATTCGCCGGCAGGGATGATGTGCGTCAGGATCAGCATCAGGAACATGATCGTGATCAGGATCACATAGTTGTGGGGCATCTTGAATTGAAAGCGTTTTTTCTTAGCAGTCTCCATACCTTCTCCTCATTTCTTAAAAGATTTTGATGGTTACAGCGCGCTTCTTAACAAATTATACACATTCAAGCCGCTTGAATGTCAATGCAGAAACTGGTATAATAGAGAAAAACTTTTCGGTGAATCGTATGAATAAATTGTTCTCAATTAGTGAAATTGCCCAGCTGCTTAATATTCCGGCGCCTACCCTCCGGTTTTGGGAGGAAAAGGGACTGTTTTCGGTAAAAAAAGGGGCCAACCGATACCGTCAATATACCATCCGGGATCTCATGAGAATCGCAAATGTGATTTTTTTTCGAAATCTGGGCATTCCGGTTTCCAATGTGCATGAGATGGAGGAGTGCACGCTTGAACAGTACACCCGCCAGATAGAGGAGGTCCAGCTCCACCTGAAACAGAAAATCCGCAGCTATGGCCAGATGTACCGCCGCACCCAGAACCAGCTCGAGCATCTGGAAGCTGTGCAGCGGTTGATGCAGCTCGGCATTTCCGAGGAAGAAGTCCCTTTTGATGCAGTAGCTACCTTTGATTACTTCGAGCGGGACAAACTTACACAATATGTCCAGGACCCCTCCTGCTATGTGCGGTACTTCAATACGCAGGATATGTCTACCGAGGTTCGAAGCATCATTGTTTCTCCGGAGTACAGCGGGCAAAACCTGCTTTGGAAAAAACGTCCGGGAACCCACTTTGTCACATTTTTGATCCGAGAAAAAGTGGACCGAGATTACGAAAGTGATGTGATCCAGACGCTGACCCGTCTCCAAACCCGTTACCGTACCGGATGCCTGTTGGCCCGTTATCTGCTCACCGCAAAAGAGGATGGAGAACGGATTGATTATCTGAAGGCTTATTTGGAGATTGCGTCGGACCCTTCCCAAAAGAACGGGCAGAAAAACGAGAAAGCACAGGAATCCTTTTGAAGTGTCTGTTTGGAAGCATAGTCATGCTGCCGGAGAGATGTAAAAGAGTGTATCAAGTGCAAAAGGATGTGACTTGATGCAGGTGAGGGCTGGCCTGCCTATCGTTACTTTTTATCTGGGTGCTGCCCGGCTGCTGCAACCGTGGGAAGGTCTTTCGCAGAACACGTTTCTTTGCCCGGCAGTATGATTATTTTCGCAATTTCAAAAGCCATTTTCGCAAAGGGCGCCACATAGGGGCCCTTATTTGATATACTTAAAGTTCGGAATAGAATGCCCTTGAGCAGTATTTGTATTAGGGCCTGTTCAGAATCTTTTGCAGGGAACTTTATCATTAAGAGAAAAAGTTCCCTCTTGCCGCCCTTTGGGCGGCAATTCACCTGACTGCTGCCGCACTGCGAACCGCAGCGGGCACAAGAAATCGACTCAAACTTTAGATATGAAACAGGCATTTCATTAGGCTAACAGGTAGCATGCAAAGGTGCATACAGAAACACGAAACATAGAAAGGAATGTAAATGTGCTGAATATTGGGATTTGTGAGGATGTGCAGGACGATCAATACCACCTTCGAGATGTATTGGAAAAATTATTGTGTGGCCGTGGAGAGAAAATACGGATTGCTACATATTTTTCCGGGGAAGCCCTGTTGGCAGATTTGGAGGAGGGATATCAGGATTTTTCCCTGCTATTTTTAGATATTTTTTTGGATGGATTTACCGGTATAGAAATTGCTCAAAAGTTACGGGAGCAGGGACAAAAAATGCCCATTATCTTTCTCACCACCTCGCCGGATTTCGCCGTGGAGAGCTATGATGTGGAGGCGGCCGGCTATCTGCTTAAGCCTTTGCAGGAAGAGAAGCTGCAAAAGCTGCTGGAGCGGGTACTTATTCAGCCGGACAAGCAGCGTGTTTGCGTCCGTTCGAACCGGCGGCACAGATATCTTTTTCTGGAAGAGATCCTTTTTATCGAGAGCGACAATCACAGCATCCGCATTCATCTGGCCAGCGGCGAGGTGATCGGGAGCAGCGAAAAGCTAGGAGAACTGGCCACCCGGCTAGACGAACGCTTTCTCCGCTGTCATCAGAGCTTCCTTGTCAATATGGAGCATATCGCCGATGTGAATGAGGATTTCGTCCTCAAGGATGGGAGGGCAATCCCCATCCGTATACGGGATCGCAAGGTGATGGCGGATACCTACTACCGCTTTTTTGTGGAATATGCATTGACCGGAAAAGGAAGGGAAGTATGAGCCTGCACATCACCAACTTAATTTTTAATACAGTGTTGATCTTTTGCCAGCTAAACACAATGGCAGCGGCTTTGCACTCCCGGTTTTCCAGAAGGGCCACTTTTTTGCTCTTTAATACGGTAGGGCTAGCTTTGCTGGGAGGATGTGGTGTTCTGGCGCTTCTGTTCGATCCGGAAACCGCAATTATGATTTTTGGTGTGGTCTATTGGTTTCCCCAGATCATTGTGGGGCTGTTTGTTGCCCGTCAGAGAGGCGGGCAGTTCTGGTGCATCTTCTTCTCATGCGATGTTGCCTCTGTTCTTGCTTCCACAGCGGGCTATGTGGTGGGGTCCTGGTTCTTCCCATTCGATACAGCCAATATGGGGATGCTCACTGTACGGATGATTGGCGTGCTTTTGGGCACCGTGTTTGCGGTGCTGTTCCTGATTCCACGATTTAAACGCTTGCTGAATGTGGAAGGGGTGCCGTGGACGCCGCTGGCTATGACGGTATTTTTACAGGAGATGATGATCCTCTTGATGACCATCTATCCCGATCTGATCTTCCACCGGCAAGGGGAGCATATCAATCTGCTGATGGTATGCGTGAGCAGCGGCGTGGTTTTATCCATGCTGGTCGTTTCTCTGAACCGGGTACAGGCCGCGGCTGAACGGACTAAGGAGCTGGAAGCCCAGCTGGCGCTGTCCGAGCGGTATTATGCCGAGCTGACAGCCCAGATTCAGGAAAACCGCATCCATCTTCACGACCTGCGCCACCATGTCAACACCCTAAGCAGCCTGTGTGGTCAAAAGGATATAGACGGGATATCTTCCTATGTTGCGGCTATGGAGGATTCTCTCCCGACCTCGATCTATCACCCGTATTGTATCAGCGGCGCGGTGAACGCCCTGCTCAACCATTACGAGGCGATCTGCGAAAAACAAGGCATAGGGTTCCAATGTCAGACACACCTGCCGGTTCTGAACATTGTAGACCCGCTGCATCTGTGCGTAATCTTTGGCAACGCGCTGCAAAATGCCATAGAGGCCGTGGAAAAGCTCCCCCAGGATATTCCGCGCTCCTTGAAGGTACAAGCAACCCGGACGGACGGGCGGATCGTCATCACCGTAATCAATCCTATTTCCGGCGCGATGGGATTCCGGCGCGGTACCCTTCCTGCCAGCAGCAAAAAGGAGCAGGGACACGGCTTCGGCCTGCTGAGTATTCAGAAGACGGTACATCGATACGACGGTTGGTTCAGCGTGGAGGTACAAGGGCAGGAGTTTGTCCTTAAAGCTGTACTGAGGGATATTCCAGCATAACTGTTTTCGCAGTTTCAAAAGACGTTTTCGATAAGAGCCCCCAATGGGGGCTCTTATTTGCTATAATTTAGACATATTGCAAACATTTTGCCATTCTCCCATGTGTATAAAGGAGGGAAAGCGTTGTATGTTGGATCGAAAAGGAGCATGAGCGCTATGACAGATTTCGCTGCAAAACATAGGGGCGACCTGACAGATGCAGTCACCGACTGCCCTATAGAGGCAAGCGATGATCTATACAGCATTTTGCAGCATCTGAAAGCGGTATTGGATGCATCGTTCGGCAGTACCGGTATCTGCGTTGCTGTAACACCCGTCCCTTATCCGTCTTGCGGCAAGCTCCCTGTGCTGATTACGCTGAACCAAAGGGAACACCATCTGCTATGGTATTACAGGAATATGTCTATGCCTGACCTATTAGATGAGCTATACAATCTATTCTTTGATGTTGATTTGATTCCAAGCTATGTCCCGCCATCACTGTGACAAAGAGAGTATATGAATAAAATTGCATAAATCTATAGCGAAAAGTTTGGACGTATTTTCCTCAGAAAGGGTTGACAAAGATGGAACGCTACATTACCATTGAACAGAATTTAAGTTCTGCCTTTTTTGCTACTCAAAAACGGAATGATAGATGGATAGGTGCATCTTTTCTATGGATTTTCCATGGGAGAGACGCACCTTTTTACATATTCTTCGTCTGAACCGGCAGCACTGCAACACAGAATCTAGGGGCTGTTTGAAAAATCGAAATTACCGTCTTTTTCTACAAGGAACGGCATCTGCTGCGTCGAAAATGCTCGGAATACATAGAGTATTTCTGCGCTTTTCTTCTTGCAGCTGCTCGTCTCTTGCGAAAAATCCGTCAATCTCTCTATTTTCAAACAAGCCCTAAAAGGAGAAACGATATGAGGAAAAGAATTTTCAGTTTTATACTGGCGGCAGCGATGGTTGTTTCCCAGATGGGGACCACCGTCTGGGCCGAAGACGTACAGGATAGCGGCACGAACGGCGTAAACAGTTCGTGCGAACACCATACGGAACACAACGAGGAATGCGGCTATGTCGAGGGCACCCCGGAGGTTCCCTGTGACATGGGCTGCACCGATACCGACGACGATGGCGAGATCGACCACGCGGATGGGTGCAGCTACTCCCCCGCTGTGGAGGGGAGCCCCTGTATCTTTGATCCGGCCAACTGCGAGCAGTGCAAGCAGTCCGCCGCGGCAGTACAGGAGGTACAGCAGCTCATCGACGCCCTGCCTACGGTGGAACAGGTGCAGGAAATGACCAAAGAGCAACAGCAGGAAATCTATGACCGGCTACAGGCGGCGTTTGAAGCCTATGAGGCGTTGAGCGAGAAGGAAAAGGAGCGGCTCATCCATCTGGAGGTTTTTGAAAGCCTATTCGATTTCTTCAACAACCAGCTCATGACGCTGGAGGGCGACCACATCCATGAAATGAGCGTGGACTGTGCGGAGACCGGAAATACGATCACGTTTGAGGCATGGGATGGCACAGACATCAATTTTACCGATAGCGACAAAGACGGTGTCGTCAATCTCTACCTGACCGATGATGTGGAGTTGTCGAATGTAATCACATGCAATTATGGCCCGGACACAACGGTCAATCTTTGCCTGAATGGCCATGTGCTGAAGGGAAGCGGTTCGCACCCGGTGATTCGGCTGGCCTCAAGGACCACCTTGAACCTCTGCGACTGTGGAAAGACACAGCACAAGTTTACCCCCAATCTCGATGGCCTGTGGGTGTTGGACGAAGCAAACGGAACCGAAACCCTGACCGGCGGCGTCATCACCGGAGGGGTCAGCCCGTCAAACAGTTCGCTTTACTACGGCAACGGCGGCGGGATCTTTGTGGGCATGCAGGAACTGGGCGCCACCTTCCACATGTATGGCGGCAATATTGTGGGAAACCACGCGCCGGGGAATGGCGGGGGCGTATATGTGGTTGGCGGCGACAGCGACGGTACCGGCATGCAGAGAAATGCGTCCTTTTATATGCATGGAGGAGCAATCGTAGGCAATACCGCTGGCCTGAGCGGCGGCGGTGTGAGTGCCAGCTCGATGAGTAAGGTGCTCGCGGTCACGACGTTTGAGATGTCCGGCAATGCGGTCGTACGAAACAACACCGCGGGCTTGCGCAATTCAAGCGGATATGGCGGCGGTGTACGGCTCGAAGGGGGTGCGGACAGCGTTGCTGGTACAGCGGATCGGGTCGTATTCAAGATGTCTGACAATGCGGCGATTCTCAACAACCATCACCTGGGGGACGCGCGGAATGTCGGCGGCGGTGGTCTGTATGTAGGCCCTAAGAGCGAGGTCACTCTCACCGGCAACATCAATATCTCGGGAAATACCCAGGGCAGCGCAGGCGAACCCAGCAACCTTTACCTGGCCCTGAACAGGGTGGTTTCGGTTGACGAGAATCTGGACCCTGTCACACCGATCGGGGTGCGCTCCCGCTATATCCCAGATGAGAAAAAGGGGATAAAAGTCACAGACTTTCAGGATACCAACGATTATTCCGATCGCTTTACCGCGGATGAATCGGACACGTATCATCTGGAAAATGTGCCTGACATCATGGGCAACAGCAAGAACTATTCGGTCCAGATTTTGCCAGGCGGGACCACAGGCCCCCACACCCATTGCATCTGCGGCGGCAGCCTGTCGGTTGGCGACCACACTTCCCACACCGATATCACCTACGATACCGAATGGAGCGGAACACTCACCGACTGCACGATCGCTATGAGTACGCCGGTGGTCAATGCGGTCCTCACCGGCGACACCCTCCTCTCAAGAAGCCTGTCCATTCGGGGTGAGGAAGATACCCCTGTGGTGCTGAACCTCTGCCTCAACGGTCATCAACTGAAGCTGGATAACCAGGAAGGCTCTGTGGTTCGGGTGCAGGAGTACGGCACACTCAACCTCTGCGACTGCAACAGCACCAACAAGACCTACTATGGCCAGTGGGACGCAAACTACACCACCTACACCATCTCGGAGAATCCGCCCAGCGGGGAGTACGACACCCTGACCGGAGGCGTCATCACCGGCGGTACGGAGAACCCTTCCGCCGGCAACCGGGGCGGTATCTCTCTGGATCACTACTCGAGCTATATTTATAACGGTACACTGAATATGTATGGCGGCAATGTCGCTGGGAATTACAGCACCAGGGGCGGCGGTATCTCCAGCATCGACCCCAGGAATACCGTGAACCTCTACGGCGGCAGCATCATCGGCAACCGGTCCAGCGGAGAGGGCGGCGGCGTTTCGCTGGAAGGCACCATGAATTTCTATGGCGGCGAGGTCACCAACAACCGGTACGAGGGCAGCTACAATGGCGGCGGCGGGATTGCCGTGAAGGAAACCGGTAAACTGACCATGACCGGTGGTAAGATCTCCCGCAACGCCGTCAGTTTCGGAACCATTGGCGGCGGCGTCTATGTCCAAAGCAACGCTTACAATAAAGAATCAGGCGTCTTCCGGCTGAGCGGCGGCGAGATCCTGGAAAACGAGGGCGGCGGCGTAGCTGTCACCACAAGCATCAGTGGAAGGGAGTCCGATCCGAAACTTGCCGCCAAGCTGTTCCTCTCGGGGAGCGCGAAGATCGACGGAAACACCAGAAACGGCAAGGAGCAGAACCTTTACCTGGAGGATCTGGCGGTGGCGGAGATCGTAGACCGGATGGAACCATCCTCCATCGGCGTTTCGACCGGCGGCAGGGATACCGTGTTCACAAGCGGTTGGACCGATCGGATGGGCAATGCGGAAATCTCCGACTATTTTACCGCCGACAATGAGGACCAGATCATCCTTGAGGGAAAAGAGTTGAAAATCCCCACCTATGAAGTCATCCTGAAGGACAATCTGAAGGTCGGCGACCAAACCGGCGTGGTCAAACGGTCCAAGAAGGCCAAGGTCACCATCTCCGGGGAGAGCGCGGCCGGGGGGATCATCGTGACAAAAACCGGCGGCTCGGATACGGTGCCAGTGGACGACGCGGGTGACGGCAAATTCTCCTTTGTCATGCCGGGCTACCCTGTCACCGTGACCGCCGTTTCCCCTGTCGCGCCCGAGCACGCCCACGACATGAGCGCGGCATGCGGCAGCATCGACCCGGTTGACTTTTCCGCATGGGATGGAACCGGCGCTTTCCCGGGCGGGAACGTCTGCCTCTCCAGCGATGTGACCCTGACCGACAGTCTTTCGGTCACAGGGGCGGTGAACCTCTGCCTGAACGGGCATAAACTGGCGCTGGCCAACGGCGTCATCGCGAAACCGGTTATCCATGTGGAGCAGGGTGCGTCCCTGCGCCTCTGCGACTGCGCCGGAGACAGCGGCAGCCACACCATCACCGATCCGGCAACCGGCAAACCGGTTACGATTGCAAACGGCCTAATCACCGGGGCAAAGCGAGGGAACTCCGCAGGCAACAACCCCGGCATATTGGTGGACGGCACACTGAACCTGTATGGCGGCACCATCGCCGGAAACGAAGGACGGGCTTTGGATGAAAATAGCGGGAGCCCGGGCGGCGGCGTTTATCTGGCACAGTCCGGCGCATCGTTTGCCATGTATGGCGGAGAGATCTGCTGCAATACCGCCGGAAATGGCGGCGGCGTACATGCTATGCCGGGTGCGTCGTTCACCATGGCAGGCGGTAAGATCAGCGGGAACAACGCTTTGAGCGGCGGCGGCATTTTCAGCGATGGGGAAGCCTCCCTATCCGCCGGTGAGATCAGCGGCAACCATGCCGCAACCGCCCAGGGCGGCGGCGTCTGCATCATGGGCGGTACGCTGGCCCTGTCCGGGGGTGAGATCACTGGAAATACAGCAGCTGGCAACGGAGGCGGCCTGTTTGTGGTAAAGTCCAGCACGGTCACGCTCTCAGGTTCCCCTATCGTCACAGGGAATCGCAAGGGCACCGAGGGCAACAACCTCCATCTTCCAACCGGCTCGACTGTCTTGGTCGGAGCAGGTGGGCTGCGTGCGGGCGCAAAATTTGGCGTCACCACGACATCCGTTCCCACTGCGGAAAGTCCGGTCGCTGTCACCGGTGCGAACAGCGCCGATGCTTCCGGATATTTCAGCAGCGACAACAGCGATTATGAGATACAGGACGGCGATGGACATGTAGTGCAGCTGGCTGCAACAGAATCCATCGAGCAAACTGCACCGGTTATTTCAATTGGGGAGCTTCCCAGCGGTATGGCAGGGAAACCCTACCATCAGACTCTGACGGCTTCTGGTACAAAACCGATTACCTGGCGTATTTCAGACGGCAAGCTGCCGGAGGGGCTGACGCTGGACAGCACGACCGGCATTATCAGCGGAACCCCTGCTGAAGAGGGAACCTTCTTTTTTACCGTTACCGCTTCCAATGCAGCAGGCAGTGTCCAGCAGGCACTCAGCATACAGGTTGTGGACGATACTTATGATATTTCCGGGGAGGTAACGGACAATCAACAGCCGGTGGAAGGCGCAATCGTCACCCTGATGCGGGGCGGCAAACCGGTGGACGGGGTTGCTCCGGTTACAACGACCGCCGATGGATCATATCGTTTTACCAGCATGATTCCCGGTTTCTATAATGTCAAGGCGGAGAAGGATGGAAAGTTTATGACCATCCTTGTGGAACTTACAGATGGAAATGCGGTGGAACAGAATATCTCCCTACCAGAAGAGAAGAAAAACAGTGAGGTGAAGGTAGAAAATGGGGTTCCCGCTATCGTCGCAGGCGGCGTAGAACAGATCGCTGCCGGACAGGATATTCCGCAGGGCAGCACATCCATTACCGTTGCTTTGCATGTAGCATCAGAAACCAAGCAGGACAACCAGACACCGGTTGCCTCTTTCGCCGATCAGTCGGGCAAGGAAATCGGGCTTTATCTGGATATTCGTTTGATGCTACAGGTTGACCAAGGGAATCCTACCGATATTGGCGGCAGCAACCATCATATCATTGAAATCAAGATTCCATTCGATACCAGTAAACCTGGCATCACCGTCTACCGGACACATGACGGCGTTACAGAGGCTCTGTCAAACGGCGGCTCCGGTGAACGGTATGAGATTGGTACCGGTCTGGTGACCATCTATGCCAGCAAATTCTCCACCTATGCTATTGGCTATGACAAAACCGGTGGTTCCACGGACGATAATTCCACGGGCGGCGGCTCCACAGGTGACGGTTCCACGGGCGGCGGCTCTACAGATGGCGGTTCGTCGTCGGACAGCTCCTCCAAAGGCGGCTCCAGCTACCGGAATACCGAGTATACCTTCTGGAAAGAGGTTCAGGACACCATCGAGCATGCGAAACCCGGCGATACCGTCAAGGTAAACGCCCGCGGCTATGACCGGTTGCCCGCCCGCGTGATGGATGCTCTGCGCAAGAGTGAAGCAATCACCCTGGTGATCACATGGAACGGCGGAAAGAAGATTACCATCCCGTCCGAAGCGGCGCTGAATGAGTCCAACCGGATTTTCTATCCCCTCTCCTACCTGGCAGGTAGGAAGTTTGAGACTCCTGCCCACGACCCCAGCAAGCTGAATCCGACGACAGGCGGCGTGTGGGAGGTAACAGCACCCGTTCTTGCGGATCACATTCTGACGCCAGCAGGCACGCCGGAGATCACCCATCCCCAACGGGGCCTTGCTGAGACCTCAGAGCTGGCAGAACAGGGCGTGGAGAAAAACATTCCGAATATCTATGAATCGGAAACCACGCCCATAAGCGATTCCACACAAACTGGCGGCAGCGGTACAACGGCTTTGCTGATCTTTTTAATCGCAGCGGCGGCAGCGATGGGCGGCATCTGGTTCTGGAAATACCGGAAGGCATAATGGGGCTGCTCTCTCTGATTGTTTGAAACTTTTATGTTTTGTGTGAGACGCTGCAACAGACTCCCATTGAGAAATCCACACTGCCCGACCATTTGCGACAATCTTTTTATCCAAAAAGCTCTATCCTAGTGATAGAGCTTTTTATTTTTTCGGGTAGTGTGCAGCTGTTCGACAATAGAAAGGATGTAGAAACGATGTCTGTACAAATTGAGATTGCCGAGGAATACTGCATTGCGCGGCTGATCGGTGAAATCGACCATCACAATGCAAAGGAATTGCGTGAAGCGATCGACAATGCGGTTATGACCGGGCAGGTGCAGGAGCTGGATTTGGATTTCCGAGAGGTCAGCTTTATGGATTCCTCGGGGATCGGTCTGGTAATGGGACGGTACAAACTGATGCAGGAGCTGGGAGGAAGCCTGCATCTTGTCAATATTGCAGGGCACCTGAAAAAGGTGATGATGCTTGCAGGGCTGGACCGTCTTGCAATTCTGGACAAGCCGGAACAGCGTAGGCGGAAGGTTCTTTCAGCGGAACCTGCTTCGGAAGAGGAAATGGCGGAAACCAGGAGCGTGGAAGAAGAGCTGGAAGAAATCCCACTGGAGATCGGAGGGGAGGAAGCATGAAACCGATCAATGCGATGAAAGTTCAATTTGAGGGGAGGTCGGTGAACGAAGCATTCTCCCGCACAGCAGTCGCGGCATTTGTAGCGCAGCTCGACCCGACGGTCGAGGAGCTTGCGGACATCAAGACAGCGGTCAGCGAAGCGGTGACCAACTGCATTGTACATGGATACCGCGACCGCCTGGGGGTCGTTTACATATCTGCGAATCTCTATCCGGACCGCCGCATTCAGATCAAGGTGCGTGACAAAGGCTGCGGAATCCCGGATATCCAGCGGGCGATGGAACCAATGTATACCTCTGCCCCCGAGGAGGAACGCGCCGGCCTTGGCTTTGCAGTGATGCAGAGCCTGATGGACCGGGTGAAGGTCGTTTCCAAAGAGGGGAAGGGGACAACGGTGACGCTGGAAAGGAGCATCCGCTGCAAGGGGGAATGAGGCCGATGATCGAATGTCAGGCGTCCGCAGCCAGACGGGAGGAAACGATCTCTAACAATATCGGGCTGGTGCACTCCTGTGCGCACCGGTTTAAAGGCAGAGGGATCGAATATGACGACCTATTTCAGGCGGGATGCATAGGGCTTTGCAAGGCGGCGGATGCGTTTGATGAGGGACGAGGGGTGCGCTTTTCGACCTATGCGGTGCCGGTCATCCTCGGTGAGATGCGCCGTCTCTTCCGGGATGGCGGCGCGGTCAAGGTTTCGCGCACCCTCAAGGAGCTGTCCATCCGGGTCAACCGGGAACGGGAGCGGCTCTCCAATCTTTGGGGACGGGAACCGGGCATCTCGGAACTCGCCCAGTCGCTCGATCTGCCGGAAGAACAGGTGGTGGAGGCGGTCTGCGCCTCCGCGCCGCCCATCTCGCTGACCGGGAGTGATGAGGATGGAGGGATGCAGATCGACCTGCCGGTTGAATCCCCGGAGGACCTGCTTTCCGACCTGATCGCGCTCAAACAGGTGGTCGGGGAGCTTGCGCCGAACGACCGCAAGTTGATCGTCCTTCGGTATTTCTCGGAAAAGACCCAGACCCAGACCGCACAGGTGCTGGGGATGACACAGGTGCAGGTTTCCCGCAGGGAGAAAAAAATTCTTGCGGCTCTGCGTGCCCAGCTCAGCGGGTAGGGCCTGTCCTCGTTTAAGAACCCGTATTCACAACCGTTTGACGCCGTCTGAACGGTCCTTTTTCCGACCTGCTGCGTTGAAAAACCTTGCAATACACAAAGTATTGTCTGCGTTTTTTCGCCTTGCAGGGCGAAAAAATGCCTCGTCCATCCGACATCCTCCGATTATGAAT
>JAETRV010000003.1 GCA_021770005.1 Anaerotruncus sp. | reverse complement strand
GCAATATGTATTTTTCAAACAAGCCCTAAAAGCCCTAAAACAGATACAGGAAAAGCTGAAAATGGAGTTGGGGCCGGACAGCTACATGGATTACGGCTTGGTAATCTGCCAAGCCAACGGTCGCCCTATTATGACCGAACATCTCAACAAGCGATTCAAAGAGGTGCTTGCGGAGATGGACGACCCTGACATTGATGCGGGAAATTTGGTTTTCCACAGCATTCGTCACACCAGCGCCAGTGAAAAGTTGGTTCTTTCAGGTGGAGACTTAAAGGCGGTGCAGGGAGATGGCGGTTGGAACACTCCGGACATGGTTACAAAGCGATACGCGCATATCCTGGACGAGAACCGCAGGCAGATCGCTGAAAAGCTGGACTCAGAATTTTATGGCAGGACAGAAAAAAGCGAGCCGCAAGAGAGCGTATCCGAAGGGATGCAGACTCTCCTGAAGCTCGCCCAGGAAAACCCGGAGCTGCTAACACAATTCCTCCAGACCATCCAGGCTGCTAATAACCGCTAATTATTAGCAGACCACAGGCGGGGGCAGGAAATGCCGTATTAGCAAATTCCCCGAAAAGCAACGTTTTTTCCTTAAAATCGAGGGACGATTATTAGCAAAGGCCGCTGCTAATCAAAGGGGAATGGGATTTCCGATTTCCGGCCACATGATTTTTCCTATTAGCAACCAAAAAAGCCGCAAATGCGCTCTGCGGCAGGGTTTATGGCGCGCCCGGAGGAACTCGAATCCCCGGCCTACTGCTTAGGAGGCAGTCGCTCTATCCTGCTGAGCTACGGGCGCAAATATAAATATTGACTTTTTGGGCCGCCTCCTGGGGGAATCTTTAGGTTCTCTTAGGAGGCGGTCGCTCTATCCTGCTGAGCTACGAAAACATTTCTAAAAACGATGAAAGGGCAGAATTCGCAACCGGTTCCTTCCTAGTCCAGGACGCTGTTTGGTGCACTCTTTCTGGAAGGGCTTGCGGCCTATTCCGCTACAGGGGTATCTACCCGAGAAAGGCAATAAAGGAAATACAAAACATGGAGTTTATTCCTATTATAAAGGTACCAGCAGGATTTGTCAACTGTGATCTGGGGTGGTATCTGGGAAAAAGGGTTCCCCGCAATTGTTCGCAGTTGGCCGCTATGATTGAGCGAAGCCGCCGAATATGCTTTTCCGGACGCTTGGGGCAGACAAAGGCGGCATGGTGAAAACCATGCCGCCTTTTTTCCCCTGTGGGGCAGGAGGTCAATGTCTGGGAGATTTTTTCACGATCTCCGCGCCTTTGGTGAGGGCCGCCATAATGTCCGAACTATGCTGCGCGCCCACCATCGTGATCTTGGAATAGACCGCCCCCTTATCGCTCACGACATACTTCTGTGGAAGCAGGTTGAGCGCATAAGCGATGATGTCGTTGCGGCAGTGCTCACAAGTACAGCAGTCGAGTGTGTTTTGAATCTCATCGAACCGAAATTCCACCAGATCTTCCATCACATTTTTATACAGCTTGTTCTTCATGATGACTGACCACCTTTCTCTATACTGTAGAGCCTTGCGGCCACGCCCCCACAAAGGAGGCGCAGCCACGGACCCTCAACGATGATGTTAAAAATGGTCCCTTTCCACGTAGGAGGTATGCAGGACCTCATGCGCCTTGTGCGAGCCGAATTCTCCGAAGAACTCTTCATAGATTTTCAGAAGCGAGGGGTTTTCGTGGCTCTTGCGCAGCGGCTTGCCAGCATCGGCGTTGTAAAGGACCGCCGCACGCTTGCCTTTGAGATCTTCGAAGTTACGCACACTGGCAGGCTGGACTGGCTGCCCGCCACCGTTGACGCATCCGCCCGGGCAGGCCATGATCTCGATGAACTGGTAGTCGGCAGTTCCCGCGCGCACCTGGTTCATGATCTCGCGCGCATTGGCAAGCCCAGACGCGACCGCGACTTTGACCGTCAGATCGCCCACCTGGTAGGAAGCCTCTTTGATCCCCTGTGTGCCACGGACCTCCTTGAATTCAACCGCTTCGAGCGGCTTTCCGCCGACCCACTCCGCGGCTGTACGCAGGGCTGCTTCCATGACGCCGCCGGTCGCGCCGAAGATGACGCCCGCGCCGGTGGATTCGCCCATCGGGTCGTCGAAGTCCTCATCGGGCAGCATCTCAAATTTGATGCCTGCGCGGTTGATCATCCGCGCAAGCTCGCGGGTGGTGATAGCGATGTCCACATCCGGGACCCCCGCCGCGTCCTGGTCATCCCGTCCAACCTCGAACTTCTTGGCGGTGCAGGGCATGACCGCGACCACCACCATGTCTTTCGGATCGATGCCCATCTTCTGTGCATACCAGGTTTTGGCCGCAGCGCCAAACATCTGCATGGGAGATTTACAGGTCGAGAGGTGCGGGAGCTGGTCAGGGAAGTAGTGCTCACAGAATTTGACCCAGCCGGGCGAACAGGAGGTAATCATCGGCAGGACGCCGCCCTTGGTGACCCGCTCGACAAACTCATGAGCTTCCTCCACGATGGTCATATCGGCAGCGAGATCGGTGTCGAACACCTTGTCAAACCCGAGACGGCGCAGAGCCGCGGCCAGTTTGCCGGTTACATCGGTGCCGACCGGCATCCCGAACGCCTCGCCGAGGGTCGCGCGAATCGAGGGCGCGGGCTGTACAATGACATATTTGGACGGATCAGCAATCGCATCCCAGACCTGCTGGGTATGATCGTGCTCCGAGAGTGCGCCGGTCGGACAGACGACGATGCACTGTCCACACGAGACGCAAGCGGTGTCCCCCAGCCCAGCGCCGAACGCCGAGCCGATATGGGTGGCAAACCCGCGCTCGTTCGGGCCGATCACGCCGATCCCCTGCCATTTGGCACAGGCGGCGACGCAGCGGCGGCAGAGCACGCATTTGCTGTTGTCGCGGTACATATGCACCGCCGAATGGTCGATCGGGTAGACCGGATTCTCCCCGAGGAACCGGTTCTCGTTCTCGACCCCATAGTCGGAGCAGAGCTTCTGAAGCTCACACGAGCCGGAACGCACGCAGGAGAGGCAGCGTTTATTGTGGGTGGAGAGGATCAGCTCGAGGGTGGTCCGGCGGGCGTCGATCACCCGCTGGGAGTTGGTGACGACCTCCATCCCCTCGGAAACCGGGTAGACACAGGCTGCAACGAGGGATTTAGCCCCCTTCACCTCGACCACGCAGATCCGGCAGGCGCCGATTTCGTTGATCTCCTTGAGATAGCAGAGGGTGGGAATCTCAACGCCCGCCGACCGCGCAGCCTCAAGGATGGTATAATTTTTCGGCACGGACAAGGGCATACCGTTGAGTTTGATGTTCACAAGTTCCATTTCTGGCACGCTCCTTTCTTATTTCTTGATGATCGCGCCGAATTTACATTTTTCGATGCAGGCGCCGCATTTGATACATTTTTCCTTGTCAATGACATGCGGATTCTTAACCGTACCCGAGATCGCGTTGACCGGACACTGACGGGCGCAGAGGGTGCATCCCCGGCATTTGTCCGCGAGGATCGTGTAGCTTACCAGCTTTTTGCAGACCCCAGCCGGGCAGGTCTTCTGCACGACATGCGCTTCGTACTCGTCGCGGAAATACCGCAGGGTAGAGAGTACCGGGTTCGGGGCGGTCTGCCCCAATCCGCAGAGGGCGTTTTCCTTGATGTAGTGGCAGAGTGCCTCCATCTTGTCGAGGTCCTCAAGGGTGCCGCGCCCCTGGGTGATCTTGTCGAGCATCTCGTAAAGCCGCTTGGTGCCCACCCGGCAGGGGGTACACTTGCCGCAGCTCTCATCCACGGTGAACTCGAGGAAGAACTTCGCGATGTCAACCATGCAGTTGTCCTCGTCCATGACAATCAGCCCGCCCGAACCCATCATCGAGCCGATCGCGATTAGGTTGTCATAGTCGATCTCGGTGTCGATCAGCGAAGCGGGGATACATCCGCCCGAAGGGCCGCCGGTCTGCGCGGCCTTGAACTTCTTGCCGTTCGGCACGCCGCCGCCGATCTCCTCGACGATCTCCCGCAGGGTGGTGCCCATCGGGACCTCTACCAGGCCGGTATTGTGGATCTTTCCGCCGAGCGCGAACACCTTGGTCCCCTTGGATTTTTCGGTCCCCATCGAAGCGAACCATTCGGGGCCTTTCAGGATGATCTGGGGAATATTGGCGTAGGTTTCAACGTTGTTGAGGACCGACGGCTTGCCGAACAGCCCCTTGACTGCCGGGAACGGCGGACGCGGACGGGGTTCGCCGCGGTGCCCTTCGATCGAGGTCATGAGCGCGGTCTCCTCGCCGCAGACAAACGCGCCCGCACCGAGCCGCAGCTCGATATCAAAATCGAAGCCAGAGCCGAAGATATCCTTGCCGAGCAGGCCCATTTCACGCGCCTGCCCAATCGCGATTTCCAGGCGCTTGACCGCGATCGGATATTCCGCGCGGACGTATATGTAGCCCTGGTTCGCGCCGATTGCGTAACCGGCAATTGCCATTGCCTCGAGCACCGCATGGGGGTCGCCCTCGAGGACCGAACGGTCCATGAACGCGCCCGGGTCACCCTCGTCGGCGTTGCAGCAGACATACTTCTGATCGTCGACTGACGCCTTTGCAAAGCTCCATTTCAGGCCGGTCGGGAAGCCAGCGCCGCCGCGCCCCCGCAGACCCGACCGTTTCATCACGTCGATCACGTCGTCGGGGGTCATCTCGGTCAGCACCTTGCCGAGCGCCTGGTACCCGTCATAGGCAATATATTCATTGATGTCCTCGGGGTTGATAACGCCGCAGTTGCGCAGCGCGACCCGCATCTGTTTTTTGTAGAAGTCGGTTTCGTTGAGAGATTTGACCGTGTCCTCCTCGACCGTCTCGGTGTAGAGCAGGCGTTTGACGATACGGCCCTTGAGCAGATGCTCGTCAACGATCTCCTTGACATCGTCGGGGTTGACGCGGGAATAGAACGAGCCCTCGGGATAGATGATGACGACCGGACCGAGTGCACAAAGCCCAAAACAACCGGTGCGCACGACCTTGACCTCATTTTCCAGCCCAACCTGACGGATCTCGTCCTCGAACGCTTCGATGATCTTGGCGGAGCCGGAAGAGGTACAGCCGGTACCGCCGCAGACCAGAACATGGGAACGATACATGACGGTTCTCCTCCTTTCTTATTTGGCAGCGCCAATGGTGTATTCGGTGACAACCTTCCCACCGGCGAGGTGCTCCGCAACCACACGCTCCGCCTTATCGGGGTCCATTTTGACATAGGTGACCTTCTCCCGGCCGGGTTCCATCACCTCAACAACCGGTTCATATTGGCAGATGCCGATACAGCCGGTCTGTGAGATGGTCACATTGGTGAGCCCGCGCGCGGCAGCCTCTTCGGTGAACGCCTGAAGCACCGGGCGTGCGCCTGCGGCAATCCCACAGGTTGCCATCCCGACGACCACCCGGATATTGCCGGTGTCGTCCCCGCGCACGCCCATGTTATTTTTCATTTTATCTCTGATAGCCTGAAGCTCTGCCAGACTTTTCATGGTTCGATTCCTCCATCCGAACTAGATTGGTTTTGAATTTCCGCCGTGTTTTCCCGGATATAGCCGCCGATATAGGCGACCACCTCGGGGGTGGAGAGCGGGACCCCTTCGAGCACCGCGCGAAACTCCCGGGTATCCGCACAGAACGAGGCGTCCCCATGGCGGAAGGTGTATAGAAAGTCGATGTCCGGGTTGCATTGGATAAGCGAGCAGATGGTCGCCGCAATATCGCCGAGCGGCATCCGGTCGATGTGGTTCAGCCCGAACACCGCGCGCAGGTCGGTGCCGCGCCCCGGCTCGGAGGTGATCTCCAGCCCGCCGCCGGTCAATTCGGCCGCCATCTTGAGAAGCGGCACCCCCAAACCGACCTTGCGGGTGGTGCGGGTGGTGAAAAACGGGTCGGTGACCTGCCCGACCTGCTCGGGGGTCATCCCACAGCCGTTATCCCGGATCGAGATGGTCAGCCGGTCGTCCGCCGGCTGTTCATCAACCGTGATCTCGGTCAGCGTGGCGCCCGCCCGCACCGAATTCTGTGCGACATCCAGTATGTTCAGCGACAGTTCCTGCATCCTTTATGCCCCGTATTTTGCGAGGATGTCGTCCACGTCGTCCACGGTCAGCCGCCCGTAAACCTCGTCGTTGACGGTCAGCACCGGGGCAAGCCCGCACGCGCCGATGCACCGGCAGGCGTCGAGGCTGAACCGGCCGTCCGGGGTGCAGCCGCCGCTGGCGATGCCGAGCTTTTCGGAAAGTTTGTTGAAGATGTCGCCCGAGCCTTTGACGTAACACGCGGTGCCCAGGCAGACCGAAATCTTATATTGCCCTTTTGGGACAAGGGTGAACTGGGAATAGAAAGTAGCCACGCCGTAGATCTCTTCGAGCGGGATGCCAAGCCCGTCGGAAACCATCTTCTGCACCTCGATGGGCAGATAGCCATAAATTTCCTGCGCTCCCTGCAGAACCGGCATCAGCGCGCCTTTCTGGTCTTTATGCGCTTCGATCACCTTCTCCAGCTGTGCCTGCTGCGCAGGGGTACCGGAAAAAGGGATCGCCGCCTTGGTAGTTGCCATGCCAATGATAACCTCCTTCAGGGAGTTGCGGTGCGGGAACAGCCCGCTCGTCGTTCCCCGTTTAAATTATAACAATTATACCAGAACCGGTTTTTAAAGTCCATGATTTTCTGTTGGGAATTGCAAAAAATCTACCCAGACTGTCGATTTTAACGACAATTGGCCAAAAATTTTCCTTGATTTAGGAGATTTGCGCAGTGCCGGCCGGATTTTCCTGCAATCAAGAGGAAACTGCGGCAGCATGTTTGTTGGGTTCCAGCGCTTTGAAGAGGCTGGCAAAACGTTTGATAAGGGTGGAGGTTCTGTGTCTGGTGGAAAATCTCCAAAAGCGGATTGCGCCAACCGCCCGAAAAATGTTACAATATAAAAAAAGGAAACCCGAGTGGAACTAACGAAAGGGGATTCATTATGACAGTCAGGGAGATTCAGCCGATTCTGGACGCGACCGTCTATTGTGAAGGCACATCGTTTGATGCGGCGGTAAAAACCGCCTGCGGCAGCGACATGATGAGCGACGTGCTCGCCTACGTGAAGGACCAGAGCGTCCTGCTCACCGGGCTGCTCAATTCACAGGCGGTGCGCACCGCCGAAATGATGGATATGCTCTGCATCGTCTTTGTGCGGGGGAAATGCCCGGATGAGTCGATCGTCCAACTGGCGCAGGAGCGGGGAATCGCGGTCATGAGCACCCGGTATCCGATGTTCGCCGCCTGCGGCAGGCTGTATGAGAACGGCCTGAAAGGGGGGGAGAACACGGATGTCTGATACGATCCGTCTGGAATATGAGGTCCCCGGGGACGATTTTACCCGCGCCGGGGAGGCTTCGAGCGATGTCAAACGCCTGCTGAAAAAGCTGGGCGTGGCGCCGGGGGCGGTACGCCGGGTAGCAATCGCGCTCTATGAAGGGGAGATCAACCTCGCCATCCATGGCGGCGGCGGGCAGATCGTGGTGGAAGTTTCGCCCGAGGAGGTCTCAATGGTGCTCTCCGATCAGGGGCCGGGCATCCCGAACATCGAACTTGCGATGCAGGAGGGGTGGTCTACCGCCCCGGACAGCGTGCGCAACCTGGGCTTCGGGGCCGGGATGGGCTTGCCGAACATGAAGCGGAACGCCGATGAAATGACGATCGAGAGCGAGGTCGGCGTGGGTACCACCGTACGGATGACGGTGCGGGTCGCCTGAGCGGCTCAGGACAGCGGACGTTTGGCCCCACCCCGGCAAGGCTGGGGCAGTTCGATCCTTTTCTCCACCGTTGAGGGGGAGTTCCCACAAGAAGGGGCTTTTTGCAAAGAGAAAAAGCCCCCTGTAAAAGATTCTGAATAGGCTCTAAGGAGAGCGGAACTGGATGAGAAAAAGCGGTATGTGTGGATTTTTATGGAATGGAGGAGTACAGGATGGAGCGAGGAGCGTTTTTTCACTCGGTGACGCTCGACCGCGAGAAGTGCCACGGTTGCATCAACTGTGTCAAGCGGTGCCCTACCGAGGCGATCCGGGTGCGCAACGGCAAGGCGCAGATCATCACCGAGCGGTGCATCGACTGCGGGGAATGCATCCGGGTTTGTCCGCATCACGCGAAACAGGCGACCTTCGACCCGGTTTCGGTGATCGACCGGTTCCCCTATAAGATCGCGTTGCCTGCGCCGGCGCTTTACGGGCAGTTCAACAACCTTGACGATGTGGACCCTGTGATCGGCGCGCTCGAGCTGATGGGGTTTGACGAGGTGTTCGAGGTGGCGCGTGCAGCCGAACTGGTTTCGGACGCGACCCGCCGGTATATGGCGGGCGACCAGATGCGGCGTCCGGTCATCAGCTCGGCCTGCCCGGCTGTTCTGCGGTTGATCCGGGTGCGGTTTCCCGAGCTGCTTGACAACATCCTGCCGCTGCACGCCCCGATTGAGGTGGCGGCGCGGCTTGCCAAACGGGAGGCTGCTGCCAAGACCGGCCTGCCCCCCGAACAGATTGGCGCATTTTTCATCAGCCCCTGTCCCGCCAAGGTGACCGCAGTCAAGATGCCGCTGGGCACCGAGAAGAGCAGCGTGGACGGCGTGCTGGCGGTCCGGGAGGTTTATCCCCGCCTCATCAGCCTAATGAAGGATGTCCCCGCTTCGGCGGGGGAGCTTTCGGGCGCGGGCCGGATGGGGATCGGCTGGGGGAGCAGCGGCGGGGAAGCGGCTGCTGCTCTGCGGGAGCGGTATCTTGCTGCCGACGGGATCGAAAATGTGATCCGTGTGCTCGAGGACCTTGAGGACGAGAAGTTTTATGATCTGGACTTTGTGGAGCTGAACGCCTGTGCAGGCGGCTGTGTGGGCGGGGTGCTCAACGTCGAGAACCCCTATGTGGCGCGGGCCAAACTCAAGCGGATCCGGAAATACCGCCCGGTTGCCTGCAACCGTCTGCCGGACGACGACCTTTCCCCCTACCAGTGGGACCTCGCGGTCCAGTATGAGCCGGTGCTCGAGCTGGACGCCAACCTCAAGACCGCAATGGAAAAGATGCGCCAGATGCACGAGATTGAGGAACGGCTGTATGGGATGGACTGCGGGAGCTGCGGCGCGCCCTCCTGCAAGGCGCTTGCTGAGGATGTGGTGCGGGGCTTTGCGGAAGAGAACGCCTGCATCTTCAAGCTGCGGGACGAGATGCGCGCAATGGCCGATGGGCTGACCCGGCTCGCCCGGGCGCTGCCCAGGGCGTCAAACGACGAGGATAGACGAGAAAACAGCGAAAAGGAGAAACAGGGATGACGGTAAAAGAGGTCGCTGACCGGCTGGGGTTCACCCTGCTGGCAGGGGAGGAATCGTATGAGCGGGAGGTTGAGAGCGTCTACTGCTGTGATCTGCTCAGCTTTGTGATGGGGCGGGCGCCCGCAGACAGCGCATGGGTGACCGTGATGGGGAATGTCAACGCGATGGCGGTCTCCACATTGGCGGATACCGCCTGTATCGTACTCGCCGAGGGTGCGGCGCTCGATGCACAGGCAAAGGAAAAAGCCGACCAAAACGGGATTGCGGTGCTCGGGAGCAGGCAGCCGGTTTACGAGACTGCCCGGGCGATCGACCGGTTGATCGGCGGATGACCCCGGTATTCTATGACCTGCATCTCCATTCCTGCCTTTCCCCCTGTGGGGATGCGGATATGACGGTCAACAACATCTTGAATATGTCGCTGCTCAAAGAGCTGGAGATGATCGCGCTGACCGACCACAATACCTGCCGCAACTGCCCTGCGCTGGTGCAGGCCGCACAGGGGACCGGGCTGGTTGTGGTGCCCGGGATGGAGCTTTCCACTGCCGAAGAGGTGCATGTGGTCTGCCTGTTTCCCGCGCTGGAAAACGCGATGGCATTTGACCGGTATGTGTATGACCGCCTGCCGCCGGTTGCCAACCGTCCCCATATCTTTGGGGAGCAGACGATCCTGGATGCGGAGGATCAGCCGGTCGGGACGCTGGATAAGCTGCTGGTCAACGCGACCTCAATCGGGATCTCCGCACTGCCCGGGCTGATGCGGGAATATGGCGGGCTTTGTTTCCCCGCCCATATCGACCGCGCAAGCTACAGCGTCCTTTCAAATCTGGGATTCCTTCCGCCCGAGTGCGGATTCCGGGCGGTGGAGGTTGCCGATCCGGCGCACTTTTTCGCGGACGGGCAGCATGCCGGAATCCGGGAGGACTATACCGTCGTAGCCAGCTCGGATGCGCACTACCTGGAGCAGATCTCCGAGCGGGAGCATTGCATCCATCTGGAAACGGCGGATTTTAACGGATTGGCAGGGCGGCTGTTATGAACCTTCGTAAACTGGAAATCGGGATCGTTGCGGCGCTGCTACTCGTCTGCGGAGCCTGGGGCGCGGCGCTCTATCTGCCGCGCCCGGGCGACCCGGTGGCGGTGCTCTCGGTCGATGGGCAGACCTTGCGCGTGGTCGACCTGGCCCGGGCGGAGGACGGTGTTTTCAGCATCCGGCCCGAAACCGGCAGGGCGGTGGAGTTTGAAATCCAGAATGGGGCGATCCGGTTCCGCTCGTCCGACTGTCCGGACCAGGTCTGCGTACACGCCGGGTGGGTTGCACGTCCGGGGGAGCGCGCGGTCTGTATGCCCAACCGTACCGCGCTGGTCTGTTATGCCCGCAAGGAAGCCCCGGCGGATTAGGGGCTAATAGCCCTGCCTCATGGGAGAAGCCCTTTTAAAAAAACGCCCGGCTTTCAATAAGCTGGGACGTTTTTTCTATCTCTTGTATAAAGCATCCGGTATCCGGTCAAAGCTAGAACCAGTAGTACGATAACACGGCCGGAGGGGATCGGATGGAATATAATTCAGGAGAGCGCTGGCGCAGCTTCCTGCTGGCGTTTGCGCTGACCTTGCTACTGCTCGCATTGATTATGGTCGGGACGGTGATGGCGGTGCAGCCATCGATGCCCCGCGCCCTCCAAAAGGATTCCGCGGGCGGGCAGCAGCTCGCCTACCGGCCCAATGCGTCGGATTCCCTCACCGTTGCGGTCATTGGGATGCGCGATAACCAACCAGCCGATTTTGTGCTTGTACGGTTTAACCCGCAGTACGGGCAGGTACCGCTCACCATGCTCCCGCCGCAGACGCTGGTCCCGCTGGATGGCAAAAACCTCACCCTCGAGCAGGCGTTTGAAGCGGGTGGCAGCAGGGCGGTCAAGGAGGCGCTGTCCGAGCGGCTTGGGGTTGCAGTTGACCGCTATGCGCGGGTCGAGGGAGAGGCGTTCCGGCGGATCGCTGAAAAGACGGGCTCGGTCGAGTTTGAACTGCCAGAAGATGTCTCCTACAGGCGGGACGGTTATTCGATCAACCTCGCGGCCGGCAGCCGCCGTTTGGACGCCCGCGATATGCTTGACCTGTTTGCCTATCCGGCCCTCCGGCGGGACCAGGAGACCCGGTGTGACCTGCTTGGCAGGATGCTCGCCGCATGGGCCAACCAAAATCTCGACGCGGCAGGGGAGGAGCGGTCTTCCAGCCTGTTCAAGCTGACCGTCAATCTCGTGGATACCGATATTTCCTATGCCGACTATGAGCCGCGCCGCCGCGCCGCCAACTTCCTTTCCGAGCTGGATGCACAGGTCGCGGGGAGCCTGCCGGTTTCGGGCACATGGCTGGGGGACGGGGATTCGTTCGAACTTTCGGAATCGTATGTCAATCTGGTCCGCCAGTATTTTCAGGCGATCGAATAGGGATATATGGTAGAAAGCAAGAGGGTGCTTTTGTAAAAAAGCACCCTCTTGCTGCTCGAAAACAGGAATCTGGCATCCCAGCCTCACCGGACAGAGCCGATCAGCTGTTCCATCATACGGTGTCCTTCCGGTACATACAGGCCGGTTGCCTGTGCGCACGCCTCGGTGTAGCGTTCGGTGGGCAGCTCGCCCGCGCAGTCGCTGCGATAGAGCACGAACGGGACCGGCTCAGCGGTATGGGTACGGATTGCCAACGGCGTCGGATGGTCGGGCATCAGCAGGATCGAGAACGGTTCACCCGCCTCCCGCAGGGCAGGCAGCACGACCCCTAGGATTTCGCTGTCAATCAGCTCGATCGACTTGACCTTGTTCTCGATCTCGTGGCGGTGTCCGCATTCGTCGGGGGCTTCCACGTGGATATAAACAAAGTCACAGCCATCGCGCAGCAGTCCGAGCGCCGCCTCTGCTTTCCCGCGGAAATTGGTGTCAACGTTTCCGGTGGCGCCCTCCACGTCGACCGATTCCAGTCCGGCGCAGATGCCGATGCCTTTAATCAGGTCAACCGCCGAGATCACGCCGCCGCGCACCCCGAATTTTTCCTGGAACGGGGAAAGTGCGGGCTTAGTGCCCTCGCCCCAGAACCAGCAGGAGGTAGCCGGATTTTTCCCGGCGGCGATCCGCGCCTGATTGATGGGATGGTTGCGCAGCAGCTCACGGGAACGCTTCATCAGGCTGAGCAGCATCTCCCCATAGACGCCGGACGGCAGGTGCTCCCGGATCGGTTTGAGCGAGATGTCGTGCGGCGGGGTGCAGATGCTTCCGGTTTTGGCGTCGCGCAAGACCAGGCAGTGCCGGTAGCTGATCCCCGGATAAAGGTTCCGGTTCTCGGTGTGGAACTGCTCGTTCAGATAGTTGATCAATTCGGTAGATTCCGCGGTGGAGATCTCCCCAGAGGAATAATCGATCATCGTGCAGTCTTCGTAGTTTTCCTCATCCGAAAGGGTGACCAGGTTGCACCGGAAGGTCACATCATGCGGCCCAAGGTCGATCCCCATGCTGACCGCTTCGAGCGGAGAGCGGCCGCTGTAATAGACTTTGGGATCATAACCCATGGCCGAGAGGTTGGCGGTGTCCGATCCCGGGGGCATCCCTTCCGGAACGGTCTTGACCATCCCAACCTTCCCGTTTTGAGCGAGAAAATCCATATTCGGTTTGACTGCCGCCTCCAATGGGGTCCGGTTGCCAAGCTCTGGGACAGGATAATCCGCCATCCCATCGCCCAGCATCACAAGGTATTTCATGTTATGTCGCTCCTTTGATCAGAAATCGTTTAGCGGGGCTCTGCCCCTCGACCCCGCAATTTTTCGAGAAAAATTGCGTAAAGCTTTTAGAGCCTGTTCAGAATCTCTTGCAGGGGGCTTTTTCACTTGCAAAAAGCCCCCTCTTGCCGCCTTTGGCGGCAATTCACCCCCTAAATGCGCTTCACAGGATAAAAGATTCCGCCGCATCTCCGCGCTAAGAGCCGCCTGCGGCGGTTGCGCTCCGAAACGCTGCGCTGCGGCTTGCAGTGCGCGCGGCGGCAGGGGCTCCGCCCCTTGACCCCGCGATTTTTTACTCCGGCCTAAGAGCCGATGCTTCGCGTCGGTTGGCCTATGTACGCCGCTGCGGCGGCAGTGAAAAAAATCGAGTAAAACTTTAGATCTTGAATAGGCTCTTAGATACGAAACAGGTTCTCAATGCAGCCAGTCAGAGACCGCCTGCTTCATATCCGACGGCTCGATCACGCGGGTGAACCGTTCGGTTTTCTGTCGCAAGCCAGCAAGCGCAGCGGGCGCACGCATCCCAGACTTGTCCTCAAGCTGGCTGAGCAGCTCAAATTCATCCCCCTGCGGTTCCACTTCAAACGCAGCAGGTAGGACACTCCCCGCAAATTTGAACGGGCTGGCGGTAGAAGCGATTACCGTCGGGGTGAGGTCACCGGTTTTCTCACGGTAGTTGTGGTAAACCTCCACCGCGACCGCTGTATGAGTGTCGCAGAGATACCCTTTTTCGCGGTAGATTCGCCCGATGCAGGCAGCGGTCTGTAGATCGTCCGCGCACCCCGCTGAAAACTCCGCCTGCAACCGTTCAAGCAGCTGGTTTTCCACCGTATAGTTCCCGGCTGTGGAAAGCTGTTCCATGTAGCCCCGCACTTTTGCATCATCCCGGCCGCAGAGCAGGTAGAGCAGCCGTTCCAGATTGGACGAGATCAGGATATCCATTGAGGGGGAACTGGTCAGATAGAACGCCCTGTTACGGTCGTAGGTGCCGGTGGTGATAAAGTCGGTCAACACATTGTTCCGGTTAGAAGCGCAGATCAGCCGCGAAACCGGAAGCCCGCACTGTTTGGCAAAATAGGCGGCAAGGATATTGCCGAAATTGCCGGTTGGGACCACAATATTGATCGGGTCGCCCAACTTGACCTTCCCGCTCTTGACCTGAGAGAGGTATGCGGTGAAATAGTAGGCGATCTGCGGGGCGAGCCTTCCCCAGTTGATCGAGTTTGCGGACGAAAGCAGATACCCCCGCCCAGCCAGCTCCTGCGCGAATGGCTGGTCGGTGAAAATCCGCTTGACCCCATTTTGCGCATCGTCAAAATTGCCCTTTGCCGCGAACACCATGACGTTGCCGCCCTCCTGGGTGGTCATCTGAAGCCGCTGGATATTGCTTGTCCCGCCGTCCGGATAAAAGACGCAGATGCGGGTGCCCGGCACATCCGCAAACCCCTCGAGCGCGGCTTTCCCGGTGTCGCCTGAGGTGGCCACGAGGATCACTACGGTTTTGTCCTCGCCGGTTTTTTTGAGCGAGGCGGTCAAGAGATAGGGAAGAAGCTGAAGCGCAAAATCCTTAAAGGCACAGGTCGGGCCATGGAACAGTTCCAGGATGGCGGCCTGCTCATCCAGCTGGACAACCGGAGCGACCTCACGGGGCGGAAATTTCGCAGGCGCATATGCTTTACTGATGTATTCGTGCAGCTCTTCTCTGGTAAAATCGGTCAGGAATCGGGAGAGCACCTCAGTCGCACAGCCCACATAATCCTGGTGGGACATTGCCTCCATGTCGGAATGTGTAAACTGCGGCAGGCTTTCAGGCAGGAACAGTCCGCCGTCGGGCGAAAGTCCCGAGACAATCGCCTGAGCGGCACTCACCCGGCAGGCACTGTCTCGCGTGCTGATATAGTCCATCTTGCAAAACTCCTTTTCAAAAACTGTGCGTGAACTGCGCACAGTTGTATTTGCTAACTACATCATAACACAATTTTTGCCGCCCCACAACAGAAATTTTCGGACCGGTTCAAGAGATCTGGATGGGCACTCCGTTCACTTCGACCTCTTCCTCCGCTCGGATCAGGATATACTTTTTCCCGTCGATGAGCCGGGTTTCAATCAGGTCGCTCCGCTGCGGGTTTACGCGGATGGTCACATCCGGCGTGCGCAGTTCAAACTGTTTGACATCCATCAGGTTGCTCGGGCTTAACGCCGCATCTTCGCCAAATTCGGCTGCGCATTGCCCTTCAAACGCCTGTGTATGCTCCTCTGAAATTCCGCAGGATTGCAGGATCGTTTTGACCTCCTGCCTGGAGACGAGCAACGGTTCGGGCGCTTTGTTCGCCTTATGCTCCTCGAGCAGATCATTGAATTTCCCGTGTACGGCCTGCACTACCCCAAGGCTGCATTCGGTTTCGAGTGTTTCTTCCAGAATCGACTGGAAGGTTTCCTTTTGCGCCTGCGCGGGCATTGGCAGCTCACTTTGAAAGACTGCGTCAACAAAGCTTTGGTGGTTTTCCGCCGCGTCCCGGGTGTAATAGAGTGCATTGTAGAGGTTTGCGCTCCGGTCGTCGAAAGCGGGGAAGAGGAACCCAAGTTCGGGGGCCGCGACCAGCCAATCAATCCGGCAGTTGCGGAAGGTGTTTTCAGAGAGGTAGTAGCTCAATGCGGGCTTGGTCTCTTTGACTGGGCAGACCGCACACAGGATATAGGAGAATACTTCGGAAGAAGCGTCATCCTGCCGATCTCCATCCGATGAGCGGTAGGGGACATCGTATGTATCGTGTGCCAGTAGGATCAAATAGTTCCCTTCCAGCACATTGGTTTGAATCACCCGCTGGAAAAAAGCCTGCATGGGTTCGGGGTCTTTGAGAGCTGTGTTGCGCAAGGCCATCAAGAGGCGGTGTTCTTCGCTGTCTACCACCTGCTGGGTGGTGAAAGTGATATCGAGCAGGTTTTTCCCTAAGGCACCGGATAGGGTTCGTTTGAGGGTTGCGAGGAGTTTTTCCGCTTCCTCTTCGGGCATTAGGGAGATTGGTTGATCGAAATTGGATACAATTTCCTGCTTTTCATTGACATAGCATCCGTAAACATGGGTGATGTTGCTTTTGTCCGGCTTGAGCCGGCGCCGGAGCTCGGCAATCTCTTTTTCGTTCATTTTAGCTTTCCTTTCCAAATCTAAAAGTTCCCCCACCCCAAAGCCTCTCCACACCAGAAGTTTCGCCAGCCTTTTCAAAGGCTGCGGTTTCCAAAGGCAGCGCCTTTGGCCGCCGCGCGCACGCGGCGGAACACTTTATCCGGTGAAGCGCTTTTTTGGGGTGAATTGCCGCGAAGCGGCAAGAGGGGGCTTTTTGCAAGAGAAAAAGCCCCCTTTCAACTTGGTGCGCGCATAGAAACATTATAAACGAAAGACCGCCGCATTTCATCACGAAATACGGCGTTTCCCTAAGTATAATTCGAATTTTTTCAATTAGCAGAGAATCCAATCTCCGATCCACTCATTTTTAGAAAAATTAAAGAGACGACGATAAACACGACCATTTTCAGTTTTATAAAGCCAGTCAATTTTATCTTGACGAGGCTGGATAGTCGCTTCGGATCCATACCTAATTGCAGGAGCTTGTGAAGGCGCTAGATTTACGGCAGATACTTGCAAGCCCATAAAAGAAACTGTAAGTACACAAGCAGACAACATGGCTATCATTTTTTTACGAAGATTCATTTTGTGTCACCTCATCGATAGAATTATAAACTGGCAAATCAGAGAACAGATTATGATTATCGTAAACCCTTCCCCGATATGCATCATCTATATAAATATCATATTGACCATCATCTTTTAAAATTAAAAACGAATTCTCTGGACTTAGTGCTATAGCACCTACAGGTTTTGGATACTCTGGTTCTATAATAAAAGAAAAGACACTAACTAAGAGCACTGCAGACATAAGCATACTTGGTACAAGATGCCGCTGACGTGCTTCCTTAGTCTGCCGATCATTTGCTAATAATAGTTTAACCCGCTGCTTCAAAGGAGGAGCTTCCTTCGTGGTAAGCGCTACCGCACCCCGAACAGAACGTTTTCCGACACTCTGTTTTGCAGACTTCACGAGACATTCCGTATAGATAACCGTTTCTAAGTCACTCATGTACTGCGTGACCACTTCGTCAGCGTGGAGTTCCTGCATCCTGTCAAGCTGTAATCTGAAGAGACGTGTAATCGGATTCCACCAATATACCGCACAAACCAACTCACCAAATAACTTTACCCATAAATCATGATTATCATAGTGCGCGATTTCGTGCCGGAGAACGTATGCCCATTCTTCACTGGAAAGCTGAAGATTAGGTATCGCAGTCACTGGGTCCCAAAGTCCGGTTACCAAGGGAGTATCAGTCGATGGAGTACAGACCAGCTTAAAGTTTGCAGACCGCCCCGAACGCTTTTGGCACAATTCGGATAACGCGATTTCTGCTTCAACGGGACATGGAAATGCAATTTTACAAATACTCCTTTTGAACTCGAAAAACGAAAACAGCGATTCTGAAAAACAGATAACTGCACCAGTGATCCAGACCACAAGAAGAATATCTCCCGGAGAGACTGTTATCCCCAAGAATGCAATCGGAGTAATCAGAAAATCACGGAGTGCAGGCAATCCCTGTTCTATATAGATACTCTTTTCAAAACCGAGTTCAAACGGGATCAGCATGCGGATCGTAACGATCATTAGAAACCAAATGATTACCCTCGGACCGGCATAAGCAAGCCACCCGTCCTTTCGTAAAAAGAAACAGACGAGATAGATCAGCAGACTACCAGAAAGAACAATGCTTAATAAACCGGTTGCCGAAATCATCCTATGCGTCCCTTTCGAGTTTCTCCCTACGTTCCTGAACAAGACCTTCCAGCTCTTCGATGGTTTCCATATCTACATCTTCCTCCAGAAGCCTGGACACAATACGCGTCGTGGGCAGCTTAGGGCTGATGTCCTTGAACTGTTTGATGAAGAGCTCAGTCGTATAGACTTCGGGATCCACATTGGGTTTGTAGCGGCGGGAAAGGACAGTTCCGCTATGGACAATATCCGCAATCGCAATCATCCCTGCATTCAAAAGATTCTTCAAAACCACGTTCACTGTATTGATGCTCGTAGAACTGATTTTGGCGATCTCAGACGCGAGATAGGGCGTATCGCTTTTCCACAGCAGGGTCATCACTTCCATCTCCCTGCGGCTTAGCTGAATAGGGTTTCTGATTTGGGGCACAACACATCTCCTTTCCCGATTCCTAGAAACGGAATTTACTTTATAAGTAATTATAATACAAAAAAATAGAAAGTCAATAGCCTTGAGAGAATTTCCGCTCATTTTTTGAAAGAAAGTTAGGAAACAGGGTTCAGGTAACGCCCCCTATATCTGAAAAACATAGCCGCGGATAGGAGGAGTGCCATCAGTTCTGCAACCGGTGTTGCCAACCAAATTCCGGTTACGCCAAGCAGCGCGGGAAGCAGAAGCATCGTAATCAGCATAAACACAAACGACCTGGAAAAGGCTAGGACCGCCGAAACGACCCCGTTCGAAAGCGCTGTGAATGCCCCGCTGGCAAAAATATTGAACCCGATGAAAAACAGCGCCAACGTACAAATCCGGTTGCCGGTGACCGCGAGGCCGTAAACAGGGTTATCCGGCCGGGCAAAGACCGAGACCAGCGGTTTTGTGAGCCCCAGCGAGACGATCACTGTCACAACCGAAATGACCGCAACCACGATCAGGCTAATCCCAATCAGTTTTTTCAGCTTGTCATGGTTTTTCTCCCCGTAGTAAAAGCTAATGAGCGGGGCGACTCCATAGGAATATCCTGTATACAGCGAGCTGGCAAACATCAGGACGTACATGATGATTGTGATTGCCGCGACCCCGTCTTCCCCTACATAGTTCAGCATGGTCCAGTTGAACATTAAAGTGATGATCCCGGTCACAAGCGCGGTTGCCATCTCGGAACACCCGTTGGACGCTGCGTTCGCCAGCACCTTCCAGCGAAAGGCCGGCTTTTGAAAATGCAGAAGGCTGCTTTTCCGCGCAAATACCACCAGCCCAACTACCGCTGTCACCGAATATCCCAGCCCGGTTGCGATCGCTGCACCGCTGATCCCCATGTCGAAAACAGAGAGGAACAGATAGTCGAGCAGCATGTTCAGCACGCCGCCGGTCACCGAACAGATGAGGGAAAGGGTCGCTTTCTCACTGGCGATCATATAAAGGGTGAAGTTATTCATCAGCAGAATCGGGACTGTAAACAGCAGATAATGCCCCAGATATTCCACACAGTAGCCTTTCACCGCTGTGGACAGGTTCATCCCCTCAAAAATGGGCCTCATTGCGAGGATACCAAGCAGATACATAACCAGCCCAACCACAACATTCACCAGAATCAGGAAGGTGAAATCCTCTCTCGCCTCCGCTGTCTTGTGTTCGCCCATCTTTTTCATGATCACTGCGCTGCCTCCGGTGGCGAGCATGGTCGAGATAGCAGTCACAAGCTGGATCACCGGCGCGGTCAGGTTGATGGCCGAAAGTACGTCGGTACCGATTAGGTTGGAGACAAACAGCCCGTCCACCATGGTATAAAAGGACATAAAGACGGTCATTGCGATGGTCGGGACCGCAAATCTCAGAATGTTCCCCAAGGTCACAGGCTTCTGATAGACGTTTTGATTTTTCATGGATTCTTCCCCTTCCGGCTTGATTTTCTTCACGATATGTCCTATCATAAACGATACAGTAACTGTACGGTCAAGGGGGTATTCCAAAAATGAATGAGAAAAGCCGTCTGCTTACCATCGGCCAGTTTGCGGCCCTGCATGGGATCAACAAAAAAACCTTGATGTGGTATGATGAGATCGGCCTGTTCCGACCGGCGGCGGTCCATCCCGAAAACGGGTACCGCTATTATAACTACCACCAGAGCTCCCTGTTGGAAACCATCCTGCTGCTGCGTGAATTGGGCCTGCCGGTCAGCGAGATTCAGGAGTTTATGAAAAACCGTTCCGCCGCCAGCCTGGAGCGCCTTTTGAGCGAGCGGCTTGCGGAGCTGGACCGCAACATTACCCATCTGAAAGCGGTCCGGAAAACCCTGTCCAACCACCGGGAAAACATGCGCACGCTGCTGCACATCGACCTATCGGAAATCTGCATCGTTGAAAAGGAGGAACGTTGCCTGGTGACCGTTGAGATCAACCGGGAGACCACCTTTGAAAAAGAGGTGGAGATGATCATAGCCGAAACAAAAAATTATCAGCTCCGCCGCCTGCATGACGCTTCCTATGGGACGATGATCCCGGTTTCCAGCCTGCGGATCGGCAATTTTGAGGACTACTCCAAACTGTTTATCGAAATCCCGTTTCCCATCAAAAAAGCCGGGCTTCACATCCAGCCTGGCGGGAGTTATCTGAGGGCTTTTTTCAAGGGGGACTGGGAATACCTTCCTGACCGCTACGCAGAAATTCTGGCGTATGCGGACCGGCAGGGCTTGGCTTTGTCCGGTTACTCTTACGAGATGGGGATCAATGAGAATGTGGTCGACCGGATCGAGGATTATATTGTGCAGATCGAAATACCAGTCAGCAAGCCCCCGGCTTCCAAATAAGCGCTTGTGCAGCATAACCCCGGTTGTCCGCGGCATAAACTGAAACCAACAATGCGTTTCAGGAAGTGATGCAGATGAAATTGATTGACAAGATCATCCTGCCGGTTGCACTGGCGCTGGTCGTCTCGATCGCGGGGATCATTGCGCGCGTGGCGGTCTCCGCCAATGCTTCGGCTCAGCCGGAGGGGATCGAACTGCCGATTGTGATGTACCATCATATTTTGAAGGAGCAGGCCCGGCTGAACCAGTACACCATCTCGCCCGATGAGTTCCGCAGCGATATGCAATACCTTCAAGAGAACGGATACACCCCTGTGCTGATGCAAGACCTGCTCCTGTTCGTGCAGGAAGGGACGCCGCTGCCCGATAAACCGGTGATGATCACCTTCGACGATGGGTATGAAAGCTTTCACGAATACGCCTATCCAATCCTGAAAGAGTATGGGTTCAAGGCGGTCTTTTCGGTGGTTGGCACCTATGCCGACCAGTACACCCGGATCGACGACCATCACATCCGGTATTCCCACTGCACATGGAATCAGCTCGCGCTGCTTCAGGAGAGCGGGCTGGTCGAGGTGCAGAACCATTCCTACAACCTCCACCTCAATGAGAACGGGCGTCATGGGGCAAAGATGAAACGTGGGGAAAGCCCGGCCCTCTATCAGAAGATGCTTTCGGAGGACCTCTCCCAGATGCAGAAAGCCTGCCAGGAGAACCTCGGCGGCTGGACGCCCACCACCTTCACCTATCCGTTTGGGCAGATCAGCCCGGAGGCCCTGCCGGTCATCAAACAGCTGGGGTTTTCAGCCGCCCTCACCTGCCAGGAAAAGCTCAACTATCTGACCGGCGACCCGGAGCAGCTTTACCATCTGAACCGGTTTAACCGGCCGCATGACCTCTCCCTGGCCGCGATTCTGGAAAAGGCGAAAAGCGGGAAATCCTGAGCCGAACCCCTTACACAGCAGAAAAGCGTGCTTTTTGTCGTAAAAAGCACGCTTTTTTGTTGCCTATTTTCAATGCCTGAGCGAGGTTCACACCCTGCCGAACTCAGACAGGACAAGACCGGGATTGCGGTCGGTTGCCCAGCGGATATTCCATTCATCGGTAAAGAGCAGCAGATACCGGTCCCGGAAGTCCTGCACCACCTTGGTATCCGAACTGAGGTCGAGCTTTTTGGGGTCGACCTCCTCGTTTTCGATCCAGCGGATATACTGGTAGGACAACCCTTCCATCCGGATATCGACGTTATACTCGTTTTTCAGCCGGTACTCAAACACCTCGAATTGCAGGGTCCCCACCACCCCGACGATGACCTCCTCCATGCCGGTGAGCGGCTCATGGAAGATTTGGATGGCGCCCTCCTGCGCAATCTGGGTGGTACCCTTGACGAACTGTTTGCGTTTGAGGCTGTCGAGCTGGCGCACCCGGCAGAAATGCTCTGGGGCAAAGGTCGGGATGCCGCCGAACGTGAACTTTTTGCCCGGTGCGCAGAGGGTGTCCCCGATCGAAAAGATGCCCGGGTCGAACACGCCGATAATATCCCCCGCATAGGCCTTTTCGATGATCTCGCGCTCCTGGGCCATCAGCTGCTGCGGCTGGGCCAGCTTGATCTTTTTGCCGCCCTGCACATGCAGGACCTCCATCCCTTTGTCGAACTCACCCGAGCAGATGCGCATGAACGCAATCCGGTCGCGGTGGGCCTTGTTCATATTCGCCTGAATCTTAAAGACAAACGCCGAAAAATCCGGGCTGAACGGGTCGATCTCCCCCGCGCTTGATGCCCGCGCAAGCGGCGGCGGGGTCATCCAAAGGAACTCCTCCAGGAACGGTTCCACGCCGAAATTGGTGAGGGCGGACCCGAAGAAAACCGGCGAGAGCTTGCCGCTGCGCACCTTTTCCATGTCGAACTCGTAGCTTGCGCCATCAAGCAGCTCAATATCATCGACGAGTGTCTCATGCAGCGCTGGGCCGATCAGCTCGGCGAGACGGGGATCGTCTAGTTCAACCTTCTCTTTCTCCACCTGACGGACCCCGTTGGCCAAACCGTCCGAAGTGAACTTGAGAATCTCCCGTTTGCCACGGTCAAACACCCCTTTGAACTCCTTGCCGCATCCAATCGGCCAGTTGACCGGGTAGGTCTGGATGCCCAGTTCCTGCTCGATCTGTTCCATCAGGTCGAACGGGTTGCGGGACTCCCGGTCCATCTTGTTGATAAAGGTGAAAATGGGGATGTTGCGCATGACACAGACCTTGAAGAGTTTGCGGGTCTGTGGCTCGACGCCTTTGGCCGCGTCGATCACCATGACAGCCGAATCCGCCGCCATCAGGGTGCGATAGGTGTCCTCCGAAAAATCCTGATGCCCGGGGGTATCGAGAATATTGATGCAGAAGCCGTTGTAGTTGAACTGCATGACCGACGAAGTGACCGAAATCCCGCGCTGCTTTTCGATCTCCATCCAGTCGGAAACCGCGTGGCGGGCAGTCTTTTTCCCTTTGACCGAGCCCGCAAGCTGGATGGCCCCGCCGTAAAGCAGGAATTTTTCAGTCAGGGTGGTTTTTCCCGCATCCGGGTGCGAGATAATTGCGAACGTCCGGCGGCGTTCGATCTCTTTTTGATAGTTTGACAAGCTGATTCCTCCGCGTACTCAAAATGCTTTTATTACTATACCATCTTCACCGCATCCGCGCAACTATATTCTGAATTCTGAGCCCTTCCCCATTGACTTCTTTAAGCGCAAAGTGGTAAAGTAGAGAAAACAGACAAAGGGACTGTGGAACCAAGCAGGCCCTTTACCGCGAGGATGAAACAGATGCCGACCTTAAATATCGTCCTGATCGAACCACAGATTCCGCAGAATACCGGCAATATCGCGCGCACCTGCGCGGCAACCGGTGCGCGCCTGCATCTGGTGGGGCCTTTGGGATTCGAGATCACCGACGCCAAACTCAAGCGGGCAGGGCTGGACTATTGGCGCCTGCTGGACATCACGACCTATCCCTCGTCGTCCGCATTTTTTGCGCAAAATGAGGGAAGCTTTTATTATTTCAGCACCAAGGCGCAGAGGACCTATATTGAGCCGCAGTATCCGGACAACGCTTATATCGTGTTTGGCCGGGAGGACCGGGGGCTTCCGGAGGAGCTGCTCCACGCGAATCCGCAAAGCTGCGTACGCCTGCCAATGATCCCGGGGGCGCGCAGCCTGAACCTCTCGAACACAGTGGCGGTCGCGGTCTACGAGGTGCTGCGTCAATGGGGATTCCCCGCACTGCAAAACACGGGAGAATTGACCAAATACGAATGGAACGGATAGGAGAACGGATATGGCGAAAAAAACACACAATCAGAAGATTCTGCTGATGACCGATTCCGCAAGTGACATCAGCGACCACGACCTGACCGAAGGCGGCATTGTGATGCTGCCGATCCCGATTACGATCGATGGGAAGGGCTATTACGAGCGGGTGGATTTCACAATCCCGGAATTTTACGAGCGGCTGTCCGCGGCGAAAGAGCTTCCGGTCACCAGCCATATCCTGTCGCTGACCTACCAACAGGCGTATGAGGACGCCTATGCACAGGGATATACCGACATCATCAATACGACGATCACTTCGGCTGGGTCGAATATGTTTGAAGCGGCGGTTTTTGCCAAAAAAACCTTTTTTGAGGAGCACCCGGACGCGCAGGACAAGCTGCGGATCACGATCCTGGATTCGGGCAGCTATACCCTCGGCTATGGTTATCCGCTGGTCGAGGCATCCAAGATGGTCAAAGCGGGCAAAACAGCCGAGGAGATCATCTCTTATCTGGACGACTTTTTCTCAACAGTCGAGATTTATTTTGCCCCCTACACCCTGACCTATGTGAAAAAATCCGGGCGTGTGCCCGCGGCAGCGGCTTTTGTGGGGGATGTGCTCGGGCTGCGTCCGGTCATCTCGATCATCGATGGGAAAACCACCGTGATCGAAAAGGTACGCGGCGATAAAAATCTCATCACCCGTCTGGCAGAGGTGGGGTACGCCAACTGTGCGGACAAAAAAGCCCCGACCGCTGTCGTCTACGGCTCGGCCGCGGAATGCGGGGAAGAGATGAGCAAAGCGATTTCCAAGCGGTTTGGCCATGCCCCGAAAGCGCTTTGGCAGGCGGGCGCGGCAATCGTCATCAATGCCGGGCCCAAGGTCGTGGGGCTGATTGTCCGGGGGAAAAAGCGGTTGAATACTCGTGCGCGCGAGCAGGACTACCAATCAACCATCTGAACCGGGTAAGGCGGAGACAGGAGGGACCTGCATGACCATACAGCGTTATCTCCGGAGAACCGTTGCAGCGTTCGTCTGTATCATGCTCACGGCCCTCCTCCTTTCGACCGGAGTGTCGGCGGATATGGGCCCCAAGGCTTCGACCCGCATCCGGTTCGAGGGGCTGGAGGAGCAGCAGTATATGGTCACGCTCCTCTCGCCGGAACCGTTTTGCGGGCCGCATACCGCGTTGGAGGCGTCCCCCGATAACCCGCGCTACACGCCCGGTGATCCGGAATATCCGATATGGGAAAAATTTGTGGCATATGAGGACCCGGACGGCTGGTACTTCCTACAATATTTTCAAGACTGCTCCGAGACTTCGGAGTTCGTCTGGGGCTATCTGCCGCCCGCACAGTTCAAGGTCCTGCTTTATTTTCCCGAGCAGGACGCCTTTGTTGTCAGCGCCGAAAGCTATGAACGGTACGCGTTTGACAGCCTGTTCACCGCAGATCTGCGCAGCCTCTCGCTGTTGCCAGGAGGAATGCAGACCGGCGGGATTTCCCTGCACAGGTCGTATAACTATCTCTGGCAGATCCTTTCGTTTTTCTGCCGGATGGCGGCAACAGTTGCAATCGAACTGGTGGTTGCAATCCTGTTCGGCTACCGCGCCAAGCGGCAGATGCGCGCTGTCCTGGTGGTCAACCTGTTCACACAGGGGGTTCTGAACCTCCTGCTTAACCTGACCGCTTACCACGCGGGCGGGCTGCTGTTGATGATTGCATATTTCCTGCTGGAATTCCTGGTGTTCCTGCTCGAGGCGATTGCCTATGCATTCCTGCTGCCCCGATACCGCCCGGAAGGGGAACCGGTGCGCCGTTGGCTCGCCCCGGTCTATGCGTTGGCCGCCAATGGGGTTTCCTTTGCAGCGGGGGCTGCAATCCTGGTCGTGACCCCTGGATTCCTGCTGCCGATCCCATTTTGACTTGTGGTGGGCGAAGGCCCATCTAAAAATGCCTCCGGTGCGTAACGTGCACCGGAGGCATTTTTTATTTTACCGTTGTTCCGGGGTAATAGTGGGTCAGGATGTCAATATAATCCCAACCCTCTGCGGCATAGAGGTTTGCGCCGGTCTGGCTCAACCCGACCCCATGGCCATAGCCATAGGTGGTAAACTGGAAGGAATCACCGTCGCAGTCCACCTCAAACGCTGCAGACCGCAGGCCGAACACGTTTTCACGCATGTACCGGCCGCTGACTTCGTCTTTGCCGATCCGCACCTTGCGGACATATTTTCCACCCTTGCTGTAACTTAGCACCTCGATCCAGTCCTCCGGATCGTCGCTATAATCGTAGATATCCTCTTTCAAAATCTTCTTGATCCGCTCGGCAACCTTGCTGGCGCTCATGGTGACCGTCCGCTCATAGCCGCTGGCCTGCTCGTCAACACTGCTGTCCACCGAGACCAGATACGGATAGGAGCCGCCCCAGGTGTCCTCCGAAGAGACGGTGATACCAGCGCTGGTGGCATAGAACGGGGTAAACGCAAGGCTCCCGTTGTAATAGACCGCCTCGCCGATCACCGAATCAACCAGTTTTTTCACCCGGTCATTTGGGGCCTTTACCCCGAATGCGGGGATCGTCCCGCCCCGGTTCTGATGGAGGATGAAGCTATACGCGGCGACAGCCTGTGCTTTGATCGCCTCGTCGTTGAACGAACTGCCCATCTCCGCCATCACCACCTGCGGGACAATCTCGGAGGCGGAACCAGCCGTCTTTTTCCCGTTGATCGAGATGGTCAGCTTGGCGGCGTCTGTCCGGTCCTCCTCGTCGTCATCGTCATCATCGTCTTTCGAGGAGCTGCTGGAAGAGGAAGACGAAGAACTGGACGATTCCTTTTCCAGCTTGTACGCTTTGTTATCCGCATCGATCCAAAGCTCTTCCACCTCGGATTCGTATTCCCCCAGCACCTCCAGAATATCCGCCGCGTCCTGGACAGCTTCCCGGGTCTGCTGTAGGTTGGTCCGCTGGTAGAGGGTTTTCAGGCCATCCGAGGTATCCTCGGCTTCCTCAGAGAGGGAGCGGATCTCTTCGAGCGCGTCCTCAATCCGGTCGGCGGCGGTGCGCACCGCCTTAGCGGTCTTGGCGTCATAGGCTTCGTCCGACGCATCCCGCGCGATCTCCCGCACTTCCCGCGCATCCGAAACCACATCGTCAAGCGTCTGCTGGTACTCCTCGGTCTTTTCCAACGCCTCCTGATTGCGGGCAGCGACGTCCTCCCGGCTCGAGCTGCTGGCCACCGGTTTCACGGGTGCAGAACTGCTGGGGACGGGTTTGGGCTTGGAGCTGCTTGGCGCGGGTGTAGAACTGGAAGGGGCCGGGGCGGAGCTGCTCGGCGTGGATGCGGAGCTGGAAGGGGCCGGAGTGGAGCTGCTCGGCGCGGGTGTAGAACTAGACGGAGCCGGAGTAGAGCTGCTCGGCGCGGGTGCAGAGCTGGAAGGAGCCGGAGCGGAACTACTCGGCGCGGGCGCCGGGCTGGTCACCTCAAGGGAGGCGACTGGTGCAGCACCCCCAGCCTGCCCAGCTTGTGACGCACTCTGGCTGCTGGCGTCGCGGTAGGCTTCCGCCTGTGCGAGCGCAGCCTGCGCACGTTCGCAGATACTTTCAATATATTCGGTCGAACGCTCCTCCCGCAGGTCGTCGAGTATCCCAACCTGATCCGCGATCCTCCAATAGGCATCCTCGGCTTTTTTCATCTCCTGTGCCGCCTTTTCAGCCTCGCTTTGTGCGGAAGCATCGTCCGCCGCGGACTCCGCTTTTTGGGCGGCCTGCCGGGCCGCTTTTGCGGATTGTTCCGCGTCGACCAGCGCCTGTTTGATCGACTCATAGGCCGCATAAGCGCTGTATTCGTGGTCGTCGAGCGAATCCGGGTCTATAACTGGCGCGAGCGCGTCGATCACGTCCGCCGCATTGCCGGAAGTGGGGATGCTGTCTGTGCCCTGTGGAGCCGACTGCCCGCCCTGATGGTCGGTAAAGCCGGAGGGCATCCGCGGGGACGGGTTCAGGGCATACGAAGCGGAAGGGGATTCCCCATCCTGTAGGCGGCGGGCAACCACCACCGTCCGGACATCCGCGTCCCGGGACTTGGGCCCGTACTCATACGAGCAGGTGGAAAGGGTGAGGAACCGGTCGCCCGGCTGGATTTCCAGATCCGAGGTGTAGAACGACCGGGCGGTGACCTCCTCGACAAACTCTGCAAACCGGGCGGCGTCGCTCAGGTCCTGATAGTCGTTGTAGTAGAACACGTCGCCGTATTGATCGGTCACGTTGGTGATAAACACCGACACGATCTCATACTCGTTATCCTCGTAGACATCCGCAAACGAGATGGTCGGGTTGGACTTGAGGAAGTTCAGCCCGCCCTCCGCGGGCTTATAGCGGGTCAGCCCGGCAAACATCTGCCCGTCAGACATGTTATGCCCATAGATCAGGTAGTTGTCCGAATCAGAGTCCAGGCTATTGCCCGCGTCGAGCATCGGGGTCCCATACCGGCTGGACTTGTTCTCAAAATTCCGGTCGAGATAGTGTTCGTTGTCGTCCGCCTGCACGACCGGGTAACTCAGCAGGTTTTTCCCGACCGAAAGCCATCCGACAACGTCCTTGTTGGTCTGGTAGAGGTTCAGAAACTTGGATTGATACCCAGCCGGGAACCTTCCGTGGGAAACCGCCTCCTCCGCCTCCTGATCGTCCGCCCCGGCAAGATAGACCTGCCGCAGCCCGTCGTAGAGGGCGGCGTTGGACCGGCCTGTCAGATAATAGTGGATCAGGAACGCGGCCGACCCCAGAAAGACCACCAGCGCGGCCAGGAGCAGCAGCTTGCGGCATATCGTGCCGGCGGTGTCTCCCTTTACCGGAAAGACCGCCGCATACCACGCGCGATTTTGGGGCGCGGGCGCCGGTGCGGGCTTGTCGCCGCTCTCCCATTTGCGGGCGGAGACAAACGCGTTTTCCTGTTTGGGTAGGGCGAATTTGGGGTCGAGCGCCTCATCAATCGGGATACCACCCGGGCAGCCGGACGTCCCCGCGCAGAGCCGCAGCAGGTTCAGGGTGTGCATCGCGGCCATATGGCGCACATAGTCGCCTGAACTATCCTGCGGCAGAAGCACCCGCCGCACCCAGACCTGTTTGCCATCACAGACCGCCGCATAGAGCAGGCCGTTCTTCTTGGGGTCCTCGCCGCGCAGGGCAGTATTACAGGTGACCGCCACCCCAAATGCGGCGTTCTCCTGTTGCAGCGCCCCGTACGCCATATGTACCGCAATCTGTTCGCTGACCGGGCTGTATTTTTTCAGGACCTTATCGGGGATGCCGAGGGCATCTTTTTTGACATGGCTCGCATAGGCCGAGACGCTGTAAGCGACCACCCGCCCATCCGACTGCCCGGTCAGCAGATCGGCGAGCAGGCCGTTGGTGCCCGATTCGCCCACATTTACCCGCAGCCCGCGCTCTTCGAGCAACGCGGCGGTGGCCGCAGGAAGCCCTCCCTCCACGTCCACCCCGTAGACACTCCCGCCGAGTGCCGCCCGGATCTCAAACAGCACCGGGTTGATCAGTCCGGCCGCCTCTTCCTTGTTTTCGGCGTTTGCGGTGATCCGCACCTGGAATTCTCCCTTGGAGGGGAACAGTTCGACTTTGGGGTTTTCAGAATCCAGGTACCCCTCGAGTAGGGTACGCAGCTCGGACTCCTCGATCCCGAACAGGCTGAGGGAGCGGGAAAAAACCGCCGCCGGGGAAAACTTGGCGAGGTAAGGGACGATGCTTTTATGGAACATCGGGATGAACTCCTCGGGGTTATCCGGGACCATGAGGATGAACTGGCGCCCCGCCGAGATCGCGCAGCCGGGGGTGATGCCCTTGACGCCCGGAAAGACGATCGACTGCTCGGGCATCATCGCCAGCTTGACCGCCTGTTGGGGCATCTGCCGCCCCGCGTGCAGATAGGCCTCGCGGATTCTGCGCTGGCTCTCCTCGTGCAGCACCAACCGCCGCCCAAGCCCAGCGCAGACCGTTTCTTTTGTGATGTCCGCGGGGGTCATCCCAAGCCCTCCGACCAATACTACGATGTCGCTGCGTCCAATCGCCCGCCCGATTGCACTGCGCAGCCGGACCGGGTCGCTGCCGGCCGCACAGGCCTCTTCGGTCTGTACGCCGCACCCTTCCAGATGCTCCGCAATCAGGTCTGTGACCGTGTCCAGCGTCTGCCCATCGAGCAGCGCCGGTCCTACACCGATGATTTCAGCTATCAAATCGTCAGCCTCCCTGTTTCAGCTTCCCCGCGCGTTCTGTCCAACCGGGAGCTTCATCCAATGTTGCAATATTCGATCCCCGCGAACGCCTCTTCCAGAAGCTGCTCATCCATTGCCTGCTCGGCTTTCAGCACTATTTCCAGACGCGGTTTGGTCCGGGGGTGCCGCGGGGTAAAGACGGTACAGCAGTCCTCATAGGGGAGGATCGAGGTTTCAAACGTGTCGATCCGGTAGGCGATCTTGACAATCTCGTCTTTGTCCATCCCGATCACCGGACGGAGCACCGGCATCTGGCAGGCCACGTCGGTGCAGGCAATCGCCTGGATGGTCTGGCTTGCGACCTGTGCTACGCTTTCACCGGTAATCAGCGCGCCGCAGTCGTTCTCCTGCGCGACCCGCTCGGCCAGCTTCATCATGTACCGGCGCATGATGACGGTAAACAGTTCCTCGGGGCAGTTATCCCGGATCGCCTCCTGCATCCTTGTGAATGGAACAACCGCCAGCCGGACCCGTCCGCAATAGGGGGTCAGCTTTTTGCAGAGGGTTTTGACCTTCTCAAGCGCGTGTTCACTGGTATAGGGCGGGCTGACAAAGTGTACCGCCATCACCTGAAGCCCGCGTTTGGCCATCATGTACCCGGCAACCGGGCTGTCGATCCCGCCCGAGATCAATAAGCAGGCCTTGCCCGAGGTGCCGACCGGCAGCCCGCCCGCACCGTGTAGCTGGTCAACGTGCAGGTAAGCGCCCGCCTCCCGGATTTCCACGTAGACGGTCACATCCGGCTGGTGCACATCGACCGTCAGGTGGGGGAATGCGTCGAGCAGGACCCCGCCAAGCTCGTTGCAGAGTTCGGGGGATTTCATCGGGAACGACTTGTCCGACCGTTTGGCTTCGACCTTGAAGGTCCGGGCGCGCCCGAGGTCGTCCGCGAGGTAGGCGGGCGCACACTGTTTGATCGCGTCAAACGACTTTTCGACCACCGCCGACCGGGTGAGCGCGGCCACGCCGAACACCTTGAGCAGCCGGTCGACCGCCTCGTCCAGGTCGATCCCTTCCTCCTGCGGCTCCACATAGATGGTCGATTGGGAGGAGCGGAGTTTAAATTTCCCGAGCGGCTCGAGCCGTCTGCGGCAGTTGCGCATCAGCGCATCCTCGAACATCCGGCGGTTCAGCCCCTTCAGGGCCAGTTCGCCGCATTTCAGCAAGATCAATTCTTTCATCTTCCGGGTTCCCTTTCCTAAAAAGAGTTCCACGCTTTGCGAAGCGCGGCCAAAGGCCCTGCCTTTGGAATTCGGCATAAAAATAAGGTATCAAACAGGAAAGCATCAAACAAAAGTTTTACTCGATTTTTTTCAAAAAATCGCGGGGTCGAGGGGCAGAGCCCCCGCCGCGTCCCGAAAATTTTCTAATGTGCCACCAAGGCAATCCCCTCTTTGAGCGCTTCAACAAAATGGTCGAGCTGTTCGGGGGTGGTGTCGTAGATCAGGCTGATCCGCAAGGCGCTGTCAATCACCGCAGGCGGAAGCCCCATCGCGGCAAGCACCGGGCTGGATGCCCCTTTCGAACAGGCGGAGCCGCTCGAGACATAAACTTCACGACTCTCGAGAAAGTGCAGCATCGTTTCCGAACGATAGCCGGGGACCGAAAGGTTGATGATGTAAGGGGAACCGTCGTCCGGTGAGTTGACCCGCACTCCGGGAATCTGCACCATCCGGTCAAGCAGATGGGATTTCAGTTCTTGTGCGCGGGCGAGGTTTTTCTGCACCTGTCCGGCGAGCTGGCCGCACGCGGCGCCAAACGCGGCGATCATAGGCAGGCTCTCGGTGCCGGAACGCAGGCCGCGCTCCTGTCCGCCGCCATAAATCAGCGGAAGGATCCGCACCCCCCGCCGGATATAGAGCGCACCGCTGCCCTTGGGGGCGCAGACCTTGTGCCCGCTGACGCTCATCAGGTCGATTTCCGAGCGGGCCACCCTGAGCGGCAGCTTGCCGAACGCCTGTACCCCGTCGCAGTGGATCAGCGTCTGAGGGTTCTTGGAGCGGATGAGCTGTGCCGCCCGCTCGACCGGGAACTGTGCGCCGGTCTCGTTGTTGACCATCATCATGCTGACGAGGGTGGTTTCCCCGTCGACCGCATCGGCAACCGCCTGCGGATCGATCCCGCCCGAGGGGCCGGGCCGTATCCAGGTCACCGTCCAGCCGGTCTCTTCCAGGCGCTTCATCGCCGCTGAGATCGAGGAATGTTCAGCCGCAGTGGTGACCAGCTTTTTGCCGCGGCGGATTTTGGCATTGGCCGCGCCGAAAACGGCGAGATTATTCGCTTCGCTGCCGCCCGAGGTAAAGCAGACGCACTCGCTCTGGCACCCCAGCAGCCCGGAGACCGCTTCCCGCGCCTGTGTCAGTTCCCGCGCGGATTGAACGCCCATCCGGTGCAGGGAGGACGGGTTCCCATAACATTCCCGCATCATCCGGAGGGCGGCGTCTGCCGCCGCATCACAGACCCGGGTAGTAGCTGCGTTATCAAGATAGGCTTCCATGGATTGATCGTTCCTTTGACTGTTTTCTATGGCAGGCAGGGCAGCCCGGTATGTCCGGTTTCCCGCTCTGCCGGGGTAGCTTTCAAAGTTTTGTTTCTAGGGGCTGTTTGAAAAATCGAAACCAGAAATTTCGTGCGCCTCTGCGTTTGGAAGGCAAGCTTCCGATTGTCGCGCTGCCCCCACTGTAGGGTATCGCACCTATTATACAACAAATTTCGCGGGCTTTCAACTTGAAGCGGGCATAAATATTTCTTGCTCCAAATGGAAAACTAGATCAAAAAGCAGGAAAAAGAGAGAGGGGTATTTTATGCAGATTTCCATTTCCAGAAGAGCTTTGGTGCGGGTAGTCAGCTATACCGCCGCGCTGGTCCTTGTGCTTGGCGGGCTGTCAGCCAAATCTTTCGCGGAGACCGCCGACTACCGGCGCCAGATTGAAAACAGCTATTCGCGCTCGCTGGGGGAGCTTTCGAGCTATCTGGCCAACCTCTCGACCGATCTGGACAAGGGGCAGTATATCGGTACCGGGGTGCAGCTTTCCCAGCTTTCCGCGCGGATCTGGAAGGAGAGCGGCGGGGCGAAATCCGCACTTTCCGCCCTGCCGGTTAGCGAGCTGCATATGGACGGCACCTATAAATTTCTCTCACAGGTGGGAGATTATGCGATGGCACTCTCCAGAAAGGTGGCGTCAGGCGGGGTGCTGACCCAGGATGAAAAGAAAAACGCGGAGGCGTTGCAAAAATATGCGGCGGGACTGCGGGATTATGTCGATGAGATGCAGCAGAAGATTCGTGACGGCCAGGTGGATGTTACCGCACTGCGCACCGCCCGCCCTTCCAACGGAGAGGACACCGAGGGGACCCGTACGCAGGGGGTGGCTGCTGGATTTGAGGAGATCGAGCAGACGATGACCGGATACCCCACCCTGATCTACGACGGGCCGTTTTCCGACCATCTCCTGACCCGCCGCCCTCGGATGACCCAAGGGCTTGCACTCGTGACCCCCGAGCAGGCGTTGCAGCGGGCGGCATCCGCGGCGCGGCTCAAACCATCCGATCTGGCGCCTGCGGGCGAGGAAAATTCGAATATGCCCTCCTACCTGTTTGCCGGGGAAGGGATTTCTGTCGGTGTGACCAGAGCGGGCGGCCTGGTTACCTACCTGATGAACGACCGGGAGGTGGGCGAACAGCGTTTGAGCAGGGAGACGGTGTTTGAACACGCGGCCCGCTATCTGAAGATGCTCGGGCTGGACGGGATGCGGGCAACCTACTACGAGACGAACGACGGGATATGCACCGTCAACTATGCGGCGACCAACGGGGAAGTGACCCTTTACACCGATCTGGTGAAAGTGGGGGTGGCGCTTGACGATGGTGGGATCGTCTTTTATGACGCGCGTGGATACATCAACAACCATCGGGAGCGCGCGCTCGAACCGCCCGCGATCACCGAACAAGAGGCGCTTGCATCGGTCAACCCTTCGCTGAACATCCAGTCCAGCCGGATTGCATTGATCCCGACCAGCGGACAAAATGAGGTGCTCACCTATGAATTTTTGGCACAGGCGGAAAGCGGGCAGAAACTGCTGGTCTATATCAACGCCGCGACCGGCGCCGAAGAACAGATTCTGCTGCTGATCGAGACCCCAGGAGGCACTTTGACCAAATAGCGGCCCGCCACAGGCTTTTCTTTTTCCGGTGTCTGTGGTATCCTGGTAGCGGGAACATTTCCGATTCTTTCTGGTGGTGGTCGTATGGAAAAGACCGAGCGGGTCCGGTATGTACAAGATGAAAATACCAGGGCAGAACTGATCCTCTGCGAGCATTCCGCCATTTCCTACCCCCTGCACAGCCATGTCTCGGTTCTGACGGCTGGTATGGTGCTTGAGGGCGCGGTCATTCTGGCAGCCAGGCATGGTGCGCGGCGGTATGAAAAAGAGGAGGTCTTTGGCATCCCGCCCTACACGCCCCACAGTCTTCAGGCGGATGGACGGTACACCCTGTTGAGCCTGTGCGTCCGGAAAGAGGGAGCGCTGCCTTCCAGGGCCGGTCTTGAGAAGCTCCTTTCTGACGGTTTGGGAATACAGGCGGGACAGGCTGCGTCTGCGCCGCTGTTGGACTGTCTGGACAGTTTGCGCGCGCTCCCGCAGCCCGAGGCGGGGGACCCATCGATCGAGTGGTTAAAAAGGCAGTTGGAGCGGTATCCGGAGGCCCGGTTCAGCATTGATGAGATGGCGCATACCGCCTTTGTCAGCAAGTACCACCTGATCCGGCGTTTCAGACAGGCGGTTGGCCTGACGCCTCATCAGTTCCAGATGCAGAACCGAGTCCGGAAAGCGCAGCGGCTGTTGAGCGGGACCGGCACCATAACAGAAGCGGCCTTGACCGCCGGGTTCTGCGATCAAAGCCACTTTATCAGGCTGTTTGAGCGGTATGTGGGGCTGACGCCGTCCGCCTACCGGACCTCCTGCACGCGGCTCCGGACGGTCACTCCAGAGCAGGGATGAACTTGGCAAATAGGTACAGCCCCTCCGGCCCGGCGGACACCTCATGTGGTTGGTTCGCCGGGAAGATCGAGATCACACCCGGCGCATACAGCAGCTCCGCTCCGTTGTTGACGCAGATACCGCTGCCGGCAATCACCTCATGGGTTTCTATCTGTTCTGCATGGACATGACCCCCGATCTGCCGGTTGGGATCGATCCGGACCAGATGGAAACTGAACTGTCCGCCGGTCTGCCGCGAGGTGACAACCGGTTTCAGCGACACCCCTTCAAATTTAGGGTGTGCCGCCCACGGAATCTCCTCAAATAGGACGTCCGTACCCGGTAGCAGCAGCTTGCCGCTGTGGTCGAACTTTTCAAAGAGGTTTAGGAACTCCATCCTGAACACGTCCTTTCTACATTTTGGTGCAGTTGCCTGCCCAGAAAGCAGTATACGCTGTTTCTCTGCCGGTGGATTGTAAGAAATTGCGGCAAAGGTCCAAACCAGAAATTCCGGTCACCGATTCAAAGACGAACCTTTGACTGCTATCTAAAAAACGGGCATGACAAACCAGTTAAAGTTGTCATGCCCGTTTTTTCATTTATTAAATTTTCGACTGAACTGATTTGAAAGCACTCCTTGTGGGTCCGTTTTTATTTGATGGATTTCTCACCGTTTACCTTTTGATGCAGAAACCGAAGTATCTTGAAGTTTTTCTTTTCCTTTTTTTCCGAGACACGCTCCGGGGAACTTCCATCAGGTTCCACCACGCGCTTCCCGCTGGGCGCTTCTTCGGGGCACGAAGGCATCTGTTGTCGGAGATTGCCGCTATAAACCTCGCTTTGAACAATGGTTTTCCCGATTCGGCAATAGATTGCTTTTTCTGTAGCAAGGCTGATAAAGATGCAGGCCAGGATGATTGTATGGCTGAGCCATTCCGACAATATCCTTGAGATAAGTCCACACAGGGGGGCAAATCCAAACAGAAGAAAGATGGTGAACTTTTCTTGCGGGCATGATTCAAGCAATTCCAGAAAAGAGATTCCGCTGCTCATGCTGTACCTCCTATCCATTTTCGTTCAAGAAGGCTTTTACAGTCCATATGCTATAAATTTTTTTTGATGGTTTCCTACACAAGCTTTCATCACCTTCCTCCAACCTCTCACACAGCCCCGCATTGCAGACAGCCTATCCAAAAGAATAAGCGCAAACACAAAACTCCTCCAAGCAGATCGCTACACTGCTTGGAGGAGTTGCCCTTTGAATTTCCACTCATTCTCTACTTTATAATAGAAATAAGTATAAATCCTATCCTAGGGTTGTCAACGGCCCAAGCAATAAGATCGGAAAAATGATATTCAGTTTTCTGACAATTTTGCGGCGCATTAACAACCCTCCTTCCCTTTGATGTGAGTCTTATTATATCTCTTCTACCGACGGATTTCAACAGATGAATTTGTAGAATTTAATTAAGAAACAGATGCACTTTTTATACAGTTTTATATTTTGTTATGATACGGTTTCGCTGAAATAAAAAGGGACTGCCGCAATCCCCATCCACTGGAAGGGACTGCGGCAGCCACTTTATGTAGGATAAGCTTCTTAGATAAACAGCGAGATGATGAACAGCAGGATGATGATGGTGATGCCCATTGCGGCGGTCATGCCGGTCTGGCATTTGTAAGCGTCCTCTGTCTTCATGTCGGAGAACTGAGAGACCACCCAGAAATAGGAATCGTTGGCGTGGGAGGCGACCATCGAACCAGCACCGATTGCCAGGACCACCAGCACCTTCGCAACCGGCGAGGTGTAGCCCATGGTTTCCATCAGGGGGGCCATCATACCGGCGGTGGTGATCATCGCGACCGTAGAAGCGCCCATCGCCAGCTTGAGGATCATCGCAATCACAAACGGGATGATAACGCCCAGACCGGAGTTGACCAGTCCGCCCACCGAATCAGCGATTGGCAGGAGCTTGAGGATGGCGGCAAATGAACTGCCAGCACCGGTGATTGCGAGGATACCGGCGGAATCGGTGACGCCCTGTGTGATCCAATCGAGAGTCTTGCTTTTTTCGCTCTGGGGGATCAGCGTCATGGCGAGGAACACGCCCAGCAGAAGCGCGACAACCGGGTTACCGATGAACATGACGATCTGGTAAGCGATCCCTTCGCCAAGCGGTTTGCTGGGAAAATCGACGATCGACGCAATCGCAATCAGAACGATCGGGAGCAGGATCGGGGAGAAGCTGTGCAGTGCGCCAGGCAGCTTGCCATATTTCTGTTGCAGCTCTTCCAGCGTATATTCGGAGTTTGCAGGGATTTCCACCTTGCTGGAAACCATCTTTGCCCACACGATCGCCACTGCAACCGCAGGGACCGAGACGATCAGGCCGATCAGGATGGTCAGGCCGAGGTCGGCGTTCAGGGTGCCCGCCATTGCGATCGGGCCGGGGGTCGGGGGAACCAAGCAGTGGGTGGCGTACAGGCCGCCGGACAGCGCGGTTGCCATCACGGCCAGGGAGATGTTGGATTGCTGTGCCAACGCGCGGCTGATCGGGGACAGGACCACAAATCCGGAATCACAGAATACGGGGATACCGGTGACATAGCCCATGGCGCCCATTGCGAGAACGCTGTTCTTTTTGCCGACGATGTTCAGGATGGCGTTTGCCATGGTGAGCGCCGCGCCGGTCTTTTCAAGGATGGTACCGATGATCGTGCCGCAGAGGATCACGATACCGATGCTTGTCATGATGCTGCCGAAGCCGCCCTTGACCTCATTGACAACTTTGGTAGGCGTGATTTCGGATTCGGGGAAGATTGCCCCCCAGATCAGGCCGACCGCAAGCGCAACCACCAGCATGACGACAAACGGATGCATCTTGAGTTTTGAGATAGCGATGACCATCGCTACCACCGACAGGATGATGAGCGCGAACAAGAAGAATGTTTGCATGTCTACTCCTCCTTTTATTACAAGGCTCGAAGGCCCTGTTTACGTTTATAATGTTCCAAAAGCAGCCGTACCAGATATTCCTGCTGAAAGCTGGTGCAGCCGGTGAGGCCCAGCGCTTCCAATAGCCGGTGAATCCGGTACTGTAGGGTGTTTTTATGGATAAACAGCGCTGCGGCCGCTTTGGATACGCTCCGATCATTGTCATAGTATCCCTGGATCGTTTTCATCAGGACTTCCTGCTCCCGGATAGGGAAAACCAGGTTCAGCTTCTGATAGAACCCGTCAATAAACTCCGCTTCGGTGACCGCCGTATGATACAGCATGTAGCGGCACCGGGTGTCCAGCTCCTGGATATCGTTGAACGGCTCCGAGGAAGTCAGGTCCAGAATCGCAAGCTGCTCGTAGGAGCTGTGGACATCCCACAGCGTTTTGCAGGGGGCCCCCAGGCAAACATGGTATGGGCCGCCGTCTAGGCCGTCCATCTGCCGCACAGCTTCGCTCAAAGCATGGTTGCCCACGCTGCACACCAGAACCATCCGGTCCTCCACGATCCCCCAGATGTCCCGGTTGGACCGCAAGACCCTGCGGGAGATCAACCAGTTGATGAGCGATTCCTGCTTCTGTTCCAGGGCGGCCCTGGCCGGTGGGGAAATGACCGCTACTGTCAACGGAAGCTCCAGATGGATGCGCAGCGATTCGAGCAGCGCTTTGGCGTCCGCAAGCGCGGTATCCGTCGGGGCAAGCAGGTCCTGCAACAGGCGTGCACGTAACCCCTGCTCCGCCAGATGCGGGATGGTCATCGCTTCAAGCTGGTAGTATTTGGCGGCATATAGCTCGAGCAGCGGCGCCAGATACTGAAGCTCCTGCTGGGTTCCGAAGATGCCGACCGCGCCGATCACCGAGCCGTTGACGCGCAAGGGCATATTGTATCCCTCCTTGGCGCCGGGATACTGCCCGAGCTGGTCCTTGCGGATAATGACCGGCCTGCCGGTCTCGATGGCCTCTTTTGCGCCTTGATGGAAACTGCCGATCCGGTCTTTTTCGGTGGAGGCAACGATCGTCCCGCTCACGTCCATAATGTTGACGGTACGCCCGCCCAACAGCCCCGAGGAGACCTCCACCAGCTCCTTGGCGACCTTTTCAATCAGCATGGGCGGCCCTCTGCGTCATCCCAGAAAAACACAGTCACCGGAGCCCATGTGGCAGCTTTGCACCGCCGGATTTCCACGGACAGCACACTCCGCCCGTTCTCCCGAGCAGTGGCTCAGCCCCAGGATTTCCAATCCCATCTCCTGCAAGCGGGAGATGGTGGCGTCGATGCGTTCGCTGTCGGCCTCCTTGAGGTGGGTACCGCCAAACACAGCGTAGACCGGCTTGCCGAGAAGCTGGTGGACCCGCTCGATCATGTTCAGGATGCCGGGGTGGGAGCATCCCACCAGAACCGCCAGCTTGCCGTTGACCTCCAACACCATGCAGATTTCATCCTCAAAAGCATCGGGCACAAATCCGCCGCTGGCCTGCCGGACAAACCGCTCTGGGATGGTTTCAAATGCGTGGGTCCGGGGGAAACCGCCCACCAGATGGATGCCCGGGAAGATTTCGACCGCTCCGGAAACCTCCTTGCGGCAGATCGCATGTTCCGCCAAGAATCCTTCGGAGAACCCTGCGGATAGGTCGGTATAACGCAGACCATCGCAGGCGAACTTTTCCTCGAAAAAGCAGGGGCCGGTGTAGAGCAGCCGGCTGCCGCCGCCCAGTTCTACCAGTGAGCGGAACCCCGCCGCATGGTCGTAGTGGCTGTGGCTCAGAACCACGGCGTCCAGATTGCGCACACTCCGGCCAAGCCTTTGCGCGTTGACCCAGGGATTTGGCCCAGCGCCGCAATCGAACAGAATGCGGCAATCCTCCCGCTCCACAAGGTAGGAGAGGCCGTGTTCATGAATCAAGGCTCTGTGTTCCGAAGGCTCATTGTCCATCAGAGCTGTGATGCGTACCATTGTAAAACCACCTGCTCTCTGAAATATTTATTGAATATGACTATGAAATATTCAATTCCTTCTATTTTATGTAGATATTATAGCCTATATTTCGCCAAAAGGGAATAGTCTTTGTTTGGTCTACAGACCAAAATATGACGAATTTTTGAACGATACTTTGTGCTGGATGTAAAAACCCTTTCCTGCGCTGGAAATCCTTGCAATTTTGGGGCGGCCTGTATATAATTGAGAAAAACGCAGAAGGGGGATTTTGGATGATTCGCGCATTTTGGAAGAGCAGGTTGGCAGTTGGTGCGGTCATGCTGGCCTGTTTGGGGCTGGCGATAGCTGTTTGGGTGCGGGATCGGGGATATCCCATCCACATTCCCGCCATCGCTTCGCTGCTCCTGCTTGGAATTGGATATTTTGCCGGACGTCTGCTGGGGAATCTGGTAGCTGAAACCCAGAATACCCGCTGCCTGGGGCTGTTGCACATGGAGCTTGATCCACAGGCTTTTTTGGAGGAATACAGGACGGTTCCTGGGCGTTTAAACCCCAACAGCCGGGAGTTCCCGGTTGCCAGCGCTTGCCTGGCGGATGGGTATGCTGCGGCTGGGGAATTTGACCAGGCGATTGAGACCCTCTGCGGCGCTTTCCGAAACGTGAAAAAGGGGGATCAGGCGCTGCGGGCATTATATTATAACAACCTTTGCGCTTACGCCCTTTCCAAAGAGGACTTGGTGTTGGCTCGCCAAGCGGAACAGAAGTTGGGGCAGATTGTGGCGGAATGCCGGGATTCCAAGGCGGCTCTTTCCGAAAATATGGCGCTGAACCTGCGTATCCATCGGAATCGGTTGACCTGTCTGGAAGGCGGCAGGGTGGAAACCAGCTGGCTGGAAGAGCAGCTTCCTCGTTCTACTTACAAGCTGCGGCGGCTAGAACTGCTTCAGCTTTTGGCTATGTGGTGTTTGCGGAGCGGCAAAAAACAGGCCGCACAGAACTATCTGTCACTGCTGCGGCAGGAGTCCGGGAAAACCTGGTATGGCGTTTGGGCCGCGCAACAGCAGGAATCCCCCAAAGAACCGCATAGCTGAACCTGATCCCGCTTGAATTTTGCCCGCATCCATGGTATAGTCAAAGCACCCGGAAACAGCACCCTGTTTCGCATCTTTTGCAAGGGGGCCGCTGGGTGCGCGGTGTTTTGGGTTCCAGACCAAAACAACCCCCTCGCTGCCTGGACTTTCAGCCCGGAGCGCGACGCTCGGGCAGGATGCGTCCCATAAGAGGGGCGGCAGCTAAGAACCCGTATTCACAACCGTTTGACGCCGTCTGAACGGGCCTTTTTGCGACCTGCTGCGTTGAAAAACTTTGCAATACACAAAGTATTGTCTGCGTTTTTTCGCCTTGCAGGGCGAAAAAATGCCTCGTCCATCCGACATCCTCCGATTATGAATACAGGTTCTAAAAACGAGTAAAATTTTTGGAGGATTTTCAATATGCCATATCAGGAGCAATTACATCTCTGGATCGAGAAGGCCGTGGAGGACCCCGACCTAATCCAGGAACTGGAACAGATAAAAGAGGATACACAGCAGGTTGCCGACCGGTTTTACCGCAATCTCGCGTTTGGCACCGGCGGGCTCCGGGGTATCATCGGGGCGGGGAGCAACCGCATGAATATCTACACCGTCCGTCGGGCCACACAGGGCTTGGCGGACTATCTCAATGCATCCGGCCTGCCCAAATCGGTGGCCATTGCGCACGATAGCCGCATCAAGGGCGAGCTATTCGCCCGGGAGACCGCCCGGGTGCTTGCGGCCAACGGCATCACCGTCTGGCTCTATCCCCGGCTGGAACCGACCCCGGCGCTGAGCTGGGCGGTCCGGTATCTGGGCTGCGGGGCAGGCGTCTGCATCACCGCAAGCCACAACCCCGCCCGCTACAATGGCTATAAGGTCTACGGCGCGGATGGCTGCCAGATCACCCCGGAAGCGGCGGGCCAGGTTTTGGCTGCGATCGAGCGCACCGGCCTGTTTGACGGGGTGTGTCTGACCGATTTTGACCAAGCATTACAGGCGGGGGAGATCCGGTATATCCCAGACGCTTGCCTGGACGCGTTTGTGGACGCGGTGTTGGCCCTGCGCCCCGGCAACGACGTGTCCGGCCTGAAGCTGGTTTATACCCCGCTCAACGGTACAGGGCTGGAACCGGTCAAAAAGCTGCTCGACCGCATGGGGGTTCGGGATGTCACCGTTGTCCCGGAGCAGGAACTGCCCGATGGGAATTTCCCCACCTGCCCCTATCCAAACCCGGAAATCCGGGAGGCGATGGAGCGGGGGCTTGCCCTCTGTGAGCAGGTGCAGCCCGATCTGCTGCTGGGCACCGACCCGGATTGTGACCGGATGGGCGCGGCCGTCCCGGACGGAAACGGCGGATACCGGCTCATCAACGGCAACGAAATGGGCGTCCTTCTGTTTGACTACCTCTGCCGTACCCGGATAGAAAAGGGGACGATGCCCCAAAACCCAGTGGCGGTGACCACCATCGTCTCGACCGACATGGCCACGCCGGTAGCGGCAGCCTATGGCGTGGAACTGCGCCGGATGTTGACCGGCTTCAAATACATAGGCGAGCAGATCGGCATTCTGGAGGCTGCGGGAGAAGCCGGCCGGTATCTCTTCGGATTTGAGGAGAGCTACGGTTATCTTTCCGGGGCGCACGTCCGGGACAAGGACGGAGTGAATGCGGTGATGCTGGCCTGTGAATGTGCCGCATGGTACCGGGGGCAGCAGATGACCCTATTGGATGCGCTGAATGCCCTCTATCGTAAATTTGGCTTTTACCAAAACAGCCTGCTCAGCCAGGCCTTTGAGGGGCAGGACGGGATGCGGGAGATGGAAGCCCTGATGGATTCCCTACGCGCTGCCCCGCCCGCCAGTATCGCCGGGCGGGCTGTCCTGCATCTGGTGGACTATCTAAACGACCCGACGGGCCTGCTTCCCTCAGATGTGCTTGAGTTCCAGCTTGCCGGGGATTGCAAGCTGATCGTCCGGCCCTCCGGTACCGAGCCGAAATTGAAGCTCTACCTCTCGGTCCGGGGGGAAAGTGAAGCGGAAGCGGGCCAGGCGTTGGATGCATTGACCGCCGGCGCAAAGGAACTGATTGAGAAGCAGGGCCGCGCGGGCTGACATCACCCTATCAGGACAGATGAGTTTCCAGAAAGGAGAACGCCCATTATGGGACATTTGAAGATACGCAACGAAACAGAAAACGACTATGCAGCTGTGGAACAGATCACACGGGAGGCGTTTTGGAACCTGTATGTTCCGGGATGCCAGGAACACTATCTGGCGCATATCCTGCGGGGACATGCGGATTTTATCCCGGAGTTGGATTTTGTCGCCGAGCTGGATGGGCAGGTCATCGGGAATGTGATGTATACCAAATCCACCCTGACCAGCCAGTCGGGTGAAAAAAAGCAGATTCTGACATTCGGCCCGGTCTGCATCCATCCCGCATTTCAGCGCAAGGGATACGGGAAAGCCCTGTTGGAGCATTCATTCCACAGGGCGTCGGAACTGGGATATGACCTGATTGTCATTTTCGGGAACCCCGGCAACTATGTCAGCAGCGGTTTCAAAAGCTGCAAAAAATACAACATCTGCATGGAGGGCGGCGTATATCCCTCCGCCATGCTGGTGAAGGAGCTGAAGCCGGACGCCCTGCCCGCCGGGGAGGGGCCGTGGACCTATTCGGACAGCCCGGCCTATCATAGCGTCGACGAAGCGGAAGCGGAGCGGTTTGACCAGCAGTTTGCGCCAAAGGAAAAGCGGCATCAGGCTTCCCAGGAGGAATTTTATATCCATAGCCATTCCTTTATACAGTGAGGGCTGGCAGTCAGAGCCGATCTTTAAGAGCCTGTTCAGAATTTTTTGCAGGGGGCTTTTTCTCTTGTAAAAAGCCCCCTCTTGCCGTCCTTTGGACGGCAGTTCACCCCTATTGTAGAAAAAGACGGTGATTTCGATTTTTCAAACAGCCCCTAGATTTTAAACAGGCTCTAAAAACAAATCCAGCGAAGGGCGGAGTCTCCGCTGCTGAGTTTTAGACAGAAAGAGAGGGTCTCTCATGCCACAAAAACAAAAGGGTATCCTTCTGATGATCCTGTCGGCGCTTCTGTTGTCGGTGATGTCGGTGGCAATCCGCTGCATCAACGAGATCCCTGTTATGGAGCAGATGTTTTTCCGAAACCTGTTCAATGTCCTCGTCGTCTGGGCGATCCTCCACAGGTCCGGCGGCTCCTACTTTGGCCCAAGGAAATACCAGCTCCTGCTGTTCCTCCGGTCGGTCTTTGGATTCTTTGCGGTATCCGCTTCGTTCTATGCATCCGGCCACGCCAACCAGGGCGATGTGGCAATCCTCCTGAAAACCTCCCCCTTCTGGGTCACGATTTTGGCGGTGATTTTCCTCAAGGAAAAATTGCTCCCAGTGCAGATTCCCGCGCTGCTCCTCGCGTTCGCGGGAGCGGTGCTGGTTGCGCGGCCCGGGTTCAATTCCAATGTCCTGCCGCTGCTGATGGCGTTCCTCTCAGCGGTCGCGACAGGGGTTGCCTACACGCTGCTCAGCTATTTCAAGGGCAAGGTTGACACCATGACCATCACTATGTATTTCTCGACATTCTGTATGTTGGCAGCGTTCCCCCTGATGCTGATGAACGGGTTTATCCTGCCCGATCTGCGCCAATGGCTGTTCCTGCTGCTTATTTCGGCCTCTGGATCGTTTGGTTTGATTCTCGTGACTTATGCGTACCAGATGGCACCCGCGGCGGAAATCAGTATCTACGACTACTCGGGGATTCTCTTTTCCATCCTGCTCGGCTGGGCCGCGCTGGGGGAACGGATTCCCGCGACCTCGTTGCTGGGCGGGGCACTGGTGATCGGCGGCTCGGTGATGGTCTATCTGTACACCAACCGGCATAGCGGGCGTTTGGAGAAAATTGAATAAAATGCTTGAAAAAAGCGTCCTCTGGGACTTCCCGGAGGACGCTTTTTCGTTCTTATTTCACAGAGAAGCGGTAGATGGTGGTATGTGCGTACGGTTCCCCTTGGCGCAGGATCGGGCTATCCCATTCCGGGTGGTTGACCGCGTCGGGGGCATACTGCGTTTCGAGCGCGATCCCCGCCCGCTGCTGGTACCAGCAGCCCTCTTTCCCGCAACTGCTTCCGTCGATAAAGTTGCCGGTATAGACCTGTATACAGGGGCTGTCGGTGTAGCATTCCAGTAAACGCCCGCTTTTCGGGTCGTAGAGTTCCGCGCTCAGGGCGAGCTCCCCATCCGGATGGTCGAGGATCCAGTTATGGTCGTAGCCGTTCCCATAGATCAATGCAGGGTAATCCTGTCTGATCCGCTCCCCGATTCGGTGAAATTCCCGGAAATCCATCGGCGTCCCCGCCACCGGCAAGATTCGGCCGGTCGGGATGCTCTCCGCGTCCGCTTCGGTGAACCATCCCGCATAGAGTTTCAGTTCATGCCCTAGGATGTTGCCCGAGGCGTGCCCAGACAGGTTGAAATAGGAGTGGTTGGTCAGGCTGCAAACGGTATCCGCATCCGAAACCGCATGATACCGTAATTTCAGTGCGTGATCCTCCGAGAAGGTGATTGCCGCCGAAATTTCGAGCCTGCCGGGGTAACCTTCCTCCCCGTCCTCACAGACGCACCGCAGTGTCAAAATATCTTCCCTGTCCTGACGGGAAACCTCCGCGTCCCAAAGCTTGGATTCCAACCCGCGTACCCCACCGTGCAGGTGGTTCTTACCATTGTCGTTGCAGGCAAGCTGATAGTCTTTTCCGTTCAGAGTGAACCGTCCAGCCTTGATCCGGTTGCAGCACCGGCCAACCATCGCCCCTAGGAAATAGGCGTGCCCTTCGTAGCCTGCGCCGCTATCGAACCCCAGCACCACGTCCGCAAAGCTGCCGTCCCGGTCGGGCACTTTGACCGAGACGATCGCGCCGCCAAAGTTGGTGATTTCGACTTGGCTCCCCGCGCTGTTCCGAAGCGTGTAAATGGCCGCTTTTCCGCCTTCACTGGTGGTAAAAAACGCCCGTTGGGTGATAACTGCCATCTGAACCATCCTCCTCTATTCTTCTGACGCAATGACCAGCAGTGTGCCGTCCACAACGGTGATCCGCGCAGATTCCGCTATAAATTCGTTGCTGACGCCCACTGGAAGGCTGGGGATCATCTTTGCATCCCGGAGCGGGTATTGCAGCCCCTCAAACGTGACCCCATGGCAAGGCCCATCCCATGCGAATACCGAGAGATGCCAGCCGTCCAGCTGGGGCAGTGTGAGGGTTCCGCACCGCACCGCCCACGCGCGGTTGCGGTTGGAAACGATCTGCCCGGATGCGCCCTGCCTGCACAGCCAGCCGAGGGCCTGCAAATTGGCGACCGTGTGGTCGAGCCTGCCGCCAAACCCGCCCACCAGCAGAAATTCCCGGAACCCGCGTTCCAAGCCGATCCGCAGCCCGAGCATAGTATCGGTGTCATCCTTCTCCGCCGGAACCTTATGTACCGGGATGCCCTCGGGTACCGGCCCGTCCAGCGAATCAAAATCCCCAACCGCAAGGTCAGGCCGCACATCGAACTGCGCCGCTGTTTTGCATCCCGCGTCACAGGCGATTACAAAATCCCCCGGCTCCACCTCGAACCTGACCCGGTCGCAGTCGGAAAGTGGGCCGCCCGAAAACAGGATGCATCTGCTCATCGTTTCAACTCCCATTCCTTGATTTTTTTTGCGTCCTCGTAAAGGGCGCAGTAGCTCGCGTGGCGGGATGGGTGGATTTTCCCCTCCCGCACCGCTTCGAGCACCGCGCAGCCCTTTTCCACCGTATGGGAACAGCCGGTAAACCGGCAACCCCCGGTAAATTCAGAAAATTCGGGGAAACACTCCGCCAGCTCTTCCTTCAGGATGACCTCGTACCGCTCCAGCTCGACCGCCGAAAAGCCGGGGGTATCCGCGATATAGCCGTCCCCGCCGATTCGGAACAGCTCGACATGACGGGTGGTATGCCTGCCCCGACCGAGCTTTTGGCTGGTTTCGCCGGTTGCAAGGGCAAGCCGGGGGTTCAGCCGGTTGAGCAGGCTGGATTTCCCGACCCCGGTGTTCCCTGAAAAGGCGCTGATCCCATGGGAAAGCGCCTCCCGCAGATGGTCCAGCCCCTGTTCGCTCTGATTGGAAACGGCGAACAGCGGAACCCCCGCCAGCCGGTAGATCTCCTCGATCTGGTCGGGGGCGCCAAGGTCGCTCTTGGTGATGACCAGCATCGGGGCAATCCCTTTATGGCAGGCGATTGCCAGCATCTTGTCGATCACGAGCGGGTTGGGTGCGGGGTCAGCGACCGATGTGACCACCGCAAAGGTGTCGAGATTGGCGAGCGGCGGGCGGACAAGCTGGTTTTTGCGTGGCAGGATCGTCTGCACCTGCCCGGTGGTTTCCCCAGTCGGCTCGACAGTCACCCGGTCGCCGACCAGCGGGCTGACTCCTTCCTTTCGGAACAGTCCCCGCGCCCGGCAGGCATAGGTGACGCCTTCAGATTCCACATAGTAAAACCCTCCGGTCGCTTTGACAATCAGTCCGGTCTGTGTTTTCATACCATCCCCCATTATTCCGGCACAGGCGTTTTTTTTGGAAACCATCCACCCATCTGTTCCAGTTGTTTTACTCGATGAAATCCTCGGTGAAATCCGCAAGGATGCGGTGGCCTTTTGCCTCGAAGTCCAGCTCGTAGACCTGGTACTCCTGCCCGTCAATCAGGATGCTGATTTCGGAAATCTGGTCCGGCTCGCCGGAAAAGACTGGTTTCCAGGTTTTCAGTTCGGATGGGTTGACCTGCTCCCGCTGAATCTGAATGCCGTCCTGAAGCGCGACCAACTCCACCGTCCGGTTGATCTGCTCGGGCAGCGGGATCATCACCGTCAGCCGGATGCTGCCCCCGCTGTTGCCCGCGACTTCCAGATCGATCACCGTGTTCTGCTCGACCTGTGAGTCGGGCGCTACCGACTGATGGACGATCGTGCCCTGCGGCTCGTCGCTGCGCTCATCATAGGTGATCTTTCCGATCCGCAGTTTGTAGTTATCCAACAGGGTCTTGGCGTCGTTCAGGCTGATGCCGGTCAGGTCGGGCACCGGTACCAGCGTCTCCTCCCGGCCCATGCTGACATAGAGGATCACCGTCTCATCCGCGGCGACCTCTGCCCCCGCTTCGGGCAGCGTCTTGATGACCCCGCCGGACGGGATGCTCTCGTCGAACAGCATCTTTTCCTCGTAGTTGATGCCCCATTCGTTGAGCTGGGCGACTACCTGCGCGGAATCCTGCCCGACAAAGCTGGGTAGGCGGGTGGTGAGCTTACCGGTGCTGATCTTGACCTTGATGGTCGAGCCGACCTTGACCTTGCTGCCCGCACGCGGTTCCTGGTCAAAGATCACCCCTTTGCCGTATTCGTTGTTGTATTCCAGCTCGGTGGGGTCGAGGTTGAAGTTGGCGTATTTGGGGGAAATCTTCACATTGTCCCACTTTTCCCCGATCAAGCTGGGGACGATGTCGTCCTCGACCGACACGAACGGGTTATTCAGGTAGATCATCCAGCCGATGAACGCAGCCGAGACGATCACGAATGCGGCGGTCACCCCCGCCAGCACCGGGATGATGGGGGCGCGCCTGCTTCTTCTCTTTTTCTTCTTGCGTTTCTCTTTCACTGTTTTCTCCTTACGCGCGCTCTGGATCGCATCCGAATATCGGCTCTCGGCGGCGGGGCTTTTGACGTCGAGGTATTTGTATTCAAACAGGATCGAGGGGTCGCGCTTGAACTCGTCGATGTCGCGGAGCATCTGCGCCGCGCTCTGGTATCGTTTGGAGAGTTCCTTCTCCATTGCGTGCATGGTGATCTCCTGCAATCCCTCGGGGATCGAAGGGTTCAGCTCCCGGGGAAGGACAGCAGTGCTCTGAATCTGCTTGAGCGCAACCGAAACCGGGGTGTCCGCCTCAAACGGGACCTGCCCGGTGAGCATCTCGTAGAGGATCACCCCGACCGCGTAGAGATCGGTACGGGCGTCGATCGCGCCGCCGGCAGCTTGTTCGGGGCTGATATAATGGACAGAACCGATTGCCTTATCGGTGAGGGTGCGGGTCTCGCTGCGGGCGAACCGCGCAATCCCGAAATCAGTGATCTTGATCGTCCCATCCGAAAGCAGCATGATGTTCTGGGGCTTGATGTCCCGATGGACGATCCCCTTGTCGTGCGCGTGCTGGAGCGCCCGGAGAATCTGGACGGTGAAATGGACCGCCTCTTTCCAGCGCAGCACCTTCTGCTGCTCAATATATTCCTTGAGGGTGATCCCGTCGATATATTCCATGACGATCGACTGCACCCGGTCGGAAAAGCTCACGTCGTAGACCCGCATGACATTCGGATGGTTGAGCACCGCCATCGCCTTGCTCTCGTTCTTGAACCTGCGGCGCATATCTTCGTTGCCCATATGCTCGTCCTGTAGGATCTTGACGGCAACCACCCGGTTTTCGAGCACGTCGTACGCCTTATAGACGTTCGCCATCCCGCCGATACCGATGATCTCCATGATCTCATACCGGCCCTCGAGCTTTTTGCCTAAATATTTATCCATCAAACGGTTCCTCCTACTTCGCGACGATGACAGCGGTGATATTGTCGGCGCCGCCTGCCTTGTTCGCCTCGTCGATCAGCAGGAACAGGTCCTGATCGCTGGCGCAGGTGGTAATCAAGGCGCTATGTTCCTCCGGAGGGGCGTAGTTATAAAGCCCATCGGAGCAGAGCAGCAGGCGCCCCTTGTGGAAGGTCCGCTCGGTGTATTCCACCTCGATGCTGCGTTCCACCCCCAGTGCGCGGGTGATGTAGTTGCGTTTGGGATGATTGCGCGCCTCCTGTTCGGAGATCTCGCCGCTGTCAATCAGCAGCTGTACCACGCTGTGGTCCCGGGTGAGTCGCTGTGCTGTGCTGGATTCCTCCCCATCCTCAAAGAGGTAGAGGCGGCTGTCGCCCGCGTGGACCGCACAGAGCAGGTCGCCCTTGATGACAGCCGCCATCACGGTTGTGCCCATCCCGTCGAGCGACTCGTCCCGGCAGCCCATCTCATAGACGACCGCATTGGCAGCGGCAGCCGCCGAGATCAGCAGCGACTTGACCGACCCGGCCGGAAGCTGAGGGGTCAAGCCGCGGGCCAGCGCCTGCCCGATCACCTCCGCAGCCTTAGCGCTGGCAATGTGCCCGCCCTTCTCGCCGCCCATCCCGTCGCAGACGATCGCGAAGGCGGTCTCGTCATCCACCACCTTGTAGGCATAGGTATCCTGATTGGTCGCCCGAACCCGTCCACGGTCGGTCCCTCCATAAATCTTGATCAATCGAAAGCCCCCTAAAAGAGATATGAATTCTACGTCGCTCAAAATGCCGTTCTTGGATTTTATCGTTATCATTTGGGCAAAGCTTTTGGTTATGGAAAAGTCGCACTCAGCCCGCCGGGGTGGGGCCTACGGGGAGGGGGCGCTGCCCCCTAACCCGTAAGACAGCCCGCAAGGGGCGTCGCGCGAAGCGCGCTTCGGACTGTAAGTCCGAGAAGCCCCGAGGAGGGCGCTTTGCGCCCAGAAGTTTGGTCTGGGGCCAAACTTCCGGCTGTCCCAACCCCGCAATTTTTCTAGAAAAATTGCGTAAAACTTTAGATATGAAACAGACTCTTAGGCCGGAGCAAAGGCGGACGAAACTTTTGAATCTGTTTGCAGAACAGCAGAGGTCATATATTTTGCCGGCGCAGCTGCCCGCAGGCGGCCGCAATATCGGCCCCCAGCTCCCGCCGGATGGTTGCATTGACTCCCAGCTGTTCGAGCTGCGCCCGGAATGCCTCGATCCCCGCGCGCTTTCCCCGGCGGTATCCGGTTTCGGCCACCGGGTTGACCGGGATCAGGTTGACATGCGCCCCCATCCCACGTAGGCGGCCGGCCAGTTCCTCTGCATGCGCGGGCGCATCGTTCACCCCGGCGATCAGCGCATACTCAAACGAAATCCGCCGCCCGGTCTGTTGGAAATAATCCCGGCAGGCCTCGAGCAGGGCGTCCATATTGTACCGCTGGTTGACCGGCATCGACTGGTCACGGATGCTGTCGTTGGGCGCGTGCAGCGAAACCGAGAGGGTGAGCTGGAGTTTTTTCTCCGCAAGCGCCCGGATGCCGTCCACCAGTCCGCAGGTCGAGAGCGAGACATGCCGCAGACTGAGGTTGATCCCGTCCCGGGAGGAGAGGATTTCGAGGAACGCCATCACGTTATCGAAGTTGTCGAGCGGTTCCCCGATCCCCATCAGCACCACATTGGAGATCCGCCCGCGCATATCCTGCTGGGCGGCATAGACCTCGTCGAGCATCTCGGAGGCGGTCAGGTTGCGGACCCAGCCCGCCAGGGTCGAAGCGCAGAACCGGCACCCCATCCGGCAGCCCACCTGTGTCGAGATGCAGAGGGAAGCGCCATGCTTATAATGCATCCGCACCGCCTCGACACAGTTGCCGTCCCGCAGCTCATAGAGATATTTTACCGTACCATCTATGTTGGAAACAAGTCTTTTTTTGATGCGGATGGTATTTATGTAAAACTTTTCGTCAAGCTGCCCACGAAGCGGGGTAGGGAGGTCGGTCATTTCGGCAAAAGTGGATGCCTGTTTCTGATGCAGCCACCGGTAGACCTGCCGCGCGCGGAATTTTTGCTGTCCCATCCGGACGAATTCCGCTTCGAGCTGTTGTTCTGTCAAGGATTTGAGATCGATTTTGTCCATCTGCTCACCGCTTTTTCAAGACGGATATGAAAAATCCGTCGGTGTCCGCCGTTTCGCCGGTACAGGTGCGCTGGGATTCGAGCGCAAACCCGGGGTTCTCCCCGAGGAACCGTGAGACGGTCTGTTCATTCTCCTCCGGGAGCAGGGTACAGGTCGAATAGACCAGCCTACCGCCCGCTTTTAAATAGTGTGAGGAGGTTTCGAGGATTTTATACTGAATTTCCGGAAGATTCCGGACAGTTTCCCAATTTTTATACTTGATTTCCGGTCTGCGCCGGATCACCCCAAAGCCGGAACAGGGAACATCACAGAGCACCCGGTCGAAGCTGCCGAGCGCGGGGTCGTAAACCCCGGCATCTCCCGCGGACGCCCGGATACATTCGATCCCCAGACGTTGTGCGCCCTGCCGCACCAGCGCGGCGCGTTTGGGGTGCAGGTCCCGGGCGACCAGTTCTCCCTCGTCCCGCATCCGCTCGGCCGCGGTGAACGATTTTCCGCCTGGCGCCGCACAGACATCCAGCACCCGCTCGCCCGGCTGGGGGTCGAGCGCATCCACACAGAGCTGGGAAGCGCGGTCCTGCACATGGAACAGCCCCGACCGGAACGATTCCAGCCGTTCGACCGGCGCTTTGCCCGCAACCGCGATGCAACCGTACGGCTCTGCTTCGGCGGTGCAGGAGACCCCTTCGCCAATCAGGAGTTCCGCCAGCCGGTCGGGGGAGACCATCAGGGTATTGGCGCGCAGATAAAGCGGAGGACGCCCCAGCGACTGGGAAAGCAGCCGCAGACAGGCGGAATCCCCGTAGGCTTCAAGCCACCGCCCAACCAGCCAGGCCGGGCAGGAATATTCCACCGAAAGCTGTTCGGCGCGCCCACCGCCCGCCGGGGGGACCCGTTTGCCATCCCGAAGGAAGCTGCGCAGCACCCCGTTGACAAAGCCGGCCGCTTTCACCTGCCCGAGCGCTTTCACCAGGTTGACGCTCTCGTTTACCGCCGCGTAATCATCCACCCCGTCCATCCAGAGGAGTTGGTAGACCCCGGCCCGCAGTGTCTCCCGCACCTGTGGGGACAGGGATTCGAGCGGGCGGGAGCTGTATTGCTTCAGGATGTGGTCAATAGTCAGCCGCCGTTCAAGCGCCCCATAAAAGAGCGCGGACGCGAATGCGGCATCCCGCACATCTAGACGGTTTTTAGCGGTCAGCGCGTCGATCACAAGGTTGGAATAGGCGTTTTCCGTACTCTGACGCAGGAGCGCCTGTACGGCGGTTTCTCTCGCATTTTTCATCGGCTCAGTCCCTGTTGCGGCTGCGGGAGATCAGCACCAGCCGCAGCAGTTGGGCCAGCGAGACCACCAGCGCGGCCACATAGGTCAGCGCGGCGGCCTTGAGCACCCGCTTGGAGCCGCGCAGCTCGGAGGCTTCCAGAAACCGTTCCTGCTCCAGCGTGCGCAGTGCGCGGGCGGAAGCGTCGAACTCGACCGGCAGGGTCACAAGCTGGAAGATTGCGGCCAGCGAGAAAAGCATCAGGCCGATGTTGCAGAGCGGCTCATAGCTTAAAATCAGCCCAATCACAAACAGCGGGATCGAGAGCTTGGAGCCGAGGTTGGTCACCGGGATGATCGCGGTGCGCAGCTGCATGGGGGCATATTTTTTGGCGTGCTGGATCGCGTGCCCGCATTCGTGCGCCGCCACCCCGATTGCCGCCACCGAGCTGCTGCCATAAACGTCGTCCGAGAGCCGGATCACGCCGCTGCTCGGGTCAAAATGGTCGGTCAGCTTTCCCGCGATCCGTTCCACCCGTACCTGTTGGAGCCGGTTAGCGTCCAGGATCCGCCGCGCAACCTGTGCGGCTGTGATCCCGCGCGACGAACGGACTTTCGAATACTGGTCAAATGTGCTGGAAACCTGCATCTGCGCCCAGCCTGCGAACAGCATCGCCGGGACGACCAGAACCAGATAATAAAGGTCAAACATATAGTCCCTCCTTTTTTGACAGCAGACGTTTGGCCCCTGACCAAACGCTCAGGCGCGTTGCGCCTTCCTCGGGGCTGCTCGGGCCGATGGCCCGGACTGCGGATCGCAAGTGTTCCGCGCTCTGCGGAGCGCGTCCAAAGGCTCTGCCTTATCTCGCGCCAAGAGCCGCCTGCGGCGGTTGCGCTCGAAACGCTTCGCTGCGGCTCGCAGTGGAAACCGCGATTTTTTGAAAAAAATCGAGTAAAACTTTTATTTGGTTGGGCAAGGCGTTTTTCTTAACCCCCCAAAGTTTCGCCAGCCTTTGTCAAAGGCTGCGGGGTCGAGGGGCGGAGCCCCCGTTTCAAACGCCCAGTTTGAAGCCGGGTTCGACCGGGTGCCCGCACAGATAGTCGGCGGCAGGCATCCGGCGGCTCCCTTCGGGCTGGATTTCGACCAGCTCGACCGCGCCTTCGCCACAGCCGACGACCAGTCGTTTTCCGTCAAGTACGGCGCCCGGCTCGCCCGAACCTTCCACAATCCGCGACCGGTGCACCTTCAGCATCTTGCTGCCTAGCCGGGTATGCGCTGTCGGCCAAGGGTTCATCCCACGGATGAGGTTATGCACCTCCTGCGCCGGTTTTGACCAGTCGATCTCCGCCATCTCTTTGGTCAACATTTTGGCATGACTTGCTTGTGCGTCGTCCTGGGGGATACGGGGGGCATTGCCCACGGCGATCAGCCGCACCGTTTCGGAGAGCGCCTCCGCCCCCAGCGCGGCGAGCCGGTCGAACAGCTCCCCAGAGGTTTCGTCTGCTCCAACCGGGATTTCCCGGGAAAGAATCAAATCTCCGGTGTCTAGCCCCTCGGCCATGTACATGGTGGTCACGCCCGCGACCGAGTCGCCATTAAGCACACTCCACTGGATCGGCGCTGCGCCCCGGTATTTTGGCAGCAGCGACCCATGCACGTTGACACATCCATATTCCGGAAGGTCGAGGATTTCTTTGGGAAGGATCCGCCCGTAGGCCACCACCACAATCAACTGCGGGGCCAACCCGCGCAGAACCTCAAGCGCGGCCCCGTCCCGGAGCTTTTCCGGCTGCCAGACCGGCAGATGATGGGCAAGCGCCAGCTCCTTGACCGGCGGAGGCGTGAGTTTGTAACCCCGGCCTTTGGGTTTATCCGGCTGGGTGAACACCCCGGCGATCTCATGGCCGTCGGCAATCAGGCGCGCCAGGCAGGGGACCGCAAAATCCGGTGTCCCCATGAACACAATTCTCATTTCGCTTCCCTCAATTCGTCCGGCGTCAGAAGGCGTTCGGCCTTGTCGGTAAACAGGATGCCTTCGAGATGGTCGATCTCATGGCAGCAGGCGACCGCAAAAAAGTCCTCCGCGTCAAACTCGAACGGTTTGCCGAACCGGTCCTGTGCGCGGATATGCAGCTTTTTCGGCCGGCGCACGATCCCCCAGATTCCAGGGACCGAAAGGCAGCCTTCGGTGTCGCATTGCTCGCCTTCCTCACTGACGATCTCGGGGTTGACCAGCTCATGCTTGCCCTCGCCGACATCGATCACCACCGCCCGGCGAAGCACCCCCACCTGTGGTGCAGCCAAGCCGACCCCCTCGTCGACCATCGTCTCATACATATCGTCGAGCAGGGTCCAGAGACGTTCATTAAATTCTGTCACCACCCGGCTTTTTTTGCGGAGGCGTTCGTCGTCTTCCTTCAAGATGTTACGGATTGCCATTTTTCAGTTCCTCCTATTTTTGATTCTAACGAGCCAGCCCGGCCAAACACTTCAAATGTTCAGATCGAACTTTCATATCTCGGGTCGATATAGAGCGAAACCGGACGGTTCCGGCTCTGTGCATAGTACCAGCGGACCGTCCGCCAGAGCAGTTCCCGGGTGCGCGCACCGAAGGTGCATTTGACCGCCATCCTCCAGCGGTACTTCCCGGCGATGCGGGGGATCGCGCTTTCACACGGCCCGAGCACCCGCAGCGGAAGCCCGCTGTATTCGGCGCGGGCGAGCGCGGCAAACTGTTCCAGGAACTGTCTGGACGCAGCCTGTACCTCTGCCCGGTCGGTCCCGGAAAACCCGATCCCGACCATGTCGCAGAACGGCGGGTAGAGGTGGATGCGGCGGTTTTCGATCTCGCTTTCATAAAAGCTGTCGTAATCCTGCATCGCCGCCAGCGCAATCACCGGGTTTTCGGGGGTGAACGTCTGGATATAGGCGCGCCCCGCTTTCCCCGCGCGTCCGCTCCGCCCGACCACCTGGGTGAAGAGGGAGAACGCCCGCTCAAAGCTGCAATAATCCTGCGCATAGAGCGAGCTATCCGCCGAAAGCACCCCCACGAGGGTGACATTTGGGAAATCCAGCCCTTTTGCGACCATCTGCGTCCCGATTATTATATCATATTTTCCCGCCGAAAAATCAGCAAAATGTTTTTCGTGGGAAAATCTTGCCATTGTGGTGTCCATATCCATCCGGAGCACCCGCGCTTGCGGCAGCAGTTCGCGCAGTTCCTCCTCGACCTTTTGGGTCCCCGCGCCCGAAAACCGCCGGAATTTGCTCCCACAGGTCGGGCAGGTTTCCTCCGGACGCGCGGTATAGCCGCAATAGTGGCACATCAGCAGCCCGTTGGCGGTGTGGTAGGTCAACGCGACCGAGCAGTTGGGGCACCCGGCTACCGTCGAGCAGATCGAGCATTTCACCAATGTGTTGTATCCCCGCCGGTTGAGTAGCAGGATGCTCTGCTCTTTGTTTTCTAGATTCTGGCGGAGCTGGCCGATCAACTCCGCCGAGAGGGAGCCGGACACTGCGTTCAGCGCCTGGGTCGACATGTCGAGGATGGTGACGTCGGGCAGCTTCGCGGCCCCGAACCGGTTTTTTAGCTGCAAAAGATGGTACCTGCCCTGCTTCGCGCGGTAAAAGCTCTCGATGCTGGGGGTTGCCGAGGCGAGCAGCAGCAGGGCGTTGTGGCTGGCGGCACGTACCCGCGCCACATCCCGCGCGTGGTAACGGGGGGACATCTCGGACTTGTAGGTGGACTCCTGTTCCTCGTCCATCACGATCATCCCGATCCGCGCAAGCGGCGCAAATACCGCGCTCCGGGTACCGACCACGATCTGTGCGCCGCCGTCCCGGATCCGTTTCCATTCGTCCATCCGTTCCCCCATTGTGAGGCCGCTGTGCAGCACCGCGACCTGATCCCCAAAATACCGGTGGAACCGTTCGATCGTCTGGGGGGTCAGCGAAATTTCAGGAACCATCACGATCACGCCCCGCCCGCTTCTAAGCAGATGCTGGATCGTCCGGAGGAATACCTCAGTCTTTCCCGACCCGGTCACCCCATAGAGCAGCGCGGCCTGTGGTTTTCCCGAATCCGCCAGTTCACAGAGGGTCTGATAGGCGGCCTGCTGTTCGTCCGAGAGGGAAAGGGCGGCGGCATCCTCCCGCGGGGTACGAACCGCATAAGGGCTGCGGTAGACCTCCCGGGTAAAATAGTGGGTGACCCCCGCCTTTTCCAGCCGGTCAACCACCGTCTTGCCCACCCCCGCAAAATAGCAGACCTCTTTCAGGGTAGCCTGTCCCGCCTGTGCGAGCAGCTCGACCACCGCTTTTTGCTTGGCGGTGATCTTGACATCGGTGATGTCTCCCAGCTCGGTGATTCCGTCTGCGAGGCGCACCATCACCAATTTTTCATCCAGAACCCGCTGGCGCACCTCTTGCGATTTGATGGCGATACCTGCTTCGCACAGGGCGCGCAAACAGGAGGCGCCGGCGTCCAGCCCGAGCGCGGCGAGCAGCGTCTGCTCCCGGACCGGTTTGCCCCGCCCTTGCAGGTAGCCGAAAACCCGGCGTTCCTCCGGCTGTGCATCCCCGGGCAGGACCGCGTCTTTGGCGAGTTCGTAGGTGTACTTCAATTCGACCCCGATGCCGGGCGGCAGCAGGGTGCGCACCGCGTCATAATAGCCGCAGAAGGTGTGCTCGTGCAGCCATTCGACGAGTGAAAGCAGTTCCGGGTTAAGAAGCGGCCGGGTGTCCACGAGGGAGGCCACCGGCTTGAGTTTGGATACCTCCGCAGTTTCCGAGAGAGAGAGCACCATGCCGAACCGGGCGCGGTTGCCCGCACCGAACGGGACGGTGACCCGGCACCCGGGGCGGACCGGCATCCCTTCCGGGATCAGGTAGGAATACGGCTTATCAAAATGAAGGGTCGCGTTCTCCACCACGACCAGCGCGGTTTGCGGCATCCCTGACCTCCTCTGCTAGGGGACCGGGGGCTCTGCCCCTCGACCCCGCAATTTTTCGAGAAAAATTGAGTAAAAGAAAAATTGAGTAAAGCTTTTATTCTCTTTCAAACCAAACGTTTCGTCCACCTTTTCAAAGGTGGCGGGGTCGAGGGGCAGAGCCCTCGCCGCCGCGCGCGGCGGAACGCTTTATCCTGAGAAGCGCTTTTTGCTCCGGCCTAAGAGCCGGCGCTTCGCGCCGGTTGGCCTATGCACGCCGATCTACGCGCTAAGAGCCGCCTTCGGCGGTTGCGCTTCGAAACGCTCGCTGCGGCTCGCAGTGCGGCGGCAGTCGGGTGAATTGCCGCCCGAAGGGCGGTTCCATTTTTGTCCGGACATGTGCCGGACAAAAATACCTCGAAGCGCCAAACCGCTTACAAGCGGTTTGGCAAGAGGAAGGGTGGTACTGGCGGGGAAACAAGGGAGCAAATCGAGCATAGCGAGATGAAGCGAGTGCGGCCCGCAGGCCGCCTTTCGGAGCGCAACCGCCGCAGAGCGGCGGCTCTTGGCGCGGAGATCCGGGTTCCCCGTCCAGCAGCTTGTTGATTGCATCAACAAGCTGAATAGGGGGCTTTTTGCAAGTGAAAAAGCCCCCTTGCCCTGTATTTTGCATCCGGCTCAACCCTCCGCGCGCAGGGCGAGCAGACGGGTCAGCACCTCGTCTGCGACCTGGTCTTTGCCCATGATCGGCAGCGGTTCCGCACCCTCTTTGGTCAGGATGGTGACAATATTGGTTTCGGTGCCAAAACCGGCGCCCGCCTCCTTGAGGTTGTTCGCGACGATCATATCAACCCGCTTTTTCTCGAGTTTAGTCGCGCTGTTTTCCACCATATCCCGCGTTTCCATCGAAAACCCACAGAGCACCTGTCCGGGTGCGCGGTGCTCTCCCAGCCAGCCGAGGATATCCCGCGTTCTTGCCAACGGAATCTGCATCTCCCCGTCCCGTTTTTTGATCTTGTCCGCCGCGACGGTTGCCGGACGGTAATCCGCCACTGCCGCACATTTTACGATGATCTGTTGGGCGGACGCGCGGGAAGTCACCTCGTCAAACATCTCTTGCGCCGTATTGACCGGCACAAGGGTGACCCCATAGGGCGCTTTCAGGTTGGTCGGGCCGCTCACCAGCGTGACCAAGGCGCCCCGCCGTTTCGCAGCCGCTGCGACTTCGTAGCCCATCTTCCCGGTCGAGTGGTTGGTGATATACCGCACCGGGTCGATTGGCTCACGGGTGGGACCAGCGGTCACCAATACCGAAAGCCCTTTCATGTCTTTTGGAGTCAGTGCATCCCGTACTGCCTCAATCAGTGCGGCTTCCTCTGCCAACCGTCCACGCCCGGTGTCCCCACAGGCAAGGTATCCGCTCCCCGGCTCAACCACCTCCACCCCAAACTCCCGCAGAATTTGCAGATTGCGCTGGGTGGCCGGGTTATCGTACATCCCGGTGTTCATCGCGGGTGCGACGATCTTTGGGCACCGAGCCGCGAGCACCGTTGTGGTGAGCATATCATCGGCAATCCCGGCGGCCATCTTCGCGATCACATTCGCGGTCGCGGGCGCAATCAGGAACACGTCAGCCTTTTTCGCCAGCGCCACATGCTCGACATTGTATTCAAAGCCCCGGTCAAAGGTATCCACCGCCACCCGGTTGTTTACCAGCGTTTCAAAGGTGATTGGCGAGACAAATTCGGTTGCATTGCGGGTCATGATGATGTGCACATCCGCCCCGGTTTTGCCAAGGTCGCTTGCGAGCTGGGCCGCTTTATATGCCGCGATCCCTCCACTCACCCCGAGCACAATGGTTTTTCCATCGAACAAAATAGATTCCCCCCGTCTGCAACAAAAACAGGCTGCATCCTTAAGAACCTGTTTCAGAAGAATTTAAGAACCTGTATTCATAATCGGAGGATGCTGGATGGGCAGGGAATTTTTCCGGCCTGCAAGGCGAAAAAGCGCTGACAATCCTTTGCGTATTGCAAGATTTTTCAACACAGCAGGACGGGAAAAAGCTTGCTCAGGCAGTATCAAACGGTTGTGAATACGGGTTCTAAGAGGCTAGCGCCCCTGTAGCCCCCAAAGGCGGCAAGAGGGGGCTTTTTACAAGAGAAAAAGCCCCCTGTCTAACGGATGTTTGGAAAATTGGAAGATCCGTCGGTTTCTCTATATTTCAAAACAAGCCCTAAAAAGATACGCAACCAGGTCCAACAAGGCCAGCAGCCCTTATTGGTCAATTTCCTGATGGACTTCCCCCATGCGGAATTTCCCGGCGGAAAAATCCTCCACAGATTTCTTCACCGGCTTTTCCTCCATGATCTCATGGGTATCCTCGGCCTCCTGCGCCAGCTCGCGGGCATGTTTTGCCACCGCAACCACAAATGCATAGTAGTTGTCGCCCGGTTTGAGCATCGAAGCCATCGAGGGTCTGAGCATATTCATACGTTCTGTTCCACCTTATCTATCATATTTTTCATCCGGCGGGCTTCACATCTGGCAGCGGTAATCACCGCACCCAGACGCACACGGGCCTCTTCCAGATCATCATTGACAATGATGTAGTCATATTCGGCTGCACAGTGCAGCTCGGTGCGAGCAGCCTCCAACCGCCGCCGCACGACCTCGGGCGGTTCGGTGCCACGCCCCGAAAGCCGGCTCTCAAGCGTCTCGTAGGAGGGGGGCATCACAAAGATGAATACTGCCTCCGGGAAGGTTTTGCGGATACGCGCCGCACCTTGCACCTCAATCTCGAGCACCACATCCCGCCCCTGTGCGAGCTGTTCCTCCACCATCCGGCGCGGGGTGCCATAGTAATTCCCGCTGTACTGCGCATATTCGAGCAGACCGTCCGCGGCAATCTCCGCTTCAAACTGCTCACGGGTCACAAAATGATATTCCACCCCATCGGTCTCGCCTGGGCGCGGGGCGCGGGTAGTCATCGAAACCGAAAGCACCGCCTCGGGGTGCTCCTTCAGATACGGCCCCAGAATGGTACCTTTCCCCACGCCGGACGGGCCGGAATACACGATCAACATGCCCTTATGCATCCTCATCGACCTCTTCCTCATCATCCTCATCATCCACCAGCCGGTTTGCAACCGTTTCGGGCTGTACCGCCGAGAGGATCACGTGATCGGAATCGGTGATAATCACCGCCCGAGTACGCCGTCCATAGGTCGCGTCCACCAGAGAACCGCGCTCGCGCGCGTCTTGGATGATCCGCTTAATCGGGGCGGATTCCGGGCTGACAATCGCTACCAGCCGGTTTGCACAAACCATGTTGCCAAAGCCTATATTGATTAGTTTCATACAAGCTACCTCTTATTCGATGTTCTGAATCTGCTCCCGGATTTTTTCGATGTCGCTCTTGATCTCGACCACAAGCTGTGCAACCTCGACGTCCTGCGCCTTGCTCCCAATGGTATTGGCTTCCCGGTTGATCTCCTGCACAAGGAAATCCAGTTTCCGCCCAACAGCGCCGCCTTGTTCTAGAATTCCCCGGAACTGCGCAATATGGCTGCGCAGACGCACCGTTTCCTCGTCCACTGCGATCCGGTCGGCGAACACCGCCGCCTCGGTCAGAATCCGCGCCTCGTCGATCTGCCGGTCTTCCAGCACCTCGCGAATCTTCGAAGCCAGCCGCTCCCGGTAGGCCGCGAGGGTGCGGGGGGACTGTTCCTCAACCAGCCCGACCCGCCGTTCGATCTGCGCAAGGCGGTCAAGCAGATCATCCTGAAGCTTGCTGCCTTCCAATTCCCGCATACGGAGGAACCGTTCAGCGGCCTCTGCGGTCACAGCCTGCACCGCTTCCCAAACCGCCTCCTCGTCCTCAGGGGCGCGGCGGACGGTGAAAATCTCTGAAAAGCGGGAGATCGACGAGAGCGAGAGGTCGTCGGTAAGGTGGTACTGTTCACCGAGGTCCCGCAAGGCGCGGACATACGCCCCGGCCAGCTCTTGGTTGACCTCGACGACCGTATTGGCCGCCTCCACAGCCTGAATCTGGACACCCACTTCCACCTTACCGCGGGAAGCCTTGCCCTGTAGATCGCTTTTCAGTTTTTCTTCCAGATAACCGCAGCCACGGGGGACCCGCGCAGTAAATTCCAGAAAACGGTGGTTGACCGATTTGATCTCCACCGTGATGTCCCGCCCGTCCAAAACCTGCTGGGCGCGTCCATAGCCTGTCATGCTCCGAATCATCCGTATCCGCCGTCCTCCCGATGTCCCATCCGGACAATCTTTGATCTTTTTATTTTACCTTGAAAGTCCGCTTTTGTCAATCGACAGAACGCCATTTTGGTAGGCTATTTCCCAGAAAAAGGGGGTGAATTCTATCTGCCTGCACAGGGATATAAAAGAGGAGCGGGATACCAGCTGCACCCGCCCCTCTTTGAAACAGATTAAAATCAGAATTTCCCCGCTTTTGCAGCCTCTTCAACTGCGACCGCACAAGCGACGGTTGCGCCGACCATCGGGTTGTTACCCATACCGATCAGGCCCATCATCTCGACGTGTGCCGGGACAGAGGACGAACCCGCGAACTGTGCATCCCCATGCATTCTGCCCATCGAGTCGGTCAGGCCGTAGGAAGCCGGGCCAGCCGCGACGTTGTCCGGATGCAGGGTACGGCCGGTGCCGCCGCCCGAAGCGACCGAGAAATATTTCACGTCGTTCTCGAACGCCCATTTTTTATAGGTGCCCGCTACAAGATGCTGGAAACGGGTCGGGTTGGTCGAGTTACCGGTGATCGAGACATCGACCTTCTCATGTTTCATGATTGCGACGCCCTCGAGCACGTCGTTCGCGCCGTAGACGCGAACTTTGGAGCGCTCGCCGTCCGAATACGGGATGGTACGGACCTCTTTCAGCTCGCCGGTCGAGAAATCATACGCGGTCTCCACATAGGTGAACCCATTGATCCGGGAGATGATATAGGCCGCGTCCTTGCCGAGGCCGTTCAGGATGACCCGCAGCGGCTCTTTGCGTGCTTTATTTGCATTGCGGGCGATACCGATTGCGCCTTCCGCGGCGGCAAACGACTCATGCCCCGCGAGGAAGCAGAAGCATTTGGTTTCATCGCGCAGCAGCATGGCGCCGAGGTTGCCATGGCCCAGACCAACCGAACGCTGCTCCGCAACCGAGCCGGGCACGCAGAATGCCTGCAAACCGATCCCGATTGCCTCGGATGCATCCGCTGCCTTGGAAGCGCCTTTTTTGATTGCGACAGCAGTGCCGAGGGTGTACGCCCAGACCGCATTTTCAAATGCGATCGGCTGTACGCCTTTGACGATCTTTTCTACATCAATGCCTTTTGAAAGGCAAAGCTCTTTTGCATCCTCGAGGGAAGAGATGCCATATTCCTTGAGGCAGGCCTCAATTTTGGGCATTCTTCTTTCCTGTCCTTCAAACTTAACCATTGTGTTGCCTCCCTCTCCTCTTATTCTTCACGCGGGTCGATATATTTCGGCGCGTTCTCGTATCTGCCGTAGGTGCCGATATTGCTTTCGAACGCCTCTTTCGGGTCCTTGCCATGGCGGATATCCTCAAGCATCTTGCCGACTTTGACGAATTTGTAGCCGATCGCTTCGCCGTTTGCGTCTACCGCAACCGAGAGGATGTAGCCTTCCGCCATCTCGAGATAGCGGACGCCCTTCGCATTGGTCGAGAAGATGGTACCAACCTGTGAGCGCAGGCCTTTTCCGAGGTCCTCTAGTCCCGCGCCGATCGGCAGGCCGTTCTCGGAGAAAGCAGTCTGGGTGCGTCCATAAACGATTTGGAGGAACAGCTCGCGCATCGCCACGTTGATTGCGTCGCAGACCAGGTCGGTGTTGAGCGCCTCAAGCAGGGTTTTGCCCACGAGGATTTCGCCCGCCATTGCCGCCGAATGGGTCATGCCCGAGCAGCCGAGGGTCTCCACCAGCGCCTCTTCGATGATCCCCTCCTTGACGTTCAGGGTCAGCTTGCAGCAGCCCTGCTGGGGTGCGCACCAGCCCACGCCGTGGGTCAGGCCGGAGATGTCCGAGATCTGGTAGGCTTTTACCCATTTGCCCTCTTCGGGGATAGGGGCGGGACCATGCTTGGGTCCTTTGGCGAGAACACACATTCTCTCCACTTCATGTGAATAGTTCATATCGGTACTCCTTTCGGTTTGTTGAACATGGGGCTTGACTATCTTTTATTATATTAGCTTCCCCTGGAATTATCAAGCGTTCCAGACCTGTTTTTGTTAAAAATTAAACAGTAAATTTCGCTCCGGTTTTGGCGTTTTTCAATACAAACCGGTAAATACTAATCTGGAAAGCGGAAAAGTCCCTCTTCTATGCTTTTGGCAGCCTAAGTTATAAAGACAAAAGTTTTACTCGATTTTTTTCAAAAAATCGCAGTGCGGCGGCAGTCTTTCGGGTGAATTGTCGCGAAGCGGCAAGAGGGCGCTTTTTGCAAGAGAAAAAGCGCCCTGAAATCAGGGGGCCGCACAGATTTTAACAATTTATTCACCTTGTTTTCCCCAAAAGGGTTTGACATTGACAGTTACAAAGTGTAGACTATATAGGTTAAGGTGTCTCAATTCGTGATCGTTTTATCTTTACCGATACAACTTCGCTCATGCGGAGCGCGCAGGAACAATGAATCATATGAGGTGACAAAATGGGAATCATGCAAAAAATATTCGGGACCTATTCGGAACGGGAGCTGAAGCGTATCTACCCGATCCAGAAAAAGGTGCTTGAGCTGGAGGAGAAATACCGCGCGATGAGCGACGAGGAGCTGAAAGCCTGCACCCCGGCGCTCAAGGAGCGGCTGGCAAACGGCGAAACCCTCGACGACATCCTGCCGGATGCGTTCGCCACCTGCCGGGAGGCGGCCGACCGGGTGCTCGGGATGCGCCATTTCCCGGTGCAGATCATCGGCGGTATTGTGCTGCATCAGGGGCGGATCGCCGAAATGCGCACCGGTGAAGGAAAAACCCTCGTCGCAACCCTGCCGGCCTATCTCAATGCGCTGACCGGCGAAGGGGTGCATATTGTCACCGTCAACGATTACCTCGCAAAGCGCGACTCGGAGTGGATGGGCAAGGTCTACCGGTTCCTGGGGCTGCGTGTTGGGCTGATCGTCCACGGTCTGGACAACAACCAGCGCCGCGCCGCCTACAACTGCGACATCACCTACGGAACCAACAATGAGTTCGGGTTTGACTACCTGCGCGATAACATGGTCATCTATAAGCGGGAGCAGGTCCAGCGCGGCCATCATTACGCGATCGTCGACGAGGTCGACTCGATCTTGGTGGATGAGGCGCGCACCCCGCTGATTATCTCGGGGCAGGGGGACAAGTCCACCGACCTCTACCAGCGCGCGGATAAGTTTGCCCGTACCCTCAAATGCTTCCGGGTTGCTGAGAAAGATAATAAGGAAGAACAGGACGATGTGGACGGCGATTACATTGTCGATGAGAAGGCCAAGACGGTCACCCTCACCCAGTCGGGCGTGGAGAAAGCGGAAGCCTATTTCGGCATCGAGAACCTGACCGACGCCGACAATATGCAGATTCAGCACCACATCAACCAGGCGATCCGCGCACACGGGATCATGCAGCGGGATGTTGATTATGTGGTCAAGGATGATGAAGTCATCATCGTGGACGAGTTCACCGGACGCCTGATGCTTGGACGCCGGTACAACGAGGGCCTGCATCAGGCGATTGAGGCCAAGGAAGGGGTCAAGGTCGAGCGGGAAAGCAAGACGCTCGCCACCATCACCTTTCAGAACTTCTTCCGGATGTACAACAAGCTCTCGGGTATGACCGGTACCGCCCAGACCGAAGCGGACGAGTTTATGGAGATCTACAAGCTGGACGTCATCGAGATCCCGACCAACAAACCGATCCAGCGCCACGACCATGCGGACGTGGTTTACAAGACCGAACAGGCCAAATTCAACGCAGTGATCGAAAAGATCATCGAGTGCCATGAAAAGGGCCAGCCGGTTCTGGTGGGCACCATCTCGATCGAGAAATCCGAGCTGCTTTCCAAGATGCTCGCCCGGCATGGGGTCAAGCATGAGGTGCTCAACGCCAAGTACCATGAGAAGGAAGCGGAGATCGTCGCGCAGGCGGGCAAGCTGGGTGCGGTGACCATCGCCACCAACATGGCGGGCCGCGGTACCGACATTATGCTCGGCGGAAACGCCGAGTTTATGGCCAAGGCCGAGCTGCGGCGGGCCGGCTATGAAGATGACGTCATCAGCGAGGCCACCGGCTTCGCCGACACCGACGACGAGCAGATCAACGCGGCGCGCAAGCTGTTCACCGAAAGCATGGCCGCGCATAAAAAGGTGATCGACGTTGAGGCAGAGAAGGTCCGCGAGGCGGGCGGCCTCTTCATCATCGGCACCGAACGGCACGAGTCCCGCCGGATCGACAACCAGCTGCGCGGGCGCGCCGGGCGTCAAGGCGACCCAGGCGAAACCCGGTTCTTCATGTCCCTGGAAGACGACCTGATGCGGCTGTTCGGCGGCGAGCGGATTCAAAACATGATGACCATGCTCGGTGCGGAGGACGATATGCCGATCGAGGCGCGCATCCTCACCAACTCGATCGAGTCGGCACAGATGAAGGTCGAGGCGCGTAACTTCGGCATCCGCAAGAGCGTGCTTCAGTTCGACGACGTTATGAACCGCCAGCGCGAGATCATCTACTCCCAGCGCGCCAAGGTGCTCGATGGCGAGGACCTGAGCAGCTCGATCCGCACAATGGTTAAGGAAACGATCGACGATACGGTTGACCGGTATCTGGTTGATAAAGAGGTACACGACCACTGGAACCTCACCGGCCTGCGGGACTATTTCCTCGGCTGGCTGACCGTGGAGCAGGACCTGCGGTTCACCACCGAGCAGCTTGCCGAGGTGACCGACCAGCAGATCAAGGATATGCTCAACGAGCGGGCAAACAGGATTTACGAGGCCCGCGAGCAGAAGTTCACCCCCGAAATTATGCGGGAGGTCGAACGGGTGGTTCTGCTGCGGGTGGTAGATACCAAATGGATGCAGCATATCGACGACATGGAGGAGCTCAAACGGGGCATGTACCTGCGCTCCTACGCCCAGAAGGATCCGGTAGTCGAATACCGGATCGAAGGGTTTGACATGTTCGACGCAATGATCGAGTCGATCCGGGAGGATACAGTCAGGCTGATGTTCACCATCCAGCTCCGCACCAACGAAGAGCCTAAGCGCGAGCAGGTCGCAAAGCCCGCTGCCGAAAGCGGGAGCGACGGAAGCCTCCCCAACCAGCCGGCCAAACGGGCGCCCGGCAAGGTGGGACGCAACGACCCCTGCCCCTGCGGAAGCGGGAAAAAATATAAAAAATGCTGCGGCAGGCAGTCGTAGAAGGCATAACGAGGGCGAAAGACATAAACCGGACGGTCACCGCATCCGAAAACGGATGCGGTGACCGCTTTCTTTTCGTGAATTCCATTTTTTCCTTGAGGATTTTGATATACAGAATGGAGGCTGGCGGCTGCTTTCGCAAGCGAGGCAAGCCCGTTGCAAAAGTGAACAGCCGTAGACATAATGCCGGCTGCGCAGGCGCGCAGGGCTGGCAGCGTATTGAGAAAGGATGGAACAACGATGAGCAACACCTACGGCTATGCCCGCGTCTCATCCAAGAACCAGTATGAGGACCGGCAGATGATCTCGATGAACGGCCGGTTCCAGATCCACCCGCAGAACATCTTTGTCGACAAACAGAGCGGCCGGGACTTCAACCGCCCGGCCTATCACCAGCTGATGTGCCAGCTCAAAAAGGGGGACCTGCTGATCGTGTGCAGCATCGACCGCCTGGGCCGCAACTACAGCGAAATCCTGGAGCAGTGGCGCAGGATCACCCATGACCTTGAAGTGGACATCGTGGTGCTGGACATGCCGCTGCTCGACACCCGCCAGAACCGCGACCTGCTCGGAACCCTGATCTCCGACCTTGTGCTCCAGCTGCTCTCGTTCGTGGCGGAAAACGAGCGGCAGAACATCCGCCGCCGCCAGCATGAGGGGATCGCCGCCGCCCAGATGCGGGGGGTGAAATTCGGCAGGCCGACAGGGAAACAGGCACTGCGAGACCACCCGGTGTTTCTCGCGTGGTGCGAAAACCGGATTTCAGCGAGCCAGGCAAGCAAGCAGCTTGGAGTCAGCCGGCGGACGCTCTATCGTTGGAAAAATGAAGATACCTTCGATCTGGAGAAGGAACTCTGTACACTTTAGACAAAAGTGGAGGTTCTTTATTGACAGCGTCAAGGTTTGACGGTATATTATAACAGATTGAAAATGCATTTTGTGCCGCAGCCTGCGGCGGATAGGAAGAACGATAGTATGAATATCAAGCGTGAAGACCTGAGAAATATTGCGATTATCGCCCACGTTGACCACGGCAAGACGACGCTGGTTGACGGGATGCTCAAGCAGAGCGGTACCTTCCGGGAAAATCAGGCGGTACAGGACCGGGTGATGGATTCGAACGACATCGAGCGGGAACGCGGGATCACCATCCTCGCCAAAAACGCCTCCGCCGAGTATAAGGGCGTCAAGATCAACATTGTGGATACTCCCGGACACGCCGATTTTGGCGGCGAGGTCGAGCGGGTGCTCAAGATGGTCAACGGGGTGCTGCTTTTGGTTGACGCGGCCGAAGGCCCGATGCCCCAGACCCGGTTTGTCCTGAGCAAGGCGCTCGAACTGGACCTCGCGGTGATTATCGTCATCAACAAGATCGACCGCCCGGACGCGCGGGTCTATGAGGTGGTCGACGAGGCGCTCGAGCTGCTGATGGACCTCGGCGCGACCGATGCCCAGCTCGACAGCCCGATGGTGTTTTGTTCGGGGCGGGATGGCACCGCGAGTTATTCCCCCGAGACCCAGGGGGTGGACCTACAGCCGCTGATGGATACGATCGTGAACTACATCCAGCCGCCCGAGGGGGACCCGGACGAGCCGACCGGGGTGCTGGTCTCGTCGATCGACTACAACGACTATGTGGGGCGGATTGCGGTCGGACGGATCGAGAGCGGCACCATGAAGGTCAACCAGCAGGTGACCGTCTGCGATTACCACGACAAGGAACTGAGCCGCCCGGGCAAGATCACTGCGATCTACCAGTTTACCGGTGTGGGGCGCACCCCGGTCGAGTCGGCCACGGTTGGCGACATCGTAATGTTCTCGGGCATTGAGGATATCAACATCGGCAACACCGTCTGCGCCTTGGGCACCCACCAGCCGATCCCGTTTGTCAAAATTTCCGAGCCGACGGTTGAGATGACCTTCTCGGTCAACACCAGCCCGTTTGCCGGTCGGGAGGGCAAGTTTGTCACCACCCGGCAGATCCGCGACCGGCTCCGCCGGGAGCTGCTGCGGGATGTTTCGCTGCGGGTCTCGGATGGGGACACCGCCGATTCGTTTATCGTCTGCGGGCGCGGCGAGATGCACCTCTCGATCTTGATCGAGAACATGCGCCGCGAGGGGTATGAATTCCAGGTCAGCACGCCCAAGGTGCTGATGAAGGAGATCGACGGCGAACAGTGCGAGCCGTTCGACGAGCTGACGATCGATGTGCCCGCAGAGTCGTCCGGCGCGGTCATGGAAAAGATGGGGGTGCGCAAAGGCGAACTCCAGTCGATGGAGCCGGTCGGCAGCCGGATGAAGATGGTCTTTATCATCCCCGAGCGAGGGCTGTTCGGATACAAGGGGGAGTTTCTCACCGACACCAAGGGCGAAGGGATCATGAACACCCTGTTCCACGGTTATGCGCCCTATAAAGGGGAAATTCCCCGTCGGAACAACGGATCGCTGATCGCGTTCGAGACCGGCGAGACGATCACCTACGGCCTTTACAACGCACAGGAGCGCGGCACCCTCTTCCTCGGTGCGGGCGAGCCGGTCTATGCCGGACAGGTGGTCGGCATGTCCCCCAAAAATGAGGACATTGCGGTCAACGTCTGCAAGCGCAAGCAGCTCACCAATACCCGCGCTTCCGGCTCGGACGACGCCCTGCGCCTGATCCCGCCCCGCCGGTTCTCGCTTGAGGAATCACTCGAGTTTTTGGGGGACGACGAACTGCTTGAGGTCACGCCCAAGAGCATCCGTATCCGTAAACGCATCCTCGACCATGCCCAGCGGATGCGCGAACAGATGAAATCCAGATAAAATTGAGAAACGAGCCGCCCGGATTTATCCGGGCGGCTCGTTTCAGCCCGGCGGCTGTATCCTGAGACACGTGGGCCGCCCGGCAAAAAGGGGCTTCTGAACGCCTTTCATACGGTGCTTCAGGGACGGGGTCCTCCTTCCTGTTTTTTTGCGCGGATATGGGCGGAGAAATGGTACAAAGTTTGGCAATTCGCCCTATTGATTCCCAGTGGCGGAAATGATACAATAGATAAAATTATTCCGAGAACACAGCGTTATGAGAGACTGAATGGGAGGAACTATGCTAAATACAAATGCAAGCGAGAAGTTTACAAAGGAAGGGTTGACGTTTGACGATGTCCTGTTGATCCCGGCGCGCTCCGAGGTGGTCCCGGCGGACGTTGACATCTCTACCGACCTGGTAAAGGGAATCCGGCTGAACGCGCCGTTTTTGACCTCCGCCATGGATACGGTCACCACTTCTAAGATGGCGATTGCGATTGCGCGCGAGGGCGGAATCGGTATCATCCACAAGAATATGACCATTGCGCAGCAGGCGGACGAGATCGATACGGTCAAGCGTTCAGAGAACGGCGTTATTGCGAACCCGTTTTTTCTCTCGCCCGATCATTTTGTCTACGATGCGGACGAGATCATGGGGAAATACAAGATTTCGGGTGTGCCGATCTGCGATGGGGACGGCAAGCTGGTCGGCATCCTGACCAACCGTGACCTGCGGTTTCTGGAGGACTACAGCATCCGGATCAAAGAGGTTATGACCAAGGAGAATCTGGTGACCGCCCCGATCGGTACCGACCTCAAGGGCGCACAGGAAATCCTGCGCCGGCATAAGATCGAAAAGCTGCCGATCGTGGACGACGAGTTCCGCCTGCGGGGCCTGATTACGATTAAGGACATTGAGAAAGCGGTCCGCTACCCGCATTCGGCGCGCGATTCCAGCGGGCGCCTGCTGGCGGGCGCCGCCATCGGTATCACCCGCGATTTCATGGACCGGGTGGACGAGCTGGTCAAAGCCTGTGCGGATGTGCTGGTGCTCGATTCGGCGCATGGGCACAACGTCATGATCTTCGACTGTCTGAAGCAGATCAAGGCGAAGTATCCGAATGTTCCGGTCATTGCGGGCAATGTTGCCACCGCCCGCGCGACCGAGGACCTCATCAACGCGGGCGCGGATGCGATCAAGGTCGGCATCGGCCCCGGCTCGATCTGCACCACCCGTGTGGTTGCGGGGATCGGCGTCCCGCAGCTCACTGCGGTCTACGATGCCGCATGCGTCGCTTCCAAATATGGCATCCCGGTCATTGCGGACGGCGGCATTAAATATTCGGGCGACGTGGTCAAGGCGCTGGCAGCTGGTGCGTCGACCGTCATGCTCGGTTCGCTGCTTGCCGGCTGCGAGGAAAGCCCGGGTGAAATTGAAATCTATCAAGGCCGGAGCTTTAAGGTTTACCGCGGCATGGGTTCGCTTGGCGCGATGGGAGAAGGCTCGAGCGACCGCTATTTCCAGGACCCCAACAGCAAGAAAAAGTTTGTCCCGGAGGGGGTCGAAGGGCGCGTCCCGTTCAAAGGGGCGGTCTCCGAAACGGTCTATCAGCTGGTCGGCGGCCTGCGCGCGGGCATGGGCTATACCGGCTGTGCCACCATCCCCGAGATGCATGAAAAGGCGCAGTTTATCCGGATCACCGGCGCGGGCCTGAAGGAGAGCCACCCGCATGACATCTATATCACCAAAGAGGCCCCCAACTATTCAATCAACCCGTAATACGCAGATTCTAGGAACAGGCCGAACAGCCGCACTTGCTTTACGAGTGCGGCTGGTTTTATGTCCCGGCGGGTTCGCCGAACACCGATTCGATCACCCGGTCGGAGCAGGCGGGCGAATACCGCCACCGGCTGATGTGCCCGCCGGAGATGAAATAGGGGCTGGGCGTGGTGCGGTAGGAGGCGTCGAACGCGTCGACAATAATCAGCTTGGCTTTCATCTTTTCGGGAATCAGGCTTTTTATGTAGACGCTCGCGTGCTGCCCGACTGTGATCCCTTCCCGGGGCTCTGCCAGCCCGGCAAGGTTGGGGGTCAGCTCGACGAATACCCCGTAATCCTCGACCGAGCGGACCACCCCAGCGACCGTCTCCCCAGCGTGGAAGAGGGCGGCGTTTTCCTCCCAGGTGCCGAGCAGTTCCTTGTGGGAGAGGGAAACCCGGCCTCCCGGCTCGACCGCGCGCACCACCGCCTTGATCTCCTGGGAAGGGCGGAACCGGTCTCGCGGGTGGGAGATGCGGGAGATCGAGATGGCGTCGATCGGGATGAGCGAGGGCAGCCCGCAGCCGATATCCACAAAACAGCCGAACGATTCCAGATGGGTAACCCTGCCGTCGATCACGTCGCCCGGGGCCAGACGGGAGATGTACTGTTCCAGGCAGTCCTGCTGGACCTGCCGGCGGGAGAGACGGGGGATCACCGCGCCGTTTTCCGCGCGGGAAAAGCCTGTAATCCGGTAGCAGACCGGTTTGTTGACCCGTGAGATGATTGCGATGTCGCGGGTTGTCCCTTCGGCGATGCCAAGCGCGCCCTCCTCACGCGGGATGATCCCCCGGTAGCTGCCCATATCGACAATCAGGTTATGTTCCGAATCGCAAACAATCGCGCGGCTTTCGAGAATCTTCCCGGTGAGATGCGCCTCCTGAAGCGCGGCCAGGGATTTAAACGACTGCCGGTTTGCCGCGGTGTCGAGCAGCATGCCTTCGGGTTTGAAATGAAACATTTTGAAGCCCCTCCTCTTTGTACATACCACACTATATGCGTTCCCATAGCCGGGTATGCCCTCCGCCGCTTCCGCCGCAGAGAAAAAACAACGGGGCCTATTGCGTAACCGATGGGAATTTTGTATAATAATAGATTATAGTAGACTGGAAAAAAACAGACTGTGGAGGTGGGTTTGGATGGATGTACAGGTGGGGGATATCCTGCTGATGAAAAAGCCCCATCCCTGTGGGGAGCGGCAGTTTTCGGTCGGAAGGGTCGGGATGGATTTTCGAATCCGCTGTACCGGCTGCGGGCGCGAAGTGATGGTCCCGCGCGCCAAGGTGGAACGGAATATCAAAAAGATTTTCCGCAATGGGGAAGAGGTTGAGAAGAATCCGCCCAAACCCCCGCAGGATAGCAGTACTTGATAAAGGAGCCGGAAGATGTTAGACAGACTGGAAGCGGTCGCAGCGCGGTATGAAGAGGTCAACCACAAGCTGATGGAGCCGGATGTGACCAACGATCAGGAGCTATACACCTCCCTGATGAAAGAATATAAGCGCCTAACCCCGATTGTCGAAAAATACCAGGAATACCGCCAGGCGAAACAGGCGTTTGAGGAAGCGCGGGAGATGCTGGGGGAGGGCGGACTGGATAAGGAACTGCGCGAGCTTGCACAGGAACAGCTTGATACCAGTCGCGCCCAGATCGAAACCGCCTCGCAGGAGCTGCGGGTTCTCCTGCTGCCCCAGGACCCCAACGATGAGAAAAACGTCATCATCGAAATCCGCGGGGGCGCGGGCGGGGAAGAGGCCGCGCTCTTTGCGGGCTCGCTCTACCGGATGTACAGCATGTACGCCGAGAGCCGGGGCTGGAAAAGCGAGATTTTGAGTGCGAATGAGACCGAACTGGGCGGCTATAAGGAGGTCAGCTTTTCGCTTGACGGGGACGGGGTCTATTCCCGGCTCAAGTTTGAGAGCGGGGTGCACCGGGTCCAGCGGGTACCCGAGACCGAGACACAGGGCCGTATCCACACCTCTACTGTGACCGTCGCGGTGCTGCCCGAGGCGGAGGAAGTCGAGCTGGAGATCGACCCCAAAGACCTACAGATCGACGTGTTCCGTTCGAGTGGGGCAGGCGGTCAGCATGTCAATAAAACCTCCTCCGCAATCCGGGTCACCCACCTGCCGACCGGCATGGTGGTCGAGTGTCAGGACGAGCGGAGCCAATACAAGAACAAGGACAAGGCGCTCAAGGTGCTGCGCTCCCGCCTGCTGGACATCAAGGTCCGGGAGCAGAACGACCGGATTGCAAGCGAACGGAAACTACAAGTGGGGACCGGGGACCGCTCAGAGCGGATCCGCACCTATAACTTTCCGCAGGGGCGGTGCACCGACCACCGGATCGGGCTGACCCTCTATAAGCTCGACAGCATCATCGACGGGGATCTGGATGAGCTGCTCGACGCGCTGATGACCTTCGATCAGGCGGAAAAATTGCAGGCTTCACAGGACGCCTGACCGGGTGGGAGATGGGAGATTGGAGACAAGCATATACAGGGTTTTTGACATTGAACAGGATGCAGCGGCACTCGGGCGGGCCGCTGCGTTGCTGCGTGCGGGCAGGCTGGTCGTAATCCCAACCGAGACGGTCTACGGGCTGGCGGCGGATGCGCTCAACCCGTCAGCGGCTTCGGCGATCTATGCGGCCAAGGGGCGTCCGAGCGACAACCCGCTGATCGTACACATCGCGGACCCAGAACAGGCGCGCCCGCTGGTCAAACGCCTGCCGGACGCCTATTTCGCACTGGCGGAACGGTTCTGGCCCGGCCCCATGACGGTGATCCTCGAGAAGTCGGAGCGGGTGCCGTACGAGACGTCGGGCGGGTTGGAGACGGTCGCGCTGCGGATGCCTGCCCATCCGGTCGCGCGGGAGCTGATCCGGCGCGCCGGGACGCCGCTGGCCGCCCCCTCAGCCAACCTTTCGGGGTCGCCGAGCCCGACCTGTGCCGAGCACTGCATCCACGACCTAACCGGCCGGGTGGACGCGATTGTGGACGGGGGAAACTGTGCGGTCGGGGTGGAATCGACCGTCCTGACCCTCTGCACCGACCCGCCCGCCATCCTGCGCCCAGGTGCGGTCACGTTGGAGATGCTCCGGGAGGTGCTGCCGGACATCCGGCTCGACCCCGGGGTATTCAGCTGCCTGCCGGACGGGGCAAAGGCCGCGTCCCCCGGCATGAAATACCGCCACTACGCCCCCAAGGCGCGGGTGGTCCTGCTCTGGGGGACCCTCGAGCAGTTTGCTGCTTATCTCGAGGCGCAGCCGCCCGGGTGTGGGGTGCTCTGTTTCGAGGGGGAACAGACACGGTTCGGCGGGCGTCCCTGTGTCGCCTATGGGGTACAGGACGACCCCACTTCGCAGGCACAGGAGCTGTTCGGCGCGCTCCGCCGGATCGATGAGCTGGGGCTTGCGCTCGTCTATGCCCGGGTGTGCAGCCCGGACGGGGTCGGGCAGGCGGTCTATAACCGGCTGCTGCGCGCCGCTGGCTTTACAGAGATCAGACTTTGATGGGAGGAATCAGCAACGTGAACGAGAGCGGAACGATGGTAGTCGGGCTGACCGGGCAGTCGGGAGCAGGGAAGTCCAGCCTGAGCAGAATGTTTGCCGCGCGCGGGGTCGAGGTGATCGACGCCGACAGGGTTGCGCGGGATGCGATCGAACAGTCGGCCAGCTGCCTGATGGACCTCGTGTTGGAATTTTCGACCGAGGTGATCCATCCGGACGCGAGCCTGAACCGCGCCCGGCTCGCTGAACTCTGTTTCGGGGACAAAAACAAGCTGAAACGCCTCAATGACATCACCTTCCCGTACATCATTGAAGCGATTGTGCATAAACTAGAAAACGCGAAGGCCCGGCGTCTGCCGATGGTGGTGTTGGATGCGCCTACCCTTTTTGAGTCTGGGCTGAACCGCCGGTGTGACCGGATCATTGCAGTAATCGCCGACCGGGACACCCGGATCGAGCGGGTGATCGCCCGCGACCAGATCAGCCGGGAGGATGCGGAGCTGCGGATCAATGCGCAGAACCCGGATTCGTTTTATACCAAACGCTCACAGGAGGTCCTGCACAACGATGCAGATTTTGCGGCGTTTGAATCCGCATTTCTAGTGCTTTATGACCGGTTGGAACGGATGTGGGAGGACGGTTCCTACCTGCTCCCGCCCGAACCGCCCACGCCAGAGCCGGAGGAAGCGGAGCCGGAGACAGAACAGCCTGTGACAGAGGAGCCGCCCGAGGGCCAGCCTTCGGACGAGAAACCGGAGGAACCAACGGATAGCGGGGAGCTGGAAGAGCTTGCAGAACAGGAAGATTAGCCGGGAAAGGTTGTTTTGGCGGAAAGCGGTATGTTTTTTATGCATGCTGGTGGGCCTGGCCGGGCTTGTCGCGGGTGCGTCCCTGCTGCTGAAAGAGGGCTTTGAGGCGTATTATCGCCGGGCTTACCCGATCCGGTATGAGGAGCTGATTGGGCAGGCGTGCGAGGAACGGTCGCTCGACCCTGCGCTGGTGCTGGCGGTGGTGCACACCGAAAGCCGGTTCCGGCCGGACGCGGTTTCATCGGTGGGGGCGCGGGGATTGATGCAGATGATGCCCGACGCCTATAACTGGGTGCGGATGCGCCGCGGCGAACCCGAAACCGACGACTTTTCCCCGCTCTTTGATCCCCCGACCAGCATCGACTACGGCACCGAGATGCTGCGGATGCTGCTTGACGAGTTTCGCACAGTGGACAACGCGCTCGCGGCGTACCACGGAGGCTGGGGGAGCGTCAAGCAGTGGCTGGACGACCCCGAGTATGCGCCCGATGGGGAGAATGTCACCAACATCCCGTTTGCGGATACGCGCGCATATGTCGAGCGGGTCAACAAAACAATGGAGATCTACCGCAGCCTTTACGGGCTGTAAAACAGACAGACACAGGAGGTAATTTCAGATGGAAAACGAGAAGAGCGCGGGCGAGCTTTTGCAGGAAAAACTGCTGCTCAACCGCAAGAATATGGGCATGACCAACGACGATGCCGCGGAGCAGGCCGCACAGGCGTTCTGCGAGCCGTATAAGGCGTTCCTCGACCTCTGCAAGACCGAGCGGGAAGCGGTTTCCGAGATCATACGGATGGCTTCGGATGCGGGGTTCCAGGCGTTTGACCGGCACACCGCTTACCGGCCGGGCGACCGGGTCTATTACAATAACCGCGGCAAAGCGCTCATCCTTGCGACGGTCGGCACCCGCCCAATCGTCGACGGGGTGCGGATTATGGCGAGCCATATCGACTCCCCGCGGCTCGACCTCAAGCCCAACCCGCTCTATGAGGAGGGGCAGATCGCGCTGTTCAAAACCCATTATTACGGCGGGATCAAAAAGTATCAGTGGGGGGCGCTCCCGCTTGCGCTGCATGGGGTGATTGTGAAAAAGGATGGGGAGACACTCACCGTTGCGATTGGCGAAGAGGAGGGCGACCCGGTCTTTACGGTGACCGACCTGCTGCCCCATCTTGCACAGGAGCAGATGAAGCGCCCGCTTTCCCAGGGCTTGAAAGGCGAAGAACTGAACGTGCTGGTCGGATGCCGCCCGTTTAAAGACGACAAGGCGAGCGAAAAGGTCAAGCTGAATATCATCCGCCTGCTCAACGAAAAATATGGAATCGTCGAGGCCGATTTCCTTTCGGCGGAGCTTTCGATGGTGCCGGTTTTCAAAGCGCGGGATATTGGTTTTGACCGCTCGATGATCGGCGCTTACGGGCATGATGACCGGGTATGTGCCTACACCTCCCTGATGGCGGCGCTTGAGGTCACGTCGCCCGCCTACACGACGGTGACCGTCTTTGCCGACAAGGAGGAGACCGGTTCGGACGGCAATACCGGCCTGCATTCCCATTATCTGAAATTCTTCATCAAAGACCTTGCGTCCGCGCTGGGCGGCTTCTCGGGGCATGAAGTGCTCAGCCGCTCTACCTGCCTTTCGGCGGATGTCAACGCGGCATTCGACCCGACCTTCGGAGATACCCTTGAGAAACGCAACTGCGCCTATCTCAACTATGGCGTCGTCGTGACCCAGTACACCGGTTCGGGCGGTAAATACAATACCAGCCAGGCGTCTGCGGAGTTCATGGCGCAGGTGCGCCGGACGCTGGACGGGGCGCAGGTTTCGTGGCAGACCGGAGAGTTGGGCAAGGTCGATCTGGGCGGCGGCGGAACAGTGGCCAAGTTTATCGCGGCGCTTGATGTGGATGTGGTGGATGTCGGCGTCCCGGTCCTATCGATGCATTCGCCGTTTGAGGTGGTCTCCAAAAACGATGTCTATGCGACTTATCAGGCGTTCAAGGCGTACGCTTCGGAAACCTGATGGTCAATCCGAGTATCCGAAAGCTTCGCAAGCCTTTGAAAAGGCTTGCGAGGTCGGGGGCTCTGCCCCCGACCGGCAGGCAGGGAACGGGCCGTTTTCCCGGACGGACTGTTCCCTGTTTTTCTGTTTTTGGGGGGCTGCATCTTCCGACAAAATGTGGGGAGACGGGTGTGCTATACTGTGGATTTGTGGGGCTGAAAGAGTGGTTTTCCCAGAGTATGGGCGAATAGCATAGGAATGTGTAAAGTTTGTATGCATAACGCACAAAATGAAATCTGACAATCTGATTTTTTTGTAGGTAATTTCACAACAACCTATTGAAAACCGCACCAGAAAATGCTAAAATACATAAAAGGGAGGTGAAGACAATGGCAAAGTCAACGTCAAAAACGCAGGACAACTTACCATTGTATCTTTTTCATCAGGGTACCAACTATAAATCCTATGAATTTCTTGGTGCACACCCCTGTAAAAAAGGAAAAGTACAGGGCTATATGTTCCGCGTATGGGCTCCGAACGCCGCAGAGGTGTCGGTTGTCGGGAGCTTCAACGGCTGGGACCCCGATGCAAATCCGATGGAATTGCTGGAAAAGAGCGGCGTTTGGGAGCTGATGATTCCGGATCTCGCTCAATATGACATCTATAAATACTGCATCAAAACGCGGGATGGGCGCACTTTGATGAAAGCGGACCCATATGCGTTCCATGCTGAGACAGCTCCTGACAACGCCTCCAAACTCTACGATATTGAAGGGTACGATTGGAAGGATAAGGACTGGTACGACAAGCGTAAGGATTATAACCCCTATCGCAGCCCGATCAACATCTATGAGCTGCATATGGGTTCCTGGCGCCGGCATGAGGATGGCAACCCTTATAGTTACCGGCAGGTGGCAGATGAGCTGGTGGGCTATCTTCAGGAGATGGGTTACAATTATGTGGAATTCCTGCCGCTGATGGAATATCCCTTCGATGGATCGTGGGGGTATCAGGTGACCGGTTATTATGCACCCACCTCCCGTTATGGGACGCCGCACGATTTCATGTATCTGGTGGATACCCTGCACAAGGCGGGAATCGGCGTTATCATGGACTGGGTCCCGGCGCATTTCCCCAAGGATGCCCACGGGCTCTATGAATTCGATGGACAACCTCTGTATGAGTATCAGGATGTCCATAAGCGTGAGCATGCCCATTGGGGGACCCGTATCTTCGATTTCGGGCGCAACGAGGTTGAATGCTTCCTCGTCTCGAACGCGATGTTCTGGATCGAGAAATACCATGTGGATGGCCTGCGCGTCGATGCGGTCGCTTCGATGCTCTACCTCGACTATGGCCGCGAGGACTGGGAGTGGATGCCCAACGTCAACGGCGGGCGGGAAAATCTCGAAGCGGTCGCGTTTTTCCAGAAGCTCAACACCGCGGTGTTGACCGAGCATCCGGGCGCGCTGATGATCGCCGAGGAATCGACCGCGTGGCCGCTGGTTACCAAACCGGCTTCGGTCGGCGGGCTGGGCTTTAACTTCAAGTGGAACATGGGTTGGATGAACGATATGCTTTCCTACAATTCGCTCGACCCGTATTTCCGCAGCTACAACCACGACAAGCTGACTTTCAGCCTGTTTTACGCGTTTAGCGAGAATTTCATCCTGCCGATCTCCCATGATGAGGTTGTCCATGGGAAATGCTCGCTCATCAACAAGATGCCGGGTGAATATGAAACCAAATTCTCGGGCGTCCGCGCGTTCCTTGCGTATATGATGTCCCATCCGGGTAAAAAGCTGCTCTTTATGGGCTGCGAGTTCGCGCAGTTCATCGAGTGGAACTACAAGCAGCAGCTCGATTGGATGCTGCTCGGCTACGACGCGCACCGTCAGATGCAGTTGTTTGTCAAGGAGCTGAACCAGTTCTATCTGAACACACCAGCGTTCTGGCAGGTGGAAGATTCGTGGGATGGCTTCAACTGGATTTCCCACGACGATAACACCCAGAACATCATCGCGTTCCGCCGGATCGACGAGAAGGGCAACGACATTGTGGTGCTCTGCAACTTCGCGCCGGTCACCCGCGAGAATTATCGGATCGGTGTGCCGGATGCAACCTCGTATGACGAGATCTTCAACACCGACGACATCCGTTTCGGCGGCAGCGGTGTGGTCAACAAGGGCGCGATCCGGGTGAAAAACGTGGCGGAGCATGGGTTCGACCACTCGATCAGCCTGACGGTCCCGCCGCTCGCGACCATCTATCTGAAAGGGCGTCCCCGCAAGGTTAAGCAGGCGGCCAAGCCCGCGGCCAAGACGGCGAAGAAACCCGCGGCCAAAACCAAACCTGCCGCCAAGGCGAGGGCGGTCAAATCCAAAGCGTCCAAATAAGCAGTTTCTGACTGTATGAAAATAGAGGGGGTAAATCAACCATGTTTTGCAAAAAGGAATGGATTGCCATGCTGTTGGCAGGCGGTCAGGGCAGCCGGCTTTATACGCTGACCCAGAACCTTGCAAAACCGGCAGTTCCGTTCGGCGGAAAGTATCGGATTATTGATTTTCCGCTGTCCAACTGCGTCAACTCGGGGATCGACACGGTAGGCGTGCTGACTCAATATCAGCCGCTGGTCCTCAACGAGTATATCGGCAATGGCCAGCCGTGGGACCTCGACCGCAGCAACGGCGGTGTGTTTGTCCTGCCGCCTTATCAGAAGAGCTCCGGTTCCGACTGGTATACCGGTACCGCAAACGCGATCTATCAGAATATCAATTTCATCGAGCGGTATGATCCTGAGTATGTCCTGATCCTCTCGGGCGACCATATCTACAAGATGGACTACGAGAAGATGCTCGATTTCCACAAGGAAAAAGAGGCGGACTGCACCATCGCAGTGCTCCAGGTCCCGCTGGAGGAGGCTTCCCGGTTCGGCATCATGAATACATATCCGGATGGTACGATCTACGAGTTTGAAGAGAAGCCGCCCAAGCCCAAGAGCAACCTCGCTTCGATGGGTATCTACATCTTCTCCTGGAAGAAGATGCGCAAATATCTGATCGACGACGAGAACAACCCGAATTCGTCCAAGGACTTCGGAAAGAACATCCTGCCGGCCATGCTGGCGGATGGGCAGAAGATGGTGGCCTATCCGTTCGAGGGCTATTGGAAGGATGTCGGGACGATCGACAGCCTGTGGGAAGCGAACATGGACCTGCTCGATCCCAATGTCCCGCTCGACCTCTATGACGACAGTTGGAAGATTTACTCCCGCAACCCGGTCATGCCGCCCCATTTTGTCGCGTCCGGCGCAAAGGTAGAAAACTCGATGATCACCGAAGGCTGCCACATCAGCGGCGATATCGACTTCTCGATCCTGTTTGCGGGCGTCGAGGTCGAAGAAGGTGCGGTTGTGCACGATTCGATCGTCATGCCCGGCACAGTGATTAAAAAGGGTGCAGTAGTTGAGTATGCGATTATCGCGGAAAACTGTGTCATCGGCGAAAATGCAGTGGTCGGTATGCGTCCGGAGGACGCCTCCAACCGCGACGACTGGGGCGTAACCGTTGTCGGCAACGGCGTGACTGTCGGCGCGGGCGCGGTTGTCCCGCCCAAGGCGATGGTCGATAAAGATGTTGAGGGGGTGCGCTAAGGTTATGACGCGGCAGAATAAAGTTTTAGGAATCGTATTTTCGGATATGCATGATAGCGTGCTCGGAGAGCTGACCGAGCACCGTACTACCGGTTCGGTGCCCTATGGCGGCCGTTACCGCCTGATTGACTTCGTGCTTTCCAGTATGGTCAATTCGGATATTACTGACATTGGTATCATTACCAAACAGAACTATCAGTCCCTGATGGACCATGTTGGCGCGGGACGTGCGTGGGACCTCGCGCGTAAACGCGGCGGCTTGACCATCCTGCCCCCGTTTGCCAACAATGACGGTGCGCATGGCATCTACCGCGGACGCTTGGAGGCGCTCCAGGGCGGGCTGGATTACATCCGCCACAACAAGGCGAAATATGTCCTGCTTTGCGACTGTGATGTGATCGCCAATATGGACCTGCGCGATTTCATCAACGAGCATATCCGTTCGGGTGCACAGATCACGATGATGTATAAACGCACCGAGGTGCGCGATGAGGCGCGCGCGGATACCACTACCATAGCCTTTGATCCCGGGACCAAAAAGCTCACCGACGCGATGGTGAACCCTGAGGTCAAAGGGGAGCAAAACGTCTACATGAACGTGATGATTGTCGAGAAAACGCTGCTTGAGCGGCTGGTTTCCGAAGGCAAGAGCCACGACTATTATTCGCTTGTCCGCCACGCAATCCAGCCTTCGATTGGAGTGCTCGATATCCGGGTGTATGAGTTTACCGGTTATACCCATAAAATCTGCGGGATGAGGAGCTATTTGGCGGCGCATATGGAACTGCTTGATCCGGCGGTGCGCGCGGAGCTGTTCCCGGCAGATAAGCCGGTATTTACCAAGGTGCGCGACCAGGTGCCGGTCAAATACGGCCTTTCGGCAAAGGTTGGCAACTCGCTGATTGCCGATGGTTGCATCATCAACGGTGAGGTCGAAAACTGCGTCATTTTCCGCGGCGTTAAGATCGGCAAGGGTGCTGTGCTGAAAAACTGCATCATCATGCAGAATACCTATATTGGAGACAATGCGCATCTGGAGTATGTGATCACCGATAAAGACGTGTTGATTAAGGATTCCCGCACGTTGATCGGGTACGAGACCTATCCGACTTATATCTCCAAGGGCAGCGCGATCTGATCTTTGAACTGACAGCGGGGGCGGTAGAAAAAGGCCGCCCCTGCCTTATATTCGCAAATCGTTAGGGAGGAAGGAATACCATGAAAATTTTATATGTAGCTTCCGAAGCCACTCCATTTATTGCAACCGGTGGGCTTGCCGATGTTGCCGGCTCTCTGCCTCGCGCAATCCGCGAAAACCAGCAGGCTTGCCGCGTGGTGATCCCGCTCTATAGTGCGATCAAACAGGAGCTGCGCGAGGAGATGAAATTTCTATGCAGTTTCTATGTGCCGCTCGGCTGGCGCAACCAGTATTGCGGCGTATTTGAGGCGACCAGCAATGGGGTAAAATATTACCTGCTGGATAACGAGTATTATTTTAAACGTGACGGAGGCATCTACGGATTCTATGACGATGCAGAACGGTTTGCGTTCTTCTCCAAAGCGGTTTGCGAGATGATTCAGTACATTGACTATGATCCCGATATCCTCCACTGCAACGACTGGCAGACTGCAATGGTACCGGTCTATCTGAACCTATTCTATCGCGAGATTGAAAAATACCAGAAGATCAGGACCGTCTTTACCATCCACAACATCCAGTATCAGGGCAAATACGGTATGGAGATCGCGACCGATGTGCTCGGCCTGCCCTACTATGCCGCACCGACCATGATGTATGACGGTTGCCTGAACATGATGAAAGCCGCGATTGAGGTCAGCAACTATGTTTCGACTGTCAGCCCGACCTATGCGAACGAGATCACCGATCCTTGGTTCTCGCATGGGCTGGACCGCCTGCTCCGCAACCATCAGGGGAAACTGGTCGGTATCCTGAATGGGATTGACACGGTCAGTTACAACCCCGAGACCGACCCGGCGCTCTATGAGAACTACGGGCTGGATACCATCGAGAAGAAACAGACCAATAAGGTCGAGCTTCAGAAGAGCATGGGCCTGCAGCAGGATGAAGGAGTCATGCTGATTGGTATTGTGACCCGGTTTGTGGCGCACAAGGGGATTGACCTGATCCAGTACATCTTTGAAGAGCTGATGAAACGGCAGCTTCAGGTGGTTGCGCTCGGCTCGGGCGACTATATCTTTGAGAGTTTCTTCCAGGAGATGCAGGCCAAATATCCGGGCAAGATGGCGGTCAAGATCGGGTTTATCCCCGATCTCGCGCGTAAAATCTATGCGGGTTCGGATGTGTTCCTGATGCCCTCCAAGAGCGAGCCTTGCGGACTTGCGCAGATGGTTTCCCTGCGGTATGGCACGTTGCCGATCGTCCGCGAAACCGGCGGCCTGAAAGATTCGATCATTGATATGGGAAGTCCGGAAGGCGGCAACGGCTTCACCTTCAAGACCTACAATGCCCATGATATGCTCGGCGCAATCGACCGCGCGGGCGGCCTTTATTATAACCGCGGCGAGTGGAAAAAGGCGGTCCATCAGGCGATGCAGAGTGATTTCACTTGGGGGCGCTCGGCTGTGGAGTATATCAATATGTATAAAAAGGTACTCGGTCAGTAAGCCAGTATCTTGTGTGACATAGGAAACGTCCCGGCATCTGCCGGGACGTTTCCGCATGAAAAGTTTCGCCAGCCTTTTCAAAGGTTGCGGTTTCCAAAGGCAGAGCCTTTGGCCGCGCTTTACACTGCCATGCACGCCGCTTTTTTGATTTGTAAAGAAAAAAGCCTTGACATCGGGAAATGCTTCCTGTATAATACCACAAGAGGGAACATGTAAAGCAGATCGCTTTACATATTTGGAGGGGAACGCTGTGGCGAAAAATCTGGAAATCTCCCTGCTTCTCGACTTTTACGGAGAGATGTTGACCGAAAAACAGCGTGATGTGGTCGAGCTTTACTACAACGAGGACCTCTCCCTCTCAGAAATCGCTGCGCATAGCGGTATCACGCGGCAGGGGGTACGGGATTCGATCAAACGCGCGGAGGGCGTGCTGCTTGATCTTGAGGAACGTCTCGGGTTGGCGCGGAAATTCCGTCAGATACAGGATGGGCTGGATAAGATCATACGCGATGCGAAACAGATCAGCGAATATAACAGCCGTTACGGAATTTCAAAGGAGATCAGCGAGCGGAGCGCCGAGATCATCCAGATTGCGAACACCATCAACGAATAGAATGCACCAACAGGTGGGCGGTACTCAACAACGAAAGGGGCAGGCTTTGTGGCGTTTGAAGGGCTTTCTGACAAACTTTCCGCCGTATTCAAGCGGATGCGGAACAAAGGGAAACTAAAAGAGAGCGACATCAAGGAAGCGATGCGGGAAGTGCGGCTTGCGCTGCTCGAAGCGGACGTCAACTATAAGGTGACCAAAGAATTCGTCGCAAACGTGACTGCCAAAGCGGTCGGTGATGAGGTGCTCGAGAGCTTGACCCCGGCGCAGATGGTCATTAAGATCGTCAACGACGAGCTGACCACCCTGATGGGGGAGAGCAACGCCCGTCTGAATTTCCAGAGCAAGCCGCCCACGATTGTGATGATGTGCGGTTTGCAGGGTTCCGGTAAGACCACCCATTCGGCCAAACTCGCGCTCCACTTCAAGGGGCAGGGCAAACGCCCGTTGCTTGTTGCTTGTGACGTTTACCGTCCGGCGGCGATTGACCAGCTCAAGGTGGTCGGGGAACGGGCTGGCGTCCCAGTGTTTGAGATGGGGCAGGGGGACCCGGTTGAGATTGCGCGGCGGGCGGTAGTGCACGCCAAAGACCATGGCAATGATCTTGTGATCCTCGACACCGCCGGACGCCTGCACATCGACGAAGCGTTGATGGGCGAGCTGCAAACGATCAAATCCACCGTCCAGCCGCATGAAATCCTGCTGGTGATCGACTCGATGGTCGGCCAGGACGCGGTCAATGTGGCGGAGAAATTCAACGAAACGTTGGGGATCGACGGGGTGATCCTCACCAAGCTCGACGGCGATACCCGGGGCGGCGCGGCGCTTTCGGTGCGCGCGGTCACCGGCAGACCGATCAAGTTTGTGGGTACCGGGGAAAAGCTCGAAGAACTGGAACCGTTTTACCCCGACCGCATGGCTTCCCGTATTTTGGGGATGGGCGATGTGCTGACCCTGATCGAAAAGGCGCAGAGCGATTTCGACCAGAAAAAGGCGCTCGAGATGGCCCAGAAGATGAAAGCCAATACCTTTGATTTCAATGACATGCTCGAACAGATGCAGCAGCTCAAAAAGATGGGGCCGCTCTCGAGCGTGATGAATATGATCCCGGGAGTTGCCGGGAAATTAAAGGACGAGGACGCTGAACAGGGCGAGCGCGAACTGAAAAAGGTGGAAGCGATCATCCTTTCGATGACCCCGGCAGAACGGGAAAAGCCCGCCCTGATGAACCCTTCCCGCAAACGCCGGATCGCGGCGGGCAGCGGGACCGAGGTTTCGGACGTGAACCGGGTGCTCAAACAGAACGAGCAGATGCAAAAGCTGTTCCGGAGCGTGGCGGGCGGTTCTAAAAAAGGTGGCAAACGCCGCCGCAATCCCTTTGCGGGGATGGGCGGTATGGGGATGCCGCCGGGCGGGATGCCCTTTTAAGCAGCTTTCATCCGGTTGACCGGTTGACAGGAGCAGGGGCTGTTTGGATATCCGGTGGTTTCTCCGGTTTCAGACAGGGCCTGATAAGACGAAACAAAATCATTAGGAGGTGACATACATGGCTGTTAAAATCAGACTCAGAAGAATGGGTGCGAAAAAAGCGCCGTTCTATCGGATCGTTGTAGCGGATTCCCGTTACCCCAGAGACGGCAGATTCATCGAGGAGGTTGGGTATTATGACCCGACCAAGGACCCGTCGGTCATCAAGATCGATGCCGAAAAAGCGAAAAAGTGGCTTTCCAATGGCGCCCAGCCGACCGATACCGTAAAGGCGCTGCTGAAAATCGAAGGCGTGCTCTAATCTGCGGGTGGAGGTAAGTCGTTTTGGATAAGCTGATCGTTACGATTGCGCGCGGCCTTGTCGAGGACAAAGACGCGGTCAACGTCTCTGTTGATCCGCCGGACGACGAGGGAGTGGTGGTTTACCATCTCCACGTTGCCCCCGATGATATGGGCCGTGTCATCGGCAAGCAGGGAAGGATTGCGAAGGCGATCCGTACCGTTGTCAGGGCGGCAGCCAATAAAACCGAGACGAAGGTTGCCGTCGAAATCGACTGAAAAGAGGGGGAGCAGACTGCTCCTCTTTTTTCATTTGGCATCTTTTGCAGGGGGCTTTTTCTCTTGCAAAAAGCCCCCTGCCTAGCTTGTTGATTGCATCAACAAGCTGCTGGACAGGGAACCACGAATCTCCGCGCTAAGAGCCGCCTTCGGCGGTTGCGCTCCGAAAGGCGGCCTGCGGGCCGCACTCTCTTCGCCTCATGAATTTGGCTCGTTCTCGTGTTTCCCCGCCAGTACCACCCTTCCTCTTGCCCAACCGCTTGTAAGCGGTTGGGCGCTTCAAGGTATTTTTGTCCGGCGCATGTCCGGACAAAAATAGAAATGTGCTTCTCAGGCGGGTGCCCGGCGCCCAAGTGGGGGTTCCGCGTCCCGCGGGACGCGGCGGGGGCTCTGCCCCTCGACCCCGCCACCTTTGAAAAGGTGGACGAAACTTTTCAATAAAGAGTAATTAAAAAACGAGCAGAGTTTGTCGGGGTGGGGCCTACGGGGAGGGGTCGCCGACCCCTAACCCGTAAGACAGCCCGCAAGGGGCGTCGCGCGAAGCGCGCTTCGGGCTGAAAGCCCGAGAAGCCCCGAGGAGGGCGCTCTGCGCCCGGACGTTTGGTCTGGGGCCAAACGTCCTGCTGTCCTGACCCCGCAATTTTTCGAGAAAAATTGAGTAAAGCTTTTGATTTTGAACAGCCCCTAGTATGAATCAGGCTCTTATTGGGCTGGAAAGGAGGCGGCAGATTGCGCAAGCAGTTTTTGGAATGTGGCAAGATTGTGACAACCCAGGGAATCAAAGGAGAAGTCCGGGTACAGCCCTGGTGCGATTCCCCCGATTTCTTGCTCGGGTTCGATACCCTTTATCTCGATAGCGGTAGGTCTCCCCTCGTGGTCGAGCGTTCCCGTGTGCAAAAAAATGTGGTGGTATTCAAATTCAAGGGGACCGAGACGGTCGAAGAGGCGGTTACACTGCGCGGCAAGGTGCTCTACCTCGACCGGGCGGACGTCCCGATGGAGGATGGGGAATACTTTGTGCAGGATTTGATTGGCTGCACTGTACTCGATGCGGACACCGGGCGCGATTACGGGAAAATCTACGACGTGTGCCCCACCGGGGCGAATGACGTCTACTATCTGAAAGATGAGGCGGGGACCGAGCGGCTGGTCCCCGCGATCCCGGATGTGGTGCTTTCACGCGATCTGGACGCAGGAGTTGTGACCATTCGGCCGTTGGAGGGGTTATTTGATGATGAAGATTGACCTTGCGACCCTCTTTCCGGAGATGTGCGAGTCGGTGCTGGGGACCAGCATTGTCGGACGTGCGCGCAAAGCGGGCCATCTGGACATCCGCTGCTGGCAGATCCGGGATTATACGGTGGACAAGCATAACAATGTGGATGACACCCCTTATGGCCCTGGCAAGGGGATGCTGATGCAGGCGGACCCGATGTTCCGTACCTGGGAGGCGGTATGCGAGGCGCGCGGGAGCAAGCCGCATGTCATCTATATGTCCCCGCAGGGCCGGACGCTGACCCAGCAGCGCGCACTCGAGCTATCCAAAGTCGAACACCTTTATGTGATGTGCGGGCATTACGAAGGGGTAGACCAGCGGGTGCTCGACGAGATCGTGGATGAAGAGATTTCGATCGGTGACTATGTGCTGACCGGCGGGGAGCTGGGCGCGCTTGTGCTGATCGACTGCGTGAGCCGTCTCTGTCCTGGGGTTCTGGCGGATGAGAGCTGTTTTACCGAGGAGAGCCACTTCAACGGGTTGCTCGAGTACCCCCAGTATACCAAACCCGCAGTCTGGCATGGCAGGGCGGTTCCGGAAATCATCACCAACGGCAACCATGCGGCAATCGCCCGCTGGCGGCGGGAGATGTCGCTGAAAAACACCTGGGAAAAGCGTCCGGAGATGCTGAAAACCGCCCCGCTCACCGAGAAGGACCGGTGGTATCTGCGGACGCTCGGCTGGAAGGAGGAACCCTGAATGGGGACATTGGTCAATGCGGTGGCAGTCGTAGCCGGCGGTTTGATCGGGCTGTTGATCCGGCGCGGACTGCCCGAACGGGTCGAGAGCACCGCTATGAAGCTGCTGGGGCTTTCGGTGCTCATCATCGGGTTCAACGGGGTGGTGACCTCGATGGTCACGGTCGGGGCGGATGGAGCCCTCTCGTCGGACGGTTCCCTCCTGCTGATCGCCAGCTTGGTGATCGGCGGCGTTCTGGGGGAGCTATGGGAGATCGACGACCGGCTCACCCGGGCAGGCAAACGGATCGAGGAACGGTTTGGGAAAGAGGGGTTTGCAAAGGGCTTTATCAATGGTTCCCTGATCTACTGTATCGGTGCAATGGCGATTATCGGCGCGCTCAACGACGGCCTGACTGGCGACAGCAGCATCCTATATATCAAAAGTGCACTCGATTTTGTCTGTTCGATCATCCTCGCCTCGACGCTCGGTTTTGGCGTGCTCTTTTCCGCAATCCCGGTTGCGGTTTACCAAGGGGGGATCACTCTGTTTGCAGGGTTCCTTTCCCCGTTTGTCTCGGATGCACTTTTGAGCGGCATCTGCATGGTCGGCTACGCGATTGTTCTATGCATCGGGATCAACTTCCTCGAGTTTACCACCATCCGAACCGCCAATCTGCTCCCCGCTTTGGTGGTTCCGGTGGCTTGGCAGATGCTCTGTTCTTGTGTAATTTTATGACCTGAGTTAGACAAAATGTGACCTGCTCACAGGGTATCTTGTCGTAATTGTTGAAAACTTTGTGGTAAACTTGCACAATCAGTTCGCTTTAGTATCTCAAAGGAATTGGAGAACAAGCAGAAAAATCCCGAAAAATTTGTAATCGAACCCGATTTGGATTGACGCTTTGGAAAGTTCCGCTTATAATAAAAACAAGTCGCAAAAGATACCAGTACATTTTTTAGAACAGGGAGAGTATTGCTATGTTTGTAAAAGAAGTTTCTGTCCAGAACCAGGTTGGCCTTCATGCACGCCCTGCGACCTTCTTCATTCAGAAAGCGAATGAGTACAAATCCTCGATCTGGGTCGAGAAGGAGGAGCGCCGTGTCAATGCCAAGAGCCTGCTCGGTGTGCTTTCGCTCGGGATCGTGGGCGGCACTACCATCCGGATCATTGCAGACGGCTCGGATGAGCAGCTTGCGGTAGACGGGCTGGTCAAGCTCGTGGAATCGGGCTTTGCAGAGTAAGTTCGGGTTTTGATGTGTGAAAATTGCACCGTTCCTGTGTAGGACGGTGCATTTTTTGTAAACCATCGGGAAAGTTGGAAAAGGGGGATTGGATGGACAACCCAAGGCTTCCGTACCTTTCGGACAAAGCGCATGGGCTGCCGCTTCTGCCGGGGGTCTATATCATGAAGAACAAGGCGGGCGACATCATCTATATCGGCAAGGCAAAGGCGCTCAAGAACCGGGTGAGCAGTTATTTCCGTTCGGTGGAGAAACATCTGCCCAAGGTGTATCGGATGGTCTCGCAGGTGTTTGACTTCGATTATATCGTGACCGACAGCGAATTTGAGGCGCTGGTGCTTGAGTGCAGCATGATTAAGCTGCATACCCCCAAATATAACATCCTGCTCAAGGACGACAAGGGCTATTCCTATATTAAGATTTTCCCGAAAGAATACAGCCGAATCCGCCAGACCTTCCAGCGGGAAGAGGACGGCGCGGAATATATCGGGCCGTATCTCTCGGCCTACGTGGTCAGGGAGACGATCGATGAGGCAAACCGGGTGTTCCGGCTGCCCACCTGCTCAAAGCGGTTTCCGCAGGAGTTTGGGAAGGGGCGTCCCTGCCTGAATTTCCACATCAAACGGTGCATGGGGGTCTGCCGGGGCAGGGTTTCGCTCGAGGAATACAACGAGATTCTGGCACAGGCGCTCGAATATATCAAAGGCGGCAGCTCGCAGAGCATCGAGCTGATGACCCGGCAGATGGACGAATACGCCGAGAACATGCAGTTCGAGAAGGCGGCGCAGCTCCGGGACCGGATCCGCGCGATTGGGAAGATCAGCGAATCGCAGAAGGTGGTCTTTACCAGTGTTGCAAACCAGGATGTGATTGCCCTCCAGCGGACCGATACGGAGACCTGTGCGGTGGTGATGAAATTCCGCACCGAGCGTCTGGTGGACAAGCAGGATTTCCTGCTCGGCGCGGTGGACGACCTGGACGAAGCGCGGCAGGAATTCTTGTTGCGGTACTACACCACCGCCAACCGCCAGGACCTTCCCCGGAAAATCCAGCTCGACGGGCCGGTAGAGGATGTGGAGATCGCGGCCCAACTGCTGAGCGAGCAGGCGGGCCACAAGGTCGAAATCCGGATTCCCCAGCGCGGGGAACAGCTCAAGCTGATCGAGATGGCCAAGAAGAATGCGGCGGAAAAACTCTCCCAGCGCGGGCAGCGCACCGGGCGGGAGGTTGCCGCGCTCGATGAACTGGCGCGCCTGCTCGGCCTGGAAAAGCCGCCCGCCTATATCGAGTCCTATGATATTTCCAATATTGGATCGGATACGGTGGTCGCGGGGATGGTCGTGTTTGAAAATGGGCATCCACTGCGGAAATGTTACCGGAAATTTAACATCAAGACGGTGGCGGGTACCGACGACTATGCAAGCATGAGCGAGGTGCTTCACCGCCGGTTTGAGCGGTATCTCGATCCGGAAAAACAGGACGAGGCGTTCGACCGTCTGCCCGACCTGATCCTACTCGACGGCGGCAAGGGGCACGTTGGGACCATCGTGCCGATGCTGGCGGGGATGGGGATTTCGGTGCCGGTGTTTGGCATGGTCAAGGACGACAAGCATCGCACCCGCGCGATTGCCGAGAGCGGCGGGGAAATCGCAATCGCCTCCCATCGAAGCGCGTTCACCCTTGTCTCGTCGATCCAGGAGGAGGTGCACCGGTTTTCGATCCAGTACTCCCGCTCGAAACACCAGAAGAGCGCGTTCGCCCTCTCCCTCACCCAATGCGAGGGGATCGGCGATAAACGCGCCGCAGAAATCTATAAACAGTTCAAGACAGTCAAGGCGATTCGGGCGGCTTCGGTTGATGAGCTGGCGAAGGTCAAGGGAATGTCCCGCCCGGCGGCGGAGCGGCTGCATCAGTTCCTGCATGCGGAAGATTGACAAATCCGCGTAATTTGGGGATAATAGAGTCGAAACCCGTCGCTGCTGCGGCAGTTTTTCGGGTGACTTGCCGCTTAGACAGATGAAATAGAAAACAGGAGAAAAAATAGTATGAGAGTAATTACCGGTTCGGCGCGGGGGATGCGTCTGGAAGCGCCCGCAGGCACCGATACCCGCCCAACCTCGGATATGGCCAAGGAAGCGATCTTCAGCATCCTACAATTTGAGATCGAGCAGGCGATGGTGCTCGACCTGTTTGCGGGCAGCGGGCAGCTTGGTGTGGAGGCGCTTTCGCGGGGCGCGCGGTTCGCGGTGTTTGTGGACAGCTCCCGCGAAGCACAGGAGGTCATCCGGCGCAATCTGAACGCTACCCGCCTTGCCCAGAATAGCCGGGTGGCCGCCATGGACGCTGCCGCTTATCTGGCAGGCTGTACCGAGCGGTTTGACATCGCGCTGGTCGACCCGCCCTATGGGCAGAAAAAGATCGATGAGGTGCTCCCGCGGCTTGCCGGGCGGATGAATGAAAACGGGATCATTGTCTGCGAAACTGAGCGCACTGAGCAGCTGCCCGAGCAGGCAGGGGAATTTTCGATCTATAAGGTTTACCGCTACGGCAAAGCCAAGGTGACCACCTACAAAAAGACAGCGAAGGATGAATGAGGATGGAACGAATCGCAATCTGCCCGGGTAGCTTCGACCCGATCACCAAAGGGCATCAAGAGATCATCCTGCGTGCCTGCAAGTTGTTTGACCGGGTGATCGTCGTGGTCAGCGAGAATCCCGATAAGCATCCGGTCTTTTCGGTGGAGGAACGGGTTGGCATGATCCGCACCGTATTTGACGGGGTTCCCGCGATAGAAGTTGACAAGTTCAGTGGTTTGCTGATAGACTATGTAAAAAGGCGTTCGGCAACCGCGATTATCAAGGGGCTGCGCGCAGTCTCAGATTTTGATTATGAATTCCAGATGGCGCTCACCAACCGTAAGATGGAGCCGGACGCCGAAACAGTTTTCCTCACCTCGAGCAGTGAGATGATGTACCTGTCCTCGAGCATGGTGCGCCAGATCGCGCGGTTCGGTGGGGACATCAGCCCTTTTGTGCCCGGCTGCATCCTCGATGCCGTGTCCCAGGGGATCGCCAGGCGGTATCATCTGGACGGCTGATCGTTTTGATTTGCAAACAGATCCAAAAAAGGAGAGAAACCTCAGATGAATATTGATGAAATCCTGGACGTTATAGACGAACTTCTGGACCGTTCCTGGAGCCTGCCGCTTTCGGGAGGGCGCTGTGTGGTCGATGCGGACAAGGTGCGCGACCTGATCGACGACATCCGCCTGAACATTCCGTCTGAGATTAAGCAGGCGAAAGCGATTGTTTCCGACCGTACCGACATCATCTCGGGCGCGAAGAAGGAGGCGGAATCGATTATCCGGAAGGCAGAGGATCGCGCACGCAGCCTTGTGGCGCAGGAGCAGGTTGTCAAGGCGGCACAGGCCAAAGCTTCCGAAATCCTGACCCAAGCACAGATGAAGTCGCGTGAGATCCGCCAGGCGGCGCAAGAGTTTTCCGACAACTGCCTTTACAAAACCGAGGAAGTGCTGGTCAAGTCATTGACCGAGATCAAGGCGACCCGGCAGGCGTTTCGCAATGCGACAGGGAAATAGTCTATGAAAAGAGGAAAGCCTCCGGAGCCGTTTGAAAATGGTCCCGGGGGCAAGTTTTTATCTCCTTTAAAGCCCTGCACCTTGATTTTTCCATCAGGTCACAAAAATCATAGAAATAGATTCAGAACTGTGGTAGAATAGCCCTTACCGGAGGGATGCTTTTCCCCCGGCAATCCCAACCAACTGGAGGAATGTTTTATGGACCTTTCGATCCGCGAGAGACGCCTTACCGGACCCGGCGGCGCTGCCTTTGATGGGGGCCGGCTGCTATGAATAAGACCCTGCTTTATCTGCTCTATTTCTGTGCCTACTCGACCGTCCTGCTTCTAATCGGCAAGGGCAGCCTTCGAGATGGCAATACGGTTGGACAATTTTTCATCGGAGGCCGCCACCTCAGCCTCTGGCGGTGCACAGCGACCTTTGCCGGGACCTGGGTCTCTGCCGCCAGCATCCTGAGCCTGACCGGGAGCGTCTATGAGAGCGGCTACAATGTCGTGCTTTATTCGGTATTCCCCTGGTTTATTGGCGCATTCTTTCTGGTCGGGATCAGCGACCGCCTCTATGAGAATGAGATTCTGACCATCCCCGAGCTTTTTTATAAACGGTTCGGCTCCAAAGGGCTCCAGGTGGTCTATGCCGCGGTGTTTATCGCGGTGTACATCTTCTATTTGGTGATCCAGATCAAAGGGTTCGGGGTAGTTGCCTCCACCCTCTTCGACATTCCTTATGGGATTTCGATCCTGCTGGTCTATCTATTCATCCTCTACACCACCTTCGGCGGCTACCGGTCGGTCACCCGCAGCGATGTTTTTAACCTGATCCTGCTCGCCATCAGCATCGCGGTGCTGTTTGTCATCATCACCTCGCGGGCGGGCGGCGTGCTCGAGATTCACCGCGCCGCTGCCGGGATTTCCGGTTTTGCTCACCCCGGGATGCCCTATCCGACCGAGCCGGGCGGCCTGCTCCGTCCGTTCGGGGAGGGGATGTTTACCCCGCTGATGAACCTGAGCATGTTCTGCGGCTGGGGGCTGGGGCTCGCTGCGAACCCCCAGTACACCATTCGGATGCTCTCGGCGCGGGATAAAAAAACCGCACGGCGTACCGTCCTCTGTTCTCTGGGGTTTCTCGCCCTGCTCTATTTCGCATTGATCCAGATCGGGCTGGGGATGCGGGTGCTGATTCCCACCCTTTCCACCGTCTCCAAAACCGACGAAATTATCACCTGGCTGATTAACAACCAGCTCTACAGCGCTTGGAGCGGTTTTTTCCTGTTTTCGATCATCGGGGCGTGTGTCTCGACCGCCAATTCCCAGCTCCTGTTGATCGCTTCCTCGTTCGCCTACGACATCGCGCCCGCTGTCAGCCGGCGGAACCTCTCCCGGGAATCGATCCTACGACTGAGCCGGTTCGGGATTTTTGCCGGGGGGACCCTTTCCATGCTGCTTGCAATCAACCCGCCTGACAGCGTTATTTCGTACGGGGGCGACATCTGGGGGGTGGTTGCTGCTACCCTCTTTCCCGCAATGTATGGCGCGCTGCTCTTCAAAAAGGTAAACCGCACCGGGGTCTGGGCAAGCCTGCTCTCCGGGCTTGCCGCTTTTTTACCCGCTCTACTATGCGGGCCTGCTCCGGTTCCATCCCTCGCTGCCCTGCGTCGTGCTCTCGACAGCGGCGCTCGTAGCGGGGAGCCTGCTTGCGCGCGGAAAGGAGGCAGAGGATGAAATTCCGGTTGAACATCGAGCATAAAATCATGATCCCATTTTTGACCATCGGCATCCTGACCATCCTATGTTTCGGTACAATCATGACCTGGAATGGCTATGTGCAGAAGATGGAGCGGGAGCGCGCTGCCGCGGCAACCACCCTGCATGCCCTCGAGCTGGACGCCGGGCTGTCGGGCAGCGGCGCGTTGCTGCTGCAAAAATACCGCCTGCTTCAAAATGATTCCCTCTATCTCTTTGATGCGGACGGCTCCCTGCTGCTCGGCGAGCAGCCGCCCGACCCGGACGACATCCTGCTCGAAACCGGGCTTCCCGCGTTCGGCTGGCGGGCCTGCTGCGCGCTCGACCGCACCGCTTTCTGGAACAGCCTGATTGAGGAACAGAAGTATATGATCCTCGCGACGATCGCCCTCTTGATTGTGATTGTGCAGGTGAGTCTGTTTGTCTCCTACAACATCTCCGAGCCGCTCCGGCAGCTCAGTGAAGCCTGCCGGGCGGTGGCGGTGAGCGAACAGCCGGTCCGCCATTCTCCGCAGGTGGACGAGTACGCCGAGCGTAGCGACGAGATCGGGCAGCTCGCCGACGCGTTCCAGCGGATGTTGGCAGATATCGCAAGCCATACCGATGAGATTCTCCGGATGAAGCTGCTGAATGAGACGATTGTGGAAAGCCTGCCGCTCGGGATCGTCGCGTGCAGCCCCAAAAAGGAGATCATCTGCATCAACTCGAAGGCGGTTGAGATGCTCGACCAAACCGAATACCTCTGTGACGGGCAGACACTGCGGCAGATCGTGGATGGGATCATCGGCAACCCCAAGGTCCTGCATGACCCGGTCCGGCTGCAAAATGCCGACGGCCGGGCGGTCGACTACGAAATCGGGGTTTGGCGGATGCGCACCGCCGACGAGGGAGAGGGCGGGACCCTCTGCACCCTTGACGAGATCACCTACAAAAAGCGGATGGAGGAAAAACTGACCGAAGGGGAAAAGCTGGCCTACACCGGGCAGCTCGCCGCGATGCTCGCGCACGAGATACGCAACCCGCTGGCCGGCATCCGGGCGGGGATACAGGTCATCAGCCGGCGGCTTGAGAGCGACCGCGACCGGATGCTCAGCACCAGCATCCTCGGGGAGGTCGACCGGGTGAACCGGCTGATTGAGGACCTGCTCCATCTCTCCCGCAAGCGGGAAAGCCAGAAGGTGCTCATCAACCTGCCCGCCCTATTCGATGAGCTGACGCTCCTTTACGCCAAGATCGCCCAAAACAACCGGATTCGGATCACCGCCGGGGTGCAGGGCAACCCGCCGCTCTATGCCGATGAATCGGAAATCCGGCAGGTGCTTGTCAACCTCATCAACAACAGCATCAAATCGATCCGTAGCGGCGGGGAAATCGCGTTGGAAGCCCGCCGGGAGGGGGACACCACGGTCCTTACCGTTTCGGATACCGGGGAAGGGATGAACGAAGACACCTTGCGTAGTGTACATGCTTCATTGGAGGAAGGCCGCACCGGAGGCGGGCTGGGTCTTTCGATCGTCTCCCGGCTGCTCGCCCAGAACAACGGCGCTTTTTCGATCGACACCGCTGCTGGGCAGGGCACCCGCATCACCATTTTGTTTCATACGGGGGGAACACCATGAAATACAAGGTTCTTGTAATCGACGACGAATTCCTGATCCGGGTCTCGCTCGAAAACGGGCTTTCCGACCTCGGCTATCTGGTCGAAACGTCGGACAACATCCGGGACGGGCTTGCCGCCGCCGAGCGGTTCCGGCCGGATTTTGTCCTGCTTGACAACCGCCTGGGCGACGATCTCGGGATCGACTATATTGAGCCGATCAAGCGGATCGACGAGGACATCCAGATTGTGATGATGACCGCTTATGGCACCGTCTCACAGGCGGTGGCCGCGATCAAGAAGGGCGCATTCGATTATGTACAGAAGCCGTTTGATATCGACGCGATTGACTTGCAGATCCGCCGCAGCCTGGTCCAGCTCAAAAATCGCCGCAGCCTCGAGCTGCTCAAGGACGGCAAGCCGCGGGAGCTGGTCGGCGCCAGCCCTGCCATTCAGCTGATCCGCAAGCATGCCCTGTTGGTCGCCAAAAACGACAATGTAGACCTGTTGATCCGGGGGGAGACCGGTACCGGTAAAGAGGTGGTCGTCAATATGGTGCACTATTTGAGCAGCCGCAGGGACGACCCGTTGGTCAAGATCAACTGTAGCGCAATCCCCGAGACACTGCTTGAAGCCGAGCTGTTCGGCTATGAAAAGGGTGCATTCACCGGCGCGCTCAAGACCAAGAAAGGGTTGTTCGAGCTGGCGAACGGCGGAACGATCTTTCTGGATGAGATTGGCGAGATGCCGCTGACCATGCAGGCCAAGCTGTTGACCTTTCTGGAGGACCGCAGTTTCAAGCGTGTAGGCGGTCTGACCGACATTGAGGTCAATGTGCGGGTGATCGCCGCTACCAACCGCGACCTCGAAAAGGAGATTTTAAAAGGCCGGTTCCGGCAGGATCTGTTCTACCGGCTGGACGTGATGCAGGTGCAGATTCCGCCGCTGCGAGAACGCCGGGAGGACATCCAGGTATTGAGCGAATATTACTTAGAGTATTTTAACAGAAAATTCAACAAAAATATCGCTTCGATCGATCCCGCGCTCATGGAGCAGATGAACCGGCACGACTGGAAGGGCAACGTCCGAGAGCTGCGCAATGTGATGGAACGGTGCGTCCTGTTCTGTGAAGGGAGTACTCTCACCGGTTCGATCCTGCGGGAGGGTGGACCGCAGATCAGCCCTGCCAGCGCTTTCCCGCTCAAAGACCTCTCGGAAGGTCCGATCGACCTACAGGCGGAGATCGACCGGTTTGAGCGAACCTATATCGATAAGGCGCTCACGCTCTGTGGAGGGAACCAATCGAAAGCGGCACAGCTTCTCGGCTGTACCCGGTTCACCCTAAAACGCCGCTTGGAATCTTAGAACCGATCTAGTATTGAAAGCTTTACTCAATTTTAAATAGGCTCTCCACATCGCATATCTATTTTTGCGGTTTAGAAAATGGAAAAAGGGCTTGACATTCCCACCTTTTTGTTATAAAATAATTTTAAGAATTATTCTTATTATCGGCAAAGGAATTGTTCAGCTATGAAGTATTCCAAACAGCGGGAACTGGTCCTCGAAACGGTGATGGAAAATCCGATTCATCCAACTGCCGACACGGTCTATGCGATGGTTCGCGAACAGGAGCCGAATATCAGCCTCGGTACGGTCTATCGCAATCTGAATCTGCTTGCAGAGCAGGGCATTCTGCGCAAGATTCCGATGCCGGCTGCCTCAGATCGGTTTGACGGACGGACCGACCCACATTACCACATACGGTGCAGCGGTTGCGGCCAGCTTTTTGACCTGCCGCTCGCTGAGCTTGCCGGGCTGGATGAACAGTTGAAAAACCTTCCGGGGTTTTTGGTCACTGGTTACCAGATCTTATTTGAGGGTTTATGCCCCGAATGTGCAGGAAAGTACCCAGCCGAACTCAAACGGTAATGACATTACAGAAAGAGGTTGATTGATGTGAACAGTTTGAAAGGTACCAAGACGGAAGCCAACCTGATGGCCGCTTTTGCAGGGGAATCTCAGGCGACCAACAAATATACCTATTATGCATCCAAGGCAAAGAAAGAGGGGTTTGTGCAGATTGCGAACCTGTTCCTCGAGACCGCCGGCAATGAGCGGGAACATGCCAAAATCTGGTTTAAGCTGCTGCATGACGGTGTTCCCTCCACCACTGCAAACCTTGCGGATGCTGCTGCTGGCGAGAACTTTGAATGGACCGATATGTATGCCAAATTTGCGAAAGAAGCCAAGGAGGAAGGGTTTGACCGGATCGCGTACCTCTTCGAGGCGGTCGGGAAGATCGAGAAGGAGCATGAGGAGCGTTATCGCGCCCTGCTGAAAAACATCGAAGCCGATCAGGTATTTGCCCGTACCGGTGTCATGATCTGGCAGTGCAGCAACTGCGGTCATATCCATGTGGGTGAAAAGGCGCCCGAAGTTTGCCCGGTCTGCGACCATCCGCAGGCATATTTCCAGATTCAGGCCAAAAACTATTAATCTGCTGGGCCTGCAATCCCACCTATTTATTTTGTCTTCCCACTCTTTTCATTGAGGGAGCCGCTGATCCAATTCATAGGCGGCTTCCTCTTTTCTTATTGCTATTTTTCGTAAATTGGCGTATAGTAGGTAACGGACTGTAAAATTACAAAAGGACAGGTGCAATCTATGAATTGGGTAAATGAATCAATCTTTTATCACATCTATCCGCTCGGGTTCTGCGGTGCGCCGCAGCAGAACGGGCAGGATGCCCCGGTCAACCGGATTGGGAAACTCTCCGGATGGATTCCCCATCTGCGCGAACTGGGGGTCAATGCGCTCTACATCGGGCCGGTGTTCGAGTCGAGCGAGCATGGCTACGATACCCGCGATTACTACAAGATCGACCGCCGTCTCGGCTCGAATGAGGATTTTAAACGCCTCTGCAACGAGCTGCACCAAAACGGAATCCGTGTGGTGCTCGACGGCGTGTTCAACCATGTGGGGCGGGAATTCTGGGCATTTCAGGATGTGCAGAAAAACGGCCCCTCTTCCCCCTACTGCGGCTGGTTCCACAACCTCAATTTCGGCGGCGGAAGCCCGATGGGGGACCCATTCTGGTATGAAGGCTGGCAGGGGCATTATAATTTGGTCAAGCTCAACCTACGAAATCCAGATGTAGTCAGCCACCTGCTTGGCGCGGTGGGGATGTGGATTGATGAATTTGGGATCGACGGTCTGCGTCTCGATGCCGCCGACTGCGTGGACATGGACTTTTTCCACCAGCTCCGGAACTATTGCAAGGGCAGAAACCCCGATTTCTGGCTGATGGGTGAGATCATCCACGGCGACTACAACCGCTGGGCGAATCCCGGTGCGCTCGATTCGGTCACCAACTACGAATGCCGCAAAGGGCTTTACTCCTCCCACAACGATAAAAACTACTTTGAGATCGCCTATTCGCTCAACCGGCAGTCGGGCGGGAACGGCGGCATCTACCGTTCGCTCTGCCTCTACAACTTTGTGGATAACCACGATGTCAACCGCCTTGCTTCCACCTTGAGCAACCGCGCCCATCTTTGCAACGTCTATACGCTCCTTTACACCATGCCTGGTGTCCCGTCGCTCTATTACGGCAGTGAATGGGGCATCCAAGGGGTGCGGCAGAACCATTCGGACGCGCCGCTGCGGCCCTGTCTCGATCTGGACAAGATTCCCAACCCTGATCTCACACTGCTCAACCACCTGAAAACGCTCGGAAAAATCCGCCATGCGCTGCCCGCCCTCCAGTATGGCGGATACGACCAGCTCACCGTCCGGAACGAGCAGCTCGCTTTTCTGCGTGCCACCCCGGAACAGCAGGTCTATGTTGCGCTCAACCTCTCCGATCATCCGGAGTATATCGAGTTCCGCGGCAGGGTTTCCGCACTGGTTGACCTATTTACCGGCACCCGTTTTGAAACCAATGACGGGAACTTCAAACTCGAGCTGCCCGCGTATGGCACGCGGATCTTTGTGGAGCCGCACGTCTACGAGCAGTACAGCCAGCAGGAAGATCATCCGGCCGCCACAGCTCCGCAGCCGGAGCAGGCGGGACCCGCCCAGCCGGAACCTCGTACGTTGAAAATGGGGCGTTACCGTCACTTTAAAGGGAACGAGTACGAGGTAATTGGCAGTGCGCGGCACAGTGAGACGTTGGAAGAATTGGTTGTCTACCGCGCGCTCTATGGGGAGCAGCAACTTTGGGTGCGCCCGCTTGCGATGTTCCTCGGCGATGTCGAGCGGGACGGGAAACGTGCCCCCCGCTTCACCTGGATCGGCTGATCGTCCCAAATCGGGACAAAACGCTTCGCCAGCCTTTACTCCGCGCTAAGAGCCTATTCAAGATCTAAAGTTTTACTCGATTTTTTTCAAAAAATCGCGAGGTCAAGGGGCGGAGCCCCTGCCGCCGCGCGCACGCGGCGGAATCTTTTATCCTGTGAAGCGCATTTTTCGGGTGAATTGCCGCCAAAGGCGGCAAGAGGGGGCTTTTTGCAAGAGAAAAAGCCCCTTGCAAAAGACCCTGAATAGGCTCTAAGAGCCGCCCGTCTTTCCGAATTTGGAAGGACGGGCGGCTTTTATATGCGGGCCTGCAAATTTAGGCCGATTCCCGGACGAGCGGCGCGGTCTTTGCCTTGACCAGCGGCAGCAGGTCGGACGGCGCGGCTTCGATCTGGCAGCCGATCCGCCCGCCGCTGACAATGACAGTGGGCAGCGTTTCCACCGCAACGTCAAAGACGGTGGAAAATAGTTTCTTCATCCCGACCGGCGAGCACCCGCCGCGGACATAACCGGTCACCTTGTTGATCTCGCTGACATGGATCATCTCGACCGACTTTTCCCCCACTGCTTTTGCGGCCTTTTTCAGGTCCAGCTCTTTGTCGACCGGGATCACAAACACATAATAGCTCCCGCCGCCCCGTGTCACCAGCGTTTTATAGACCTGTTCCACCCGCTGTCCCAGCTTTTCCGCAACACTTACCCCGTCGATCTTTCCATCCTCATGGTCATAGGTATGCGTCTGATAGGGCACCTTGGCCCGGTCCAGCATCCGCATCGCATTTGTTTTCTGTTCCGCCATTGTTTTTCCTCCTCCCAAATCAAAAAATGGGAACCGGTGCGCCCCGGTTCCCATCCTTTTTCTCATCATGCAGCGTCACATTCCCAAATACGCTTTGCGCACTTTGTCATCTGCAAGCATCTCTTTGGCGTCCCCGCTCATGACCACCTTTCCGGTTTCGAGCACATAGGCGCGGTTGGCGATTCCGAGCGCCATCTTTGCGTTCTGCTCGACCAGCAGGATGGTCATACCGCCCCGGTTGAGCTCCTCAATGATCTTGAAGATCTCCTTTACCAGAAGCGGAGAAAGCCCCATCGAAGGCTCATCCATCAGCATGATACGGGGCCGGGACATCATCGCGCGCCCGATTGCCAGCATCTGCTGCTCACCGCCCGAGAGGGTGCCGCCCGCTTGCTTGTACCGCTCCTTGAGGCGGGGAAAATGGCGGTAGACGTTCTCGACATCCTCTGCAATCTGCGTCTTGTCGTTGACGATAAATGCGCCCATCTCGAGATTTTCCTGTACTGTCATCTGAGAAAAAATCCGTCGCCCTTCCGGGACATGCGCCATCCCCAACGTGATGATCTTCGCCGGGTCGGTGGTGAGCAGGTTGTGCCCATCCAGGGAAACCTCTCCCGAAGTCGCTTTTTTCAGCCCGGAGATGGTGTGCAGCGTGGTGGTTTTGCCCGCGCCATTTGCGCCGATCAGCGAGACGATCTCCCCCTCGTTGACCTCCAGGCTGATCCCATGGATTGCATGGATTGCCCCGTAGGACACATGCAGGTCAGTCACTTTCAGCATCGGTTTCCCTCCTATTCTCCAAGATATGCGCCGATTACGCGCGGATTGTTGGCGATCTCCTTTGGCGTGCCATGTGCGATGATCTGCCCGTAGTCGATCACGACGATCCGCTCACAGACATTCATCACCAGGCTCATGTCATGCTCAATCAGCAGGATCGCAATCCCGAACCGCTCCCGGATCAAGGAAATCGCCTGCATCAGTTCCGCGGTCTCGGTCGGGTTCATGCCCGCCGCCGGTTCATCAAGCAGCAGGACTTTGGGATTGGTCGCGAGCGCGCGGGCAATCTCCAGCTTACGCTGCTGGCCGTACGGCAGGTTTTCCGCCACATGGTCGGCAAGGTCCTCCATATGGAACACACTGAGCAGGTCGCGCGCCTTGCGGTCGATCTCCTGTTCCTCCTTCCAGTAGGAGGGGGCGCGCAGGATTGCCTGCAAGCCGCTGTATTTCATGTTGTGATTGAACGCCACCTTGACATTCTCCAACACGCTCATCTTTTTGAACAGCCGGATGTTCTGGAACGTCCGCGCAATCCCGGCCGCCACCATCTGATGCGGTTTTTTCCCGATCAGCGCGGTGCCGTTCAGGTAGACCGCGCCCTCGGTCGGCTGGTAGACGCCGGTCAGCAGATTAAAGACGGTGGTTTTGCCCGCGCCGTTCGGCCCGATCAATCCAATCAGCTCTTTCTGTTGAATCTCGACATTGAAGCCTTCGACCGCCTTGAGTCCGCCGAAGGTGATGCCCAGATTCTCGGCTTTCAGCACCGGTACGCTCATTCGGACGCGCCCCCTTTCCCTGCCGCGGACGGTTGTTTTTTCTGTTTGCCGACTAGCCGGTCGATCAACCGGGTCAGCGAGAACTCATAGGTCCCGAGCAGCCCGGAAGGCTTGAAGATCATGACCAGCACCAGAACCACCGAATAGATCAGCATCCGGTAGTCAGCGAGCGACCGCAGGACCTCGGGGAGGATGGTCAGCCCGACCGCCGAGACGATCGACCCGGTGAGCGAACCCATGCCGCCCAGAACGACAAACACCAGAATGTCGATCGACTTCATAAAATCGAAGTCGGTCGCGCCGAGGATGCCGAGGTACTGCCCATAGATGCCGCCGGCGATCCCCGCAAAGAACGCCGCAAAGGTGAACGCCAGCACCTTGTAGTAGGTATTCGGGATACCCGAAGCCTCGGACGCGATGTCATCTTCACGAATCGCCATGATTGCGCGCCCATGCCGCGAACGGACAAAGGCAAACATAACCATCACGCAGACAACCATAATGATGTAAACGACATTCAGGGTCGCGGTCTTGGGGATACGGTTGAGTCCCTGCGCACCGCCGGTAAACGAAAAGAACTCGATCATTGTGCGGATGATCTCCCCGAACCCGAGGGTGATGATGGCGAGGTAATCCCCCTTGAGGCGCAGTGCCGGGATGCCGACCAGCAGGCCGAACAGCGCCGCCACCAGACCGGCCAGCAGGAGCGACAACAGGAAGAAGCCGGTGCCGGCAGGGGAGACGTTCCCTTTCTGCGCGAGGGTGATCCCCACCGTTTCCTGGATGTACTTCACGAACAGGGCCGCCGTATACGCGCCAATCGACATGAACCCCGCGTGCCCAAGCGCGATCTGCCCGAGAAAACCGGTGGTCAGATTAAGGGAGATCGCCAGGATGATGTTGATAAAAATGACCATCAAAACGCCGGTCTGGTACCGCCCGAGCAGGCCGGTGCCTGTCCCGATATTCATCAGGACAAAGAGCAGTATGACCGCTATCAGATTGATGACATAGGAGCGCATGGTCTCTTTTCTGCTTTTCAATCCAATCACCTACACTTTCTCGCCGACGTTTTTGCCGAAGATCCCCGCCGGGCGCACCAGCAGGACGACAATCAGGATTCCGAATACCACCGCATCCGCAAGCTGGGTGGAGATATAGCCCTTGGTCATGCTCTCAACAAGCCCAATCAGCACGCCGCCGAGCATCGCGCCAGGGATGTTGCCGATGCCGCCGAGCACCGCCGCGACAAACGCCTTCAAGCCGAGCATCGAGCCCATGTACGGCTGGACCTGCGGATAGGCGGAGCAGTACATGACCGCCGCGACCCCAGCCAGGCCGGAACCAATCGCAAAGGTGAGCGAGATGGTCCGGTTGGTGTTGATCCCCATGAGGATCGCCGCTTTCCCGTCCTCCGAGACCGCCCGCATTGCCTTGCCCATCCGGGTCTTTTTGATGAAGAGCTGAAGCCCTGCCATAATCACAATCGAAAGCAGGATAGTCACCACCGAGACGCCGGTGAGCTGGACCGAGCCGAACACGATCGGCGGCACATTGAAGATGTTGCTGACCGAACGAGGCGCGGAGGAGAAGAGGATGAGCGCAAGGTTCTCAAGGAAGAGGCTCATCGCAATCGCCGTAATCAGGACCGAGAGGCTGGGTGCACCGCGCAGCGGTTTATAAGCGATCTTTTCGGTCAAAAAGCCGATCAGCGCGCAGACCACGACCGACAGCAGTATGCAAAGCCACGCCGGAAGCCCCGCATTGGTGAGCAGCGGGATCGAGAATACCGCCATATATCCGCCTACCATGATGAAATCCCCATGCGCAAAGTTGATTAGCTTTACGATACCGTATACCATTGTGTAGCCCAGTGCGACCAGCGCGTACACGCTGCCCACCTGAAAGCCGTTGATAAGCTGTTTGATAAAAAGTGTCACGTCTACCAATCCCTCGCCTTTCCCAGCCCCTCAAACAGGCTGTGTCTATAGATCTTCGGCCCCCTCGCGGGGGCTCTGCCCCTCGACCCCGCCACCTTTGAAAAGGTGGACGAAACTTTTGATCCAGGGAAGAGGAGCCTTTCTCAAAAACGCAGAAGTTTTACGCGATTTTTCCACTGCCACCGCACTGCGAGCCGCAGCGAGCGTTTCGGAGCGCAACCGCCGGAGGCGGCGCTTAGCGCGTAGATCGGCGTACATAGGCCAACCGGCACAGAGCGGCAAGAGAGGGGATTCGCAAGAGAAAAAGCCCCCTGCATGAGAGATATGAAACAAGCTCCCGCCGATGTGCGCCGGATACCCGCAAAAGGGCAGAGCCGTCCGGCCCTACCCCTTTGCAAACATCCTATCACTTCTGTTGTTGCGGGGCCATTACGCCTCGACCTTTGCCTCAAGCACCGCAGCGCCGTTGGAGCACTTCAGGACAGAAACCGTCTTGATCGGGTCGCCGTTCTCATCAAAGGTGATGTGGCCGGTGATCCCGTCGTAGTCTGCCGCTGCCATTGCATCGATGATCGCTTGGCTATCGGTCGAACCGGCTTTCTCCAGCGCCTGTGCGATGATATAAGCCGAGTCGTAGCCCAGCGCCGAGAACGAGCGGCCGTCCAGATTGAACTTTGCTTTGTAGTCCGCAAGGAACTTCGCCGCTTTTTCGTCCTCATCCGCATAGTGGTTTGCAAAATAGGTGTTCTCGGTGACCGACATCTTATCCGCCGAGACGATGTTCAGAACGCCGTCCCAACCGTCGCCGCCCAGAACCGGGCCCTCATAGCCGGCTGCACGCAGCTGATCGAGGATCAGGGCAACCTTGTTGTAGTAGTCGGGGACAAAGATCGCTTCCGGAGCTGCCGCAACTAGATTGTTGATCTGGGAGTTGAAGTCGATGTCTGCGTCCGCGTACGACTGCTCGCCCACAACTTCGAGTCCCTTGGTCGCTGCCTGCTCTTTGAACGCCTGTACCAGGCCGCTCGAGTAGTCCGAGCTGTTGTTGCTCAGGATCGCTACTTTCTTTGCACCGAGGTTCTCCGCCGCAAAGGTCGCCATGATAGTGCCCTGGAACGGGTCGGTGTAGCAGGTGCGGAATACGTTGTCACCAGTCAGGGTGATACCCGCCGCAGTACCGGTTGCAGTCAGCATCGGCATGTTGTCCTCTACCGCCACATCCGCGACCGCCTGGCAGGGCTTGGAGGTGACATCGCCGATCACAGCGACAACCCCCTGGCTGACCATGCTGTTGTATGCATTGACCGCTTCGGTCGGATCGCCTTTTTCGTCCATAAGAACCAGCTCGACCTGCTGGCCTAGAATACCGCCGTTCGCATTGATTTCCTCGAATGCCATTTTAATGCCGTTGGATGCCGCGATACCATAGTCGGAAACCTCACCGGTCAGCGGGGCAAGCACACCGATCTTGATCCCGTCGCCAGAAGGAGCCGCAGCGGGGGCTTCACTCGATGCAGCCGGTGCGGAGCTGCCCGCATCAGGAGCGGAAGATGCAGCAGGCGCCGAGCTGCTCCCGTTGGAACCGCATCCTGCAAATGCACCAGCGACCATTGCCGCCGCCAGCATAGATGCAAATACTCTTTTCATGTTTCTTTTCCTCCCTATGTTTGAGTCTGTTTTACACTTGGAGTCCTGTTACTACTTTAAAGTGGTAACCTTACTGAAAAGTATATTGCAAATCCGCCGTAAAATCCATTGCTTTTTTCGCCAATCATCTGCAAACAATTCTCTTCAGTTTTATAAATATTCATAAAATTATCGCATAATTTTTGCATTCAAACCACTTTATGCAGCAGAAAAACCGGTTTTCCAAACCCAGTTCAGGAGGAAAGCAGCACGCTTGTTTTGTACTTTTGTCTCATGGAAGAAGGGAACCAGGGCCACAGAAAAAAGGGAAGAGACAGACGCTTTTTTCCGTTTGACAGATGGCGGGATTTCCTGTTTTTTCGATGGATTGCAAGGCAATTCACGCTGCGCTTTAAAATTCGCGTTTTTTCGCTTTACAATTTGTCCTGTTTTGGTTACAATACAGTAAAAAGCAAATTAGTGAAAGGGTGAGCTGCATATGCCGCGCAGAAGTAAAAAAGAAATCAGGATGTCTTATGAGGAGCAAATTCAGGAGATTGAAAAGAAGATTGAAGAACATAAAGAAGCAATCTCGAACCTGAAAAAAGAACTCAAGGAAAAACGCGCCGCCAAGGAGCAAGCCGACCTGGAAAAGCTCGCCGCCTTTGTAAAGGAATCGGGAAAAAGCCCGGAAGAGGTCCTTTCGATCCTGAAAAATCAGGATTAAAAGGCGGACCAAAACCACAAAAGATAAGTCCCGGATGTGTGTAAGCAGCCGGGACTTATTTGGTTTGCGCCTGCTTCCGGTTCCAGTATTTACGGTCGAGGCTGCGGTATTGCACCGCCTCGTTGAGATGCTCCAGCTCGATCCGTTCGCTGCCGCTTAGGTCGGCGATCGTGCGCGATACCTTCAAGATCCGGTCGTAGGCGCGTCCGGAAAGGCTCAACCGGTCAAACAGCTTACGCAGCAGGGCATCTGCGTCGGGGGAGAGCGGACAGAACCGGGAAAGCAGTGAAGGGAGGATTTCCGCGTTGCAGGGGATGCCGAGGCCAGCGAACCGGCGGTTCTGGATCTCCCGCGCGGCGGTAACACGCGCCCGGATTTCTACAGAGGTCTCCTCCTGCCGGGTACTGGAAAGCAGATCATACCCGACCGGCAGGACCTCGACGTGTAGGTCGATCCGGTCGAGCAGCGGCCCGGAAACCTTGTCCAGATACCGTTCGATCCGGGCTTCCGGACAGGTACAGCTGCGGGTAGGGTGCCCGAAATACCCACAGGGACAGGGGTTCATTGCCGCGACCAGCGTAAACCGGCTGGGATAGCTGAACCGCGCCTGCGCCCGTGAAAGGGTGAGCATCCCGTCCTCAAGGGGTTGCCGAAGCGCTTCCAGCACCGGACGCTGGAATTCGGGCAGCTCGTCGAGGAAAAGCACCCCATTGTGCGCAAGGGAAAGTTCCCCCGGGCGCGGGATCGAACCGCCTCCGCACATCCCCGCAGGCGAGACCGTGTGGTGCGGAGCCCGGAACGGGCGGTTCCGGATCAGCGGGACACCGGGTGGGAGCAGCCCGGCCGCCGAATAGATTTTGGTAGTTTCGATCGCTTCTTCCGACCGCATCTCGGGGAGGATCGAAGGCAGGCGCTTTGCGAGCATACTTTTGCCGGTGCCGGGCGCGCCGATCATCAGGACGTTATGGCCGCCTGCCGCCGCAATCTCAAGCGCGCGTTTGGCAACCTGCTGCCCCTTTACGTCGCTGAAATCAGGCATCTGTGCAGCGGCTATTTCCGCAAAGGCGCAATCAGAGACGGGCGCCAACGCGCGTTCCCCCCGCAGGAAAGCAGCGAGCTCTCCGATCTTTGCGACTGGATAGACCGCCATCCCCTGCACTGCGGACGCTTCGGCGGCATTACCGGCGGGGATGAATGCGCGCGAAATCCCCAGGCCGGCCGCGCCGAGCAGCATGGGGAGCACCCCATCGACCGGGCGAACCTCCCCCGATAGGGAAAGCTCCCCCAGAAAGACCGCGTCCTTCGGTTCGGGGAGGATGCCCTGTGCGCTCAAAAGGCCGATCAGGATCGGTAGATCATAGAGCGCTCCGACCTTTTTGACTCCGGCAGGAGCAAGGTTGACAACGATACGTCCGTCGGGAAACGGGTACCCGCTGTGCAGCAGAGCGGAGCGCACCCGGTCGCGGGATTCCCGGACCGCCGCATCCGGCAGTCCGACGAGGTCAAACCCAGGCATTGCCTGGGAAACGCTCACCTCGGCGGTGACAGCGAACGGCTCGATACCGGCCAAACCAAGGCTGCGAATGGTAGCGAGCATGGAAAGCCCCCTTTTCTGTCGGGAATTCAGAAAACCACAAGCAAACGTTTTGCCATGATTTTTTAAACAGCCCCTAAGAGCCTATTTAATATCTAAAGTTTTACTCGATTTTTTTCAAAAAATCGCGGGGTCGAGGGGCGGAGCCGCCGCCGCGCGCTTAGTTTTCGCCGGTCACCGCCATATAGCGGTGGTATGCGTCCTTCATGCAGGCGATCAGCGGCTTTTGGGTCAGCGCGAAGTACCGGCTGCGGATTTCCGCTTCAAGCGCCTGAAGGTCGGTTTTGAGATTTTTGCCCACAAACATAGAGGCCACGAAATCACTTGTCACCGAAAGGATCGTGTTGCATTCAACATCCAGAATCCAGCCGGTATCTCGCTCCACCACTAGGCTGATATAAAACTCCCCATGGGTCATGTAGATTGCGTCATCCCGGCTGGGTTTTGCCTGCCCTACTACCAGAATAGAATTGTTTGGGTATTTCATCAAACTCCCTCCGATCTTGGCAGGGACTGCCTCTCCGGATAGCCCCTGCTTTTATGGGAAAACGCGAAGGGTGGGACAATGGCTCCCTCCTCCGCGTTTTTTACTTATCTGAAATCGAACGGCTCATCCACTGGCAGCGTATTTCCGGTATAAAACTTTTCGAGCTGTGGGGCGATCAGGCTCAGGATGCTCATCAACATCGGGTTGAAAACACCGCACTCCCCGTTGAGGATCATGTCAACCGCAGTCTGGTGGCTGAACGCAGGCTTATAGACCCGCTTGCTCACCAGCGCGTCATAAACGTCTGCAACCGAGACCACCTGTGCCCAGATCGGGATATCGCTTCCCTTGAGGTGGTCGGGGTAACCATTGCCGTCCCAGCGTTCGTGATGATAGCGGCAGATATCGTAGCTAAACCGATAGTACTCCTCGAGCTGCACCGACGAGAGCTTTTCAAGGATTTCGCAGCCCCTGGTGGTGTGGCTCTTCATCAGCTCAAACTCTTCAGGGGTCAGGCGGCCGGGCTTATTGAGGATCGCATCAGGTATCGCAATCTTCCCGATGTCATGCATAGCAGCTGCATTACTGATGATCTCGATCATATCGCTGTTGAACCGGTACTGCGCTTCCTGCTGCCCCAGCGCTTCCAGAAGCAGCTGGGTGACATTGCGGATCCGCGAAATATGCTCTCCTGATTCGCTGCTGCGGAACTCCACCGCTGTACTCAGCGTATCAATGAAGAACTGGTTGGACCGGCGCAGCTTGCGGGACTGCTCCTCGATCTCGTTGATCTGCTCAGCGATCGTCCATTCCAACTCACAACGGTAGTCATAAAGTTCGATGATGTTCAGGACACGCCGTTTGACCAGCTCCTGATTGAACGGCTTGGAGATCAGGTCAGCGATGCCGAGCCGGTAAACCTCAATACCGAGCCGCTCGCTTGTCTCCGCAGTAATCATGACCACAGGGATATTGTGATATTTATATTTTCCGGCGATCTTACGCAGAACATCGATCCCGTTCATCTCAGGCATGATATTGTCCAACAGCACGACTGCGATCGAATGGTATTCCTCTTCCAGGACCTCCAGCGCTCTCCTGCCGTCTTCCGCTTCCAGGATCTCGTAATCTTCCTCGAAAAGCTTTCTCAAAATGATCCGGCTCATCTTGGAGTCATCCACAATCAATATCTTCTTATCCTGCTCCATCTTTCCCTCCTGTTCCGGTCCGTGTGTCTCTTCCACACCGTCCCGACTATACCTCATAATAAGATTTTAAAAGTCCCACGACACGCTTGTATTCCCCAGTGATACCGGTAAAGTCCTCATTCATCTTGCTGGTATCCCCACTGCGTACCCGCTCGACGAAATTTGCACTAAGACGGCTCAGTTCAGCCATTCCGAGATTGCCACACATCCCTTTGAGCGTATGGGCAGCACGCTCCGCAGCCTCTGCGTCCCCCTGTTCCACTGCCTCTTTCAGATCGGAAAAGTTCTGGTCGTCTAGAAAACTTTTCAGCATCTTTTCCATCAGCATCTGAATCCCGCCGAACCGTTCGAGCGTTTCTCTCTCATCGATCCCCATTTCCGAAAGAAATTCTGCAAACTGCATGGCTCCTGTTCTCCTTTCAAGTCCCTGATATATCGAAATTAAGACCTATTCGGTAATCTTTTGGAGAGGGGCGGAGGCCCCACCTCTTGCCCCCACAGCTTTTTGTTCCAGCCCCAAGGACCGCCGTTTTGCGCCGGCTGGCCTATGTACAGGAAAAAAGCCGCGCAAAACTTTAGATACGGAATAGGTTCTCAGCGCCCCGATAAAGGAGCTGGTCGATGCTCCGGTAAAGAGCTTTGGTGTCGATCGGCTTAATCAGGTAGCCATTCATCCCGATCTGCTTGGCGGTCTCCTCATCCTTCTCGAAGACATTCGCCGTCATTGCCACGACCGGCACGGTTTTTGCATCCGCTTTGTCCATCGAACGGATTTCTCTGGTTGCGGCAGTCCCATCCATCACCGGCATCCGGATATCCATGAGGATCACCCTGTAATATCCTGGTGGGGAATCACGGAACCGCTCCACCGCCTCTTGGCCATTGCGGGCGGTATCGACCTGCAGGTTTTTCATCTCCAACAGCGTTTTTGCGATCTCAAGGTTGATCTCGTTGTCCTCGACCAGCAGAATCTGCTCCCCCTGAAACAGATAATCCGGCTCCGCCTGTTTGCAAATAGAGTTCGGGTCCTCCCGAAGCGCTTTGGTCAGCACCCAGCGGATGTTCTCGGGAAAGACGGGTTTGTTCACAAACTCGTCAACCCCACCTGTGCGGGCTTCATATTCGATCGAGGCCCAGTCGTAAGCGGACATGACAATCAGCAGGGTGTGGGCATTTTCATCCCGACGGATCTGCCGCACCGTCTCGATCCCGTCGATCCCGGGCATCCGCCAGTCGATAAACGCCACATCGTATGGTTCCTCACATTGATTCGCACGATGAATCTCCTCAACCGCGTCGACACCTGAACTGACACAGACAGCCTGTATCCCGAAGGTGTCCAGAATGGTCTGAAGATGCTCGCGGGCGATCATGTCGTCATCTGCGATCAATACCCGAAGATTTTTCAGGTTTTCTTCACCTGCATACGCGGTGCATTCGAGGCTGTTTTTTGCGATTTCGAGCGGCAGCTCAACGGTGAACCGGCTGCCTTTGGCCCGCTCGCTCTCGACCCCGATCTTTCCGCCCATCAGCTGGACAAAATTTTTGGTAATCGCCATCCCCAGCCCGGTGCCCTCAAAGACCTTCCCGTCCGACTGAACCTCCTGTTCAAACGGCTCGAAGATTTTCCGCTGAAAATCCTCGCTCATCCCGATGCCGGTGTCTTCCACCCGGAACCGGAGCAGCGCGCGGGATTCCTGCATATCAGCCAGCTCCACAGAGAGCAGAATCCGCCCTTCCAGGGTATACTTCAGAGCGTTGCCCAGCAGATTCATCAGGATCTGGTTGAGGCGCAGCTCATCTCCGATACATACCACCGGGACCGCCGGGTCGATCTGAAGCTCAAACGAAAGGCCGCGCTCGATCGCCTGTGGATAGATCACCGAAAAGATATCCTGCACCATATTGCGCAGGTGGAACTCCCGTTCGGAAATCCGAATCTTGCCGCTCTCGATCTTGGACATATCCAGAATATCGTTGATGAGGGAAAGCAGGAATTTTGCTGAAATCCCGATCTTGTTCAGGCAGTCGGAGATCTTTTCCGGGTCGTTCAGGTTGGCCCGGGCGATCGCGGACATGCCGATGATCGCGTTCATGGGGGTACGGATGTCGTGCGACATCCGGGAGATAAAGTCAGTCTTGGCATGGCTGGCGTTCTCGGCAAGCAGCAGCGCGTCCCGCAGCGCCTGGCGGGTCCGTTCGTCCTCACGGCGGGTGGTGTCAATGTCCCGCATATAGACCAGCACCCGGTAACCGTTATCATCCTGTGCCAGCCGCTGAATCTGAACCGAGAACCAGTGGTAGGCAGCATTTTTGGTGGCCCGGCGCAGCACCTCGAAATAGATATGCGGCTGTGCCTCCAGCTTGTGGGGCATCTGGTCGATATCCATACAGTTGTGATACCGCTCCCGGTGGTCAGGATGGATCAGGCTCTGTTCCCGTTCAGCCAACACCTCGCGCAGATTGCTCTGGATTAGGTGGCGGATAATCCCTTCGTTCCCATACCGCAGCTCATAGAGGGTATCGGTTGTGAGGTTGGCCTCGAAGATGGTGTTGTAAAGCCCCCTGACTGCCGCCACAAACATCTGGGTGGCCATCATCTCCTTGTCCTTTGCATCCCGGGCCTCCTGTACGTCCTGCACCGTGAAAAGCACCTTATGGCTGACCTGGTCCAGATAAACATACCGGACGCACCGCCAGCTATAGACCCCGTCGTTCCCCCGAATGCGGAAATAAAACCGCTTTTCTTTGCCTTTTTCACTGTTGAGCAGGGAGGACAGCGAACGGATGCTGAGTTTCTCAGCGAATTCCTCCCGGTCCGCCGGATAGAGCGCACGCTGTGCAATTTCCATGAGGGCGGTCTGATAGTCCCCCACATGGGAGACACTGAACACCTCTTCAATCAAGGTGGTAAAATTGATCTCATATATGCCGGTTTCCATATCAAGGATCGCGACCAAGTTATAATCCCGGCTCACAGTGAAGCTGCAAACCCGTTCGAGATCCCTGCGGCGTTCCTCCATCTCCTTATACTCGTGGATATCCCGCAGGGTGCCGACCATCAGGACAACCTCGCCGTCCCCATAGATCGCTTCCCCGCTGATCCGGAACCAGTGGAACTCCTCCATGGTGGGCGAACGCATCTTGACTTCGAACTGCCCGGCAACCCCGCCGCCCAACATACTGCGGAACTGTTCTTCATAGTCGGGGTGGATCAGGCCATATTCCTGCATCCGGCTAAAGAAGCCAGCCAGCTCGACCCGGCTGATCGTTTTGACGCCATCCTCCCATTTCGGCTCATAAGCGACAAACGTATCCTTGGCCAACATATATTCGAACATGATGTCCTGGGTGCTTTCGACCGCCACCCGGTAATGGATCCGTTTCTGTTCGAGCTGTTCATGCTCCTTGAGCCGCTCCTCAGCCAGCTTGGCCCGGTTGATGTTGCGGCAGAGGATCACCGCCAAAACGTCGTCATCATAAGGATTATCCATCCAGACTACCCGGGCCATCACCCACCGGCTGGTCCCATCCCCTGAGACCTGTGGGTATTCCATATAGGGTCCAGCATCCCCAGCCCGATAAAGGGTGAGCAGCCGTTCCACCTGGAACATAGTGACAAAATCCTCCTGGAAATCCGGATGGATGCGTCCCTTAACAAAAGAGATCAGCTGTTCGAGCTGGCCTTCGAGCGGGATTTCCCGTTTGGAGGGGGCCCCCTCGGCCCCGGCGATCGAATAGGTGTGCTGCGTCAGGTTGATGGAAACGATCATCTCATAGACCTGTGAGATCGCCGCAAACGTCCTGCGCAGTTCAAATTCGGCTTTCTGCTGTTCCTTGGTCATCCGGCATGGGTCGATCACAACCAGAAAGGCCGGAGTATCTTGGTCCCAGACGATGCGGGTCGCAGAAAAATCAACCTTCCCACCAAACGGGCTGTTGTAGCCTTCGACCACATGCCTGTCTTTCCCGCCAATCTTCTCAAGCGGGCAGTCTTTACAGGTTTCCGCCCAAAGCTCCTGACAGATGCGGCCCCGCTCGATCTGCGGCGCCATCTTCTTTGCTTGCGCGTTGAAGTAGAGAATCTCATGGGTATCCTGCCGGACAACATAAATGATGCTGTTGGAGATCTGGTCCAGCACCATTTCCAAACGTTGCAAATCGTTCATCGAACCGCCCCTGCCGAAAAAACTCTGTAGATGATCCCTGCCGCTGCCTATCCCAAACCTCATCGAAAAAACGCTTTTCCCGATTCTATCCACCGCTCCAGAGAATACATCGCACATTTTATCTCTATTTTAGCACATTTTGAGATTCAGCGCAATGTCTCTTGCACTTTTTTCCCAACTTCTGTCCCAAAGCGCCTCTGTATCTGGAAAAATGGTTCTGTACGAGCCGGGAGCCATGTGCTATAATAGCTACCAAGCGGCCATTATAGCGGGGGCCATGGCCGAAACGGTTCGCGGGCAGCCGCCTGCTATCATAGCATTCCACTACTATAATATCAAAAATGCCAATAGGATTATACACAGGCAGAAAAACATCCAGAGCCGCCGGGATGTTCCGGAAAGGATTTTACACATATGGATCTGTTATCCCTCTTTTTAATCGCCATTGGGCTTTCGATGGACGCGTTTGCCGTCTCCCTTTCAAACGGCCTTGCATACCGTGGGTTCGGCCGCAGGCAGGCGGTAGAGGCCGCGGTCGCGTTCGGTCTATTTCAGGCGTTGATGCCGGTTACCGGTTACTTCGCTGGGCGTACGTTCAGCGACGCAATCAGTGCGTTTGACCACTGGATTGCGCTTGGGCTGCTTGCGGCAATCGGTGGGAAAATGGTGCGCGATGGGCTGCGCGAGTTGCGCTCCCCCGGAGAGCAGGCCGCGCCCCGGAGTTTCACCCTGCGCATTCTGCTGGTACAGGCGGTCGCCACCAGCATTGATGCCCTTGCCATCGGGATCAGCTTCGCGGTGATGCGGGTCAATATCCTGACTGCTGCCGGCTTCATCGGGGTGGTCACCCTGTTCTGTTGTCTAGTGGGGGCGGGGATTGGCTCCCGGTTTGGAAAGCTGCTCGGGCATCGCGCCGAGATTTTTGGTGGAATCATCCTGATTGGGATCGGTCTGAAAATCTGTTTTGAACACACAATCGGCGGCTGAGGGCCTGCCCAGACAGCATCGAACGGTTCTGAATACAGGCCCTTAGATGCGAAACAGGCGTTCAACAGGCCCGGATACAACGTTCACCTCTTCAACCCCATAAAACCGAAGTGCTTCCTGCTCGTTGTGGCCGATCCGTTCCCCGCCCATCACCACCGGGATTCCCGGCGGGCAGGGGGACGCTTCTGCTGCGGCAACCCGTCCGAGCGCCTGCCCAACCGGGATTCGCTGCTGGGGGGAAAATGCCGCTTCCCGTACCCCCATCACCCGGACAGGATGGGGCAGCACCGGTTTGACCGGGGCCGGGTTCCCCTTCGGCGCAATCCCCTTAATGGCCGCCTCTAGCCTGACGAAATCCCGTTCCGGATTCATACCGTTCGCAAGGAAAACACAGGCCGAACCGCTGATATATTCCGGCTCGATCCCATGCCCCCGGATATAGTCGCCGAAAGCCTGTCCCGTCCAGCCGAGCGCGCCGAATCCCAGCGTCAGGCGGGCGGGATCGACCCTGCCGAGGGGCAGCGCGAAGCCGTGTTCCTGTGCGAGTACACGCAAGGAATCCAGGCGGGCGGCGGTACGGGCGAACCCTTCCGCAGCGCCCTCCTGTGCGTAGCCGAGCGCCCGCTCGCAGGAAAGCATAATTGGATAGCTGGGGCTGGTCGATCCGAACATCGACATCATCCGCTTGGCTTCGGCGGAGAACCGCTCCTCCCCGATCTGCAATAGCGCCGCGCCGGTCATTGCGGGCATCGTCTTGTGCAGGCTGTCCCCACAGAGCGCCGCGCCACAGGCGATCGGGTGCGGGCAGCCGTACCGGTCGGGCAGGAACGGCAGATGCGCACCATGGGCGTTATCGACCAACAGCGGCACCCTATAAGCCCGGCAGACCTCCGAAATTCCCGGAAGGTCGCTCATCACGCCGAAATAGTCGGGCGACGTGATGTAAACCGCAGCGGCATCCGGATGCGCCGCGAGCGCCTGTTCGACCGCTCCGGGCGCATACCGCCCAAGAAACCAGCCGCCTGCATCCTGCTCGGGATAAACCCACACCGGATCCAGCCCGAGCAGCGCACAGGCATTGATGGCAGAGCGATGGATATTCCGGCTGATCACCAGTTTCCGCCCGGTCCCACAGGCGAGCGCGAGCATCGTCTGGATGCAGAGGGTTGCGCCTCCGGCACAGAGCAGGGTGCGCCGGGTCCCGTAGACCTCGGAAAACGCCCGTTCCAGCAGGTCGATCGGCCCGTCCGCATGGAACAGGCTGTCACAGCCGTCCACCTCGGTCACATCCCATGGCAAAATCCCCGCAAACGCGCCGTCCCCCTGTCCCTTGTGTCCCGGCATGTGGAACCAGGCGCGCCCTTTTGCGAGGTAGCCTCCTACGGCATCCTGAAGCGGTGTCCTCATCCTCGTTTCAGCCTCCGCTTGAGCTCGCCCAGCTTTCCATTGAGAGCGATTGCGTGGTTTACCATCTTGGTTTTGAGCGGCTGATAGAGATAGTCAAACTCCCCCGCCAGCTCGTCCAGGGAACCGTTGAACCCCCGCTTGAATCGGTAAAGACCATACATATGCGCATTCTCGTCCAGGTTCCCGCTGACCCCTTGGAAATCATAAACGGTGCAGCCGGTCTCCACCGCCCATTTGATCATCTCCCACTGGATCAGGTAGTTGGGCATGACGTTGCGGTAGACGTTATCCGACGCGCCGTAGACATAGCAGGTTTTCCCTGCATAATTGGTGGTAATCGCGCCGCAGATCGGCTGGTCCTGGTAGAATCCCATATACATCCGCACATGCTCCCCCAGTGCGTCGAGCATCCGCTCAAAGTAGGCTTTTGGGCGGGTATTGAACCCATCCCGTTCCCCGGTCGTCTGCATGATCCGCACAAACTCGTCCAGATACTCCTTGCCGACCACCCGAATTTTCACCCCTTTTTTCATCGCTACCCGGCAGTTGTAGCGGGTTTTCTGGGTCAGATTGGCGAATAGCTCGTCCTCGGTGCGCCCGTTTAGATAGAGCCGGTAGTTGAACCGCGCCTGGATTCCTTCAAACCCGTCCGGGCCGTAGCTCTGCCGGAATCCCAGTCCCTTGGCAATCTCGATAAACCGGGTATCGCTCATCGGGACATTGGGGTCGATCTTGAGCATATGCGCGTTGTATTTCCGGGCGAGCTGGTCTGCGCCCGCTTTGAGGTCCGAAAGCACGTCGCGGTCATGCAGGTCGCAGACCGGGCCGCGGGGCGCATAGAGGAACGAGGTGCCGATCAATGGGATGCGCTGGACCAGCACCCCCATCGATCCGACAATCTTTCCTTGAGCGTCCCGCGAGACGACCGCCTCGAATCCCCAGTTGTTTTTGACCTTCTGCCAGTTGATGCTCTGGGTAAACTCCCCGTTGGGATGGGTGCTGACAAACGCCTCATATTCACTATATTGCTCGGGTTTTAAAATCTCCATGTTCTTTCTCCTAAATCAGGGGCTGTTTTCTAAACCTTACTCGTTTTTTGCCCCGGCCCGAGGGCTGGCATTTCGCGCCGGTTGGCCTGTGCGCGCCGCGGCGGCAGGCGGGGATTTTGCAAAGCAAAAAGCCCCCTGCAAAAAACAGAACAGACCCTATGCATATTATATCACAAATTATATCACAAAATTTTGGAAACAACAATGCCGGCATCAATCCACAGAATGGTTGCCCTTCACATGTTTCAGGAAACAACCTTCTTCATGGGAACAGATCACACCCACTGCCTGCAAATAGGCGTAGAGGATGGTGGTGCCCACAAATTTCATTCCCCGCTGTTTCAGGTCCCGGGAGAGGGCGTCGGACAATGGGGAGCTGCTTTTCCCGGCCTCGTGGATCACCCGGCCCTCTGTCCACTGCCAAAGGTAGTCCGAAAAGCGGCCGAACTCCTTCTGGATGGCGAGAAAGACCTGGGCGTTGGTCACCGCCGCCCGAATTTTCAGCCGGTTGCGGACGATTCCCGGGTCGGCTTGGAGCGCTTCCAACTTTTCCTGCCCATAGGAACAGACCTTTTCCGGGTCAAAGCCGTCAAATGCGCGCCGGAACGCGTCCCGTTTATTCAGGACACATTCCCATGAGAGCCCGGCCTGAAACCCCTCCAAAATCAACATCTCAAACAGCTTCCGGTCGTCGTATACGGGGATACCCCATTCCTCGTCGTGATAGCGGATATACCGCTCGTTCTTAGGGTTTGCCCAGCAGCACCGGGCCTTTCCGTCCAGCCATTCCATCCCTGACGGCCTCCTTGTCCCTTTTTCCCCTATTTTAACGTTTTTCTCTGCGCCTGACAAGGGCGCTTTTTACTGTCTGCCAAGGCTGCCCTGAAACTGTAATTTTTTGGGCGAAGATATGGAAAACCTTTTCGGAATTTTCGCAGGACAGCCGCTTGTCAAACCGTGGAGGAAACCTTATAATAGGATTATACGGAAAAGGGAAGCGGGTGGGCCATCGGAAGGTCCCCCGGAGATGGGAGGTTTTGAGATGAAATTTATGGATGTGAAGACGGTTGACGGAACGCTCCGGATGTCAAAGATCGTCAAAGGTGCGGACTATTTTGGCACCGATATCCCCGAAGATACCGCGTTTGCGCTGATGGACCGTTACCTAGAACTAGGCGGCAATACGATTGATACCGCGCGTATCTATGGCAAGGTCGGCCCGGAGCCCGAAAGCCCGGCCCTGAGCGAGGGGGTTGTGGGACGCTGGATGAAAGCCCGCGGCAACCGCAAGGATGTCGTGCTTGTGACCAAAGGCGCACACCCCGACCGCGCGGCGCTGACCAAAAGCCGTCTCTGCAAAGAGGTGGTCGAGACCGAGCTGCACACCAGCCTTGAGCAGCTCGGCGTGGATCATGTTGACGTGTATTTTCTGCACCGGGATAATCCCGCCATGCCGGTAGGCGAAATCATCGACCTGATGGATGAACAGGTACGGGCAGGAAAGCTCCGCGCGCTGGGGGTCTCCAACTGGACCACCAGCCGGATTGAAGAAGCAAACGCCTATGCCAAGGCCCACGGGCGCATCCCTATCACCATCTCCCAAATCCAGTGGGGGCTGGCTTGGTCCGATCCTGCCGGCTGGAACGACCCAACCATCGTCTGCATGAACGAAACCGAATACGCCGGATATCTCGCCAACCGGATTCCGGTGATGGGGTTTGCGCCGCAGGGGGGCGGCTATTTTACCAAGATGCTCGCCGGGCAGCCATTGCGTGAACGGTTCCGGCTTCGGTACGACAATCCGGTCAACCGCGCGCGGCTCGAGCGGGTAAAAGCGGTCTGTGAAACGAGCGGACAGTCGGCGGCTGCGGTCGCGCTTGCGTTTTTGACCTCCAATCCGGTGGAAAGCGCGGCGATTATCGGCTGTTCCACCGTCGCGCAGCTCGAGGACAGCATGTCCTCCTGTGACCTGACGCTGGATGCGGAAACCATCTCCGCATTGACCCGATGATCCAGCCAGTCCCGGTCATTCAGCCGGTACTGCGGGACCGTCCGCGCCCCCGGCTCCGGGACCGTCTGAAACGCTGGTGGATTCTGTTGCTGCTCCCGCTCTCCGCAGGGATGGTCCTCCTCGCGCGCTCGGATCCGGCACTCACTGAATCGCTCTATTCCAGCCGGGTCTACCCCTGTTTTGCCCGGACGCTCGGCAGGCTGACCTCATTTTTGCCGTTCTCCCTGCTCGAGCTGTTGGTTTGTGCCGCGCTTGCGGCCTGTGTTGTGCTGGCCCTCTGGAGCCTGATACATAAATTCCGTGTCCGGCGCAGCCTGCTCCAGCCGGAGGAATCGCTGGGCCTGGGGCTGCTCCTCGAGCGGGTCATCAAACTGCTCTGCTGCCTTTTATTCGCGTTTGTCCTGCTCTGCGGGCTGAACTATTACCGCCCGGAATTCGCTGCCTTCAGCGGGCTGGATGTGCGGGAGTCCCCGCCGGATGAGCTGGCGGCGCTCTGCACCGAGCTGACCCTACAGGCAAACGCGCTGCGGGAACAGGTGCAGATCGGCGAAAATGGGGTGATGCAGCTGCAAAGCAGCAGCTTCCAAACCGCCAGACAGGCACAGGAGGCGTTTGGACGGCTGGCGGTAGAGTACGAGGTATTGCCCGACCTGCCTATCACCCCGAAACCGGTTTTGAATTCGTGGTGGATGTCGATGCTGCAAATCACCGGCATTTTTACCCCCTACACCTTTGAGGCAAACATCAATATTGCCGCACCCGATTACAACATCCCGGCGACCATGTGCCACGAGCTGGCACATTCCCGCGGGTTCATGCGGGAAGACGAGGCCAATTTTATCGGTTATCTCGCCTGCCGCCGGAGTGATTCGGTGGACTTTCAGTACAGCGGCATCATGCTTGCGCTTGTACATTCGATCAACCGCCTGTATGAGGTGGATTATGACGCGTTTATGGAGGTCAACCAGCTCATGTCTGAGGGGGTGCACCTCGATTTTGCCGATAATAACGCCTATTGGGCACGCTTTGAAGGCCCGGTCGCCGAGGTTTCCACGGCGGTAAACAACACCTATCTGCGGGTGAACAACCAGTCGGACGGGGTGCAGAGTTATGGCCGGATGGTCGACCTCCTGCTCGCCGATTACCGGGCGCGGCAGGATGCGGTTTCCGCGAATTCTCACCAGCTTTAAAAGCCTGTTCAGCATCTTTTCAGGGGGGCTTTTTTCTTGTAAAAAGCCCCCCTCTTGCCGCTTCGCGGTAATTCACCAGAAAAACTGCCGATGAGGCGTCAGCAAAAAATCGAGTAAAACCGAAAACGAGCATGACGGATCATCCGTCATGCTCGTTTTTTATAATGACTGGCGGGCCAGCAGGTGAGGAGCAGGTCAGTCTTTATAGGAAGCTTCGATCAGTGCGCGCAGATGTCGAAGTCCCCGCTCGGCGGCAGTATAGCCATCCGGCACAGGGAAACACTCGATGGTCAGGCTGCGATGGTACCCGATCTCGGAGAGCGCGGACAGGATGGGGCGGAAGTCGATCAGGCCCCAACCAGGATAATAGCGGGTATTGTCCGCTACGTGCACATGCCCGAGCTTTTTCCCGCAGTGCAGGATAGGGGTGCGCCAGTCCCGCTCCTCCAAATTCATATGGAAGGTGTCCAGATGCACCAACACCCGGCCGCTTCCGACCCGGTCGATTAGGCCAAGCACGTCATCCGCGGTTTTGAGATAGTTGGTTTCAAACCGGTCGATCGCTTCGATGACCAGTTCGCCGTCCACCTTTTCCGCATAATCTGCGAGTTCCCGCATCGAATCGACCATCCAAGCATCCACCTGTTCAAACGTCTGCGCATCTCCGATCTGACCGCGCATCGATCCGATGATGACCGGACAGCCAAGCAGCGCGCCCAGGTCGAGCTGTTCTTTCAGCCGCTGGATTGCTGCCTTGCGGACCGATAGGTCAGCACTGGTGATGCTCAACCCCTCCATACCATAGGCCATGCCGGTACCGATCGAAGAGATCTGTATCGGCTTTTTTGCACAATACGCCTTTATACGGGGGCCATCCACCTGTTTAGGTGTGCGGATGTGCAGTTCGATGCTGTCGAACCCTTTTTTACAGAGCCAGTCGATCGATTGGTAAAAATCCGAGGTGACAATCGGGAAGGGGGAACCCGCAGGCGCACCCATTGCCACCGTTGCCCCGATCAGAAAGGGAGAACCGTTCATTTTTAGCGCCTCCTGTGGTTACACCAGCACTTCTAGCACTTCGCCTGCCGGATATTTATGTACATCCACATCATTTGGCGAGGTGTTCTCGGCGAAACTACAGATAATCCGGGAATCTCCGCCGACCGGCATAGGAGTCCAGTGCCAGACGCCGGTATCCACAACAACACCTTGCTGGGTATTGATGAGGAACGCCTCGGCTTCGTTGATGTCCGGTTCCTCCTGTGGATCAAGCCCTTTGTTCTTGGAAAAGACGATGATAATAGGGTTAGTCAGCGGGACCATCAGCTCCTGTGTATGATAATGCCGCTCCATGTTGACTGTCCGATAGGGGCGCTGATAGATCGTGGAGATCCCAATTTGGAAGATACCGGAATCACACTGGTAGGTGCAGAGCTTGGGGAAAAAGTCAAACCGATCGGAGCTACGCAGTTCGTAGTTTTCGGGTTTTTCGGGCAGGTCGACCACTGTGCCATAGGGCGCAAAAGCCTCCTGCGTGAGCGGTTGTACTGGAATCTGACGGATTGACATAGAAAAAACCTCCTTTTTTGAATCCACAAATTGATTGAAAATTGATCTAAAAATCTTTACTTTTAACATAAATGATAACAATCAGAGGATCATAAGTCAAGCGTTTTTTGAGAAAAAACGGATTTATAGGGGAAAATACAAAAATATTTTGTATAAATAGTACAAAAAAGAGACGAAGTAGAAAAAAACGATCTATTTTTGTCTATCTTAACGGTTGAAATAGTTTTGATAATAATATATCATAAAAAGCATCAAGTGTTGTCAAATACGCAAACATTGAGAAAGTCGAGGTGTGAACTGTGGAAGCACTACGTCCGGCGGACAGGATGAACTATAGAGAGGTTTTGCAGGAGCTCGAAGGGGTCATGCAGAACGCCCGACAGTACATGATGCCAAAATGCCGCGCCTGCCGCATCTGCAACAGCCAGAACTGCAAGATGATCCCAACCGAACGCTCCGGGTCGGCGATCCGCAACTACGACAAATTACAGCAGATTCGTCTGGTGTACGACACAATCTACGAGGGCGGCGACGGCAGCGAGATCGACAGCTCGGTCGAACTGTTTGGGCATCGGTTCCGCGCACCGATCATGTCGGGCGCATATGGGCATGTCTCCAGCTTCAATCCCTCCACCCACTTTTCAGGGGATTACGATTTCACCAAGGCGCTGCTCGATGGGGTGATGGCGGCCGGCTGTTTTGGCTGGACCCCTGACACGATGGGCGAGGGTGCTTACACTGAGCCGCTGCGCTGTCTACGGGAGCATGGTGGGGTTGGCATCCCGGCAATCAAATCCTGGTCGCCCGAGATCATCCGGGAAAAGATTCGGATGGCAGAGGACGCGGGAGTTATGGCGATCGGGCATGACATCGACTGTGTGGGCCTGGCTTATCTTTCGGTCAACGGCAAGGGGAAAACCTACCCCAAATCTGCACAGCAGCTCCGGGAGATCTTTTCGATCACCAAAAAACCGTTCATCCTCAAAGGGATCATGAGTGCGCGGGGGGCGCTCAAAGCGGTCGAAGCGGGCGCAACGGGAATTGTGATTTCCAACCACGCAGGTAATACAATGGACCAGTCGCTTGCAACGATCGAGGTGCTAGAGGAAATCCGGAACGCGGTCGGGGACAAGCTGCTCCTGATTATTGACGGCGGGTTCCGCCATGGCGAGGATGTCTTTAAGGCATTGGCATTGGGCGCAGATGCGGTGCTGATTGGGCGTCCGTATATCGTGGTTGCCGAGGGCGGAGAGGCGCGCGGTGTCGAATTGTACACTCAGAAACTGGTCTGGGAGCTGCAAAATGCCATGCGCATGACCGGCTGTCGCACCTTGAAGGATATCACCCGCGATAAGGTCGTGGTGACCAAAGAGTTTTAATCCCCAACCCAAACGTTTTACTCGATTTTTTTGCTCCGGCCTGAGAGCCGGCCCAATCAATGGAAATCGAGAAGATACAGGACAGAAAGGGAGGTTCGGTATGGGAGAAATTTTAAAAATCGGGATGGAGCATAAAAAGTTCGCGTTCGACCGGGAGGCGAAGCCGGTTGCGACGATCCGTTCCGGGGAGCGCGTCATATTTGAAACCGAGGATGCGAATTGCAGCCTGATTACCAAGGAGACCGACCTTTGGGCGGAGTTCCCGAAACTCTACGCCAAGGGCGGCGGCTGCAACCCGGTGACAGGGCCGGTCTATGTCGAGGGAGCCCACCCGGGGGACTGCCTCTCGGTGAAAATCCTCCGGGTGGTACCCGGCTTTCTCCGCAACGGAGGCTACACTTCGATCTATTCCGGCTTGGGCATGTTGCAGGATTGCAAAGGTTCGCTTCAGCAGCCGTTGGAACCGCGCACCAAAATCTGCCCGATTGAGGGGGACGAGATCCACTTCAAGCTGCACAATTCGGACGACTACCTCAAACTTCCGGTTCGGGCATTCGTTGGAACAATCGGCGTAGCGCCTAAGGAGGACCGCCGTTCCTCGTTCTATCAAGGGCAGGACTGGTGCGGAAATGTGGATATCTGCGATATCCGCGTTGGTACCACGGTGGTGCTGCCGGTCCATGTCGAAGGCGCGCTCTTCTCGATCGGTGATATCCACGCGCTTCAGGGGGACGGTGAGATCACCGGCTGCGCGCTCGAGTGTCAAGGGATCGTGGAGGTACAGATCGACGTGGTTTCCGCCGAGGAGGTGCACTACTGCGATTGGCCGCAAGCCAACACCGACGAGTGGATGGGCGCAATCTCCTGCCTGGGATACCGCAACCTGAGCGAAGCGGTCCGGACCGGCTATACCGAGCTGATCCGCCGGATGGAAAAGGAGTACGGCATGGACCAGCTGGACAGCTACCAACTCCTGAACCTGATTGGTGAAGTGCAGGTGGGCAACGGTTCAAGCTGCCTGTGCAAGATCAGCCGGAAGGCGCTCGAGCGGTACCGCAAATAAGATAGACAAAGCGATTTGGAATGGAGGGGAAACGGTGAGCCAAATTGTAAAACTAGGGATGGAGCACAGGAAATTCGCGTTTGACAAGGATCTCCCGCCTGCTGCCACCATTCGTTCGGGGGACACGGTGATCCTGGAGACCGAGGACGCGAATTGCAGCCTCATCACCAAGGAGACCGACCTGTGGCCCGAGTTTAAGAAAATCTACGAAACCGCGGGAGGCTGCAACCCGGTGACCGGCCCGATCTATGTGGAAGGGGCGAAAGAGGGGGATAACCTCGCGGTCGAGATCAAACGGGTGGTGCCCGGATTCGCCCGGGGCGGCGGCTATACCTCGATTCAGAGCGGCGTCGGCTCGCTCGAGGACATCAACGGCACGATCCAGAAGCCGCTGGGCGCGAAAACGCGGATCCTCAAGATCGAGAACGATGAGATCATCTACAAGCTGGACAACAATGAGGAGTATATCAAAATTCCGGTCGCGCCGTTTGTCGGCACCATAGGGGTGGCCCCCAAATATGACCGGCGCGCCTCGTTTTACAAGGGCCGCGAGTGGTGCGGCAACGTCGACTGCCCGGATGTCAAGGTCGGTTCGACCGTCCTGCTGCCGGTCCATGTAGAAGGCGCGCTCCTCTCGATGGGGGATGTACACGGCGTGCAGGGCGACGGTGAGATCACCGGTTGTGCGCTCGAGTGCCAGGGGATTATTGAGGCGACCGTCCGCCTGATCCCGAAGGAGCAGTCCACCTATCTCACCTGGCCGCAGGTGGATAACGACGAGTGGATCGGGGTGATCTCGATCGCCAACCGCGGGCGTCTGACCAACGCGATGGTCAACGGCTATGTCGAGCTTGCCAAGCGGATGGAGCTGGAATACGGCATCCCGCTCTGTGACGGCTATATGATCCTGAACCTGGCGGGGAAGATGCGGGTCGGCAACGGGGGGAGCTGCGTCTGCCGGATCGACCGCAAACTGTTGGAAAAATACCGCCTGAAATAAGCCGGTGGAGAAAGGGAGTGTGTCAGACTTGAGTAAAACAGTGAAGCTCGGTATCGAGCAGAAGCAATTTTCCTATGAGAAAAAGACACCGCCGGCAGTGGTCATCCAGTCGGGCGATACCGTGATCTTTGAGACCGAGGACGCCAACTGCGGCCTGATCCGCAAGGAGACCGACCTCTGGCCGGAATTTGAGAAGATTTACGAGGCAGCCGGCGGCTGCAACCCGGTGACCGGCCCGGTCTATGTCGAGGGGGCGAAGGAGGGGGACTGCCTCGCGGTGGAAATCCTCGAAGTCACCCCCGGGCTGGAATTCCAGGGCGGCTACACCTCGATCCAGAGCGGCGTGGGCGTGCTGGAAGATGTACTCGGCACCTTCCAGGAGCCGCTTGAAGCAAAAACCCGCATCTGCCCGTTCGAGGACGGGAAGATCACCATGAAGCTCGAGGAGCCGGGCGCGCATCTGGAGCTTCCGCTGTCCCCGTTTGTCGGCTCGATCGGGGTGGCGCCCAAGTATGACCGGCGCGCTTCGTTCTACCAGGGCTCGGAATGGTGCGGCAATATCGACCTGCCGGACGTCCGCCCGGGCGCCACGGTGGTGCTCCCGGTCAATGTGGAGGGCGGGCTGCTCTCGATCGGCGATGTGCACGCCTGCCAGGGCGACGGCGAGATCACCGGCTGCGCGCTTGAATGCCAAGGGACCGTCAAGGTCCGCGTGGCTCTGCTCTCCCGCGAAGAGGCGCATTACGTCGGTTGCCCGCAGGTCAACACCGACGAATGGATCGGTTCGATCGGCCTGCCCAACTGCTCCGACCTGACCGCAGCCATGAAGATGGGTTACACCGACCTGGTGCGCCGGATGGAACGGGAATTTGGGATCGCCCAGTGTGACGGCTATATGCTGCTGAACCTCGCGGGCGAGGTGCGCGTGGGCAACGAGATGTGCTGCCTGTGCAGGATCAACCGGCGTTTCCTGAAAAAGTATACCGATCAGGCTTGACCTGGCAACGAAAGGAGAGACACCATTATGAGCGTTCTGAACATACAGGCGCAGCCTCTGACAAGGGAAGCGTTTGCCCCCTACGGGACCGCAATCTGTATCCCCACCGACGGCAACCCCGACCGTCCCACCGACCGGTTCAACTTCTGGCCGAAACTGAGCCTTTATCAGTGCGATTCGGGTATCTTCCAGATCGGGGTTTCGACCTTTTTCAAGCGCCCGTTCCGGACCGTCAATATGGAACGGCATTTCAAGACCGAGGAGTTCATGACCCCGCTGACCGGACCGATCGTGATCGTCTTCTGTCCCAACAAGCAGGTGGACGGCAAGGATCAGCCCGACTACCAGAAGGCGGAGGCGTTCCTGATTACCGAAAAACAGGCGGTGGTCGTTGGCAAGGAGGTCTGGCATTGGACCCCCATGCCGCTCGAAAACGAAACCTCGATCATCTGTAGTTTTGCGGAGGATACCCAGAAATACGATCTGGACGTACAGTCCCTGCCCTCCGGGGAGGTTGTACAGGTTGTCCTGTGAAAGAGGGTTGGACGATGGCGAACATGGATTATCTGGTAATTGAGGACATCCACAAGAGTTTCTATGGGGTGGAAGTCCTGAAAGGGGTCAGCTTTTCGGCGGCAGCCGGGGAGGTACACGGGTTGCTCGGCGGCAACGGCGCGGGCAAGTCCACCCTGATGAACGTGCTTGGCGGGCTTTATACCAAGGATTCCGGGCGCATCTGCATCAACGGGCAGGAGGTCCAGATCCACGACACCAAGGCGGCGGAGCGCGCGGGGATCGCGTTCATTCATCAGGAGCTAAAGCTGTTCGATCTGCGCAGCGTGGCGGAGAATATCATGATCTCCAATCTGCCGGTCAAAGGCCCGTTCCGCCTTGTGGACGACAAGAAGAAAAACGAGATGGCGAAAAAGTATCTCGACGAGGTGGGGCTGAGTGTCGACCCGACCACCCGCCTCGGGGAACTGAGCATCGCGGAACAGCAGCAGGTCGAGATTGCGAAGGCGCTCTCGCTCGACGCGAAAATCCTGATCTTTGACGAGCCGACCTCCTCGCTGACCAACCGCGAAACCCGTATTCTTTTCGAGATCATCCGCAAGCTCAAAGCGGGCGGGGCGTGCATCATCTATATCTCGCACAAATCGGACGAGATTTTTGAAATCTGCGATAAGGTGACCGTCCTGCGCAACGGCGAGAATGTCGGCACGCTGGACACCAAGGTCGCGACCAACGACGAGCTGGTCAGCCTGATTATCGGGCGCAAGCTGGAACAGTATTTCCCCCAGCTCCCGCCCGCGCCCGGGGAGGACGCCCCCAAGGTGCTCGAGGTGAAAGACCTCGTCAACCGCAAGCTGGCGGGGGTCTCGTTCAGCCTGCGCAAAGGGGAAATCCTCGGCCTGTTCGGCTTGGTGGGCGCGGGACGCTCGGAGACCGCGCGGGCGATTTTCGGGCTGGACTATCTCGCCTCGGGGGAAATCTACATCGAGGGGAACAAGGTCAAACTGGGCTCCCCGCACCGGGCGATGAAAAACGGGATCAGCTTTTTGACCGAGAACCGCCGGGAAGAAGGGCTCGTGCTCAAGATGGACATCCGCCGCAACCTGACCTTCCCGATCCTCGACCGGATCAGCGTGCCGGGGGCGGGCTATGTCCGCCGCAAAAAGGAGATGGGGCTGGTCAAGGACGCGTTCAGCCGGTTCCTCATCAAGGCGACCGGGCCGGAACAGCGCTCGGGCACCCTCTCGGGCGGCAACCAGCAGAAGGTGGTTCTGTCCAAGTGGTTCATGACCGAATCCAAGGTGCTGATCCTCGACGAGCCGACCCGCGGCGTCGATGTCGGGGCAAAGGCGGAAATCTATGAACTCATCACCGAGATGGTGAGCAACGGCCTTTCGGTCATCATGATCTCCTGCGAGGAATCCGAGATGCTCGGTATGTGCCACCGCATTTTGGTCATGCGGGACGGCGAGATCATCGGAGAATTTAACCGTGAGGAGGCCACACAGGAAAAACTCGTCGGCTTATGTATGGGAGGGAAAACGGTATGAGCGGAATCAATCGGGTGAAAAGCCTTGTGTTCAAAAATGCGACCCCGATCCTGATCGCGCTGTTGGCAGTCTTTGTGCTGATCAAGATGCCGGTGTTCTTCACCATCTCCAACCTGATGTCGCTCGGCTCACAGGCCGCGATCTGGGGGTTGGCCGCAATCGGCATGACCATGCTGATCCTCACCGGCGTGACCGACGTTTCGGTCGGCGCACAGATATACCTCGGCGGCGTGCTGGTGGTACGCGTCTACCAGGCGACCGAAAGTATGCTGCTGGGCCTGCTCTGCTCGATGATCGTCTGTATGCTGGTCAGCGCGTTCAACGGCTATGCGATTGTCAAGCTCGGGCTCCCCTCGATGATTACCACCCTCGCGATGCAGCAGGTCTGCAACGGGTTGGCGTCGATCATCATCGGGCGGGACTCGGTCATCAAGATGCCGGACGCCTTTTCCAAGCTCGGGCAGAGCCGGCTGTTCAACATCCCGATCAGCGTGATCATCTTCCTGCTGCTCTTCCTCATCAGCGTGGTGGTCATGAACCACACCCGGTTCGGACGGTATGTCTATGCAATCGGCAACAATTCGGACGCAATCGCCGCTTCGGGCGTCAACGTCTTCCGCATCCGGGAGATCACCTTCCTGGTCACTGGTGCGCTCTGCGGGCTGGCGGGGACGATCAATGTCTCGCGGATCGGCGGGGCACAGTTCGGGATGGGCGCGCAGATGGAGTTTTCCTGCATGGCGGCGGTGGTCGTTGGCGGCACCAGTATGCTGGGCGGCAGCGGCAACATCATCGGCACCCTGCTCGGGGTGTTCGTCATCGCCTCGATGGACCAGCTCCTGCGGATGTTCAATGTCTCGATCTACCTTTACAACGTCTTCTGGGGCGGTGTCGTGCTCTTCACCGTCAGCATGGACCTGCTGAAAAAATACCAGGAGAAACGCGAACGGGAGATGCGTCTCGCAACGGACAGGAATTCCTGAACCGAGAAATAAAAATGGAGGGACAATTATGAAACGGAATCTGCTGAAAATGGGAGCGCTCGCGCTCGCAGCCACATTCTTGCTCACAGCCTGCTCCGGAAGCTCCGGCAGCAGCGCCCCCGCACCACAGGGCGGCAGCTCCGGCGCAGCGGCCGGGGCGGTCAAAAACCCCAACATCGACGACGGCAAAAACATCGTCGGTATCTGCTGGTCCAGCCTCGCGGCGGAAGCGACCCAGGTGTTGGTCCAGAACTACCAGGACCACTACAAGGAGTACGGGATTGACGAACTGATCCTGCTCCAGGCGGAGGGCAACCTGGAACGTCAGATCGACCAGCTTCAGGACCTTGCAAACCAGAACTGTGACCTGATTATCTGCAACTCGGTGGACCCGGATGGGATCGCGCCGGTGGTCGAGAACATCATGGCGCAAGGCATCCCGGTGATCGCGGTTGACCGCCGGATCAGCGCGGACATCTACTTCACCCTGGAAACCGACAACGTCTGCTGTGGGCGTGACGTCGCGCGTTCGATCGCGATGATGACCATGACCGATGCGGATGGCAATCCCGCAGCCGAGGGCTCGGTGGAAGTACTCAAGTGCGTCGGCAACATGACCTCTTCTGCGGTCCGTGACCGTATGTCCGGCCTCAACGATGAGCTGGCCTACTGGCCGCACCTCAAGGTCGTCGGCGAGCCGAGCGTCGAGTCCAACATCGAGAAGGTTTACAACGCGGTGCTGGACGGCTTCAAGACCAATCCGAACATCAAAGCCATCTTCGTCGTGGGCGATAACCAGGTCGCACCGGTCGTCTCCGCACTTAAAGAGCTGAACATGCTCTTCCCGCCCGAGGATCCGCGCCATGTCATCGTCGCGTCGGTTGACGGTATCTCGAGCGTTGTCAAGGGCATCCAGGCAGGCGAGAACGATATCGTCGCAAACCAGCGTTTCGACCTGTTTGCAAGCGACGTGCTCCAGGTCTGCCAGGACTATTTCAACGGTGACACCTCGGTAGCGGGCCAGAACAACAAGCTCCCGACCATGATCGTCACCCGGCACAATGTGGACTATCTCCAGAAGGAGAATCTGCTGTGGGCGCTTCCTCCCGCATAATTGAGCGGCAGAGTGTCCAGTCCCCTGCTCAGGGCCGGCGGCGCTATCCGCCGCCGGCTTCCGGAACGGGTGAATCTTGCTGTGCAGACAGCACGAAGGAGGTTTCGGCATGGAAAGAACTACCGCCCAGCCGGCCCGGCGGCTTCTGTTTTCCCGTGATTGGCTGACACCACAGAAACTGATGCTTAACTGCGGCCTGTATCTCGCGATTATCGCGATCTTCGCAACCTTTGCGATCATCAACCCGGATTTTCTCACTGCCCGCAATATGGTCAACGTGTTTGAACAGTCAGCCTACTATCTGGTCTGTGCGGTGGGGATCACGTTTGTGCTTGTCAGCGGCAACAACGATATGTCAGTCGGCTCCCAGATTGCCTTTTCCAGCGTGGTTGCGACCCTGTACCTCTCGTCGACCGGGAATATCCCCATGTCGATGCTGATGATGCTGGCGTTCGCCCTGCTGATTGGATTTTTCAACGGCCTGTTTGTCGTCATCATTGGCCTGCCCCCGTTCATCGGGACGATAGCAACCGGCTATGTGGTGCGCGGCATCGTGGCCTACTACACCAAACAGGAGACCCAATATGGGCTTCCCCGCGCCTATACCCAGTTCGCATGGACCAAGACGTTCGGCATCTCCAACCTGACCTGGATTGCGCTGCTGATTATGCTGCTCGGGCTTTATGTGCTGCACTGCACCTCGTTCGGGCGCAAGGTCTACGCCTGCGGCGGCAACCCCATTGCGGCACAGGTCATGGGGATCAACGTAAAGAGGGTCAAGATCGCCTGCTATATGATTTCGGCCGTCTCGGCAGCGATTGCGGCGATGATGCTGATGTCGCGGATGGGCGCGGCCCGCTCCGGCACCGCAGAGCTGCTGCATACCGAATGCGTCGCGGCTGCGGTCATCGGCGGGACCAGCCTGAAAGGCGGACAGGGAAGTGTCGTCGGTACCTTTATCGGTGTTTTTCTGGTCGCAATGATCCGTAACGGGCTGAACAGCGAGGGGATCAACTCGTTCTGGCAGCTCGTGTTTACCGGAGGGATCACCCTGTTTGCCGCGGTGCTGGATAGCTATAAGTCGCGCGCAAACGCCTGACCCGAAAAGAAGGCTCCAAAAAGGGGACCCGGACGGAATCCGCTGGGTCCCCTTTTTTCTATGGAAACAGGGGCTCTGGGCGCATGTTGTTTTGGGTTCCAGACTAGGGGCTGTTTGCAAAATCGAAATCACCGTCTTTTTCTACAAAAAGCGGCGTCTGCTGCGTCAAAAATGCTCGGAATACATCCAGTATTCCTGCGCTTTTTTCCTTGCATCCGCTCCCTTTTTACGAAACATCCGTCGATTTCTCTATTTTCAAACAAGCCCTAAAACAACGCCCTCGCTGCCCGGGCTTTCAGCCCGGAGCGCGCAAAGCGCGACGCTCGGACAGGATGCGCCCCACAAGAGGGGCGGCAGTGCCCCCCTCTTGTGAGAACTCCCCCG
>JAETRV010000076.1 GCA_021770005.1 Anaerotruncus sp. | reverse complement strand
AACTGCCGTCACTCTTCTCTTCACGTGCACCGCATATCTCTTTACCGTCTATGGATACAAGGCCACGGTATTTGCCGCAAATCTCACGTATCCAGGTACGGAAGCCTTTTTCGAGTTCACAGGGAGAAAGAAGGGAAAATACGCGGTTGAAAGTGTCATGAGAAGGGACGCATTTAAAGTCCTTTATACGTGAGCGGAAGAAGGACTCGTGCATCTTGCCAAAATCGGCAACCTCATACCAGCTTTCCGCACCGCCGATGACTGCTGCCATTGCGATATAAAATATGCACTCGAAACTGTGTTCCCTTAAATGTTCACGACGGGGATCCTTTATTGTACGGAGTATTGAGATGATTTCCATTGGATGCTTTTAACTTGAATATACAGGACAAAAGTAAAGAAAAAAGCTGTTGTAAATAGGATCTATCACTGAGCTTTTTCAAACTTAGTTTGATTTTCAGTTTATTAAGTAATGCGTCAGCCCTGTCACTGAAGTGATACGTTCTCCTCACTTTAGTGAAGACATCTCTTCACTCCAGTGATGCGATCTCCTCACTGGAGTGAAAAGGTCTTTTCTTTTTGTTTTTTTTCTTTTTCCCTCATGTCCTCTTTCGGCTTTGTATTATATATAATGTATAGGCCTTTCCTTCTCCTTGATCCGTCTTTCATTTTTTTTCGTCCTCATTCCGCTGTATTCCAGCCGGTTGCGCTCCGGTGTCCAAAAAAGTTTGAAAAAAGTTTCCCCCAGTTCTTGCATATTCGGAAAAAGTGCGTACCTTTGCACTCGCTTTCGGGGATGACCCGGGGCTGATGAGAAAGAGATCATTGAAAGGATTAGGATACAAGACGAATACGAGAAGGAACATTGAGGCGTCCGCGGGTCCGTTTTTTTTCGGACGTTCCGCGGCAGCCGGGACAGGAACAAATCAATAGTATTATACAATGTAGAGTTTGATCCTGGCTCAGGATGAACGCTAGCTACAGGCCTAACACATGCAAGTCGAGGGGCATCGCGTGCCGGATTTCGGTCCGGCACGGCGGCGACCGGCGCACGGGTGAGTAACGCGTACCCTACCTTCCCCTTTCCCGGGGCCAGCCCTGCGAAAGCAGGATTAATCCCCGGCGGTGTCCCGGGTCCGCATGGGTGCGGGACCAAAGGAGCGATCCGGAAAGGGATGGGGGTGCGTTCCATTAGCTTGACGGCGGGGTAACGGCCCACCGTGGCGACGATGGATAGGGGTTCTGAGAGGAAGGCCCCCCACACTGGGACTGAGACACGGCCCAGACTCCTACGGGAGGCAGCAGTGAGGAATATTGGTCAATGGGCGAGAGCCTGAACCAGCCAAGTAGCGTGGAGGACGACGGCCCTACGGGTTGTAAACTCCTTTTGCGCGGGGATAAAGCGCTCCACGTGTGGGGCTTTGCAGGTACCGCGCGAATAAGCATCGGCTAACTCCGTGCCAGCAGCCGCGGTAATACGGAGGATGCAGGCGTTATCCGGATTCATTGGGCTTAAAGGGAGCGCAGACGGTCCCGTAAGCCGGCCGTGAAATTCCGGGGCCCAACCCCGGCCAGCGGTCGGAACTGCGGGACTTGAGTGCGGCCGAGGCGGGCGGAATTCGTGGTGTAGCGGTGAAATGCTTAGATATCACGAAGAACTCCGATTGCGAAGGCAGCCCGCCAGCCCGCTACTGACGTTGAGGCTCGAAGGTGCGGGTATCGAACAGGATTAGATACCCTGGTAGTCCGCACGGTAAACGATGGACACCCGCCGTGGGCGACATACGGTCCGCGGCCAAGCGAAAGCGTTAAGTGTCCCGCCTGGGGAGTACGCCGGCAACGGTGAAACTCAAAGGAATTGACGGGGGCCCGCACAAGCGGAGGAACATGTGGTTTAATTCGATGATACGCGAGGAACCTTACCCGGGCTCGAACCTCCCCCGAATCCGGCGGAGACGCCGGAGCCAGCAATGGCGGGGGCGGAGGTGCTGCATGGTTGTCGTCAGCTCGTGCCGTGAGGTGTCGGCTTAAGTGCCATAACGAGCGCAACCCCTCCCTCCAGTTGCCATCGGGTAATGCCGGGGACTCTGGAGGCACTGCCATCGCAAGATGCGAGGAAGGCGGGGATGACGTCAAATCAGCACGGCCCTTACGTCCGGGGCTACACACGTGTTACAATGGGGGGTACAGAGGGCCGCTGCACGGCGACGTTCGGCCAATCCCCAAATCCCCTCCCAGTTCGGACCGGAGTCTGGAACCCGACTCCGCGAAGCTGGATTCGCTAGTAATCGCGCATCAGCCATGGCGCGGTGAATACGTTCCCGGGCCTTGTACACACCGCCCGTCAAGCCATGAAAGCCGGGGGTGCCTGAAGTGCGCTTCCGCGAGGGGCGCCCTAGGGTAAAACCGGTGATTGGGGCTAAGTCGTAACAAGGTAGCCGTACCGGAAGGTGCGGCTGGAACACCTCCTTTCTGGAGCGGCTTCCGCGCTTTGCGGCGCGCCTCCCTGTTCTTCTCGGAGTCGTTTTCTGTAGCCTGGTTCCGCAGGAGGATCGTGACGCTGGGGGATTAGCTCAGCCGGCTAGAGCGCCTGCTTTGCAAGCAGGGGGTCAACGGTTCGAATCCGTTATTCTCCACACAAAAGGAGTTCGATGACATGATGTGACAGACGCGAAAGCGAGCTCCGGACGCAAGTCCGGGCGAAATACCCCCCGCAGATGCGGGGGCGCAGGAAAGTAGTTAAGGGCGCACGGCGGATGCCTTGGCTCCCGGAGGCGACGAAGGACGCGGCAAGCTGCGAAAAGCCGCGGGGAGGCGCATGCAGCCTTTGATCCGCGGATTTCCGAATGGGACAACCCGTCATCCTGAAGGGGTGACATCCCGCTTTTGCGGGAGGCCAACGCGGGGAACTGAAACATCTTAGTACCCGCAGGAAAAGAAAACAACAGTGATTCCCCCAGTAGCGGCGAGCGAACGGGGAGAAGCCCAAACCGCAGGCGTTTCGGCGCCTGCGGGGTTGTAGGACCGCGACGTCGGTTCTGGAAGGCGAGCGGAACGCGCTGGAACGCGCGGCCGCAGCGGGTGAAAGCCCCTTACGCGCAGCCTTCCCGGACTGTAGCGGGATCCTGAGTAGGGCGGGACACGTGCAATCCCGTCTGAATCCGCCGGGCCCATCCGGCAAGGCTGAATACTCCCGGGAGACCGATAGCGAACCAGTACCGTGAGGGAAAGGTGAAAAGCACTCCGAACAGGAGGTTGAAATAGAACCTGAAACCGTGCGCCTACAAGCGGTCGGAGCCTTCTGTTGAAGGTGACGGCGTGCCTTTTGCATAATGAACCTGCGAGTTTCCGTCGCCGGCGAGGTTAAGGGGGACGACCCCCGGAGCCGCAGCGAAGGCGAGTCTGAACAGGGCGTTCAGTCGGCGGCGGAAGACGCGAAACCGAGTGATCTACCCTTGTCCAGGATGAAGTCCGGGTAACGCCGGATGGAGGTCCGAACCGATAGGCGTTGAAAAGCCTCCGGATGAGGTGAGGGTAGGAGTGAAAGGCCAATCAAACTCGGAGATAGCTCGTACTCCCCGAAATGCATTTAGGTGCAGCCCCGGGCGTTCGCGGCGCGAGGTAGAGCGACTGATAGGATGCGGGGGCTTCGCCGCCTGCCAAGTCCTGACAAACTCCGAATGCGCGCCGCCCATAGCCCGGGAGTGAGGGCGCGGGTGCTAAGGTCCGCGCCCGAGAGGAGAAGAATCCTGACCGCCGTCCAAGGCCCCGAAGTGGAGGCTCAGTTAGTTTAACGGGGTCCGGCCGCAGAGACAGCTAGGACGTTGGCTTGGAAGCAGCCATTCGTTTGAAGAGTGCGTAACAGCTCACTAGTCGAGGGGCCGGGCATGGATAATAATCGGGTATAAGCCTCCCGCCGAAGACGCGGGACCTCAAGGTCGGTAGGGGAGCATTCCGTGCGCGGCGAATCCGGGGCGCGAGCTCCGGTGGAGCGCACGGAAAAGCAAATGCAGGTATAAGTAACGATAAGGGGGGCGGGAAACCCCCCCGCCGCAAGACCAAGGTTTCCTGATCCACGCTAATCGGATCAGGGTAAGTCGGGCCCTAAGGCTAAGCGTACGGCGAGGCCGATGGCAGAGACGGTCAAGATTCCGTCACTGCCCGCAGGGGCGACGCGGGGACGCGGGAGTGGCACCGCCGCCGTCCGACGGAATGGACGGTTTAAGGGTGTAGGAGCTGAGGAGTCCAGGAAAGTCCGGTCTCCGATCCGAACCTGAAAGTACGGGGATCCCTCCGGGGCTCCCCGATAGCGCGGGTAACCAGGCCGCCGAGAAAATCCGCTAAGCTCCACCCTGCGGGCACCCGTACCGAAACGGACACACGTGGTCGGGTAGAACATACTGAGGCGCTCGGGTGAATCACGGTCAAGGAACTAGGCAAACTGACCCTGTAACTTCGGGATAAAGGGTCCCTCCTCGCAAGAGAGGGCGCAGAGAATAGGTCCAGGCAACTGTTTAACAAAAACACAGGGCTGTGCCAATACGAAAGTAGCCGTATACAGCCTGACACCTGCCCGGTGCCGGAAGGTTAAGGGGAGAGGTCATCCTTTCTGGAGAAGCCTTGAACTGAAGCCCCGGTAAACGGCGGCCGTAACTATAACGGTCCTAAGGTAGCGAAATTCCTTGTCGGGTAAGTTCCGACCTGCACGAATGGTGTAATGATCCGGACACTGTCTCGACCGT